>CAZQAE010000166.1:0-2547 GCA_964591275.1 uncultured bacterium | reverse complement strand
ATGACCGCCATGCTGGATTTTACGATTAGAATGCTCACTTCATTCCCGCTTTATCTCGGAAAATAAAGGCGCGACCTGATGTTTCTGAAATTTTCTCCTGATAGCGTCATTTTGTTTTTGCTGATGTTGTGCCGCGTTCTTTCCCTTGTCATGACTTTGCCCGTGTTTGGTTCCGAGCGCGTGTTGTCCGTGGTTCGGGTCGGACTCGGCGCCTCCCTGACGCTGATCGCCTTTATGGTTTTTGGACCCTCCGTCACCTCGATTCCAAAGGATTTGGCGCCGCTTATTCTGGCGATGATCGGTGAGATATTTCTCGGTTTGGCGATGGGATTCACCATCAGGTTCGCCATGGAAGCCGTCAGTTTCGCCGGCACCATGGCGGGCTTTCAAATGGGCCTGACCCTGGCCAACGTGATTGATCCCCAAACGGGCGCGCAGGTGTCGCTGATCAGCAACTTTCTCATGCTGACAGCTTCTTTAATTTTTCTTGTCAGTGGGCTTTATCAGCATTTTGTCCAGGGGATCATCAACAGTTTCATGATCCTGGCGCCGGGCGAGGCTGTATTGCGCGTCGGCGGAATGGATTGCTTCATCCAAATTGGCGGCGAGATATTTACCAACACCGTACGCGTGGGAGCGCCGTGGATCATCGTTCTGCTGCTCGCAAAAGTTGGACTGGGATTGATGGCCAGAACCTTTCCCCAAATGAACGTAATCTTTGTCGCTTTTCCCGTAACCATTGCGCTGGGTTTGATAGTACTGGCCATGTCCGCGCCTTTTGTTGTTGCTGTGATAGTGACTATTTTCAGCGAAGCCGAAGAAAATTTTTGGTTGGTTCTTCGGTCCGCCATGCCCGGATAGAAAGACAGATCCCTAAATGGCCGATGACGATCAACAAGACAAATCAGAATCTCCTACAGCGCGGAAGCTTTCGCAGGCCCGCGAGGAGGGCAGCGTCGCGCAGTCTCAGGAGATCCCAACGGTAGCGATCCTTGCGGCCTCGGTGATCGTGTTCATCTATTCCGGCGGATGGATATGGTCGCATCTGGAATCGATCCTCGCGATGTCCTACAGTTCCCTGGGGACCACGGAGATTCTGCCCGAAACTTTGTTGCAGGTGGTCACGCCATATATTTGGCAGGCCATCAAAGCCCTTTTGCCACTCTTCATTGTCTTGATGATTGTCGGTGTGTCGTCCTACCTCGCGCAATTCGGATTTCTCGTATCCACCAAGGCGATAACACCGAGTTTGAAAAAGCTGAACCCCATATCCGGCATCAAAAAATTGTTTGGCGTAAAATCTCTGTTTGAAACGATTAAGGGAATCGCCAAGATCATCCTGGTGGCCCTGATCGTCTATTACGTTATCAAATCGCAGATGCAGCGGATGATGGGACTGACGGAGCTTGATCCTCATTCGATTTTCATTCAGTTCTGGGATGTATCATACATGATCGTGGTGCGCGTCATGATTGCTTTGGCGGTACTGGCGGTCATTGATTACACCTATCAAAAATACACTTACCTTAAGCAGCAGAAGATGACCAAGCAGGAGGTCAAAGACGAGTTTAAAAACACGGAAGGCGATCCGAAGGTCAAAAGCCGAATCCGCCGCATCCAAATGGAGATGGCTCAGAGGCGAATGATGCAGGAAGTTCCCAAGGCCGACGTGGTCATCACAAATCCGACGCACTTCGCCGTGGCATTGCGTTATCGACAAGGGATTGATCCGGCCCCCGTGGTCACGGCGAAAGGCAAGGGTCTCATCGCCCTCCAAATCAGAAAAGAGGCTGAGCGGGCCGACGTTCCGGTCATCGAAAGAAAGCCGCTGGCGCGAAGTCTTTATGATCGTTGCCGATTAGGCGACCAAATCCCCGGCGATCTATTTCGCGTGGTCGCCGAGGTTCTCGCATTCATTTTCACAACGAAAAGCCACAGAGGTACTGCATGAGTCCGGCTGATAATACCCTGAACAAAGGAACCGAAACTTCAACCATAGTGCTGGCGCTGGCCATGGTGGGCATTGTCATTATTATGGTCCTTCCGGTTCCACCCATGTTGATGGATATGTTGCTGACCATGTCTATCGCCCTGGCGCTGCTGGTCATGCTCGTTTCGCTCTACACGAAAAGTCCCCTGGATTTCTCATCCTTTCCCACGATGTTGCTGATCGCCACGTTATTTCGCCTGGCGATCAACGTCGCCACCACCAGGCTCATTCTCCTTCGGGGTGCCGAAGGATCGGACGCCGCCGGAAAAGTCATCGAGGCCTTCGGCATGTTCGTCGTGGGAGGCAATTACATCGTGGGCGTCATCGTGTTCATGGTGCTGGTCATCATCAACTTCGTCGTAATCACTAAAGGCGCCACGCGCATTGCCGAAGTCGCCGCCCGTTTCACCCTTGACGCCATGCCCGGAAAGCAGATGGCCATCGACGCGGACCTGAATGCCGGGTTGATAGACGAGTCACAGGCAAGAAAACGGCGCCAGTCCATCGAGAAGCAGGCGGACTTCTTTGGCGCAATGGACGGCGCCAGCACGTTCGTT
>CAZQAE010000165.1:0-2685 GCA_964591275.1 uncultured bacterium | reverse complement strand
GGTCGGTGAAATGATTTCTTCAGTCATAAACCACACGATCCGTGAGGGGCCATTGACGGATCAGCTTGAATCACTCCAGCCCATGAGATTCTAGGAATAGTTCCCCCATACGGTGTTTGCGCCATCTGGAACAGGAGCAGACAACGGTACCCCCACATGTAATTAATCCCACTTTCCGAGGCTTGCTAATTACCGTTGGCACTTTTAAGATTCCATGAAGATTCAAAAGGAGATTGAAATGCGAACCCCAGTAATATTTTGGATATTGGTTTTATTTTGCCTTCTTTCTTTTTCTATTGCGTGCGGCGGTGGCGGAGACGACGACGATGATTCTGCTGATGCAGCTACCGACGACGATGTGAATGACGATGTTGACGACGACGCCGATGACGATGTGGCAACTGAATACGGAGCCTGCTGCGTCGATGGGACCTGCTCCGTAACGACATACGACGACTGTTCCGGCTCTTGGCAGGGGCCGGACACAACTTGCGATCCGAATCCATGCGGGGACGACGATCTCGACGATGACGCAGACGATGATACCGATGACGATCTCAACGATGACGCGGACGACGATGCGGACGATGATGTGGACGATGACTTGAACGACGATGTTGACGACGACGTGGACGATGACGTGGACGATGACCTTGATGACGATATGGACGACGATACATCCGAAATGGTTCATATACCGCAAGGCTCATTCCAGATGGGCTGCGAGCCGGAGGACGGAGATTGCGGAGCCGATGAATCACCTCGCCACGAGGTCTGGCTCTCCGCGTATTATATCGACACATACGAAGTGACCAACGAAAGCTACGCGGAGTTTTTGACTTGGCACGGAAACGACTGCAGCGGATACGAGTGCGTGCTTGCCGGTAGTTCATACTTGCGCCTCAGCGAATCCGGCGGCGTCTGGTCTGCGGACGCGGGTTTTGAAGATCACCCTTTGGTGGAGGTGACCTGGTACGGTGCAAAGGCTTATTGCGAGGCGCAGGGCAAGCGCCTCCCCACGGAAGCGCAGTGGGAAAAGGCGGCCAAGGGGGCGGCGGAGCATTACATCTATCCCTGGGGCGACGCCTGGATCGCCAACGCTGCGAATTGGTACAATTCAGGCGATCCCTTTGAAACGGGTGATTATCCCTGGACAACGCCGGTGGGGTACTACGATGGCAGCAATCATAGCGGTGAATATCAGACGACGGACGGTCGTAGTCCCTACGGCGTCCACGACATGGCTGGCAACGTTTGGGAATGGGTGAATGACTGGTACCTTTCGGACTATTATGTCGAGTATTTACCGGACGCCTGGCCCGCTGATCCGCAAGGTCCAGATTCCGGTACGACTCGTGTTTTGGGCGGCGGTGGCTGGAGCAGCGGCGGCGGCGGTCTGCGCGCATCGTATCGGAGCGGGGACGACCCTGACCTCACGGTCAACTACCTCGGGTTTCGTTGTTCCCTGGACAATACTTCGGCCACAACCACAACGACAATCGTCACGACGACCTCAACAACCACCACGACAGGGAATCCCGACGACGACGAAGTTTTCGTGCCCGAAGGTGATTTCCAGATGGGCTGCGAGCCGGAGGACGTAGATTGCTATTTTTATGAATCACCTCGCCACGAGGTCTGGCTCTCCGCGTATTATATCGACACATACGAAGTGACCAACGAAAGCTACGCGGAGTTTTTGACTTGGCACGGAAACGACTGCAGCGGATACGAGTGCGTGCTTGCCGGTAGTTCATACTTGCGCCTCAGCGAATCCGGCGGCGTCTGGTCTGCGGACGCGGGTTTTGAAGATCACCCTTTGGTGGAGGTGACCTGGTACGGTGCAAAGGCTTATTGCGAGGCGCAGGGCAAGCGCCTCCCCACGGAAGCGCAGTGGGAAAAGGCGGCCAAGGGGGCGGCGGAGCATTACATCTATCCCTGGGGCGACGCCTGGATCGCCAACGCTGCGAATTGGTACAATTCAGGCGATCCCTTTGACAACGGCACGACGCCGGTAGGTTATTTTGACGGCGGCGCGTATCAGACGACTGATGGCCGCAGCCCCTACGGCGCGCACGACATGGCGGGCAACGTTTGTGAATGGGTGAACGACTGGTTCCTTTGGAATTATTATGACGAGTATTTACCGGACGCCTGGCCCGCCGATCCGCAAGGCCCGGATACCGGTACGGATCGCGTTCTTCGCGGCGGTGGCTGGTTCAACGCTCCTCGGGGCCTGCGCGCGTCGTACCGGTACGGGAATTATCCTGCGTATGGGTTCAACTACTTCGGATTCCGATGTTCCCGGGACTGAAAAATCACTTAAACACTTAACCCTTACTCCCTTAAACCGCGCCGTAAGGGGCGGTCGAATTTAGATTTGAGCTAATGAAAAAAGACCTGCCTGCCATACAAAAGGCTTATGATTTGGCGCAGGAAGCATAAGGAGCAGTGAAGTGACCTACCCGCTTTTCGTAAATCCAGACAGCGGAGATTTTCACCTTCAGAGCGACAGTCCATGTATCGACACCGGCATTGATCCTGTGCCGGATTATATAGGCCCTGGCTTCGTGGACTTCGATTTCGACGGCGATCCGCGTCCATACGGCGCAGGCTGGGACATCGGCGCTGACGAATGGACACCATGAGCAAAGTAAAAAGTATGAGGTATGAGGTATGAAGGAT
>CAZQAE010000164.1:0-2754 GCA_964591275.1 uncultured bacterium | reverse complement strand
AAAATGGAGGAAAAAATAATGAAAAAGATTCTCATCGTGGATGACCATGAAGAAATTAGAAAGTTGGTGGAAATTACCCTTAGGGTTGAAGATTACCAGATCCTTCAAGCAAAAAACGGGGAAGAAGCCATTAAGATTGTGAAGGCTGAAACACCTGACCTGATTATCATGGACGTCTTGATGCCCGGGAAAATAGACGGAGTTGAAGCCACCCGGATTTTAAAGAACGACCCTGAAACCAAAGCATGCACCATAATCATGTTAACTTCCAAAAGCGATGTGGAAGATGTAAAAAGAGGAATGGATGCCGGTGCGAACGATTATTTTACCAAACCTTTCAGTCCTCTGGATTTGATCAGGAAGGTGGAAGAGGTTTTGGGATAGGTAGCTGTCCGAGATTCAGTGTGAGCATAAAAAAATCGCCCGTAACATAAAAGGAACACTTTCATGGAGATAAATAGCTTTTCTCCCGGTTATTCTATTACTGAACAACTGATAAAATATGCCGAAGATCTTGCTAAGGTCTACAAAACCGCAAAACAAAACCAAAAAGATTTTGAAGCAGCCAATCGGCAACTTACAAAATACGCGAATGACCTAAACAAGACTGTCTCAGAATTAAAAGCTACCTATCGGGAATTACAGGAAGCTTATTTGGATACTATTCACCGACTTGTACTAGCCTCCGAGTACAAAGATGAAGACACGGGCGACCACATCCTTCGTATGAGCCGTTACAGTGCCCTTTTGGCCGAAAAACTCAGGTTGCCGCCAGATGAAGTTAAAAGCATACGATATGCCGCTCCAATGCATGATGTGGGTAAAATTGGAACCCCTGATCATATCTTGCTGAAATCGGGGAAATTGACAGACCAAGAATTTGATTTAATGAAAACACATACAACCATAGGGGCAAAAATACTGGGCAATTCTAAAGCAAAAATATTACAGGTTGCGGAGCAGATAGCACTTTCCCACCATGAAAAATGGAATGGCAAGGGATATCCCCGGGGCCTTTCCGGGGATAAAATTCCCCTGGTCGGCAGGATTGTTGCCCTTGCGGATACTTTTGACGCCCTTACGTCCAAACGCCCTTACAAGGAGCCCTACCCTGTGGCAATTGCTCTTGAAATTATCAAAAAAGAGCGCGGACAGCATTTTGATCCTGATGTGGTAGACGTATTCCTGGAAAATATAGATGAAATTTTGGAAATAAAATCAGAGGTGGGTTCGACTGAGGATAGTTCACTGTCCGGTTTTACCCTGAGTAAACGAGATCAAGCCGAAGGTAAACTTCGAAATTTAATACTCGAAGATTTATAAATATTCAGGAGATTACGACTGTATACCCGGAGGATGTCCTAATGGCCAAAAAGCCAACTTTTCAAGATCTTGAACATAAGATTAAAGAATTAAAAATTGCTTATGAACAGTCAATAATCTACGCTAAAGAGCTCAAGGGAGAAATAAAAGACCGCAAGAAGGCCGAAAGCGCTCTGGAAGAAGAACGAGCAAGGTTTGAGAGACTGGTTGAGCTGTCGCCTGATGGCGTTATCCTGGTTCAAGACGGAAAAATCCTGCTGTCAAACAATTCATTTGCCGAAATGCTCGGCTATTCTGACCCTAAAGAGCTCGTTGGAATAAAAATTGTTCAATTCTTTGAAGGCAAATACAGGGAGTTATTTGCCAGGGTTTTTGAGTCCGGAGAGAACCACGGAGATCTTGAACCTTTACAACGGGGAATTTGTGTTACCAAAGATAACAGAAAAATTTGGATATCTACCAACATCAAAGTGATTAACTGGAAAACCAGACCGGCAATCCTCGCCGCTACAAGAAATATTACCCATGACGTGCTTCGAGAAGCGGCTATTCAGGAAGAAGCCGAAAATATCCGAAGAGAGAATACCAAGCTCAGGTCTTCCATTAAAGAACATTACCGGTTTGGCCGCCTTATCGGAAAAAGCGCTCCCATGCAGAAGGTCTATGAACTCATCCTAAAGGCTGCTGCAACCGATGCAAACATTATTATCCTGGGTGAGTCCGGGACAGGCAAGGAGCTGGTCGCAAGGTCCATCCATGATATGAGCAATCGTAATAATAAAGCTTTTGTGCCCGTCAATTGCGGAGCTATTCCTGAAAACCTGGTTGAAAGTGAGTTTTTCGGACATCGCAAAGGCGCCTTTACCGGTGCGGATGTTAACAAAAACGGTTACTTGCATGCTTCCAACCAGGGAACATTATTTCTGGATGAAGTCTGCGAGATCGGCCTGAATATGCAGGTCAAATTACTGCGGATGGTTGAAACCAGAGAATATACTCCTGTGGGTGATACCAGCGCCAGAAAATCTGACGTCCGTATCCTTTTTGCTACCAACAAGATACCTTCAGAAATGGTTGAAAAGGGATTGATGCGGGAGGATTTCTATTACCGGATCAGTGTAATTCCCATAAACTTGCCCCCCTTAAGAGAACGAAAAGAGGACATCCCTTTGCTCATCGAGCATTTCCTTCAATCATACCGAAAGGGTAAAGAAACACCGGCCATACCCGGAAAAATTATGGATGTTTTATATAATTATAATTGGCATGGAAACGTTCGTGAATTGGAAAGTGTGATTCGAAGGTATCTTGTTTTAGGCGATTTTCCCCTTTTGGACATGGGTAAAAAGACCGATAAATTGGTAACCGGGATTGATCCTGACCTTGGAAATGAAGTCACCGGTCTTGCACACGCCATGGAAATCCTGGAAA
>CAZQAE010000163.1:1193-2874 GCA_964591275.1 uncultured bacterium | reverse complement strand
TTATTTAACCACGAAGAACACGAAGGTCACGAAGTGAAACTTGTAAATAGATTATATATCTTACTTTTTTTCAAACAACTTCGTGTACTTCGTGATCTTCGTGGTTAAAATATTTTTACTTCTGCAAGGCTCTTCCCAATAACACCCTTTCCAAATTCAGCGGTGTCTCCCGAACCCTCCGTCCGGTGGCCTGGCGGAGCGCGTTGGCGATGGCGGGCGCGACCAGCTCCACCCCCAGCTCGCCGGCGCTCTTGGCTCCATACGGCCCGATATCATCATCGGTCTCCAGGAGCTCTACATCCAGTTCGGGCATATCCATCGCCCCGGGCATCAGGTAATCATCGAAGTTCAGTGTCTTGAGAAAGCCATCTTTCCCCGAGAACTCTTCCATCAGTCCAAACCCCATCCCCTGCAGAATTCCCCCGTTAAGCTGCCCTTCCACCAGTTGGGGGTTGATGGCGGTTCCCACGTCATAAGTGGCGGTGATCTTATCCAGGTTGATCTTGCCGGTCCCGGTATCGACCGTTATCTCTGCTATGGCGCAGCCATAGCAGTAGGTAGGATAGGCTCCCCCTTGCCCTGTCTCCGGGTCGAGGTCGACCGGACCCGGGTTGAACCAGCCCTGGGCGCTCAGAGAGAGTCCCCGCTCTTTTAAAGCAACCCGGACTGTTTCTTCAAAAGAGACTTCCAGGTTCGGATGTGTCCGGGACCGGATAATGTCATCTTTGCTGATCAGATCGGCCGGATCGCAGGCCAGGAGATCGGCGGCTACTCCGTGCAGGCGCTCCTTCAACTCCCGGGCGGCCAGCAATACCGGTTTCCCTCCGGCTAAGGTTCCCCGGGAAGCGACCGTAGCTCCGCTGTCCATGGTCACCAGGGTGTCGGTATTGGAGAAGGTGATCCGCTCCATCGAGATGCCCAGGGTCTCGGCGGCGATCTGTCCGTGAGCGGTCCGCATCCCCTGTCCCATCTCGATCAATCCGCTCTGCAGATTTACGCTGCCGTCTTTATTGATGGTGAGGACGGCGCTGGCGGTATCGATCCCTTCTCCCCCCAGTCCGGCCCCCCGGAAGGTGATGGACATCCCGATCCCCTTCTTCATCGGGGAGGGACTGCGGTTGGCGAGCGCGAACTCTTCGATTTTTTGGTCATACTCCGCACGCCGGCAAGTATCCTCGATCAGTTCCTTCAGGCAAGCCGGGATCCAGCCTTCGGTGAGGATCTGTCCGCTGGGCATTGTATCGCCGATCTTCAGGCAATTCTTTAACCTGATCTCTTTCGGGGAGAGTCCCAGCTCTTCCGCCAGTTCATCGATCAGCGATTCGTGGCAGAAGACCAGTTGGGGGGCGGAAAATCCCCGGTAGGCCCCTCCATAGATAGTGTGGGTAAAGAACCCCCGGATATCGGTCATGATATTTGGGATTGCGTAAGGTCCGGCAGCGTGGATGGAGCCGCGCCAGTCCAAAAACTCCACCTTATTATTATAAGCGCCGCCCTGCACGGAGACTTCACTTTTAAGCGCCGTGATTGTGCCGTCTTTTTTGGCCCCGATTTTATAGTGGGCTAAAAACGGATGGCGCTTGCAGCTTTCCAGCAGGCTCTCCTCCCGGGTGAGAACCATCTTTATCGGCCGTCCGGTCTTCCGGGCTAAAACCGCGGCCCGGGCCGCCATCATCATCAT
>CAZQAE010000163.1:0-1093 GCA_964591275.1 uncultured bacterium | reverse complement strand
ATGACCAGATCCGCCTCCGCGAACCCCTCCTCCACGTCACCGACCCGGAGCCGGTGGTATGAGTGCGGGATCAGATTATCTTCCGCCTCCGGATGAACCCGGGGAGCGTCCGGCGCCATCGCCGCTTCAAGAGTTACCAGACCGGGCAGTTCCTGATAGGTTACATCGATCAACTTCACCGCCGCCTCGGCGAGAGCTATGCTATCGGCCGCCACCACCGCCACTCCATCGCCGATATACTTTACTTCCTCTTCGGCCAGGACCGGAAACATCCCCCACATCTCGTTTTGGCCCGGGATATCCCGGGCGGTAATGACCGCTCTTACACCGGGAAGTTTTTCGGCCTCTTCCGTGTTAATAGCGACGATCCGGGCGTGAGGATAGCGGCTGCGCAGAGTTTTAGCATGGAGCTGCTGATCGAAGTTCAGATCGGCGCCGAACTTTACCCGGCCGGTAACCTTCTCTCTTCCATCGATCCTGGGGTATGATTTATTGACAATCTTATACATAACGTTTTCTCCTGGTCCCGGTCTTTATATAGCCGCAAAAAGGGATGAGATTGAAAAGCTCCCCCTGCCTCGGCCCCTTTTATTAGCCGCAAACCAGCCATCGCTCTTTGAGCTATGGCGGGTCAAGAAAAGCGCAAAATTCACAAGATCTCCCCCTACCTCGGCCCCTTTTTAGTCCATGGATTTCACGGATTACTCTGATTGATCCCTCTATCTCGGCCTTGTCGTTCGAAGTTGGACGTTCGACGTTCATCTTTTCTCCTCCGCCTCGGCCCCTTTTCAGTCCACGGATTTCACGGATTACTCTGATTGATCCCTCTACCTCGGCCTTGTCGTTCGAAGTTGGACGTTGAACGTTCGAAGTTCGATGTTCCTCTTTTCTCCCCCGCCCCGGCTTCTTTTCAGTCCATGGATTTCACGGATTACTATGATTTATCCCTCTACCTCGGACCCTTTTAAAACTTCGAAGCTACACGAATGGAAAGAGACGATCTTCAACGTCCTTTCTTTTTAACGTTCTTATGCTTCAACGTCGTTATTCTTTAACGTCCTTCTCTCCCCTAGGCTCCTTACTATCGCCCACT
>CAZQAE010000162.1:0-2928 GCA_964591275.1 uncultured bacterium | reverse complement strand
CCGCCGGAGGCGGATCAGCCTCTGGCTGAAGCGCATTTCAAGCTTTAGGCACTTTCAACTTTTCTCTACTTTAGGCACTTTCAACTTCTTATGTCCTCCAGGCCCGTCTGCTGAAAAGAAGCAGGACCGGGATGATCTCCAGTCGTCCGGCCAGCATCCCGAAGATATAGGTTATCTTAATTACCGGGTGCAGGTGGGGAATTTCGGATCCGGGGATGAAGCATGGACCTATATTCCCCAGAGCGCTGAACATACCGGAGAAGGAGTTCAGAGCCGGTAGATTCGATAAGATCGCCGTGATAATTCCTCCGGCTGCCAGGAGAGTAATCCAGGCGAAGAATAATGCTCCCACCCGCCGGACCTCATTTACATTGACCGGTTTGCCGTCGACGATAATGCTTGAGACAGCACTCCGGGGAGCCCGCAGGCGAAAGACCTCCCGCCGTACTGATCTGATCATTATTGCCGCGCGGAGTATCTTAAATCCTCCCGCAGTAGAGCCGACACATCCTCCGATTACCATCATAACCAGGAATAGCTGTCGGGCTACTGTTCCGAAGTAGGGAGCTCCGATATCCCGGGTGGAGAAACCTGTGGTAGTGATGATAGAGATAACCTGGAATGATACAGTTCTGAAGTTTCTCTCCAATATCTGTAGATAGCCTCTATTCTCCGGGCCTGAGATTGTTACTCCCTGGATATGCACAATCCTCTCTCCGAGAATAATGATGATGAAGATCGCTATAAAACCAATCCAATAACGCATCTCTGTGTTATCAAATATAGCTTTGAGCTGTCCTCTGAACAGGCGATAATGGATAAGAAAGTTAGTACCTCCCAGCAGCATCCCCAGGATTATTATGTATTCGATGGCGATATAATGAGGATAACCGGCCTGCCGGAAATATCCGATACTGGCATCATGGGGCGAAAATCCCCCGGTTGAGAGAGTGGTGAGGGTATGACAGACGCTGTCAAATAATCCCATCCCGGAGATCAGCAGTCCCAGGCCGATTATTACTGTAAAGAGGATATATATTCCCCAGATGATCTTCAGGGTATTAGCCACGCCCGGCACCGGTCGGCCCGCATCTATTTTATGGCTTTCCGCCCCGAAGAGACGGTGAGTATTTCCTCCCTGGAAACTTATGGCCAGAAAGAAAGTCAATATTCCTACCCCTCCGACCCATTGAGTAAGGCTTCTCCAGAAGAGGATACTTCTGGGCATCTGGTCAAGACTGCTAAAAACCGTGATTCCGGTAGTGGTAAAACCACTCATGGTTTCAAACACAGCGTCCAGATAGTAGGCATCAAGCGCTATTACAAATGGGATCGCTCCGATCAAAGAAAAAACAATCCAGCCCAGACTGCAGACCAGCATCGCCTGGATACGGTTTAAATCTCCGGGGGGAAGATAAGTGCGGGCGGCAATTCCCAGCAGGATGGAAATAATTCCCGGGATGATAAAGGCGAAAACCGTGAGAAGATCGGTTCTGTATTCCCCTAAGGTCACACCCGCGGCTGCTGAAATTAATAGGAACCCTCCCAGAACAAACAAGAGAGAGCCGATATTTCTGATCGTGGTGCGGAGAGTCTGCCAGTGATTTCTCATAGGACTTAGCGCCTTTGGCGCTAACGTTGAAAAATAAAAACGTTAAAAAGAAAAAACGTTAAAGATCGTTAAAGTCCGTCCCCCCCAGAAGATACGGTGCGGGTACAATAGTAACTATGTTCGTAGAAATTCTGAAGCAGTAAATTAGCTTACGGAGTCTACCCCGATAAAATCGGGGTTCGCTACTTTATAGTTTTGAACAACGACTAACATCATTCTATTGAGCAACATTGGCAAAAATATTATCGTATCTTTTCAATTATTCGAGGGAATTTAGAAGTGGTAAATTAATATAATTGGAATGGGGTGATTTTGCACGGAGAAATTCGATATAATTTATAGGTCCCGCTATAAATTATATGGTATATTTCTAATGGCACTTTGTTGCTTCATAATTTTAATAGCGCTCGTAGAGGCGACCTTCAGGTCGCCACTAATGGCAGTTTTAAAGTTGCCGCTACGAGTTTGCGCCGCGGGCATTAAGTTCTTGTTTGAAAATTTCACTAAAGTAACTGTGGGACATGACTGACAACTACGGGTTGGGGTCGGGTAACCGGGTTCGCGAACCCCTCCCACAAGGTTGGTGTCTTTACCTGGGTATTTCGATGGAAAAACATACATTTATTATTATCTCAATGGTCTTAATCCTGGTGTCGTTCCCACTCTCGGTGTTGCCCCAGGACGAGCCATTTCATTTTAACTACTCCACCTACCTGGGAGGGGCGAATGATGACTACGGTTGGGCGATTGCCGTTGATTCCGGTGGATTGTCCTATGTCTGCGGAAACACATCTTCCGGAGATTTTCCCACCGCTTCAGCTTATCAATCGGGGTGGAATGGGAGTGCCGACGCCTTCGTTACGAAATTCACCACTTCCGGATCAGAGATTATTTACTCCACCTATCTGGGAGGTGCCGATAACGATTACGGTTACTCGATCGCGGTTGATTCGGATGGTTCAGCATATCTCTGCGGGAGCACCTCTTCTTCCGACTTCCCCACCGTGAACCCGTATCAGGCAAGCTTTGCCGGAGGAACGGATATATTTATAACTATTCTATCTTCCGATGGAGGTACACTTGATTATTCCAGTTATATGGGGGGTAGCGGTGAGGACGAAGGTTATGGAATTGCTCTTTCTGCTGAGAAGATCTATGTAACCGGCTATACGGCATCGGCGGATTTCCCTACCCGGGAAGGATACCAGCCAAGTTTGGACGGGGGAAGTGACGCCTTTTTTTCCATCTTTTATTGAACAGGATCATACCTTATCTATTCCACTTATCTGGGGGTAACTCTCGAAGATCGTGGCAAT
>CAZQAE010000161.1:0-2938 GCA_964591275.1 uncultured bacterium | reverse complement strand
GAGTTAAACGGATTAGGCGACACAGACATGGATAGCTTTGCAGGCGGCTGATGAGCTTCATCGTCCGCAACCCCTAGATGCCAGTGAGGATTGCCAAGATAAATCGCCAATTTGCGGTTCATTTCGCTACCGTAACCGCCGCCAGCATTGAGGAAAAAGTCTGCAACTCCATCACCGTTGAAATCGCCATGCGCATTGTTCGCCATCCACATATTTGCCAGACTTGGAATCTCATCCGGCATTGCAGTTATTGCATATACTGGCTCCTCATCCACCCAGGGTGAGCCGAGGTAAACCCGCAGATCATGCACGCCAAAATATCGGCTGGTTACTATAAGATCATTCAAACCATCCCCATTGACATCTCCACCTTTGGCAATCCCTGCGCCGTGTGGAAATTCCGCAGGTTCTAGTTGACGAAAAGGTTCGAGCGTCAGACTGTCTCCGCCCAAAAACAACCATTCAGCTTCACCATAATCCCATCCGCCAAAGAACATGCCAATCGTCCAGTCATCATAGCCATCACCGTTGATGTCGGGGACCATAGTAATGTATGTGATTTCATATTGGCGTTCTTCTGTGGCAAATTGATTGTCATAAATTACTAAATCTGGAATGGTGTCGGGGGGTGAACCACCGAAGTAAAAACGATGTGTGTGAAAATCGTGAAGCAATAAATCGTCATAACCGTCATTGTTCAGATCATAACCGGAAAATTCTCGAGGTTGGGAGTTGTTTGACCCGTTATAAAGTTGAAAATCGGGAATCGTGTCAAAATCAGCGCCACCATAGTACACACGAAGAAAACGACCAGCACCCATAAGATAGTAATGTATAAGAAGATCATTATACCCATCACCATTTATGTCACAAGGATGATCGTTTGATGGAACTAGGCGTGACCAAGACCTTTGTGTGGAATCGAAATGGGTTAATGTAAAGTCTGGTATTGAATCTAAATCATCACCACCAAGATAAATATAGGTTTTATAAACTATATCTGAAGGTTGAAAATCTTCAGAAAATATAAATGAAGATATTCCAAATACATTGGGTCCATCTCCAATCAGATCCCCAATAAACGAAATTTTTCGCCCCATGCTCTCATAATCATGGTAGGGTCCAATTCGCATGTCTGGATTACCCCGCATTCCCATATAACAGAAGCGAAGATTGACGCGATTATCAGCGTTGAGCCAACTTGTTAAAGTATCCCCATTGGGAAAATAGCGGTCTGTGGTGTAGAGAATATCGTCGCATCCGTCGCCGTTCTGATCGCCGATGCAACAGTAGTATTCGCCCCAATCGCCATCCGGGTAAGGACCTTCCTCCTCCCAGAGCAGGCGTAAATCCCGCGGGTCATCCGCTCTCATCACCGGCGACGCACAAACAGTTAAGAAGGCAAGGAACAGCGTAACAGTTAATTTTTTCATCATTCATCCCGTCAGTTCATTTCCTATGGAAATACTTCGACACACTTCAATTTAACCACAGAACCGCCAGAGGGCAAGCCCATTTCCACAAAAAGCAACAACGGCGAAGCACTATGCCTCGCCGTTGCAAAAGTCAGATCAGAATCTAATCTATTCGGAAATATTCGAATATTGGCTACTATGCCACAGCAGAGGATTTTCTCCCGTTGGCGGTAGTATGCCCTTGCCAATCGCCCGGTCACCATCAAACATGAGGTAGCTATACTTGCCGTAGTGTGGCAGTTTCCGCGTGCCTGACACCGGGTCAGCTTCCGCGCCAATGGCAGTCAACACGATCACTCCAGCATTCTCGTCCTCAAGCCTGAAGACACCGTTCACAGTAACATTCGCCGCAGGAGCATTGTTTTCCATGCCAGAACTGAGTTCCACCGCGATTTTCTTGAGCAGAGGCTGATACTCCGGCATTTTGTTCAAAGTTTTCCATTCACCCATCACCCAGCGAGAACGCCCGTCCTCAATATCCGCCGCGTTTTCGACAATGTCCTGATCGTCGTGTTTCAAGCCCTCGGCACCCGATAGGAATGCCTCGCGGGCTTCCCCCGAAGCTTCAACTAGAAACACTCCTTCAGGATCGCCAAAGAATGAAGCCAGAGTTGCGGGAATTTCTCCACCATAAAGCCCGCGAAAAACGTCAAAGTCTGGGTCAACATGAATCTGCGTCAGTTTGCCTTTACCCTTGAGGTGGATTTCTGTGGTTGCGGAATTTATCTCAACCCAATGCTTTTGGCTTTCGCTATCGTCTGTTGTGGTTTCGATGGGAAGAAGATAGCGGAAATCAATATCGGCGTGGGTTTGGATGTCTAATTCCACACTCCACTTTGACCAACGATGTTTAACTACAACATCTTCAAAAGAAATTAACGGCGCGCCCATTCCGTTGACCCATTGATCGAAGAACCAGTCGAGATTTTCACCGTAAACTTCAGAGAATATTTCCTGCCAGTCATTCCAGGAGATGGCTTGCCCGGTCTTGCGCTTGACCATCTCGCGAAGGGCTTTGATGAATAAATTCGGGTCGGTCTGATCGCCCATCATTTTCAGCATGTGGAAAGTCATCATGCTTTTGCCGTAGCCAATCGCTCGGTCGCTGGATTCAGCACGGGCGATGAAGTCTGTGAGCGGGTAGTCGTTGCCGTCATTTACGTAGGCAGTGTAATCTCGCAGGACATCGCGTCGATATTCCACGCCACCGGTGGGTGAACGGTCGTTCTTATATTTATGATCTGCGAGGTAAACAGTCAATCCTTCGCACCAGTTTCCGCCGCGGTAATCAACCAACAGTGAGTTGCCAAACCAATTGTGAAGAATTTCGTGCCCCAGTGAAGTATAGCGAATAAACGGCAAATGCAAGACTTCGCTGCCGAGCAATGTCCAACCGGGCATTCCATAGCCGGAGGGCATGAAATTGTCCACCACAGCGAATTTCGGAAAGGGATAATCACCGA
>CAZQAE010000160.1:0-3020 GCA_964591275.1 uncultured bacterium | reverse complement strand
GAACCCGCCACCTTCAACTTCTGTGTGGACATGGGAAGGGGTCTGCACAGGCTGACGGGGCCTGTCAGAATCGGATGACGCACCGGATGATAACACATTCGGTGACCCGCACTCAGGGCAGAACTTCACATTCTTTTCTATCTGTTGTCCACATTCACTACAAAAAGTCAATTTCCCATCTCCCTTTAGATTATTACTCACTGATGATTTCACAAGTTACGAAGATTGCTCTCAAATTTCAATTATGTGAGTTTGCTTTCAACTACAAGAATTGACTTGTCGGCATAAGTACAATCCGGTATCACCCTTGTCGGAACCGCTTCCCACTGCATTTCGCGAAGTTCCTGCGAGAAGGAAATTTGGGAAATCATTATAATCGAAAAAACTATAAATATCTGTCTAAACATCAAACTCCCCGTCTAATTGGCAAATCGTTTTCTTACTGAATTATGTAGTATTTAAGGCTCTTGCCAGAACCATTTTTCTCAATCAAACGCTGGCTAACCAAATTATTTAAAATTTTCCAGGCTGTCGTCGCACCACAGTTAAGCTTGGTTTCGACCTCGCGTCTGCTTAGGCGACCATTTTCTTGCATCAAGTTTAGAACCATTCTTTCATTAGCAGTTAACTCCAAGTGATCATTTATTGTAGGCAATGATTCCTTTTTACTCTTTGATTGAATGTGCCTAATATAATCTTCAAACCGCACATTCTTACCACCCACTTCAATGAGAGTCTTATTAATCACCTGCATCAGTTCCCGGACATTACCCGGCCAGTCGTATTCGTGCCGAGCCAGCTCACTCCAAACAGTGCTTTTCACTCGCACATCTTTAAAGCCTTTTTTGTCTTTGTGATCTTCCCTGAATTTCTGGTAGAAGTGCTTAGCTATCTTTTCAAACTCCTTCGGATCTCTGTCCTTCAACAGCGGAACATGGATAACCACACCGGTTAGCCTTGAATACAAATCCTTGCGGAACTTTCCCTGTGCCATCAAAGATTCCAATGGCTGATTGGTTGCAGCAATAATCCTCACATCAACAATCTTCGCTTCATCACTGCCGAATGATTTGACTTCCTTCTGTTCAATGAAGCGCAAGATCACTGCCTGGCTTTCCATATCCATATCGCCAATTTCATCGAAAAAAAGCGTACCCCCATCCGCAGATGAAGCTAAGCCCTTTCGATCCCCGACAGCGCCTGTGAAAGACCCTTTCTTATGACCAAACAGCTCACTCTCAATATTGGACTTAGATAACTGAGGGCAATTGACGGCCTTGAATGGTTTGTCTTTCCTTTTGCTTTTCTTGTGGATTTCTTGTGCGAGGAAACCCTTGCCAGTGCCTGGTTGACCAAGAAGCAAAATGGTCGTGTCGGTCGGGGCAAACTTCTTGACCTGAGCATTAACATCCGCCATCGACTGTGTTGACCGTGAACCCGTTGTGTCAGAATTGGCACTCGATTTCTCCTGACCACTTTCGACATTCAAATGTTTGGGATTGGATGCAGGCAGGAGCTTTCTGATCTTCGCAAGCAGTTTCTCACCACTGGCACCATTCTTTGACCAGAAATCGTCAGCTCCAGCCTTAATGGCTTGGGTATTAATTTCGCTAGTCTCATCGTAAGCCGTAACTGCGATAATCAACATGCTGGGAAACCGTTCACGCAGGAATTGAATCATGGCATATCCCACTTCGATATCGGGAGCCATATCCCGCGGGTGAGCTTTCAGTCGAATATCAACCAACGCATAATCAAACGAACTCTTTTCTAAGAGCTTGAAGGCAGTCTCCTGATCGTTTACCTCAGTCACTTCATGATGCAAAGGCTTAACATCAAGCATCAGAGCTTCTACCGATCTGGGGTCGTCATCTATGATGAGCGCGCGGTAACTCATTCCACAATTTCCTTATAGATTGGCAATTCGACAAGCACTTTGGTTCCTTTCCCAACTTCGCTCTCGTACCTGATTTCACCACTGAAGTCAAAATGAATGATCTTCTGAGCAATGGGAACCCCGAAACCTCTACCAACCCCCTTCAAACTTGCAAATGGCTTAAACGCTCCAATAATATCTTGGTCCGTCATTCCTTCACCCTCATCCTCGATAACAACCGAAAGAGTTGCTTCTGAAAAATACAATGATACAGACACCCTTTGATCTGCATTGCTTGCTTCAATAGCGTTGATGATCAAATTTCGGATCGCCATTTTTAGCTGAAACGGATCACCCTGTAGCTTCGTATCGCCCCAAAGTCCTTCGGATTGTATCCCTTTGAATTTAGATCCGTTGTTAGCCGCATTGCCTCGAGCTTCCTCGATAGATTGCTCAATAACCGGAACCACTTCGAAAACTTTATTGACTTGCGGTTCACTCGTCAAGTCCCTCAGCCGATTAACCATCTCCTGTAAATCTTCAATCCCACGATGAATCTTGGTTACATATTCATCACAGGCAGGATCCTCTTTGAAGCATTTCTCGCTCAACAACTCCCTCTGCAAGGAAGAGATGTAAAACAGCGACGTCCGTAACTCATGCGCAGTAATGCCAGCTAACTCCCTATAAAATATATGTCCCACCTGCATCGCTGCAGCATAAGACTCTCGAACATTGCGCGGATTTATCCGTTTAATCAGATTGAACAACCTCTCAGCAGTCGGGTCTTTCTTCTCATATACCTTGGTGGTAATCCGTTTTGCCTCACGCAAAGCTTTGGCCGCTGCCTGACTAACATAGGGTACAACATCTTCAGCAAGGATTACCAATTCCTCAGTGACTTGGCTTGAAACACTATATTCAAGAGCTTCGGCGACGGCTTTACGGACTTCCCACTTCGGGTGCTT
Source organism: uncultured bacterium (assembly GCA_964591275.1). Taxonomy (GTDB): domain Bacteria; phylum Lernaellota; class Lernaellaia; order JACKCT01; family JACKCT01. The sequence continues at coordinate 176 of CAZQAE010000160.1, read as the reverse complement.
CGCTGATGCAAGAATGCTGGTTGTAATTCGACTGGAATACTCATCCCCTGGAGAAGCATTTTGCAAATATAATTTTGCTGCTTCAAGATGCGCAACCAACTCACTCCAGATCAATGATTTTAAACCGCTTAGAATCGAATCCGGATTATATTCTGATTTCTGTGAATACCTCAGTG
>CAZQAE010000159.1:1698-3102 GCA_964591275.1 uncultured bacterium | reverse complement strand
AATCAACTCATTGCGATCTATTTTTTGCCGATGCGGTTATTCTGGTTGAAGGTTCGGCAGAGCGTATGCTGCTTCCACATTTTATTGAGCACAATTTTACAGCATTGCATCATAGCTACATTTCCATACTGGAAATCGGCGGCAGCCATGCCCACCGCCTGAGACCCCTACTTGAAATCTTGGGGCTTCTTTCGCTTGTAATAACGGATTTGGATTCGATTGGTGATAGCGGACCATCAAAGGTTTTTCCTGAACTTGGAAAGGGATATCGAACCGGCAACACAACACTAAAAGAATGGATTCCCAAGAAGAAATTATTAGATGATCTTCTGGACTGCACTGATGAGGAAAAATCTAAAAACAAACAGATCAGGGTCGCCTATCAGTGTCCGATAACTCTTAAATTTGACGAGGAATCAGATATTGAAGAAGAAGCCATTCCCTACACATTTGAGGATTCTTTGGCTTTGACCAATAAAAAATTGTTTCGAGGATACGGAGAGCCAATTGGCTTACTGAAAAAACTCAAGGATGCCCTCGGCAAAGCTACTCTATCAGAAGCCTGTGCGGAAATGTTCAAAAGCTTAGGAAAAGGAAACAAAGCAGAAATGGCTTTAGAATTATTGTTTTTAACCGACCCAAGCGAACTTGTGACACCAGTATACATTGCCGACGGTCTCAAATGGCTTGAAGACAGACTTGGTGAAGAGAAACAGAAATTTTCGACTTTCACGGCGACTGAGGAGAAGCATGATTGATACCGACTCCCAATCCAAGCAACTAATTAAGGTGATGTCTGATTGCCTCAACTTGACGGCCCCCAAGAGTTTTTTCCTGTTTGCAGGTGCCGGCTCTGGCAAGACACGAGCACTTGTCGATGCGATGAAGATATTCCTCAAGAAATACGGGCAAGAATTCCGACTCTCTGCTCGAAAGGTTGCCGTCATTACATACACCAATGCTGCTTGTGACGAGATCAAAAAGCGAATTGAATATGATTCCATTTTTGCCGTTTCAACTATCCACAGTTTTTCGTGGGAACTAATAAAGTCATTTTCTGACGATATTCGCGAATGGCTCAGGCATAACTTGGCAAAAGAAATCAATGCTCTCGAAGAACTTCAGGAAAGAGGTAGGGCAGGGACTAAGGCTGCTGCCTACCGCACTGTACAAATAGAATCAAAACAAGGTAGGCGGGATCATCTTGAAACATTTAAATATTTCACCTACAACCCGAATGGCGAAAACATCCGTAAAAATTCACTGAACCATGCTGAAGTGATAAAAATTGCAGCTGGTTTCCTGACGGATAAGCCGCTTATGCAGCGAATTCTGATTCGCAAGTATCCGGTCTTGTTAATCGACGAAAGCCAGGACACACAGAAAGATTTGGTCAATGCCTTC
>CAZQAE010000159.1:0-1688 GCA_964591275.1 uncultured bacterium | reverse complement strand
AGAGTGCACATTCAGGAGAATTTTGTCTTGGTCTCTTTGGGGACACTATGCAGAGAATATATGCTGATGGCAAGGTTAATTTAGAAGATTATATTCCAGGTGATTGGGCAAAACCTAAAATCACAATAAATTATAGATGCCCTAAACGAATCGTAAAGCTCATTAATGAGATTAGGTCGGGCGCAGATGACCACATTCAAAAACCAGCTGATAGCGCATCAGAGGGTATAGTGCGACTGTTTCTTGTTCGAGTAGATGATGGCATCAGTAAGACAGCTATCGAAGCAGAAATTACTAAAAAAATGGCAGAGATTACCTCTGACAGTCATTGGTCGGGAGAGGACAAAAATATAAAGGCGCTCACACTTGAGCATCATATGGCTGCAAGTCGAGGAGGTTTTTATGATTTTTTCGAGCCGCTCTATAGAATATCAGATTTTAAAACTGGACTGCTTGACGGAACTCTGAGCGGGATTTCGTTATTTGTGAAACAAATTCTTCCCTTGGTACAATCGCTCAAGGCTAAGAATAGGTTCGCAGTAGCAAGAATAGTTAAGAAATACTCCCCGCTCTTATCCACAGACAGATTGAAGGTCAGCGAATCTTCATTGGATGAAATACGTAAAGCTGATGCTGCTGTGAAATCTTTTTTTACGCTGTGGGACGACAACAATAATCCCTCCTTGATTGTTTCACTAAAAAAGATAAAGGACGGTAAGCTATTTTCCTTGCCGGACGTATTTAAGCCCATTGTCTTGCGTGACGATTCGGTAGAATACAAGCGCGAGTCCGACGATTCTTCCGAAGAAACCGATATTGATCTAAACATTGATGCATGGGAAAAAGCTCTTTCTGCGCCCTTTAGCCAACTGGAATCCTACGTTCAATACATTTCAGACAAATCACCATTCGGTACCCATCAAGGGATAAAGGGATTACAGTTTCCTCGTGTAATGGTTGTTTTGGACGATAACGAAGCACGTGGCTTCATGTTTAGTTATGACAAGTTGTTCGGTGCGAAAGACCCTACAGAAACTGATATGAGGAATGAGGCGGAAGGAAAAGATACATCCATTGATAGAACCCGTCGATTATTTTATGTGACATGCAGTAGGGCTCAAAGTAGCTTGGCAGTCGTTGTATATACATATGAAAAAGCAAAGATCAGAGACCATTTGCAAACACTAAATTGGTTTGCCGAGGGAGAAATAATAGATATTTAAAAGGATCCACCGTCGAAAATAAATTGCATAACTAGGGTAAGCGGACTGACAGTCCCGCCGTCTGTCTCTAGTCTTTATTCCATCCACTTTACGGGTACTGGATTTTAGTGATCTCCATCTTACCATTAGACATTAAAAATTCCTGTGATGAAATCCAATTTGAAAAAATATGTTTGCGGAGGCGTATTAATCCTGGCACAAAATGCACGATTCTGTAGTATTAAGCAGCTAGTTTCACAGGATTACGATTCTTTGCTAAGACGGGTGGATAAGGAATAACCAAAATATAAATGGTGCATAATTTGATATTGACCTTATCGTCAGGACATGAACTTGTTTTTATTATTGGAGATAACTCGTAACCCGATTCAAACCCACGACTTTGCGCATCACATGCACTTTTTTGGCTATAGCCAGGCAAATTTCACAAGAACTCCAAATCAGTTTAGAAGTCAGAATCAACAA
>CAZQAE010000158.1:0-3142 GCA_964591275.1 uncultured bacterium | reverse complement strand
CGCAGGGTTTCATTGATAGAACGATTGAGCGATGAGGTGCAGGAAAACATAAAAATAGGTCTTTTGCCCATCAGCATGGGAATGGAACTGACCAAGTTGCAGCGCAGCAACCACCAGGAAGCGCTTTTGGAAACGATCCGCAAGCACCATTTGACCTGGCGTGAGACCAGAAAGATGGTTTCAGCGCTACAGGCAAATCCATTGAACGACCCTGCCTGCATTCTGAGAAACCCATGGGAGATTTTAGGACCGGAAGATCATGTAGTGACACCTGCCAGGATATTAGATCCCATTGCCAGGGAATTACACCGAAAGCTCGTGACCATGGAGAAGCATTGCCGCATAGCAGGTTTTGCTATAAGTGTCACTGAGTTAAGGCAGTTTTTGGAGAAAGAAGAGACGTTCCTCATTTCGTGCTGCAGAGAGGCCTTGGTGAGCATGGCGCAGGCAAAGGATAATTTAATAGAGACCTTGGAGGCGTACGAATCAGGAGGTGCCCAATGACAACCTTCATACAGAGCAGGGAAGAGCTTGAGCGTCTACTGGTCACCATGAATAGAGAAGGCTTTAGTATCCGTGGCCTGGCACGACATTTTTCCATCAGTCGCAATATGGTGCGGCGAATCTTGCGCAAACATCAGGCAAACCGGGATCAGGGTCACGATATTCTCAAGGACAGTCATAAAGAACGTGCCATCCGGCCCAGCAAGATAGATCCGTTTGCGGGACAGATCAATCAACTCCTGGAAAGATATCCCAAAATAACAGGGCAAAGGGTTTTTGAGGAAATCAGAGATGCAGGCTATACCGGCGGTGTCAGTATCCTCAGGGAACGGTTGCGTGTATTAAGGCCAACCCCAAAGAAAACCCCTATTATCAGGTTTGAGACCGAACCCGGTCTGCAGGGGCAGATGGACTGGAGCCCTTACACTATTGACTTTACCGGCACTGGTAAGAGCAAGGTGAACTGTTTTTCGTATATCTTAGGGTTTTCCAGGCGTCATTATATCGACTTCACAAAACGGCGGGACTTTTTTACCCTGATTCGCCGACATCAGGATAGTTTTGCCCATTTCAACGGCGTTCCCAAACAATGTCTGTATGACAGTGAAAAAACGGTTGTCCTTCGCTGGGAGGCGGGCAAACCGGTTTTTAATCCTTCTTTTTCTGCCTTTATCACCCATTACTGCTGTCGGCCCATTGCCTGCCGGCGGGGCCGACCGCAGACAAAGGGAAAAGTTGAAGCGCCGTTTCAGTATGTGGAAAAGAATCTGCTTAACGGCCGGGAGTTTCAGGACCTCGATGATCTGAAAGGATTTGCCATATGGTGGTTGCGGGAAAGATCGGATACTCACATCCACGACACCACCGGCCGACCACCCCTTGAGTTGTTCTTGGAGCAGGAGCAGGAGGCCCTTCAACCCCTCCCATATCATCAGTACGATTCTTCTGAGGTGGCTTTGCGGGTCTGTAGCCTTGAGGGGTATATTGAATTTGAGACCAACCTTTATCCGGTCCCCTATGAACATGTAGCTGATATCCTGACCATGAAGGCAATGGAACATGAGGTTTTTATTTACTCAGCGGATCTTGCCTTGCTCGTTCGTCATGAAAGGGTACCCGCAGGTTCGGGAATCAAGCTTGACGCCCACCAGATCCATGGCGCCCGCAAGATACGCTATGGCCTCGAACCTGTACGGGATCAATTTATTGCTCTCGGTGAGGATAGTGAACAGTTTCTGAAAGGTCTTCAAGATAAGCACCCAAAAAACTGCGGCTTTCATGCCAGACATATCCTCAGGCAGAAAGAAACGTACCATTGTGATGATATCAACTACGCCATGGGCCACGCCTGTCGCTACCATGCCTACGATTGTAAGGCAATTGAGCGTATCCTCAAGGCAAAGGCAGCGCCACGCACCCTGGAATCCATCAGAAACGAACAGGCCGCAGAAGAACTGCGCAAGACTTTGCCGCAAATCAAACAACGCTCTTTAAACGAGTACAGCGCTCTTTTGGGAGGATCAGAACATGAAAGAAAAACAGCCATCGGACAACCTGAGCAGGATCAAGGATAGCCTGAAAATCCTGAGGCTTAACGAGATAAACAGGGTCTTGGATGATGAACTCACTCGGGCTGCACAAGAGTCATCTCCACCCACAGATCTACTTGAACGCCTGTTTACCTTGGAAGCGAATGCTCTGATTCAGAGAAGAATCGAGCGGCGTATCAAGGAATCAAAGCTGCCTGACAGGAAGCTGCTCTCAGATTTTGATTTTGTATTCCAGAAAGGCGTGGACAAGACCCGGATCATGGAATTAGCCAAGCTTGACTTTGTCGATCGTAAACAAGGCGTCATTATCGCAGGCAACTCCGGCACCGGTAAAAGCCATATCGCCAAGGCCCTGCTACTGCTCGGCTGCCGCAAAACCTACCGTTGCCGTTATACCACAGCGGCCGATATGCTAAGGGAATTAATAGCCAGCCTGGCCGATGACACCTTAAATAAAAAACTGAAACGCTATGTCTCGCCTGATATCCTGCTTATAGATGAGGTTGGTTTCGACCGTCTTGAACAGCAGGATGCCGGCAATGCCAACCTTTTTCACAAGGTGATTGATGGCCGTTACTGCAAAGGCTCAACCATGATAACCACAAATATCGACTTCAAGGAACTGGGCGATTACCTCGGTGATCCCGTAATCACCACGGCCATAGTCGATCGCATGGTCCATCATTCCATCATCCTCAACATCGAAGGGCCTTCCTGGCGGCTGCATGAATCACAGCAGCTCAATTCCAACGAATCCTGAAAAACTCATTTAGACACCGTCCAGATCACTCCAGGATAGGGGGAATTCCGGTCGGCCTACGGCCTCCCTCCATTCCCCCTATCCTGTAGCCCCCTTCAGAGGACAACAAATGAGTACCCCTATTCACCTCTTTCACAACAATTACAGTGCCCCTAAATCGGTGTAATCCTCATACTCAAATCAAAACTGACAACTTACGGGAGGGTCCATCCAGATTTGCTACGGGGGTTGGTTTTATCCCGCTGATGGCAAGCAGAATATCGTTTCGCTAATCCCATGATGCCAAGGCAGGATCGAAACCCCTGTTCAGGATGGGGTTTACATTCCA
>CAZQAE010000157.1:0-3212 GCA_964591275.1 uncultured bacterium | reverse complement strand
AAAATTCAAAACTGACCGTGACATGTTTGAGAAGCAACTGAAGCGGCAAAAAGAAAACGAGGTCATGCGCAATTTCTATAAGCAGTTGGAAGATGACTCCGACACCATTCTCAGCGAAGCTTGGGCCAAAAAGGACAAGCAGCCGGGACGTTAACTACCAGGAGTGTATACTGGGAAGATTGGGTGCCCCCTTTAACTCCAACAGAGGTGCGTCATGATCGAAATCACTAACATGCGTCAAGGTGCCGTCCTGAACCATAACCACGGCACGGAAACGGATGACGATCTCACCGTCACTGTCGAAGGCATTTCGAAGAGCGGACGCCCCGTCCGAGTCAACGGCGTACTTGCTGCAATGGATGGACGCGGCTTCGCCTGTCCGGTGAAGCTTGCAAAGAAAGTCAACACTGTCACCGTTTCAGCCGCGACACCGTACGGGACTTATTCGCAGGAAATCACCGTCGTATGGGATAAAAAGTCCTTCCGCCGCTACAATTTCTATATCGACGACCACAGTTTTCTTTTCACCGATCTCGCAAAAGAGCGGCCGGTGCGTGCGTTCGACCATTTCTACCTTGCCGGATTGCAGAAAATTCACGAAAAATACGGCTTCAAAGCCACGCTCAATTGCTTCTACCGCAACGACCATCATCCCTTCGAACTCAAAGACATGCCGGACATCTGGAAAAACGAGTTCATCGCCAATTCGGACTGGCTCCGCTTCTCTTTCCATTCCTACAGCGAATTTCCGGACCGTCCCTATCTCGAATCCGGCGCGGATGAGTTTGGTCGCGACTACGACCTGGTAAAAAACGAAATCATCCGTTTCGCCGGGGAGAAATCCTTCATTCCGCCCGTCGTCATCCATTGGGCCAACATCAGTCCTGCCGCCGCGCAGGAACTGGTCTCCAGGGGGACGCGTTGTTATAGCGGACCATTCCGTCCCCGCGTGATGGGCGGTCCCAGCCTCGCCGAACGCCGGAAGGGCGGAGATATAGACGAAATCGCAGAACGGACGTCCTCCGCCATCCGCGACCTGCCCGACGTTGCGGAAGGCATCCGGGCGCATTTCCTCAATCCGGAGGAGTCCTCCTATCTCAATGCCCACCGCACCTTTTACGATCCCGCAATCGGAATCTTCTTTTCCGGCGCAAGCGGATGCTGCTGCAATCTGGTTCCGCTCGAGGAAATCCCGGAGCGCTATGCGAAGGTCTTCGAAAACGGGAAGCGCTGTGGCGCGGAAACCTACGGCGGAGCCAGTCACGAGCAGTACACCTTTCCGTACTACCCGAATTTCATTCCGGATCATCTCCAGAGGCTCGAAGCGGCCGCACGCTGTCTAGTGGAGGACGGCGGATGCAGACCCGTCTTCTTCAATGAGGGACTGCTTGGAAATATGGCGTGGGAAAAGTGAGAGACAGGTTTCCTCAACCTAGCAAAGGGCGAATAAGTATGAAAAAGATCAGACTTGGCGTGGTGGGACTCGGACACCGCGGACGGAACGTGCTCAAACTGGCGGCAGACTCTTTCGAGTGTGTGGAAGCTGTTGCGGCATGCGATATCAGAAAGGAAAACTGGTTCGAAACGCAATGGTTGCAGGAGCGCCCCCTTGCGGAAAGCCTGCCCGGAGCGAATTTTTATGACAACTACGAAAGGATGCTCGATAAAGCTGCCCTAGATGCCGTAATCGTCGAAACTGGAGCCGACATTCATGCCGACTTTTGCCGCAAGGCTCTCGCCAAAGACATCAATGTGCTGACCGATATCCCGGTCGTGGCTTCGCTCGTAGAAGCGGAGTTCCTCTGGAAGGCTGCGGAACGCTCGAAAGCCATGATCTCCGTCGGCGCAAATCCGAACTATGCCCGTTACGCACGGGTTCTGCTCGACCTGTATCGCCGCGGATTCCTCGGCAAACCGTACTGCATGGAGGCCGAGTACATTCATTGGTCTCGTCCGGACAACGCGGAACATGTTCACCTGAATGAAAACGGCGACTGGCGCAAACTGCTTTCTCCGATCCGCTACTGCACGCATTCGCTTGGCCCGTTGCTCATGATTTTGGAAGAGGAGCTGACGAAGGTGTCGTGCTTCGGCACCGGACGGCATGCGGTCGACGAGAAAGGCGCAATGTGCGGCAGCAAAGACGACATGCAGTGCGCGCAGTTCCAGACGGATTCCGGCGTGGTGGTCCGGATCATGCGAAACGGCCGCTGCCGCGCGGAGATCGGGCACCACAGCTACCGCGTCTTCGGCACGGAAGGCTATTTCGAGAACATCGCCGCCCGCGGCGCGAAGAATCCGGATGTCATCCGCTACAATTCGACGCAGTACTATCCGGCGAGCGAACTCGTCGAGATTCCCGGCGGCCACATGCCGTATGAATACGCGCACAATCCGAAAGCCGCCGGACACGGCGGGATCGACTACGCCATGCTCGATCACTTTTCCCGTGCTCTGCTCGAAGGCGGAGACGCGCCTATCTCCCTGCGGGAGGGCTTACACATGACGCTGCCCGGCATCTATGCGGAGGAATCCGCGTGCCGCGGTGGCGAACTTATGCGGATGCGCTATCCGTGGAACGCGGACTGGAAGAAGGAATTCTGAAAACAACAGTTCTTGTATGGGCGGGGCAGTCCTCTAATTTGACTTTATCGGGCAATTTGGCAGGTTCTTCCGAGCAATCAAGGGAGAGTCTTCCATGCCATGCCACGCCCACTTCGCATTGAGTTTGCGGGAGCCTGCTTCCACGTCATCTGTCGCGGGATCGCCCTGACCCGCGCATTACCGCATCGCCCGGAGCCGGGGTATCGCACGCCGCTTCTGAATGGAATCCCTCAACTACGAACCCCTGCCAGAAAAAATCCGCCTTGCAGGGAGCTGTGGGGACTTTTTGTGCCAAAACATCCAGAAAACCGCTTGACTTCAGAAGATGCTCTGACCCGAACTTTCCTGGGCAGGTGGTGATACCTGCCCTACGGGGATTCGGAGGTAGGCCAGCTATCCTCAGCTGGCTATGGGCAGGTGGTGATACCTGCCCTACGGGGATTCGGAGGTGGGCCAGCTATCCTCAGCTGGCTATGGGCAGGTGGTGACACCTGCCCTACGGGGGATCGGGTGTAGGCCAGCTATCCTCAGCTGGCTATGGGCAGGTGGTGACACCTGCCCTACGGGGATTCGGAGGTGGGCCAGCTATCCTCAGCTGGCTATGGGCA
>CAZQAE010000156.1:0-3339 GCA_964591275.1 uncultured bacterium | reverse complement strand
TCGTACCAGCCACCGTCCATCGGGTTCGGTGTGCCAAAGCGGCGAACTTCTTCGAAGTCTTCATAGTTATTATGCGTCCAGACAGCAATTTGGCTGACGCTATAACTATTAAAGAACATCACTTCGTTGTCTGGATCCCAGCCAACGGGTGACCAATACTGATTCGCCTGATTAGGACCGACAAATTCAGCAATCAAATCACCAGCGTCATCACGCTGAGGACCAGCCTGGCCAACACGGCGAATGTCGCGGACAGCGGCATCATCACCGGGTTCATCAATGACTTCTGCATCAGAGAACCAACGTAATTCAACAGCACCTTCGTTAGCGATATTGATGACGAAATCTTCAATGTCGCCTTCGAGCATATCTGCTTCAATTAAGTTAGGTTCAACCACCAGAATTGGAGGTGAAGTTGTTTCAGCGACAAGGGCAATCTCAAACTCTGGATTGTTTGCATCGTTTGAAGAGATTGTCATTGTACCGTTGTGCATTCCATCTTCTTCTGCGTTCAGAATGAAGCTCACGACAAAGGATTCGCCAGCTTCAACTTCAAAACCGTCTTCAGGATCAGCACGGAATACCGCATTGTCTGATTCGACACCATCAACGATTAGGACATCAGTACCTTCGTTAATGACAGTAACAGGAATTGTGTAGTCGCCACCTGAGAACACATCGGCGTTAACATTGTTCCAGTTTACTTCATCTGGGAAGCCAGCAGCTTCTGCCCATTCCGGATAAATGACAGGAGCGCCTGTTACATCTAAGGTAACATTGACAGTAACTATGTCGTTGGCTGGATCATTTGAATTGAAGTAAACTTCAGCTTCATAAAGTCCACCCATCAAACCTGTGGCATCAAGTGTCAACACGATGTCAACATCTCCACCGGCATCAACTTCAAATTCGTCAGCGCCGTCTTCAAGCGATACCCAAGACAACCAGCCAGAGGCAGGTCCGAAGCCAATTGCTCTGCCATCTTCAAGGTATCCAGGTCCGTTGCCATTAACAGCAGTGAAACCATGTTGTCCATCACCACCATTGATGCCGACACGACCGCTGTTAAATCTGTTACCTTCGCCAACATCAGCACCGTATTGGAATACGATCAAGCCATTGGCATCCAGTATGAACTGGAAGTCGGCAAGGGAACCGTTATCGCGTGCACTCCATTGATAGTAGGTGAAGATAAATAAATCTTGACCGTTGGTCCAAGAATAACCGGGACCAGCGCCATTGCGTGTACCATCCCAGTCACCACCACAAATATTGAAGGTGTTGAGCCAGATGGCGACAGCACTCGGGAACGGCCATGCTGTCGAAATTGTCCGAGAACTGTTGATAAACGAAGCCCAACCATCACTATCTACAAAGATATGGTCAAAGACTTCATCATAGTATGGGAATTCCCAGTCAAAGTCAATTTGACCAGTGTTCTGATCATCGGCCAAACGATGTTCTCTAACACCATCAAACTCGCGAATGTCAATCCATTCGTATTCAGGACCGTCATCTTCGAGGTTATCGCGCCATTCGTAACCCATGTCATCAGCTTCGCCACGACGGTCACGAACAGGCGTGCGATCCATCACCTGACGTACATTGCGAACAGCAACATCACGTTCTGGTTCACCAACAACTTCGATATCGGTTTGAACACGCAGAACAGCGTCGCCTTCGTTAGCCACATTAATAATGTGCTCGCTGGTTTCGCCAGTCAGGAGGTCATCTTCAATCGCGTTAGGTTCAACTACGATTGCTGGCGGCAGGAATGCTTCAGCATGAAGGGCAATCTCAATCTCAGGATCGCCAGCATCATTAGATGAAAGAACCATTACTGCGTTGTATTCACCATTTTCTTCTGCTGCCACATCAAACGTGAAGATCATTGGTACGCTTTCGCCGGGAGCGAGGACGATTTCATCTTCAAATGCAGGTACAAAAGCAACGTCTTCACAGTAAACATCGTCAATGACGAGATCTTCTGTGCCGTCGTTAATCAGTTCAACGGTCATGTCGTAAGGACCGCCGGAGAACAGATCTTCGAAGGCAAGGTTCCAGTCAATGACTTCGGGGAAGCCAAAGTCTTCATTCCATTCAACGAACAGATTCGGAGCGCCTGTTACGTGAACGAGAATATTGACGACTGTTTCCGGATTGGCAGGATCATTCGAGAAGAATGTCATGTCGGCTTCGTAATCGCCACCAAACAAACCAGTTGCGTTTAATGTTACGAAAACATCCATGTCTTCGCCAGCGCCTAGTTCGCCTTCAGCAGGTTCGTAACCGAGCCAGTAGGTTTCGGTTATGCCGTCATCAAAGATGCGATAGCTAGCCAGGTTGTGGCCACCAAACCAGAGGTTGTGACCATCATGACCGATACCATCCCATTCTTGCTGACCACCGTTGGCAAAGTCGGCGACGGCTTCGTCGGCTTCCCAGTTATCGATGTCAACGTGCATCTGCCAACAACGACCGTTGCCGTTTGTCCAAAGCTGACCGTCGCCGTGCTTGTCAACCCAGCAAAGACTACGTTGTTGGGCATTACCCATGTACTGTGCGTAGTTTGCGCGGGCAATGGTTCCAACCTGATCTCCGTCTGGAGTCCAGATTTCGATGTCGCGGGCGCCTTCACCGTTACCAATAATCAGCACGCCAAGTTCCTGACTTGCTGTAATACTGGTAGCATAGACGTTACCCCAGTTACCGAGGTTGTTGCCTTCGATATCATAGGTAAAGAGGTTACGATTCGCCCAACCAACACAATAGAACACGCCATCTAACCAGGCAGCGCCCATCGGGTTCATGTCTGGTTGCCATTCACGAACGATTTCATAATCGTTTGCAGGATCCACAACAGCCATTTGATTCGGGCTGTAGGTGGTGATGAGCATCAGATCGTTGTCCCAGTCCCAAGCGATACCAGCTTTGTAGCGGCTCACAGGAGCCAGTTGCCAGCTGAATTCACCAATCATTTCGCCGAGGTCATCACGCTGGGGACCAGCCTGACCAACTTCGCGAACGTCGCGGACTTTGGAGTCACGACCGGGCTCAGCAATTACTTCATGTTCGATGGTGAAACGCAGATCAGCGTCGCCATCGTTCATTACTGTAATAACTTCCTCAACTATGTCGCCAGTGTTCAGGTCCCGTTCAATTGCATTCGTGCTCAGGTCAATGGCCGGAGGCAGGAATGCTTCGGCATGAAGTGCAATCGCCACTTCAGGATCACCAGCATCATTGGATGAAACAACCATCGTTGCGATGTATTCGCCGTTATCTTCAGCTGCTACATCAAAGGTGAATGCCATATCAACGCCTTCGCCGGGAGCGAGG
>CAZQAE010000155.1:0-3483 GCA_964591275.1 uncultured bacterium | reverse complement strand
CGCAATATATTCTATATCAAAATCTCAAATTATAAATTAGCTCCGCAACTAATTAAACCGCGAATCTCGCGAATCCTCACAAATAAAAAGAAAAAATGAACTACGAATTACACGAATCTGTTTAAAAATTAGGCTGTTATGGTGGTTTTTGCTTGCACACTCTTATTTTTTCATAGAAAAAATAAAATTATTGAAATTCCGAAGCAGGAACCTTAATAGTTCACAGCGCTGATCGCGTCCAGGTCGAAACCGGAAGAACCGGCGCCGCTGCAGGCGCCCATATCCTGGACATGTCTTACTTTATCCCCATTGCTGTCTGTCAACCACCCGTCTCCGGTAGCTGTAATCTTAATGTACTGAATCCAGGCCAGTTTCTTCCTTGTGATATCGGAGAGATCAAAAGAATCTCCTCCGGAGATTGAGGGGTTGGTCGGATCGGGGGTCCCATTATTACTGAAGACCGGGTGGATCCCGGCAAAGCCACGAACTTTTCCGTTCCCATCCATGTATGAGTAGGGATTGAAACAATCAATCTCATCACCATCATCGTGTGGGACATAGTCATACGGGAAGGTATAGTACGTTTTTCCGTCCTGGCTAACGGCGACGATCGCAGGTTCCATCCAGCGTTTCGATTCCACCCCCAAGAGATCAAAAACATTCTCGAAGATAGTAAAATCAAATCCGTTCCCATCCCAGACCAGATTGTCATTGAATTTTAGAATAATACTGCCCCCGCAGGGAGTGGTCCCATCATAGATCCGGGCGTGAAGCGATACCACGTCAAGGGATCCCATATCCTTCCCCTCTCCCCGCGGAGAACCGAGTGCTACAGACGAACCAGACCCACCGGAGAGTGGGGTAAAGCTGATCACCTCGTCGGCATACGGATCATTATCTCCAGAGAGACTCACCTCCAGCGGGGTGATCGCGATCCTGTTATTCGAACCGACCCCCCCGGGAGACCCATCCTGATTATAAGTAATAACTGCGTAAAAATATGCGATGTTGTTGGTCAATCCATCATCTATGATATTGTCATCGGTGCCTTCGTAAATAACAGTACCATCCCCGATATCCTGTGGATAGCTTCCGGTCCGTCTCAACACCTTAACTTTATCAAAGTCGCCAGATCCGGGGTTGGTCCAGGCCAGACCCGCCTTGCCGTCACCAGGTGCTCCGAGCAGATCACTGATTCCCTCAACCTGATTCTCGACGATGGTGAGCTCGAAGAACTTCGACGCGACTTCACTCTCCGCATCCGTTACCGAAACCTCGATCGAATAGATCGCGGCGACCTCCGGTATTCCGGAGATAGTCCCTGAATCGGACCAGGAGAGCCCCTGGGGCAGATTCTGGAAACTCCAGGTATAGGGTGTGGCTCCACCCCGGGCGGAGAGGGTTATCTCATAGTTCTCCCCCACTATTCCCTCCGGAAGGGATTCCGTCGAGATATGAAATCCCACCGGAGTAATGATTGGGATGGGTGTCGGGGATGATGATGGCCGCGGAGTCGGAGAGAAGAGCGGCGTAGGTTCCACGGTCTCACGGACCGTCATCTTCAGCTCTACGATATCATAATGCCCAACCTGATCGGCCGCTTTGATACGAAAAATAAAATCCCGGGTCCCCTGGCCAAAATAGTTTTCCGAGATGGTGCCCAAAATCTGACCGGAAACGCTATCCAGATAGAGGTTCTCCGGCAGTTCCCCCGATTCAAGTTGGAAAGTATAAGGGGGAGTACCGCCGGTAACCTCGATTGACTGTTGGTACCCGGATCCAACCACTGCTATCTCCAGTGACCCGGTAGTTATATAAACCAGTTGGTAATCAACGGTAAGACTGAATTCTCGCTGGGCGGTATTGCTGGTTTCGTCGCTGACCAAGACAGTAAAACTAGTTTTTCCCGCTTCTTCGGGGATACCGCTGATCAGCCCTGTCCCGCTATCCAGTGATAGACTTGGGGGCAGATCGCCCTGAGAGACTGTCCAAATATAGGGAAGAGCGCCATCCGCCGCGGTAAGTTCAGCATTATAAAGTTCTCCCCGAACTGCGTTCGGGAGGGAATCAGTAACAATCCGTAAGTCCGTGATCCGCTGAACAGCCGCTGTGACTTCCAGCTTGAATTCCTTCTCCACCGATCTCCCCTCCCGGCCGGTAACCCGGAGCAGAAATGTCACGGTCTCCCACTTCTCGGGAATTCCGGAGATTATCCCCCGTTCCGGATCGAACCGCAGACCCTCCGGAGGGTGGCCGGTGACCATCTCCCACCGGTGGGGTACCACGCCGCCCCGGGCCCGGAAGGTGAGGGAGTATTTCTCCCCTTTTGACGCGGGGGGAAGGGAGCCAGTGATGATCTCAATCTTCCCTTCCTTGACTTCAAGAATAAAGTTTTTCTCGACAAACATCTCGGCACTGTCAGTCAGCCGGAGAGTAAATGGGAACTTGCCCACCTCGCGCGGGGTGCCGTAGAATACTCCGGTCTGTTTATTAAGATGAATCAGATCGGGAAGCACTCCGCCGATCAGTGCCCATCGATAAGGAGGCTCACCTCCCTTCCATTCGATCTTCTGAAGGTACTCCCTCCCCAGGAATCCCTCGGGGATGGAATCAGTCTTGATTGAGAGAAAACCTTCCTCCTCCTCCTCGGTAGCGGGCCGAATCAACAGGCGGAACTCCTTTCGGGCTAGATTCCCCTTATCGTCCTTTACCAGAATCGTGAACTGCCACTCTCCGCTCTCCTCCGGGATACCGGCAACGACACCATCACTCTCGATCTTCAATCCCGGCGGGAGATCACCGCCGCTCAATTCCCAGAAAAGATCCCCCTCCACTCCGGCAGCGCTCAAGATCTGCCGGTAGTTAAAACCTACCGCCCCCATGGGCAGTTTGGCGGTAATGATTGAGAGTTTGGATATTTGAGGAAGAGGGGTAGAAGAAGAAGATAACGCGGGAATCTCTGAATCTTTCCCGGCTAGCGAAGATTCAACATCCGAGTCGGATCTTTCCGGGAGATAACCTTTGGTGGTGAGGCTGCCTCGATCAGAAGTTGAACGGGATATTTTAACGGAGAGAGGAGCTGTCTCATCCGGAGAGGATGAATGCGATCGGAGATAAAGCAGCCGGAGACCAAACGCCAGCAGGACAAAGCCAACAATTAGAATAACCAATCTTAATACCTTCATAATTTTTACTCTGTAAAAATTATAACATTCTCAATCAATGCAACAACTTTTAATTCGTATGCTTTCGTGAATTTCCAGAGAACCACTTATTGCCATACACCCCGGTCATTAACTGGGGCAATTTCCGAGGTCAACGACCTCGGCTACAGAATCCAGACCTGAGCTACATAGTTGGAACCTAAAGTGCCTAAAATTACACTTGACTTCACCAACTTCAGTTCGCTTTTTACTTCAAACTTTAGGCACTTTAGGCACTTTAGGCACTTTAGGCACTTTAGGCACTTTAGGCACTTTTACC
>CAZQAE010000154.1:0-3483 GCA_964591275.1 uncultured bacterium | reverse complement strand
CGCATCGTTAGGCGGATGAACCGATGCTACCATCGCGATATGCATCTTTCTCCTTTTGCGCATGATTTACATAGGATAAGGCCAAAACCAGTCCGGGGAAAATATAAGCGTATCTATTTGTAAAATCACCAGAAACCATGGCACCCGAAAGGGCATAAATAGCCAAGATAATCGAGTTTTGAAGCATAGTCTTTTGCAACTTGGAAAGGAATGGATCTTTAAGAGCTTTCCATGCTCGAATTGTTATCGTTATCAAAAAAGCAATAAAAATAGAGAGACCCACAATGCCAAGCTCCAGATAATACTCGAGGAAAATATTATGTGGATATATCAAATCGCTTGCTTTGCCGCCCGAGAATAAAATGGAATTGAAAGAACCTGTTCCAAGACCAAAAATTGGAGCATCGAAAAGATGCAATATCGAGGTCTTCCAAAGCATCGCTCTGCCAACTGCACTCATCTCCACCCCTTGTAGAGCAACGAGCCGATAAACGAGAAATGATGATACTTTCGTCGCAAAAAAAGCGAGCGTAGCAAAAACGGATAGAAACACAACGATACGCTTCGACTTGGAGAGATTCGAAAAAAATAGCATATGTATCGAATAAGCAAAAAGAAGAAACAATACCGGCCCTCGAGTCGCCGCAGTAACTAAAACGAGAAGGCTAAAAATGGCAAAAACAAATACAGATATACGCTCTAAAGTAGAGTCGGAATTTTCAACTTGAAGCAGTGCCAACAAAACCGCCAATCCCATCCCGGTAGCGAATCCCACGGGGCCAGCACCGGCAAATGTGAACCGCGTCCACTGAGAAGCGCCACCCAAAATGAGGCTTACTACAGATGCCAGTGTGGCTGGGACCATGAATAATAATCCGACCTTGAATAGCCTTTTAATAAGATGAGCATTGTAACGAAAAACCTGGATCATTATGAAAGGAATGAGGACATCAATGAAAAAGAGTCCGGTTTTCAAAATGCCGTAGTCTAAATTTTCGGAGTGAAATAGGCCGAGAAAAACGATCAAAAAGATCAAACTCAACAAGACCTCGGGCAATCCAACATTGTAATAGGCACGTCTGTTCTTAATAAATAAGATAGCGCACCCGCCAATAATTGCAACAATAATTAATGAGTAAAGCACATAGGCCGTTTCGATGTGAGCCAAATATGTAAATATCCGAAAAAAGTTTGTTCCACCAAAAACTCCGGCTGCGATTATCGCAAGCGGAAATTTATTGAAAATTAGAGCGAGTGGAATAATTACTATGGATACGATGGCGCCGCCAAAGCCGATCTTTATTCCAAGGAAAAAAGTAATCGCAACCCAAAGGACAAGCAGCAATAGCAGCACTCTCTTCGGCAAATCGTATTTAGCTTTGGTTCTCTCCATATCACATTACCACAAACCATATCCATGCCAAAAACTGGACGAAAAGCCAGCTGTCGAAACGGTCCCAAAAACCGCCGTGGCCGGGAATAGCGTTGCTCGAATCCTTGATCTTCATTTCACGTTTGATCTTGCTCTCAAAAAGGTCGCCGAAAACCGCTATAAAACCGGCTGTAACGGCGAAACCCAAAATGCTCCAGCCGAAAACCTCCGGCCAGATAAGCCGAAAAGCCAATCCAACCGCAGCCGCGCCGATTATCTCGCCGGCAAAACCGGCCCAGGTCTTGTGCGGCGATAGATTTGGCGTCATCTTCGGGCCACCGATCCAGTTTCCGGCGAAATAAGCCGCCGTGTCCGCAACCCAAACCAACACTATCGGCAAAACGGCGAACAGCGGGTTTACACCGTTAAGCTCCATCGCAAGCGAGGGAATCCATCCGAAAAGAATGACTCCAAAGACGCCGTAAGCAGAAATTTCGAGGCTCCGCGCCACCTCCTTGCGCAATAGTTCGAGCAGAAACCATGCCGCAGAAAACATAAGAAGCAGCTTCGGCACGAACGATTGCCACCCAAGCCAGTAAAGAAGCGGAACCATAAGCGCTGTGGCTATAAAGAAACCGCTTCGCCATGGACCGAAACGCACCGCCGTCATCGAGCTAAATTCCGCTGTAAGCCCGGAAACGACCACGAAAATGAATATCAGCATATAAACGTTGCCGGAGTAAAGCGCGAAAAGGATCGCGGGGCAGAATACAACGGCTATAATAATCCTGTGTAAAAGATTTTTTGATCTATTTGTCAATTACATCCTTCGATTAATTTATTCTTCGATCTAATTGCCTGACGATCGCAGTAGATATTACAAATCCAAATCCCTTTGTTTTTCCGAGGCCCGGATTTCGCGTTTTGCGCGTTTTATCGTTTCGCTGGTGTCCGGGAGGTCGGGCATGCGTTTGTCGAAATACTCCTCGACCGTGAATATCTGCATAACGGGGTATTTTCGTTGGCTACCGGGCATTTGCCATTTGCCGAGCGCCGCCGCTTCCTTAAGCATACCCGATGTCGGCGGTTCGAGATAAATCAAATCCACCGATTCATCGGGAACATATTTCCGAAGTATCTTTAGATTGTCGCTGTAGAAGAGGGTGTTCATGGGTATTACCTATTTTTTTACGTAGTATTAATGTCTTCTTCATCGAAAGGCGATTTTATAAAAATTAGAAATCCTCTGCCAAAATCTGTTACACGAGATCCAAATAGACCACCTTGTGTCATAACTAATGGCTGCGATGTTATCTCAAGTAAAAATTCGTTTTTTAAATCCTCAATTAATTTCCTAGCTAAATCAATTTTATTCCCTATTCCTGGTATTGCCTCAAAAACCCATTCATAAGCTTTTAGGCTTGTTTTTTTTGTAGTTATGGATTCATTAGAAAAAAAGAAAAACTTCAATAGAAAAATATGATATGGCGTTAATGAATCTATCAACTTCAAATACATGCTTTGTATATTGTCTTCGGGCGCATCCGGCAAAGCTGAGTTCTGAACGGCGTTTCTAAGGGCTTCGAGCTTTTCCTTTTGGTGGGTTTTCATCGCGATTGTAGAAGCTTCTAAAAAAGTCGAAATAAAACTCTCGTTTTTAATAAGATCAGAAGGATCGAAACCTTCGAGTCTTTTATTTAACTCGGTTAGAAGTTCGGCGATCGATTGTATCCATTCGTCTCTTCTTTTCTCAATCGGTGGTGCAACAATTGCATTAACGAGTTCGGAACCACCGGGTATTGCTGAGGCAATTGTCCTAACAGTTGTGTGTACTAAATCACCATTTGATTTTTCTGGTGGTTTGGTTATATCTCTTTTTTCGTCCATATTAAACTTTGGAATAAATTAGGTTAATTAACGACGTCTTTTGTCCTTTTTCGTCCTTTTGCTTGTTCCGCCGTAAGGGGAACGAATTTCTTGGAAACTCTGCGTTATCTCCTTCTATTAATTTAGCTTATCGGTCGCCCGCTGTCAAGCCTCTATCTCCAGCCAGCCGTGGCGCTTTTTCCCTTCTCAAGAAGCGCCTTTTCTTGTAAATATTTTTTTCATCC
>CAZQAE010000153.1:0-3497 GCA_964591275.1 uncultured bacterium | reverse complement strand
TATTCCTTGCACGCCCGCCGTAGCCTTGGCGGAGGTTGGTTGGTTGTTGGATATTGAAAGGGGGGGAGGTTGGGGGAAGAAGAACCAGTAGTTTTAACCGGAAAAAGTAACAACTTTAAATCAGGACTGGACAGTCATATCTTCACCGACACAGGGTCGGTGGTGGATAGAAAATAATTTCAAAGAGCTAAAGTGTCACAAAATTTGTTATTTGGATTTTAGTAATGTTTATATGTTAGTATTAATTATGGTTTACCAGCACGAAATGACTAAGAACCAAGTATATTCAATACCATGACCTATCATCGTTTGACAGTCAAGCTGATCGCGGCCTTCGCCGCGGTAGTAATAATTCCGGGTATAGTCCTGGGAATCATCTCCATCCGGACCCTCCGGCATGAAGAATCCTATCTCGAAACCCGCCTGGAGGATACCCTTCGGGTTGAGGTCGATCAGACAGTCGAGCTGATCCGGAATGAGATCGCATCCATGGGTGAACAGCTCGCGAGGGGGTTATCACGCCTCGGAGACAAAGGAGACGATACCGCTTTCAACGCGTGGAAGAAGGGCTCGGACCTGGTCAAGGTCCCCTTCCTGATCTCCCGGGAGAACCGGATTATCTGGCCGCGTTCGGACCAAAAAATTTTATCCGCCGAAAACGACTTCCCGTCCGATAACCGGGAACTACTTACTGACGAAACAACAATTCAGTCATTTCAGAATGTGGCCTCCCTCCCGGAAGATGCTGCCGGCGGCAAGGATGAGATCGGCGCCGATAAAGGCGGTGGATCCGTACGTGAAGAGAAATACCTGGATCTGAAGAAAGCATTAGGGCAACCCCGGCTCAAGGAGAAGTTAGCCGCAGCGAAATTCCGCGGTTCTCCGGAAGTCCAGAACAAACTATACCTTCAGGCCGAGGAGGAAAAGAAAGAGGTCCTGGATGGAAATGTTCTTCCCCGAAAGCAGACGGCAACCGGAATCGTCCGGGACCGATCGATCCGGGTCGCGGAAGAACTCAACTTCTCCCGGATCACCGGCAATGCCAAACAGGGGTTTATTCCCCGCCTGACAGGCAAGAAACTTGAGATCTTCTTCTGGAAGAAGATCCCGCCGGGAGGAGAGATTGCCGGCTGCCTGGTTAACCTGAAGGCATTCACGGAAAAGATTCTTTCGGTTCTTCCAATCCCCTACTCCGCCACCAGGCTCATGACCATCCTCGACCAGAACGGATCTCCTCTTCTCGATCCCCTCAATGAAGCAGCCGGGCGCGAATGGAAGCGGCCGTTCTTCTCCCGGGAGATCGGAGAGGTCCTCCCCCGCTGGGAGGTGGCCGCCTATCTCTCCGACCCCGCCTCGCTTGCCTCCCGGGCCAGACTCCAGTCCCTGATCATGGTGGTACTGATCGCGATCCTGCTGATCGCGATCCTCCTCGGTGGATTTCTCATCTTCCGCTCGGTCAACCAGGAGATCATTCTGGCACAGCAGAAAACCACCTTCGCTGCCAATGTCTCCCATGAACTAAAAACCTCCCTCACCTCGATCCGGCTCTTTGCCGAGATACTCGCAAAGGGTCGGCAGCCCGATCGGGAGAAACAACAGCACTACCTGAAGTTGATGGTATCCGAGAGTAAGCGCCTCTCCCGGCTGATCAACACCGTCCTCGACTTCTCCCGGATCGAGGAAGGAGAGAAGACCTACCACAAACAGAAGATCGATCTGACAGATGTGGTCCGGAGAGCCGCGGAGAATCTGAAGCTCCCCCTGGAGGAGCGGGGCTTTTCCATCAGGATTAAAGGGTTAGACGCGCCGGTGACGGTCCTGGGCGATCCCGAAGCCCTGGAACAGGTCCTGATCAACCTTCTCTCCAACGCCGAGAAATACTCCGGGAAGATACAGGAGATTGAGATCGCGGTCGCGGTTGAGGATGGCCGGGCTATAATGACGGTAAGTGACCGGGGGATCGGGATACCAAAGGGGGCAGGAAAAAAGATATTCAACAACTTCTACCGGGTCGACGACCGCCTCACTACCCGGGTAAAAGGAACCGGCCTCGGCCTCACCATCGCCCGGGCCATCATGCGGGAGCACGGGGGAGAGGTGGCATATCAGCCAAGGGAAGGGGGAGGAAGTTGTTTCTCAATCACAATGCCGGCTATTTGAAGTGCAAAATCAGGTAGAAATAATCGGTAATCCTTGAGCGGTAATCAGTAATCAGTGATCGGGCAGAGATTCTGAATATCCAATATTCAACAAGGAATATCTAATGAGAACGTTGAAATTCGTGCAATTCGCGTAATTCGTAGTTCATTTAGCTCTATTTAGCGAAGATTCGCGAGATTCACGGTTTAATAAGTTGCGAAGCTAAGTTCTCCAGTCGGGACCACTCATCCTCGACTTCAAATATCTCGAAGTATTTCTTCAGTCCAGATACACCCCGGTCCCGATGAAGTAGTTGGTCCCCGGGATGGGCTCAACATAGCCGATCTTAAGGTGCTCGCCTTCAGCTCCCGGCTTGATCCAGTAATACTCGACAAATCCCCCGCCCCTCCGGGCCGCCTGGGCCAACTCGCGGATCACGAACTTCCCCTTCTCATCCTGATAATCCGAGAGATCCTTCCCGACCAGGTTCTTCTGAGTAGCGTGGGCGATATTGACACAGTTATAATTATAGACATAGAAATAGCCTGAATCGTCCCGGTAGAACCGGATCGGATCGATGAAGGCACGGATCAGCCTGATCCGCTTATTCTGATCAGCTACTAACGCGCACTGCCCCCCCAGTCCCTGCACCGCCAGATGGACAGCCAGGATTGCTGTTTTTTTCCGCGGCTTGAGGAACTCCTCCGGCATCCGAGGCTCTGTTCCCGGCCCTGCTAAGACCGGGATGCTCACCATCGTCAGCCAGACGACGGCCAGAACAATCGCACTACTCCGAACTGCTTTCATTGTTTTACTCCTTAATTCTTCAATATCTTTAATCACGTTAAAGCGCCTATAAATTAACAAAGGACATTAGGTCCAATCTACTTTCCGTAAGTTAGCGCCAACGGCGCTAACTTATAATCCGAGTGAGGTGGTCACCGAGAATGGGACCGGGACCTTCTTCCAGTCCTTCCAGAAGGTGAAGACGATGGTGGCTTTCTCCACCTTTTCAGTCAGATTATAGGTCTGGGTGGCCGTGACACTCCCCATGAAGCGGGTCTCGCTGCTGCCGCCGGAACTTGACTCAATCTCCCGCCCCTCTCCGTCGTAGAAAGCTACCCCCTCAAGGGTGTCGAATCTTTTCCCGGCTTGAAACGTCACTGAAAGCGGGTATTCGTCCGTCTGGTATTCGGGAGACCCGACCTCACTGATGATAAGATAGCCGCAGGAATCAACGCTACCAGAAAAATCTTATATAAAATCCTCATCTTTCGATCATGGCTCTCAAGACCATGCCCGACCTCATTCCCGGTTTATGAAGGCGGATCCTGACGGTAAAATAGACGGAGCTGACG
>CAZQAE010000152.1:0-3539 GCA_964591275.1 uncultured bacterium | reverse complement strand
ATTTCAGCGTGGCGGTATTGTCCACGATGTGCAGGTCGGATATGTGAGCGATTTTATGCATTGGCTTCTCTTGCCCTTATGCGCGATTTCTAAAATACATGAAAGGTGTTTTCCCTGGAGTGTCGGCAGACGCCATGAGGGAATATGGCGCCGCAACTTTAACGTGAGCCTTTTCCCGGCGGCGCAATCGGGTAGCAGCCGAAAATGAAGTTGCCGTAAATTTCTTCCAATGTAATCGCGGAAAATTGAACACATGGGATCATCCCTTGATAACCCCAAGTTTTTCACCCGATGTCCCAACCTTGTTTAGCACAGGCTCAAATCGCTTATCCCAGCCAGACTTGCGGAAATCTCCGAGAATGACAATTTCCTCCTTGGGGTCTTCTACCCTGATGACCAGATCATCACTTTCCACTTTGTTCTGCTGCCACCAAAAAAGCTTCTTCGGCTGGAGTATAGCGCAACTTCCTGGCTCTATCTTCTTTGCGACAAGGCATTCCATGGGTTTTCCCCAGAAAATCCGGTCTCGAAAGATTGCCACCCAGCATTTTTCTTTGTCACTCGTTTTCCCTTCGAAAGCGGCAACGAGCTGATTTTCTCCCTGGATCAGTTGAAGTATTGGCCGCGCACAATGGTGATCATCGATATCGTTGCATGTCACGCCAGGTAATTTCTTCAATCGTTCCAGGCTGGCTTTCATATGGATTTTCCAGTTCTTTTCCCTTGTCTCCCTTGAATTGGGGAAATACTTCCCACAAAGGACATCAAGGAATGAGTCGATCTCCGAAGGCCATGGAGGATTGTCTCTATCCAATAGCTGTATTGCCGACTCAACCAGTAGTACCTTTTCCTTGTGGTCATCTATGTCATCCGGCGGCAATAGACTCGTTTTCAATAGATCGATGTGTACAGAGTCTCCCTGTAGGCTGTCCAGTATTTTCTTGGACCGTTTAGCCTTCTCTCCACTCAGGTAGAATTGGCCAAATGGGCTTTGCTTAATGCTTTCAACTGCTTCTTCTCTTGTTGGTGTTTGAAAGCCTTCCACATCGTATCGGGCCAGCAATAAGAGATACTCGAACGCCTTCCGTACTCGCCCCTCCCACGGGTGTCCTGATTTGCTCTTGTCGACCCTCAGGTTAATATCCAGGCGCTTTTCCAAATTGGCGATCTGCCCTAGAGCTTTTTCCTCCTTAAGCCCTGTAAAATTCTGGAGATATTCCTCGATCCTTCCTGCCAGAATATTTCTTTCCTCTGCCTCAAGGTCTTCAAAGAATTGTTCCGGGAAGACATCAAGACCATTATGATTTTCGTCGGTGATAATGCGAATCAGGTCTTGTTTATCATTAATGTCCAGAGAGCTGTCCATCACCTGCTTCATAACGATTTTTGTGTTCGCGGCAACTCCAGAAACTTGGAGGTAAATCCGAATACCCTCGCTAAGAGTAAGCCATTCAAAGAAGTTGGAGCGTCTGAAGCCACTATAGAGGGAAATGGCATAGCGGTAGTATTGCTGGATAAATATCTCAACCTTTCGCGGTCGGCTAATATAGCTTAAAATAATACTCTTGGTTTTTTTCGGGTGGCTTCTTGAGGGGATGTGAGTAGGAGTGCCTGTAAAGTAGCTCGATGCATAAGCAATAGTTTCCAATAATTTGTTTATCCAACCCATCGCTATGTTGACTTGGGTTATAGTCCATTGTGAAGGATTAATAGGCCACCATGATCTGTCGGCGCTTTTCAAAACGTCAAGCAGATCGCTTGTGGCTCGTTGGAATACTTGAATTAGATCCTCAGCCGATACATCGAACTCCACTCTTGGCTTTTCTGGATGGTAATGGACAGCCACTTCACGCAAAATATCTCGCCCTTCCTGCATGATCAGATTCAGATCAATCTTGCCCTCTTCGTCATCATACCCATTGTTTTCCATCTTCTCCCAGATAAGATTGATCCGTTTACGTATTGCCGGCTCAAGTTCCAACTCCTTTTTCAATAAATGGGTGGGGAAGTTTAGAGGCCGCCGCCCAAGCCCATCAGCCAATTCCGGCGCCTTTTCCACTCTATTGGTGGGGATAATTTGGTACTGTGGCTTGGGTGAGCCATTTTGTTCAGCCTGATCATTTTTAGTATTTTCTACTAGTGTAATCGATCCCTCAGTGTCGGCTTGCCGGACTGAGGCGACCGTAAGCCCATATAGAATCACCAGCCACGTTACAAACAGCCAGAGCAGTGCGGCGGGAATTACCACGAACGGCCCGTATAAGGTCTGCAATGTGGGAGAAAAAACGAAGTATCCATAGAGCAGCAATTTGAGAATTTCCCATGCAACCGAGGCCACGAATGCCCCGACTGCGGCGCACTGCCACAAAACTATCTGCCCCGGTTCCCCCTGACGCCGTGGTTCGTGCTCCTTTTCCTTTTGGCCTGGAATATATTTATAGAGCAGCAAAAAAACCACAAACGCAATTGCTGCGGCTAATAGCTCATAGGCCAGCAGGGAAAGAATCTTATGATTTTCCAAGGCATCGTAGTGGACCAATTCCTTCAGTTCTCCTGTAATCCAAAATGAGAAGGCCAGCCCAACGTAGAGCGCGAGAAACAAGGCTATATAGCGCTCGATCCGTTTTAAGATGTATCGTATCTTTTCCTGTTTATTCATCCCGCGGCAGAAGTATTCACGGTTGCCATCCCAAACGTAATCAAAGCAAACGGCAATTGTGTGGAACAACCACATCATCCCACCTAATGCGAAGACAATTCCCCAGCCATGCAAGATTGCCACTTGGCTAATCATGGACATAAGTCGCGGAGCGATATCGTTATAAACGTGCGGAAGAAGGAAGCGTAAAATTGCATCCTCCAGGCCGATATTGAGTTCGCGCAGGGTGTCGAAAGAATTGAAGAGCACGATGAGGAGCCCAAGCGTCGGGATCAGCGCAAACACCGAGGTGAACGTAAGATCCGATGCATGGGGAACACAGTGTCGATGCATCATTCGACTTAGCACTCTACGATGGAAGGAAATGCTGGCTAAATATTTCATATTCAAGTTCTTTCGTGTGGAATCAACTGGAATGAAGTAAGAAAATCAATCGCCCTTCTGCTTCGGTACGGGAGGAATATCCACAATCTTTTTGTTATCGATCAACCATCGCTCTTGAAAAGCTCGACGAGCAGCCCAGCCGACATCCTTGATATACCATCCGTTCATTGAACCGCCGACAACAGCGCCTATAATTGGGATTACTGCAAGCGCCTTCCGTTTCGTGATATTGACGCCCAGTTGTTTCGCCAATTGTCGGATCGTCACAACAGCACCTTCTTTACTAAGCTTCTTTGCGGCAGCTATCTTGGCCATCTTTCTCCAGCTTTTTTTGGCGATCATCACTTCGACCTGGCGTAGAACAACGAGGGCCGCCATCTTTTCTTCCACTGTATTCGCGCCGGCCGCCGACATCACGCCCAGAACGAAGTCTTTGTCGTCCCGGAACGTGTCAACGATAATGAGACACCGTTTTTCATAGTTTAGAGTACACTGT
>CAZQAE010000151.1:0-3759 GCA_964591275.1 uncultured bacterium | reverse complement strand
CAACGCCGGTGATGTCCAGCTTTGCTACGACGAACACAGCGGCGATGAATGCATCGATTGCGACAACACTGATTGTAAATTCTACACCGAAGAAGAGGAGGATAAATATGATCACCGTGAAGATAGACCCGCGAGTCCTTGAGAAGATACGTCACTGGACCGCGATGGCCAAAGGAGAGTTCAGCGCCCTGGGTCTCGTACAAAAGAATGGCGATGACCTGATCGTTCCGGAAGTTTATCTGCCTAAGCAAAGATGCGATTCGTCCAGCACGGAGATGGACAACGAGGATGTGGCGCGGCTCCTGATTGACATGGAGCGCGAAGGCAAGGACTCCCAGTCCCTGCGGCTGTGGCTTCACTCTCACGGCGATATGAAGTGCTTTTGGTCCAACACCGACGACGACACCATTGAAGGATTGTGCAACGATGGATACCTCGTCAGCATCGTCGTCAACAAGGCCGGTAATTCCAAATGCCGCGTGGATATGTTTGAGCCTTTCAGGCACACCTTCCACGATATTTGCGTAGAGCCGCTACTCCCTGACTTCGATTTGTTCGAGGAGTGCAAGGCTCAGATCGCTGAGAGGGTAATGCAGAGCCGTGGCTTCGTGTCTCCCGGCAAATCCAAGAAGAGCCTGCTGTTCGATGACTTCGATGAAGATCTCGTTTTTGAGTCCAGTTACGCGGAGCTTGAGCGCCGGTTCCAGCACGGCGAAATATCGATGGCCGAGTACATGGCCAAGCTCGACGGGATTGGAGGATTCGTATGAACGCTGAAAGCGTCTACCGCAGACAGCTCGACATCATCCCCTTGGAGAGGCTCCAGAAGGCTCGTGTGACCGTTATCGGCTGCGGCGCCGTTGGAAGCTTCACCGCCTTCACATTGGCGAAAATGGGCATTGGACATATCAAGGTCTATGACCCGGATCGAGTAGAGATTCACAACATTCCGAACCAGATGTTCTCCGTGCAGGATTGCGGCCTTTATAAAGCCGAAGCTTTAAGGGACATGGTGGAGCTTTTCCACGGCGTAGAGATCGATGCCTGCCCCGTCAAGTATACGGACCAGCCTCTTTCCGGGATCGTCATCGTTGCGGTGGACAGCATGGATGTCCGGATCGCCATCTGGGAAAAAGTAAAATACAACGCCGCCATCAAGCTTTTCATCGACAGCCGAATGGGTGCCGAAGTGGGCCGTATAATCACCGTTGAGCCCATTGACCCGCTGGGCGTCGAGTATTATCAAAGCACCCTTCACACGAGCGCAGAAGCTTTCCAGGCGCCTTGCACCGAGAAATCAACCGTGTACTGCGCCTGCGGTCTGGCGGCGATGATCTGCGCCAAGGTCAAGAAGCACCTTGTCGGTGATCCATACGAGAAATCCATCACAATCGATTACCGCCAGGCAATTCTTCTGCATCAGTAAACTCACATAAAAATAGCCGAACCCAAATCCCCTCCCGCGCGGAAGATAATAATTGACAAGGAAAGGAGGAAGTATGGGCAAGAGAGTCATTGAGTGGTTGCTGAAGAATGGCGATGTCGTGGTCCGGGCCGGCGAGCTTGTGATTGCCGTCGGCAAAGCCGTTCGTGACAGCATCCAGAAGCCTGACAAGCCCAAAGGGTGAGGCGGCGAAGGGGGCCGGTGGGATCATTATGGTCCTGCCGGTCCCTTCTTGTTTTCAAAGTCCGAATATCGTTGCGGATTCTGACTGACCACCACTGTCCCTGTAGCTCCAAGTCTATATTGCTCCCCGCCATTAGCTTCACTTTTCAACCGGTGATCACAGCCAAAGGTATTGCCTCTGCCTCCTATGCCGTTCCCACACAGCAGCATCCGCCTATGTCATTATTATTCGTCCGTTCATTATTTTAGACATCCTAGATCGATATCAGGATACAGCTTTTTAGCGCACTCCGGGCAAATACCGTGGCTGAAATCTGCTTCGGTGTGGTCGCGGACATAGACTTCCACTTGGTTCCAGTGGCCCTTATCGTCGCGGATTTTTTTGCAGTTTGAGCAGATGGGAAGGATGCCTTGCAGGGTCTGTACTTCGTCCCGCGCCTTTTGCAGAGCTTCCTCGGCTTGCTTGCGGGCGGTAATGTTACGTACCGTGGCTTGAAGAAAAGCCCGCCCTCCGTATTCCAACCTGGTCAGCAGAACCTCCGCCGCAAACGTTTCGCCGTCCGCCCTGCTGTGCGTCCACTCGAAGAAATGCGAGCCCTCGCGCATGGCCGTCTCGATCATGCTTTTCGCCATATTAGCGGAGTCCTGGCCATCGGGCTGCTTCTCAGGAGACAGCGTCCACGGAGCACGCGTTATGAAATCGTTTTCATCCCGTACTTTGAATATCTCTACCGTCGACTGATTGCATGTGGTAAAATTCCAGTCAGGCAGCGCAAGTGTCATGAGTGCGTCGCGAGACGTTTCAAATAGTTGGCGGTACCGTTCTTCTTTTGTCTCAGTGCCAGAATGTTCTTTTCGTTCTCGCGAAGGCGCTTCCCCATGCGCGAAGCGCCAAAACCAAGACCGATTAAGCCCAAAAGCCAAACCACGACGTACGCAATAGTCACAATGGCAATATTGCGATTCATAATAGCCCGCAAAGGTCTCATTGGCAGCGACACACTGATTCCACCGCGTATGTCGCCCTCTTTGTATCCTTGGGTCGCATGGCATTTCAGGCAGCTTGCCTCGGTTACCATCGAGCGCATCAGTCGCAAGTATTCCTTGCCCTCGATCATCGCCAGTTCAATCAATTTGTTCTGACCATTATCAAACCCATTGAGCGCCTTGGCTTCCCACGCATCAGGCGCATTTTCCGGGCGAATCGGATTGAGGCTGGTGATATGACCCTTATGACCATATTGCTTAAATCCCAGTTCATGGACCTGGCGAGTCATATAGGCCGGATTAACCAGTGTTAGTTCTTGACCCGTTATGGTCGTAATATCGCGATTCTTTATGTGCGACAGATATGGATTTGGCGGAGTTTCTTTTGTTGCAGGTACATACACTCCCCCATGACTGGCAGCCCATCGTCGATAGACCAAGTCCTTTTCCAAAGAGTCGTTTGCCTGAATACGCGCCGTTTTCAGTGTGTTTTCATAAACTTCCCAGAGGTGCCAGGAAAATACCAGGAGAATGGCTGTCGTCCACGCCAGCCCAAGAATGATTATATAGCGCCTCAAGTTCTTGGATTCTTTATTATATCTGGAGGACGGAGATGAAACCCGACCTTCAGTTCTGACTTTTTCACTCATTTCCAAGTCTCACTTTCCATTAATAATCACTCTGTTCCTTCCGGATTCTTTGGCCTTGGCCTCATCGATTAAGCGTTCACTGGTCTCAATGGAAATTTTCCCATCGACCATCTCAAGGAATCCTGAAAACACGATGCGGGGCTGGTCGCGGCCCAGAATGCCGCTCCTTGATTCATACCTCATACTTCATAACTTCATACCTCTAACCACTCAGCTATCAAGCGCCTTTCGCACCGCTTTGGCCAGAGCTTCGATGGTGAAGGGCTTCTGGATGAAATGCATGCCCTTGTCCAGAACGCCGTGGTGCGCGATGGCATCTTCCGTGTAGCCCGACATGAACAGCGCCTTAAGACCTGGTTTCAAGTCAATAAGCTTTTTGTACAGTTCGCGACCGTTCATTTTCGGCATGATCACATCGGTCAGGAGAAGATCGATTTCCCCGGAGTACTGCGTGTATTCAAGGTGCGCCTTTTTTCCGTCCGGCGCATCAATCAC
>CAZQAE010000150.1:0-3788 GCA_964591275.1 uncultured bacterium | reverse complement strand
GCGTATGGATTTAGAGACCGAGAATTCTTCAAACTGAAAATCATGGCGATTCATAGAACCAAGTACGCTTTAACCGGATGAACCCTTTTTCCTCACTTCCCAAGAAACTCTCTCCCAAGATTCCTCTTTTGCAGATCTCTTATCTGATAGCGTATCCTTTGGGCAGTCAGTGGATAAGGATCAACCATCAGTGATTCAATCTCGTCTTTGAATTGATAATATCCTGCCATATATGGCTGCAGAATTATCCCCGCAGTCCATTTTCTTTGTTTTGTTGAGATGGATGTTGCCCCATAATTAATTATTTCAATCGCCTTTGAGGTTATTGTTTTGTCTTTTACCTCCGACATTAACAGGTAATCGGTAGCTGTCCTTAATATCACATATTCTGTAGTATCAGTCTGGATTTTGCTGTAAACGTGATTAAAATAGCCAATACCCATCGAGTCCCATAAAAATGTGAAGTAACCAGATTGACCATTCATTTCATAAAGACCATCCGCGATTTCATAAAGGTCATCTGTAAAACCCCATGAAATGTACAAACTTAATGTTAAGTCACAACATGATCCTGTTTCCCAATCCGGTTCGTTTTCCTCATTTCCGGTAAAGCCAAATCCCAATGTCGGTGTAAATCCGGTTTGATACTGATTCGGGTAGTTCAATGCGATGAACCGAACCATAGTCTCGAAGGCATCCTTCACAAGCGAGGAGTCAAATTCAGACTTAGTTGTCATGAAAACATATTCACCTTCTTCATTGAATGGGCTAAAGGACTCGACAAGCCATTGAAAAGCACCATATTGACGTGGTTGATCTAATGTATCAGATAAAGCTGATGCCATTTCGGTGAGTGGTGTCGAAGCATTGGCGAATCCTTGCCAAAGCATTACAAACGTCACAATGACAAATGTTAGTTTTGTTATAAATCTCATTTTATTCTCCAGATGTTACTGATTTATCGGTTTTGAGTTATCACTATGTCCCCGACAAAAGAACACTTCATAGGTAACACTCCCTTTGACATACCGAATAGGCCATTGATTCGGGTCGTGAGGATTTGGCACAGTTCTTAACACATCCCCATCACTGTCCACAAACCCACTTGGTTTCATTGACCAACTCCCGGATCCCTGTGCATCAGTAGCATTATTCGCCAAACCATAAACAAACCCACCCGCGATTTTAGTAGCGTCTGAAGGATCAATAAACCAGCGGAACTCTTTTCCCTAGTCAAAAGTCCATCCAGCCTTTAAATACCTTGGTCAGCGGTTGGCAATGCAGTTGTGCTACCAATTATCGGTGGACTACATCATTGCTACTTTCGGCGACACTAGCAAAGGAAAGCGCCATCGCAGTGTATTCACAGCGCAACGGCATTCCCTACTGGAGGGACTTTTGACGAGGGACAACAGTCATTACTTCACCAACACGACCTTTTGTCTTCGGATATCGCCGCCGCTACGTAGCTCGGCGAGGTAGATGCCCGCCGCCAGACCCGACGCGTCCAGCGTGACGCTGTGCTTCCCCAGCCCGTACACCCCGTCCACCAAGTCCACAATCACCCGCCCCGACAAATCAAACAACCTCAGGTTGACCCATCCCGCCTGAACCAGATAGTAGTCAATCCGGGTGAAGCTGTTAAAAGGATTCGGCGCTGGAGGGAAAAGCGCAAGCTCATTCGGGATTGTGTTACGGTCAAACACACCGCCGGATTCGTTGACGGTGATCTGCCAGCGGATGGTGTCGGCTTCAATGCCATCGTGGGCGATGGTCGTCAAAACATGCTCGCCAAGCTCAGGAAAATCAAGCGACAAGGCTTCGGCGACGCAATCGATCGAGTCGCCATCCAGCCACCAAGCCACCGATAGGCTATCCGAGTCCGGGTCGAAGGGGAAGACCGAGAAATCTTGGCGGTCGTTTTGATTGACGGAGATCGCGTCTTCATGCGGCATCCACCACCAGACAGCGGAACGGACGGAGACATCCCAGCGAACGGACACGCGCTCTTCACCCCAGATTGCTTCAGCCTCAACAGCCCATTCGCCAGCGAGGTCAAACAGCACGTCAATCGAGTCCGCTTCGCCCAGATATTCGCGGTCATTGTCGCGGTTGACAACGCTCCACTCGACGGTGGGTGCTTCCGGCTCAACGCACGCGACTTCAAGCATGAACGGCAGGGTGCTACCACGCCTGACGGTCATGCGAAGGCTGTCGGGTAATATCTGACGAATGAAAAAGTCATCAACCGTGATGTGCCAAGTGATAGCGGCGGTGAACTCGGCATCGGAAACTTGACATTGCACTTCAAACGCGCCTAAGGAATCGAAGACCATTTCAAAATCTGTATTTTGCCCTCGCAAAGTATCAGCGAAATACCAAGCATAACTTAGCTCATCGCCTTGCTGGTTTACAGCTTCCACAGAAAATGCCACAGTGTCACCAAGCAAAGTAGTAAACACCGTGTCTTCAGGCGACCAGGCAATGAAATAAGGACCGAGTATATCCGGTTCAAGTTTGACGATGAGAGCGTTTGAGCCAAACCTTTCATCTCGGAGGCGGACTTTTCCAACAGCCATAATAGAATTGTCATGTCCGACAATAACGGATGAAAGGAGGCTTTCGTTACCATCGTAATATACATCGTCGCCAAAATCGAGTTGTTTGCGCCAGCGAACTCCACCTTCATCATTTATTCGGTAAAAAATATGTTGTCCGGCCTCCGAATCATGTCCAACTAAAACAAAATCCGATTCTGGGATTCTGCATACACAAAAGCATCTTTCGTAAGCATTTTCATTGGCATAGATATGGCTCCAAGAGGGATTACCATTAGCGGAAATTTTTAGTGCTGTCATGTCGATAAAATATCTATTATTTTGGAATACGTTTCGATAACCACCCAAAATAA
Organism: uncultured bacterium; assembly: GCA_964591275.1. Classification (GTDB taxonomy): domain Bacteria; phylum Lernaellota; class Lernaellaia; order JACKCT01; family JACKCT01. The sequence goes on along the minus strand of CAZQAE010000150.1, from coordinate 877 downwards.
ACCCGTTATCAGGTGACGAATCAATTGAAAAACAACGAATACCTATCTCAGCATCATACACTCTTGACCAGATAACTTCACCAAGGAAATTAATTTTGACTGCGCACCACCTTGTTTCATTATTTTCCAATCTAATATAACCAGCTAAAACAACCCCACCATTGGTTTCTCGCATGCCATAAAAAGCACGCGCCATTTGTCCATAATTTTCTGCCCAGATTGTCTCTCCGTCTGGTTCAATCATTCTGACGTGTGCACCTTGACCGCCCAGGCTTCCGCAAAGCAAAAATTCTCCGCTTTTCAGCTCGATTACCGCCGTGCAAGTACCCACATCATAAGTGCGAGTCCAAATATCATTACCTTCATCGTCCACTAAAATTGCACCAAACTGGCTTACTCCCATCTCATTATTAATACCGCATCCGATTAAGAAATTGCCATCATCAGTTTCTATAACTGATCGTGCGCTGCCATCGAAAAAAATAGATGACCAGACGACATCACCGTTATCGTCTAATTGCATGACCCAGATGCGGAAATCGCTGTATCCGCAGGCAGCATAACCTTCATTGGTTTGGTACAAATCTAACAGTGACTCGTTATTCACTCGTCCTGCATCGTAAGTGCGCCACCATGCCACATTAGGCTGGGCGTGGACAATCGAAGCAATTGCAATTAAAATTAGAATGGTAAAATATCGATAGTTCTTCATAAATCACCTCAACAGTAGAGTTTTTTGACAAAGTGTAGTTTCGCCAGCCGAAAAAACAACCACATACACCCCACTCGCCATGCCGTTCGCACTCCATACAGCCTCATGTGTTCCGGCGGGTTTTACACCATCAGCCAGCCGCACCACTTCCCGCCCAGACAGGTC
>CAZQAE010000149.1:0-3941 GCA_964591275.1 uncultured bacterium | reverse complement strand
AATGCGCGTTCGAGACCTTCTCCTTGTTCCACCAGTCCCAGTTCACGTATGCCGGTAGTATCGATAAGCATCGCGGCAGTGCTCGTGATAATCAGTTCCTGCCTGGTCGTCGTGTGCCACCAGCCCTTGAAATCCACGGTCCACAGTTCTTGGGACTTTCCGGCAGCACCCGGTTTTGAATGCGGCCCGTATCCGCACTGCGTCGCTTGCGACGTTTTTTCACCAGCCCGGCCTTGTCCAAAACGCGCTTGAAAGAACTTTCCGACGGCAGGTCCGAATCGGGATGTTGACGGGCGTAAACCACGCGGATTTTGCGCGGCCCCCAGTTTTTATGAGCCTGTTTGAGGCCAATGATCCGGCATACCGCATCTTCCGGCAGGCCGCCGGGGCTCGACAAATTACGGCGGGAACGATCATGAAGGCCCGATGCTCCCAACTCCAAAAATCGCTGTTTTCATTTGTAGCCCGTTTTGGCGCTGATCCCGTATTCCAGGCACAACTCCGTGAAAGGAGTTGTTTCACTCAAGCTTTTTAAAGCAAATTCCAATCGAAGATTCATGACGCTGCTCTCCTGCCAAGGCATAGGCGGATCTCTATCAAGTAGAAGTCCAATGGTTTAACCGTTACCTATGTCCTGATTGCTCAATCGAATTTGTAATTCCGCATTCCGCATTCGCAATTCCGCATTTGATTCGCCCTTGGCATCAACCCCTTTGCAATTTCCTTATTTTAGCGTCATTCGTGGGCTTCCCGATTTCCCGCACGGTTCCCTGGTGAGATCGATCTAACCTTCTAACTTCTATTTTCTGCCTTCTGCCTTCTAGAGGGTTAAACCCTTTTCTTAAATCGAATCACACGCAGGCTCGCCAGCGCCGGCACAAGAAGCAAATCGGCGAACAGGGCCACGAAAAGGGTTAGGGGCATCAGCGTTCCCATGATGCGCAAGGAAAGATAATCGCTTATGGCGCAAGGGGCGAATCCGACGCAAAGGATGATGGAAGTGATGACGATGGCCCGGCCCGAAAAATGGAAGGTTCTTTTCAGCGATTCCGTCATATCCCCCGTGCGTTCCGATTCGATTTTCAGTCGCATGAGAAAATGAATGGTGTCGTCCACGCCGATGCCGATGGCCATCATGGCGAGAAGCAGCGTGTCCGAATCCACGTTCTCCCATGCCAGTCCGACGTAGCCGCCCAAAACGAGCAGCGGAATGGCGTTTGGGATCATCGACCAAAGACCGGCCTTCATTGACCGCAGCCCAATGATCATCATTAGGGCGATGGCGGTGAAAGCGAAAAGGATGCCGCGCCTTTGCCCGGCAAGAAGTTCCGCGAGCCACTGCCCGATGAGATAGGGAATGCCCGTGGATTCCACCTGCGCCGGGGCTTTGAAAAACTCCGTGGCCAGCGCATTAACCTTTTCGCCGATTTCGTAACTTCCCCGAACGCCCCAGCCTTTCACGTAGACGTTTATGCGCATGGTCTTACGCTCAAAATCTATAATCCGGCTTAAGTCTTCGCCGCCGGACATCTCGAACATAAGAAGATATTGAGACAATTCCATTCTGGTATTCGGCAGAGCGAGGCCGCTTGCGGGATTCATTTCACGGTGAATAATCTCCATGAGATTCACGAGTGAAATTGTTTCGTGGACGTCGGGCAAAGCTTCGACGCGGTCCTGGAATTTGGAAACCGTATTAAAAAACTCCGGATCGAGGACGCCGCCTTCATTGGGCAGATCGACATAGACTTCCAGCACGTTGGCGCCCGGAAAGTGCGTGTTGAAGTATCGCTCGCTGATGCGAATGATATTATCTTCACGCAGGCGCTTGGTGAGGTCGGTTTCGATGTGAAGCTGCGAGATGCCGTAAACGGACAGCGCAGTAAGGACCGTGAAAGCCGCGACGATAATCCACGGTTTGCCTATGGAAAAACCGGATAAATATCGCAAACTTGCGTCCAGTCCTTTTTGCACCACTGAAGCGCCATCGCGCCACGCTTTCGGTCTTTTCATATAGGAAAAAAGGATGGGCGTGAGCGTCATGGCGATCAGCAGCGATACGGCCACGCCGAAGCCCAGGACGAGCCCCATCTGACGAAAGACCGGCGTGGGCACGAAGGACATGGAGACGAAACCGACGAAGGTCGTCATCGAAGTGTAGAGGCAGGCTCGCCCGACATCGACGCCGCTTTTGTTGATGGCTTCGTCCTTGTCGTTGAGCTCTTCCAATTCCAGCAGGTAGGCGCTGCAAAGATGTATGACGTCCGAAAACGATACAATGAGGATCACAATCGGCGCCATGGCCATCAGAATACTGATCTGCCGATCGAGCATCACAGCGAAACCCATAGTCCAGGCTGTCGCCGTCAGCGCTACGGCGGAGGTGATGGCCACGGGCCATAGTCGCCGAAACATAATAAAGACGGCGATGAGCAAAACGATTAGCGTCAGCGGAAAGACCCGCTTGAAACTATTGATCGTCTGATGCATCACCTCGGCCATGACGGTTACGAAGCCGACTGGGAAAAGATCTTCCGTTTTGAATCCGGCTTGCGTGAAACTCTCCAAAACAGCGTTGACCAATCCGGGAGTGGATTCCGCGGCCCTGTTTTCGTCCAGCGCCAGCTCGACGACAACGACGTTGTGGCGACCGTCAGGAGAAATCAACAGACCTGAATACACCGGGTCCTCTGCCAGCATTTTTGCCAGAGGACCGGCTCGGTCGGGATTCTTTTCGACCAGGTTCGCATAGCTTTCAACAAAGAGTGTTTCGCCCTGGCTCCATATGCGCTGCGCGCTCAGCACGCTCGACACGCGCTCGATCCCCGGCTGTCGTTCAATCTTCGTAACAGCGTCTTCCAGGCGCCTTCGGCTTTGTGGCGACAGGGGATCATCATCATGAAAAGCGATGGCGATAACCTCGAAATTGCCGAACTCTTTAATACGCTGCAGGTAGCGGTGATATCCTTCGCTTTCGCCCAAAAACAGTTTTGCGGCCGACGAGGCGATGACGCCTTTCGAGATCGCGTAACCGGACGCGCACGTGATGAAAACCAGGAGGCAAAGTACGAAGATCCGATGCCGTAAAATGAATTTTAAATAGGCATTCACGCCGTTTTTTCATCTCATGTTGAAAAAATTGTCAGTTTGGGCCCAAAATGCGCTGTCGAGGGTAGAGCGCCATGAATATTAATCCGACATAAGTTTCTTTATTGCAATACCAACCGGACGGGGCAGGCTCATAATCGAGGCGCTGCGGCGGCGGATTTTGTCCGCGAAAATTTGCATGGTTGACACGGGTAGTGGTTTTGAAGATATTTGCAGCCTCCGAATCCTAAAACGATTCGGTTTGCGCTGCCGTAGCTCAGCTCGGTTAGAGCGCCTGATTGTGGATCAGGAGGTCACAGGTTCAAATCCCGTCGGCAGTATTTCCATAAAAGCGAATAAGAATTACTATGGGGCCGTTGAAGACCTCTGTTCATGGCGAGAAATCCTTTTATGTATTGTCCGTCAACTTTGTCATTTCGACCGGAGCGTAGCGGAGTGGAGAAATCCCTCAAACCATCACGATGTCGCCAGGACAGAGGGATTCCTCCACTCCGCTACGCTCCGGTCGGAATGACAGAGTTGGTGGCTAATCCGGCTTTTTCAACGGTCTCGCTATTGCCGCTTGTTGATATGTCCTTTTGGGAGAATTTTAGCCAATGAAAAATTGCCTGCTGTCAATCATTTTGCTGCTGTCGCTTTGCTGCGCGGTGACGCTGTTAGTCAATTGCGGTAGCGATCCTTCAACGTCTTCGGGAGACTCAGCGTCGGAAAGCCCGGATGATGATGAAGCCGACGACGATGTCAACGACGACGCTGACGACGACGCGGACGACGATGCCGATGATGATGTGAATGACGACGTGGACGATGATGTTGACGATGACACCGGAGGG
>CAZQAE010000148.1:0-3988 GCA_964591275.1 uncultured bacterium | reverse complement strand
GGGTCACCTGCATGGCTGGAGCTACAATCATCCCATATGCGTTATCGGTGAATATCACCCCGACGACAAAGCCGCCAATCGCCACTGGAAAGAATGCCGTCAGACATTGGACATAGTAAATTATACGGTCGATGACGGCGGTCATGAAGATAACGCAGGTTACTATATGGTGCGCCTTCAAATCGACAAGACGAAAGACGGATCGGCGACGCTCGCCGAAGGAACCATGACCGTCAATAAGGTAGCCATATCTTTTGGAGACGATTATTCCAACGACAGTGGCGACTGCAACAATTACCAGCATTTCACAAAGACAGTGAATGGTGGCGGCTGGCCCAAGATCAAGAAATTCACTACTGAAATTCAATTTTTTCAGCAGGGTGAACCCAATAATGCCGGGGGCGTTGAGCATTGCGCTGAAGTGAATCCGAACGGACGCGCCAACGACGTCAAGTGCAGTCTGGAAAAACGTGTGGCATGCAAGAATGGTCAAGAGTGGGCTTTGAGTTCGGACTGGCATTATACTTGGCAGGAAAGCTTCGCAAATTGTCGTGAAATGGGCGTCGGTTGGGAATTCACCGTGCCGAAGACCATAGAGGACCAAAAAGCTATAATCGAATTGATGGACGATACCCATTCCCATAACGTATGGGTCAACAATACCGACAAAGGCCGGCACGGCCAGTGGATTGAAGCCCCATGGTTCTATGAGTTTTTCCCCGATAATGAGCCAAATCACGGCAGTGATGATTTTGAGCAAGGCTGGGGGCAAAATTGTGGCATGATTATGCCGGATACCCAATTGCTTCACGACCAATATTGCGAGATGAAGCTTGATTACTGCCTGTGCAAAACATCCGCCGGTTGGCGCGTAGCAGCCACGCAAAGCCGCCTGGGCGAGACATGGTCGGGTTGTTTTTCCGAATGCGGTGAGGGCGAGAGCTTCGAGTTTCCCGAGGATTTGGATGATTTTCATAAACTCCAGCAGGCCGTTCGGGATTGGGGGCTTGATGAACAAATCTGGATTGGCATAAGCGATCTGGATGAAGAGGGGCAGTGGGTCACCGGCCAGCCCTGGATTATGACGGATGCACCCTTTTGGATCGACGGCGGCGACAATCAGAATTGCGCCCAGCTCAATACCGACGGCCATTGGCATGATAACGATTGTGAGCAGACCGATCGCTCGCTCCCCTTCGCTTGCAGGAACTATAAAAACGGCGAGTGGATCATCTCCTCAATGGAGAGCGACGCCTGGGTTGACGGATTTGAGGCATGTCGAAATGAGGGATTGCGATACTATTTCGCGTGCCCCATCCGGGAAATGGACAATCATATCGTCAATGCCCTGGTCGCTGACGAGGGAACCGTCTGGCTAAATTCCACCGATGCACATGAAGAGGGAAAATGGCGCCACGGCTACTGGGAAAACTGGAACGACGGCGAGCCCAACAACTCGCGTGGCAATGAAGATTGCGCCGCCATTCTGTGGGGAGGAAAATGGAACGATTCAAACTGCGGCAACCTTAATCCAGCGTTATGTCGATATGACAATGACCTTGAGCCGGGTCAATGGGATATCATGTATGGACACTTCGTTTCCTGGAGTGACGCGGCGAGTTGGTGCAGTCAATATGACGGCTGGAAATTCTCTTACCCTACATGCCCTTCTGAATTGGAGGATGTGAAAACCCAGATTTCAGGCACTCATTCCATTTGGATTCAATACAACGATATCCATTCGGAAGGATACTTTAGCCCCTGGCATTAGATGTCTTGTTGAAGACTCTACTTGTCCGTCCACGGAGATATGCGTGCAGCGGGTAGTAAATCAGGAAAAATTGAAAGAGTACGAAGATGAAAAACAGGTGAATGAATCCGCTTAAGAGCGTGAACAACGAATTCCACGAGATCAATGTCCAGTGCATCGCGAAGTGGGAAAGAACAGATAAAGGACATTCCATGTAAAAAATGGAATCCCGAGACTCATGAACCTGGATTTCAAGAAAGTCGCCGCTTTGGGAACGTTCGGCTTTTTGTCGAGACCGACGCGAAGCAGAAATCCGGAAATCAAAAAGAGGAAAGGGACGGCGAAGCGCGCGAAACACATATAGACCAATGCCCAGTCAGCCCATGCTTTGCCACTGGAAAAAAGAAAGATGTCCGTGACATGCCCCAGAACCACCAAAGCAATTCATAATGTTCTGGCCAGCTCGATCCATAGAATGTTTCTGGCGCTCAATTAAACCAATCCCTTTTCCCCACCTGGGACAAAAGAAGTGCAATCAGTTGTGATCGACGTATTTGAGTTCACAAAGCTCTTAAAACCCGCAGCAGCTTTCCTCGTCGTCGTTGTCATCCTCGTCGTCGCCGCCAACCCGGGCGACCCACTGGCCGATGCCGCAAACGTCATAGGCGATCTTGAAAAAGCCGTTCGCGCCCCAGTTGGCGCCCCAGCTATTCTTGGCGATCCAGGCCCCATCCGAGTCGTCCCAGCCGATCAGCAGCACGAAGTGGTCGGCTTCGTATTCGCCTTCACACTTGTACACGCCGTCTGAGTAACCCTCGAATTCCGAATGCACATGGAGCCAGGCGGTGACCGGGCCTTTCATCAAGGCGCGTTTGATTGCTTCGTCACTGGCACTGTCCTCATTTACCCAGGACCAGTCGGGAATCTTCACGGCGCTTGATTTCCAGTCGTCGCACCGGTTACAGCTATCCTGCTCGCCCTCGTAGGGGAAACAGTCCTCGTCGGGCAGACCAGTATCCCGGATGAAATCCAGCGCCTCGCCCATGTCGCCGCCATGGGTGCAGGAACCATCATGGGAGCATGAAACCAGGGTCTGCTCGGACAGATCGATGGTTGGAGCAGTAATGTTGTTCTGGATCGCATGATACGACTCGGCCATCCCTACCGCAGCGAAGGCCCAGCAACTCGCGCAGGAGCCCTCGTCTCTGGCAGGTGTGACGAAGTTGCCACCGTTGTCGCGCCAGTCAAGTGCGGAGGGCAAATCGCCTGAGTCGACGGACCCCAGAAAGAGAATGACCGAGATGAGCAACGCTGGGAAAATGAAAAACTTACGCATATTATCTCGACCCCAAATCTATTGGATCCATCAGGACTGCCAGCGCTCTTCCACATTTCTGTCATTCAACGGAAGCAACATATCTCGTTGAACTATATCCATTTTAGCCCCCACCTCCGCCATCTCTGACGGGCAAGTGGGATAGGTAAACTATAACACAGCACCACATCTGGCAGGGGCATCTTCCCAGAGGACTGTCTGGGCGTCCTGCCATGTGCCATTGTTTGACCTACAAAAGGCCGCGTTAAAAAATCATGGTTCTCACATAGATAATCAAACCATTTCCAATTTGCTTGAGTCTCCGTTGCCTTCGCACAATCCTCGTTGTTGTTTGCGTTATCCGGTTGGTTCCACCCCCATTTGATCCGGAATCCGTGGAGATATTTACCTTTATCTACCTGGTCTGTATAGTTCAGCCATACCTTTGCAAGGCCCTTTTGTTCCCGAAGTATGTCAAGCTTCAGGTTTTGGTCTTCCGTGGTTGGATGGGCATAATAGAACTTGATGCCGAATTTGGTCCGGCAAGCGTCGAAACCGTCCACCCAATTTTTGCTTTGGGTTTCGGAGATTTTCCAATCACCCGTTTCGGGGGATCGACAGGCAAAGGGCAAGGCAATACTCGGCGTATCTTCACAAGCGACGTCATGACATCTGTTGGCTTGACTTACCACGCAATTTTGCCCGGTTCCTCCTCCAGGCTCGGTCGTATACCGGTCGCCATAGAAAAGCACCCACGGCTTACCGCCGTTTATACGCTGGCCGTCGTGCAGGAGGCCGACCGTTGCGACAAGCCGGGGCAGATTGGCGCTTTACTGCGGCGGGAAGGGCTGTACTCCTCCCATATGGGAAAGTGGCGACAGTTGCGGGATCAGGGCGCTCTGGATGGTCTGTACAATAAAAAG
>CAZQAE010000147.1:1403-4085 GCA_964591275.1 uncultured bacterium | reverse complement strand
CAGGCCGATTTGTTTTCCCTCTCGGCGGAGCCGTTCAAAAACGGTCTTTAACGCAGCCACCGTGCCGGCGGGAACTCCGGTATCCTGATCCATGGTCAGCAGATACGTATGCCCGTGTTTTCGTGCCGCCTGCGCCCCCTGGTTCAAGGCCCGGGCAATGCCCCGGTTTCCATAGTTCGGCATATAGGTAATTTTATCAAACTGGCGTGGGCTCAATTCGCTGCGAATTGCCGCAAAATTCCCGGCATCCGAGTTATCCACCACATAGAGCCGACCCAGTTGATCAACATACGAGGACAAATTACTAATATGCTCGGAAGTCGGATGATATAAAACCGTAACCCCGGCTACGGTATGGGTGTTAATCATGGCTGTTGGCAATATGAAAATCCTGATTATATCGAATTTTGGGGAGGCTATTACGAATCGTCTGTTTTTATCGTATCTAATTAGTCGCGACAGTAAAGTGAACTAAAGTTTGAAGTGATCTAAAGTGAGCTAAAGTTTTTGAATTCTATCAATTTTATAAAATGGTGGGGCGAAGCGACTCCTCAACTTTAGGCACTTTAGATCACTTTAGGCACTTTGCACTTGTTCATTGCATTGTTCAGACGGTCTTGATTTACACCCATCCCTCTTTCACCGGGTGCGGGCCTCCGGTTCCGGTACAGCCAAATACGCCATGATCTGCTCAAGAGCCACGTCCGGGTCGATCTTATCGATGACAATGCCTTTATCATACAGGCGTACCCGTTCCGCCGGTGCACCAAGATCAAAAACCGCCACCGGCAGTCCCATCTGAATACATTCTTCCGTTACATAAGAAAATGTCTCAGGCCATATCGACGGAAGGAGCACTATGTCCACCCCATAGGTTTCCACAATGGCGGGCAAATGATCCCGCCGGTAAGGACCGGTAACAATAATGCCGTCACGACTGCCCGTGTATTTTTCCGGGTGCTCCGGCAAATCACCGATGACAACAATACGAATCCCCAGGTTCCGAACCGCAATGCGCTTATTGATTTGAAACACGATTCTGCTTCCCTTATGGAGCGCCAGGAAGCCGATAAAGCCGATGGTCCGGACATTCTTTTTCCCACGTCTATTGAACGAAACCACCCTCATATCCGATACCTGGTGCGGGCGAATAACAAATTTCTCCGGGTCGGTTTGTGGATAAACCTGACTGAAAATATCGAGGGAGGATTTTGAGAAACATAAGATTTCATCGCAGTTGTCCAAAATGTTTTGCCAGGTCTGCCGCCATCGACGCATATCACTTTGACGGTAGTGTTCCAACACCTGTTTGTTTTGACTGATACAGGTTTGGCAATTTGTTAAATCAGACACCTCACAGTACGTTCCATTCTCATTCAACAGGTTGCAACTCGGACAGATCGCAAAGAAGTCATGCGCGCAGAAAATCATCCGTGCCTGCTGAGTATTTTTTATACGATGCAACACACCCAGCATTGCCAGGGGGTCCGGATAAGACACCATGTTGTTGATTATTATTTCATGAACCGGCAAATAGTCCACAAGCCCCATAAGTTCCCCGGGATACTTCAGGTATACCAGGACCGGCGCCATGGTATCATGGATATATTTAATCCGGTAGCGTCCGTTTTTAACATCATAGCTTAAAATAAGAAACGATTCCAAATGCCCGCTCCGGTCTCGAACCAGCTTCCGCCGGTAAAGATTTGCTCCGCCTCCCAGATGGTGATCTACAATAAGTACGACCTTCCGGGAGCTGCGGCAGGCGGACAACAGCACCATCACCCATTTCCGAATGTCCCGCGCGGGATCCCGGCTTACAAATTTTTCCACCTGGGCCCCATAGGACGGATATCTTTCATGAATTCGAGGCATGTTCTTTTTCAGCTGCTCCTTTTTCCGCCGGTCTGAAAAAGATCCGCCATGTTTATGATAAACAAAAAGGTTGGGAACCATCACGTGGGTAAACTCGTGGGCTTGAGCGCGCAGGCACCAATCGTTTTCTTCGCCGTAACCGTCTCCAAACGCTTCGGCATCAAAGGGACCTATTTTATCCCATACGGTTTTGTTTATGGCCATGCAAAACCCCACACCGGTCGGCAAGGGAAAATAGCACGCATCCGGCTTGACCCGGGCAAAGGCCCCATCGATCTCATCAGCGGTTAATCCTGCAAAAAGCTCGCTGTCCCTGGGAAAATCGGGAAAACTGCAGATGGTTCCGGCATTGGTAAAGGGGGTGGCGCTGGCCACATTGGGCAACTTACGAATCGGACGCATCAACCGCTCCAGCCAATGTGGCGGAACCGTAACATCCGAGTTAAGAATCACAAAATCGTGGGTGGCGGTTTGCGCTCCCCGGTTGATGCTCCGAACAAATCCTAAATTTTCCTCATTGACGATCAATCGAATAGCGTCGTTTTTTTGAGCCAGGCTTTCAAGGTACGCGGTGACCTTGCCTTCCGTGCTGGCATCGTTTACAATTATCAATCGGTAAGGAATGGTGGTATTTTCAAAAATGCTTTTAAACAAAGGGAATAAGAACGAGTACCCGTTGTAAACCGGAATAATGATATCGACAATCTCTCGGCTATCCAATTCAGGAAATTTCGGGTGCGGGTGAAACATGGAAAACAATTGTGACAGGGGGGCTTCCGTGCTGTTGGCAGCACCCGGAACCGAAAG
>CAZQAE010000147.1:0-1303 GCA_964591275.1 uncultured bacterium | reverse complement strand
ATAGTTACTTTGTGCTAAATCCTGCGCTTCCTGGTATTGTCTTTCAAACTGATCCATGGCATCGGGCAAGGACAACCGGCCGGCGATATGCCGGTCCAGCACCTGGCGGACCGTTTGGATCTCCGCCTGCAGGGTGTCACTATGCTCTTGCTGCGCGTTCAGCACGCGTTCTTTCTCACTCAGTTCCTCCCCTGATGCTTTCAGTTCCTGTTTAGCGTCGGCCAGGAACGATTTCAACGCCTGGATTTCTCCCAGCAGGGCTTGTTTTTCTATGTGAAGTTCTTCGATTTCTTTCCGCTGATCTTCCTGCTCAATCCAAAGCAACTCGTTTTCCTTCATTCGTTGTTCTTTTTCCGCGTTGAGCGCTTCATTAACCCGTTCGTTTTCTTCCAGTCGCAGCATCAGGCCGGATATCTCTCTGTCTTTGTTGCAATAATGTCTTAGGGTATCTTCGGCCAGTTTTGACACACTCAATCCACAACACCGACCCATGGGCGCGCCGTCTTCCAGGAAATGCCACAGACGTTTTTGGGATTGGGTCAGAAAGGTATATTCTTCTTCGGAACTATCTTGGTGGTGTAGTAAATCATAATTCAGGAAGGCGTTCACCTCTTTTTCAGACACCGGGTGAACCCCGGAAACCTCGAATTTTTGCAAGTCGGAAAAAACCCGTGCAAGGGTTGCCATGGGCTCATCAACCATCCGGGCAAAGGAAACAAACGTACGCGGCAGTCCCCGGCCGGCATCCAGCGCTCTGATATTATAAGCCTCCCACAATGCCAGTCCAACGCACAGGGGCAGGTTGTTTCTCTTCTGAAGGGATTTGGCGACTTGCAAGGGCGAACGGTATACATAAATAATAATTGGTACTTCCAGCAACTGCCGCCACCAGGGGAAAAAAAGACAGATCCTGGGATCTTTCAAAACCCAGGGACGCCAGGTATCAAGCTCCCGTAGAATCTTTTCCGCACCGATTTTAAAAAAATCAAAGAGCTTTTCATCGGCTGCCTTCAGGTCGAATTCAGCAATATCATACCACGAGCAATTGAGCTTTTCCAGCACCTGGTCATGGAGAATCTGGAGATCCGAACGCTCCCAGAACCCCTTGGGATTGTCAGGACGCGGGGGCAAAAGAGCGTTGCCCGGCCCCAGGTGAATCCCCATAAAACTCAACAGCCGGGTACACAGAGAACTACCTGAACGATGCATTGCCGTTACAATAACTTGCATAAACAAAACACCTCATAAATTCTGGTTATAACGGATTTTGGGGAGTATCAAATTTATAGCTTAAAATCAGACT
>CAZQAE010000146.1:0-4309 GCA_964591275.1 uncultured bacterium | reverse complement strand
CTTCGAAGAGAGGGGTCTTCCCTTCAAAGTGCTCCTTCAGTAGTGCCATAGTCCGTTCTGAGTCTTCGGGATGGATCAGATTTTTCCAGGAGTCGGAGTGGGGTTCAATCTCTTCCGGCGTATAACCAAGCATCCTGGTCCACTCCCGGCTGTAGATGGAGTTCCCGGTTATAATGTTCCAGTCCCACAGGCCAAGGTTGGTTACGGTCACCGCCATCTCCAGCCGATCCTTGTTCTCCTGGAGTGCCTGTTCCATCTCCTTCCGATCTGTGATATCACGGTGAGTCCCGAGCATCCGCAGGGGTTTGCCGTCGTCGTCCCTTTCGGAGACTCTTCCCGATGATTGAATCCACTTCCAATCCCCTGATTTAGTCCTGAGCCGAAACTCTGACTCATAGAAGGGAGTCTTCCCTGCGAGATGTTCATTTAAATCTTTCAGCGCGGGGAGAAAATCTTCGGGATAGAGCAGATTATCCCAGCTGATATGTTCTGTCTCGATCTCTTCCGGAGTATAGCCGAGCATCTCAGCCCAGTGACGGTTATGGATACTCTTCCCGGTGACAATGTTTTGGTCCCAGAGACCGAGATTGGCCCCGGCTATCGCGAGTTCCATACGCTCTTCACTTTTTCGCTGCGCCACCTCCGCCGCCTTCAAACTGGATATATCCCGGGCGACATGGACCGATCCGATTGAATGGCCTTCCATGTCGAAGAAGGGGGTAGCGGTAATCATATAATTCCCCCCCAGAAGGTCCATATGCATCTCAACCGTATGCTCCCGGGAATCTTTCAATAATTCAGCATGAGGGCATGAGTTGGGGGGGGCTTCCGTCCCATGAAGAACTTGATAGCAGATCTTTCCCGGAAGTTCAGTGATGGGAATCCCCAGCTTATCGGCTGTCGCCCGGTTGGCCCGGATTATCCGGTACTGGTTATCCAGGATCATTATCATATCCGGGATAGTATCGAAGGTTAGTTCCCATTCATTCTTGGCCCGCTCGATCGCTTTTTCCGTCTGTTTATTCTCAGTGATATTCCTTTGGGTCCCGATTATTCGCAACGGTTTGCCGTTCTCATCCCGTTCGGAGACTATCCCGGATGATTGAATCCATTTCCATTCTCCGTTTTTAGCCCTCATCCGGAATTCCGCTTTATATGAGGATGTCTCCCCGTCCATATGCCGCTGCAATTTCTTCATCATCTCCGGCAGGTCATCGGGATGAATAAATTCTTTGAATGATTCAAAATTATTTCTGATCTCTCCCGGCTCATAGCCAAGCATCTCAGCGTATTGTCGATTGAGGGTATTTTCCCCGGTAAGAAGATTATTGTCCCAGAGACCGAGATTGGTCCCGGTCACCGCCAGCTCCAGCCGCTCCTGGCTCTCTCTCAAAGCCGTCTCCGCTGCCTTGCGTTTGGTGATGTCGCTCAATGCGGTTACCCGGACAGACCTTCCTTTGTAATGGATCTTCTTCCCCTGTATCTCCGTCGGGAAAGTTGATCCATTTTTTCGCAAAGCGGTTGCTTCATATGGTTCTTCATAACCGGATAACATCTTCTTCTCCACCATCTCCCGGTCGTCAGGTGAAATCCATTCTATACCTCTCCTGCCGATAGCTTCTGATAATGTGTATCCAAACATTTTCTCCGCGGTAGAGTTTTGTTCGAGACAAACTCCCTTTTCGGATATAAAGATTGATGAAAAAGTCGCTTCGGATAAACCACGGTAACGTGCTTCGGATTCTTTTATCGCTTCTTCGCTCTTTTTCCCATCTGTGATATCGCGTGCCGACCAAAGCACGCACTCAGAGTCCTGGAAAATAAATTTTACGACATTAGCGAAAAACCAATGATCTACTCCATGAATTTCAAGAGGATATTCTATATGTTGAGGCTTTCCCGTTAAGAGAGTTTGGTTGATGACAGACTGGTGTAGTTGGGCGATATTTTCCGGCATCATTTCATGGACCGTCTTCCCCAGCAACTGGCTTGCGGGGAAAGCCAGCAGATTAAGATTATCGGTAAAGATATCTCGGTAGCGACCTTCGGAATCCATAATGAGCATTAAGTCAGGAACGGCTTCCAATATAGCACGAAATTTCTCTTCACTTGCTCTCAGCTGCTCTTCTAGCTTCTTTCCCTCCCCTGACTTTTTGAGTTTATCAGGGGTCGCTGTCAATTCTTTTTTGTTTTTGGCCTTTTCCTTCATTATATTCACTATGATCGAAAGTGCTTCAGGTCTCTAAAATTTGAAGTATAGATAATCAGAACGGTGATCGGTAAATGGTAATCAGCTCTCATTTGCAATGGCTCAGGATTACCGATTGCTGATCACTGTACTTTCTGCCGTTTACTATCCTTCCCGCTAATCTCTTCGATAATCCGGATCAGTTCGTCGGGTTCAAAAGGTTTATTCAGGCAGGCCCGGGCGCCCCGCCGGAGAGCTTCTTCGATGATGGGGTCCATCTCCTGCCTGAAAGCGGTCATCAGGATTACCCGAACATCGGGTTGGAGCGATTTTATGGCAAAATAAACATCCGCTCCGCTGATGTTCGGCTCGAGTTTCATGTCCAGGACAACGATACTCCGGGGATTTTGTTTAAAGTTATCGATCGCGTCCCGGGATGAATATACCCCGCTTACCGGATAGGATTTTGCTTCGAGAAAAGATTTTAACGTATCACAGAAGGCGACGTTGTCATCGACGAGGAGTATTTTAGATTTTGATATTAATTCGTGACTTTGTGGTGTCATAATTTTCTCCTGCTCACAGACTCAAAGAAATTGGGGCACAGATTTAGGTGGATCACTTTATCCCGTGCAAAAAATGTTCTTGGGTCATTGGCCTGAATTATTTTTATATTGGTAATCTGTTATATTTATTATAGTATATTATATAATAATATATTAGCCAAATAATTAGATTTACACAACTATTTATAAAATAAATCCCGGTATTAATTGGTATTCATACTGTCTGAATCCGTGCTCTTTCAAGAGTCAATATAAAAGTACTTCCGACCCCCTCCTCGCTCTCAACCTCCAGATTTCCTCCGTTGCTCATGGCTTTTCTGTGGCTGAGAGCCAGCCCCAGGCCGATTCCCCGGATTTTAGTGGTGAAGAGCGGCTCGAATATCAAATTTATTCTTTCCGCCGGTATCCCGATACCGGTATCCGTAACTTTTATAATCCAGTCATCATCTTCGGTGGGAGCGTAATCCAGAGTGATCACCCCTCCCGGAGGGTCAAGATAGGGCAAGGACATGGCATCGATCGCGTTTGTTAATAGGTTTCGAATAATCAGGAGAATCTGGTCCCGATCTGCCAGAACGGCCGGAAGCGATTTCTTCGGATGGATCCTCTCAATAGTAATATTTTCTGGCAGATCAATTTCTTTAAGAAGATCATCAATCAGGTTCGAGATTAAAAGTTCCGATCTATTCGGAGCTGTATCCCGGGAAAAGTCCAGCAGGTCGGTGATGATCCGGTTCGCCCGAACGACATTATCTCTCATGTGGCGGAGGTTGAGTGCTACCGTTTCATTTTCTGCGGTAACGGCGATATTAAGATAAGCCGCGACATTGGTGAGAACACCGAGAGAGTTGCGGAGTTCATGAGCGACACCGCCTGCCAGCACTCCGATCGCGGCCAGCCTTTCCGAACGGAGTGCCCGTTCCCGGGATTCCTGCAGTTCCCCGTGGGTCTTGTTGAGATCCTCAACCATGTAAAGCATCGCCCGGCGGCTCTGTTCCGATTTCGCGATCCGGTTTTGGAGTTCTTCAGTCTTTTTTTCAACCTGTTCCCCCAGGCTGTTACTGAGTTTTTCCAGAGACTGCTCGACCTGCTTGCGTTTAGTGATGTCGGAGGATGTGATCAATACCGCCGGCTCATCGTAGGCAGTGAAAGGGATTTTATAGGTGTCGAGGACGGTAATGCTCCCATCGGAATTTTTCATTGTCTCTTCGGGTATATGTAGGGGGGCGCCGGCCTTGATCACCTCATGGTCATCAGCAAGCATGGAACGTAATTCATCTTTATCTTCACATAAATCAGAGTGAAGCATATCTGTCATCTCTTCAACTGAATGGCCATAGAAATCGGCAAGTTTCTTGTTGACCAGAATAAACCTGCCTTCGAGGTTCTTGGCGCAGATAAAAGCAGGGGCTAGGTCCATAACGTCCCGCAATAATTCTTTATTGAGGCCCAATTTTTCCTCTGACTCTTTCCGGGATGTTATATCGAGAGCCTCTGACACGACAGCGGTCACTTCCCCTTTCTCATTGGTGACCGGTTCGAGATGGTAAGCATT
>CAZQAE010000145.1:0-4407 GCA_964591275.1 uncultured bacterium | reverse complement strand
TTGGACTCCTTCAATGTTGCGGGCCGACCGTGTTTAGCCGTCGGACACCATCTTAAGCAACTGTCCAAAAAATGGGGGGGACTTTACAACTTCGACGCCTTGATATCCAAGTCGATTCACCCATCGATCAGAATCTTGAAGCGTTTGCCAAACCGGAGAATATCTTCGGCCACTCCTTGACGATGTGGACGTTGACCGGCCCCTTTCATCCAGTTAAAGTGAATAAACAAGGCCCACAAAAAGCCCGGAGGCCAACGTGCTGGGACATCTTAAAAAGCCCCGGTTTCTGTCGAAAGATGGGGGAAAGCACCTATTACGGGTTAATTGAAAACAAACCTTCTTCCAATTTAGAAACGTGAGTAAAAATGCCGAGAGCAGCGCTCATTTATTCGGAAGTTCTTGCAAAATTTGATTACGGCGACGATCATCCCTTCAAGCCGGTTCGCGCTAGAAATACTATGGAAATGTGTAATCGTCATGGATTGTTATACGGTCTTGACGTGACCCGTCCCGAGCCTTTTTCGGCCGATCTCAAGGATTTGGAACTGTTTCATACGAAAAAATACATTGACACTCTTCAACGAGCCAATTCATGCGAGCATGACATTGAAATGCTTGCCGCCGGCATCGGCACCCCCGATTGCCCGATTCTGCCGGGTATCTTCGATTTCAGTCTGCGCGTCGTGGGCGCAACCCTGCTTGCAACGCAATTGGTCCAGGAAGGGAAAACGGACCGCGCCTTCAACCTCATCGGCGGATTGCATCATGCCGCTGTGGATCATGCCGAGGGATTCTGCTACGTCAACGATGTCGGTATCGCTATCAGTTCATTGCTTGAAAAAGGCAAGAAAGTTGCTTTCATCGATATCGACGCCCATCACTGCAACGGCGTTCAAGACAAATTTTTATATAGCCCCGATGCTTTGATCATCTCTTTGCACGAAATGAGTGATGGATTCTATCCCGGCACGGGTCGTTCAAATGAAATAGGTTGCGAAGCTGGAAAAGGCTACACCGTGAACGTTCCCCTTGCTCCCAAAACGGATGATGAAGCCTATGTGGATACGTTTAAGAAAGTGGTGCCGCCACTCATCGAAGCCTTTAATCCGGATATCGTAATCGCCGAAATCGGTGCGGATACTGTTATCTCGGACCCTCTTACCCATCTTCGACTGACCAGCAACGGTTACGAAGAAGTCGTGAAGATGATCTGCGAATTTTCGCCGAAGTTGGTAGCGGTTGGAGGTGGCGGCTACGATGTATATCGGACCTCGAATTGCTGGACTCTCGCCTTCGGCGTTATGGCCGACATCGAACCCGAGGATGAATACGCAGGCTTGGTGGGCGGAATGATGTATGGCGGCGAAGTCGGGGGGCTGCGCGATATGAAGATCCAGACCAAGGGAGAGGATAAAGACCTGGTGTGGCGACAAGCTCGAAAGGCCGTTGAATATATCGAACAGACGATTTTCCCCATTCATGGGATCAAAAATCCATGATTTCATTCGCAAACCTGAAAATCAGGACAAAACTTGTCGTAGTGTTTTTCACGGTGCTTTTACCTCTTCTGACCGGTGAACTTCTGACGCTATGGTATTTCCAGAACACATTGCAAAATGCGGCGGAACTTGAACTCACCAATGTCGTCAAGCACCTTTATCGGTCCAGTAAACTCCAAAAAAACTGCCATTTCCCTTCGGGTTCGAAAGAGAAAACCGCCAAAAACCAGGCCCCGAACGCCAATACCGTTTTTTTAGAGAAACTTTTCTTAAGTTACCGTATCGGCAAAACCGGTTATGCATTTGTGATCGATACACGGGGAAATGTCATCATCCATCCGGCGAAAAAAGGTCAGAATATTTTCGACAGCCGCGATTTAAGGGGTTTTCAATTCATCAAGGAAATCTGTGCCAGAGCGGAGAAAATGGAAGGCGAGGCTATTGGCACCATTCGATATCCCTGGGTGAATCGGGAAGAAGGCGAAACCGTTCCACGCATGAAGATAGTTAAATTCATGTACCTGTCCAAATGGGATTGGATCGTGGCGGCGGGCGCGTATGAGGAAGAAATTTATGCCGCCGTAGGCCCTGTGGAAAACTATACTTTTCTGTTGATCGTGCTCAGCGTATTTCTCGTTCTATTTCTGACTTTGGCGATGAACCGCTTTATCACTCGCCCGGTTGTGATGATCTCAAAAGCCGCTTCCCGCTTGGCTAACGGTAACCTCGAACAGAATGTGCATGTCGAATCAGAGCGTGACGAGCTTGCTATCCTCGCCAATTCATTCAACAAAATGGCCGATCAAATCCGGCAGGAAACGGAAAACTTGGAACGATTGGTTGACAATCGCACCAAAGAACTCAAGGAGTCCATAGAGAAATACCGAAATCTGGTTGAAAGTACCGTTGATGGCATCGTGACCTCGGATCGTTCCGGCACGATCACTTTTGCCAACACCGGCATGGTGAAAATGCTCGGATTTGAAAGGGATTTTCTCGTTGGGCGAAAAATTTGGAAATTCTATGTTGGCGGCATCGAGCAGGCGAGATCGATCATGCGGCTTTTAAAAGCGGAAGGCAATATCACTAACTACGAGCAGAAACTGATAGCCAAAGACAGAAATATCCCGATTTTTACATCAGCCTCCCTGCTTCGTGATTCGGAAGGCAAAAAAACGGGAAGCCTTGGAATATTCTCGGATATTTCCGTAAGGAAAAAGCTTGAGAAAGACCTTCAAAAGGCGCAGGCGAGTATCGTTCAAACCATGAAATTGCGCGCCCTGGGAGACCTCGTCGCGGGTGTGGCCCACGAGATCAACAATCCCCTCATGGCATCCACCACCATGCTGCACATCATTCAAAAAAACCTGGACGGGTGCGACACAAAAATGAATGCACGGGTGGATTTATTGAGAAAATGCAACGAGCGCATTACGAAGATTGTGAATCACTTGCGAGAGTTTTCCAGGCAGAGTGTGATGGAAAAGGCTCCGATAAGCATCAATGAACCCTTGGAGAACGCTTTGATTATCTGCACGCAGCAGTTGCTGAACATGCAGGTGCATGTGGAAAAATCCTTCACCGAGGAATTGCCCTTGATAATGGGGGATTCGAATTACCTGGAACAGGTTTCTCTCGATCTCATTGCCAATGCGCGCGATGCCCTGGAAAGCTGCGAGTGTGAGAAAAAACTGTGCGTCGGTTCCATGCTGTCGGAACTGGATGGAAAACCGGCCGTGGCGGCATTCATTCAAGATAGCGGCCCCGGCATTCCTCAGAATATCCAGGACAAGATATTCGAACCCTTTTTCACAACCAAAGGAGCGGGGAAAGGGACTGGCCTGGGCTTATCGATCTGTTATGGAATTATCGAAGAGCACGGTGGGAGAATAGACCTGGATAGCTCCCCCGAAAATGGAACCAAATTCACAATTATCATTCCGTGTGAGAGCAATAGGGCTGAACCGATTTCATAGGAGGGATTGGCAATGGGTTGTAAAATACTGCTGACCGATGATGACGAATTGATTGTCATGTCTGTTGAAAGTATGCTGGAACTGGAGGGCTACGACGTTACGACGGCCTACAATGGCCGGGAAGCGCTCGACAAGGCATCCAAGAACACATATGAGCTGTTCGTACTCGATATCATCATGCCCGGAATGTCGGGTTTTGAAGTTTGCAAGGCTCTCCGAAATTTGGAAAAATATGCTGAAACGCCAATTGTCATGCTGACGGCGAAAAGCACCGAGCTGGATAGGGAAAAAGGATTTGCAATGGGCGCTACGCGCTTTCTGTCCAAGCCGATCAACCCTACCGAACTGCTAAGGGTTCTTGAGGAGGTCGTCCTAAGCAAATGAATGCCGACGACCCCAA
The DNA here is from genome assembly GCA_964591275.1 of uncultured bacterium. Classification (GTDB taxonomy): domain Bacteria; phylum Lernaellota; class Lernaellaia; order JACKCT01; family JACKCT01. The sequence goes on along the minus strand of CAZQAE010000145.1, from coordinate 532 downwards.
CCCGACTGGGTTCGACGAGAGCAGTCCGGATCTCAAACAGTTTCGGCGAACCTTCAAATCCAAGTATGGGGAAACCTTCAGCCTGCGTCCTTTGAATATTGAAGATTTCGACCGATTTCTATACATGTTTGACAGTTTCGAACCGAAAGAAGCCGCTCAAGGATTGCCTTCGTGCAATGAGGAATTGCGGAAAACGTGGGTTCGGAAAATGCTTTTGGAATCGATAATTGTCGTTTCCGATATCAATGGGGAAATTGCGGGGCATGCCTGTCTCATCGACATCGAGCCGGGCATCCGGGCCGAACTCGAAATCATGGTTCATCAAACGTGGCGCAATCGTGGATTTGGTTCAGCCATGTTGGAGTTGATCTTGGAAATAGCTCGCCATCTGGGATACAAAAAGGTATGGCTGGTCGTAGACGCAAAAAACAGCATCGCCGTTCACGTTTATCGCAAGCACGGCTTCAAACTGGTCGGCCCCTTCGACTTGGAACTCGAATTGGAACTCGAATTATAAGGGCGCGCGTCACGG
>CAZQAE010000144.1:2012-4713 GCA_964591275.1 uncultured bacterium | reverse complement strand
CAAACCGGCGCCGGATCTCCTCCGCCTTTTCTTGCGCCTCGATTTCGGTTCGGCGACGAATTTCTTCGGCGTACGCCAGGGCTTCGCGTTCCGATTCGTTACGGAATTTTTCGGCCTCTTCTCTTTCCAGCTTCAGGGCCGCTGATCGGTCCAAAGCTTCGCGTTCAAACCGGCGCCGGATCTCCTCCGCCTTTTCTTGCGCCTCGATTTCGGTTCGGCGGCGGATTTCCTCGGCGTGCGCCAGGGCTTCGCGTTCCGATTCGTTGCGGAATTTTTCGGCCTCTTCCCTGGCGACCTTCTGGGTTTCCAGGTGGATGCGTTCCGCCCTTTCCCGTGCATCCCGTTCAATCTCCGCACGCATTTTTTCCGCGCGCTCCAGCGCATCGGCCTCGATTTCCCGGCGAATCTTTCCTGCATGCTCCCTGGCCTCCCGCTCCTGCTGGATGCGAATATTCAGGGCTTCGGCGTGAGCATTATCCTCGATCTTGCGTTGAATCTTCTCGGCCCGCTGCAGAGCTTCCCGTTCGATCCGATCTCGGATTCGGCGGGCTTCGGCCTGAGCCTCCTTTTGTGCCGCCTCGGCCAAAGCCGTAGCGTTTTCGCTGGTCACGACAGGTGTCCGGCGCGGAGAATCAGAAGCGTCCCGCCGAAGCTTTGCCGGCGCGGCGGACTTTTTTTCAATCTTCTTTTTTAAAGGGGCCGCTACTTGAGCCGCCGCCGGTTCGGCGGTGATGCCCTTTCGCTTTTTATAGGCAACCAGATCCATCCCGCAACGTTTGCAGTTGTTAAGGTAATTAAAGCTGACGAATCCGCATTTCGGGCATTTCATGGGCGGCAGACCTCTTTCACAGGCTTTTCACTCTACAGATGCCATACCTTCCTGCGGCCACGCGGTCAAGAGCTATTAACCAGAGTCCAGGGGTTAGGGTCCAGGGTTCAGCGTGTAGTGGAGACCTCCATGTCTGCGAGGTCAGGGGCGGTATTTGGAACTCGATTGCCGTGAACAAAGCTGTTGCAGTCAGGGAGTGAGCAAACCCCGACTCATGCGACGTAGCGAAGGGCGTCCTGACCCACGAGGCTATGGCGAAGTTGAAAATCCTGATTCTACTTTCAGCGCTGACGGTCTATCTTGGATTGAGGCCTCTGAGTAAAGAAATCCCGATGAAGTTTTGAGGAAATGAGATTTGAGGATTAAGGATATTTTGCTCTTTCGTTTTGCCAAGATCATCGTTGGCTGGATCATTTCCCTTTGTTCCATACGCGCCCATTTCAAGCTATAAGGACGACATGTCATGGAAAGGGACGAAGCCCGAGAGCCATTTGAAACAGTGGCGGCAAGGATTTCCCCGATAGCTTTGATATGTGGAAGTCACCAAGGAACGGTACCAAAACGTTCCTGATTAACGGAGGAGGATTTTATGAAGCGATCGATGACTTTAATCGTCTTTATCTCAACAGCACTAATAACATTGTTCCTGGCATCATCACCCTATCCAGGCATATGCGAGGAAAATTTCGAAACAGCGCCGGAGCTCGATGTTTTCTACGATGAGTACCTCGACGCCATTGTTGAGCGCGATTCGAAATCCGGCCGGGAATGTTACTCGGACAATATTGCCAAAACTGCTTACGTCTATAATGGTTTTCCCAATCAAAATTTCGGCGCCGAACCGTTTCTTTCCGTCGGCTGGCTGTTCGATTCCGGCCTCCAGGATAGGTTCCGAGCCCATTCCCTAATCGGATTTCCAGGATGTCCGGTCGGCCGCTTGCAGTCAGCGACGCTACACTATTATCTCACCTGGCTTTACTTATTCGGCTTTTCAGCGGATCAACACACCATCAAGTTCCGCCTCTTGGAAGATTCCTGGTCCGAGGGTGGGGTTACGTGGAACAATTGCCCAACCGCTAATGATGAAGTCGCGGCCTACGACAGTTGGCGGACCAATGACAATGATGATGTCTGGGAATCGGTCGATTTGCTTGATCCGCTATTGAAAATCTGCGACGAGGAATATCCTAACAACGGAATCATTATTAGTTCGGTAGACTTGGTCGACCCCGAGGAAATCAGATTCCTTACTGAAGACTACGATCCTGAGAATGAACTGTATATGCGGATTTGCTACTGCTCCGATTGCCGCATCAGACCGTATCCTTCCGTGGCCCCGGAATGCTACTTGGAAGGCGAGTTGAATCCCAACAACGATTGCCAAACCTGCCAGGCGCCGAATTGGCTGGGCTGGACGAATCTCAACGAAGACACATGCGACGACGGTCTATTCTGCACCGTGGACGATTATTGCGACCACGGAACGTGCACCAGCGACACGCAACGATGGTGCGAGCAGGACGGTGTGTGGTGCAACGGCGAAGAATTCTGCGACGAGGACAATAACGAATGCGGTCATCAAAACGTACCGGATTGTTCGGACGACGGGCTCTGGTGCAACGGTGAAGAGTTCTGCGACGAAGACGATAACGAGTGCAGCCGACAGAACGTGCCGGACTGCCCAGACGACGGCGTTTGGTGCAACGGTGAAGAATTCTGCGACGAGGACAACGACCAATGCGGCGCGCAGAATGTGCCGGACTGCCCAGACGACGGGATCTGGTGCAATGGCGAAGAATTCTGCAACGAAGACAATGACCAATGCGGTCAACAAAACACGCCGGACTGCTCGGACGATGGGCTTTGGTGTAA
>CAZQAE010000144.1:0-1912 GCA_964591275.1 uncultured bacterium | reverse complement strand
GAAGAGTTCTGCGACGAGGAAAACGACCAATGCGGTCAACAAAACACGCCGGACTGCTCGGACGATGGCCAATGGTGCAACGGCGAAGAGTTCTGTGACGAGGACAACGACCAGTGCAGCGCTCGAAACGAACCGTCATGCTGGGATGACGGCTTCTTCTGTAATGGCGAAGAATTCTGCGACGAGGATAATGATGTATGCGCTCACTCAGGAATGCCCTGCGACGCAGAAACCGAAACATGTAATGAAGATACCGATATCTGCGATCCGCTATCCGATGACGACGCAGGAAATGACGATGACGATGATGACGATGCTATCGGAGATGATGATGTCAATGATGCTGACGCAGGAGATGATGACGATAATGACGATTCGGAAGGATGCTGCGGCTTATAAAGAGAAAAGCCGATAAAGTTTTGATCTTTATAAAGTTAACTTCTCTACATTTCTGTCGTGACAGAAATGTCGTTCCTACACCTCATAAGGGATAATCACCACCAGGCGGGTTTGTGGGGTTTGGCGGACAGTGCGTAGCGCAGGGCGTCGAGAGCGTGGTCGTTTTCCTTGACCGGTTCTTCGGACAAAGGGTCGTCTTCGCGCCAGCGATAGCCCTGAATTTCCGTGATCAAATGCGTGAGAGTGTCGGCAAATCGCAGTCGGGGCGGATCGTCGCCGGCGTGCAGCAGCATCGCAACGCGCTGGATGCCCAATGACACGCGGTTGTCGGCGCCCCTGGCGGGAAGTCCCGCGGCGCGAAATGCGCGGATGGACTCAGGCCCCGACGGGTCGCACAGAAAAACCGAGGGCCGAAGGCGTTTGTTGATGTCGTGCGCGAGCGATAGCCACGTAGCGCCGGTGTTGGAGGAATCGACCCAGGTTTTTTCCCGCACGATTTCCTCGATGGCCCACCAGGAGTCGTCGCCGTCGCGACCGATCACGATCATGGCGCCGGGATTGCGGAAACCCCAGTCCACGCCGACGCGAATTTCCTGAAAAGTTTTGGGCAGATCGCTTTTTCGGACCACATGGATATTGCGGTTGAACTCCTCGTAAATCTGCCCGACGAAGGCGTCGAAAGAAGCCATGTATTCCCGGGTGAAATAGCGGGAGGGAAGATCGCGGCGCGCCTGCTCGACTTCCGCGGCCAGACCGGGCAGAGCGGTGTTTTGCGCGGTGGTGAAATGCACGCTGGCCCAGGCGGGGTCGAATAGTTCATCATGCGGATCACCCCGCCGCCATATTTCATTATAGAACCAGTTTCTCGACAGGGGCGTAGTTGAGAAAAGTCCCCATCCCAGGTGATCGGAAAGTCGCATTCGGATCTGGCCCCTCCAGGCCTCGGGATGCAGTCGCGCCGCCTCGTCGATCCACACGCCGTCCAGGCCGACGCCGACCAGACGCTCATAATGATGCGCGCTTTTGAATTCGATAAAGATTTCGCCTGCGAGTTCCAGACTGCGTTCGGTCTTGCGCTGCGCTGTGATCAGCGGTGCGGCGGGGCCTTGCAGGATGTCGGCAATTTCACGCTGCTGCACATCGGCCAGATCGTACGTGGGCGCGACGGCCCAATAGCGCAATGGACCGGACTTGGCGAAGCGGTCGGCGTAAACCCGGCGCATGAACTCGCGGGCGGCGCCGTAGCTTTTTCCCGAGCGCACGCCCGCGCACACGGAGGCGAAGCGGGCGGCGCAATTGTGCAAACGGAGTTGACCCTCGTGGGGCCGGTAGTCTTGAAATAGATGAATCATATTGAGTGTGGGATTTTCAATCGCGGGAGGTGGTTTTGGCGAAGTCTATATCCGGTCTTCGCTGCCTGTGCCGGGGATGTAAATATTGACGATGATCGGGCCTGATAATACCGCGCAAAACGAAATGTCATAGTTTGGTCAAAACGAAATGTCATAGGCTT
>CAZQAE010000143.1:0-4755 GCA_964591275.1 uncultured bacterium | reverse complement strand
GCCGGTGCATCAGGCGGACAATTTCTTCGTCAGCTTCCGCCCGGTCCATTGTGATTACGCCTTCGGGGGTGCGCCTTTATCCGGGGCTTGGGTTTCCTCCTGCGCAGTATGACGTTCAAATATTCTCATCAGGCGATACAAGAGAAAGCCGAATGCCATTTCCTTCACCTCGCTGTCCGCGTGGTTGGCCTCGGATGCCAGGCTGCCCAGCAGCAGGTCGAGGTCGTCTAGCGAGAGCGAGAAGCGAATTTTGTCGCCCACGACCTCGGCGACGCGCAGCTTCGCCAGCACGTCCTCGTCGACGGCGGTGGTCTCATTCAGCAGTAGGTCGCGTTCGCGCAGGGTGATCGTGACGGGGATTTTGATTTCAGCCACTAACTGTCGTCTCCGTTGCTACTGTCTTCCTCATGTTGCATCAGGAGCTTCTGGAACTCCTTCGCCCAAGTTTTCGGCGGACTTTTGCACATCCCGTCTTTACGGACAAAACAACATATCTCCGGCAACGAGTTCTTACTACAATTATCCGGGTTGAATGTGCGGCAGCCAAACGTCTGCGTTCGTGTTTCTTTCGGATGAAGCGGTTCGTTCCGGGTCAAGTTTTTGCTCTCGAACATCAGTATCGCCACGAGACCTCAACTTTCCCGAGGGGTCATGATGACCTCCCTGCTGCATTCCAGAGTTGCGCCGCGCCAAACTCGTTTGTCATTTGACATCGGCGTGTTGTGAACCTGCCAAGTACGGGCAATTTTTGCAAGACGATTTTGATGATCGGAAGGAATTGAAACCATTTCAGTTCGTCAAGCGCCAAGGGATGCCAACGGAGAGATTGCTCCACCCCCACGGGGATATATCGCGCTGACCTCGCACACGCGGCGGCGGGTGAAAGTCGGCGTTCAAAAATATCGCGCTATGCGCGGGCGCACGTTGGCTTGCTCTATCCTTAGAATGAAACTGCCAACGGCGGTCTGGGTCAACCCGCCCAAAGGAGAGGACAACAAAATTGTACTTCAAACCTTGAAAAGAGAGTTCCCATTATTGTTGGCACGTTCGATGGCGCAGAAATCTTGACACAAATGGGTAGCCCGTGGTTCACTGATTGTGCAGGGGGAAACTTGTGGCACGTTTAATTCGGAGGGCACCCCTTCAACAGGCTCAAAACAGGCTTTGCCAAGGAATATTCCGGCAAGGTTCGTCTGTCTTTGGTTTGTGTTTTGCAAAATACTTGAGCGATTATTATGACAAAAACCTGTCCGAATTGCAGCAGCACATATCGTAACACTAAGCTTATCTGCGATGACTGCGGCGCTGTGCTAATCAAGAAGAACTCTCTGACTACGCGGCGACCCCGTGCCATCACCCAAAGGCAGTACCAGACCCAAAGCGATAAAATTTCTATTTCCGCCCTACAGAAAATTCCTCTGTTAAAGCAAGCCATATCTGCGTATTTGGATTGGTGGCTCACACCGCAAAACTTGGCTGAGTTTCTCGGCAATGGCGTTGAGCTTAACGAGCAACAGCTTCCAGAAATATATTCACTACTTCAAACACACTGTGAGAGATTATCAATTCCGGTGCCAAGATTATTCGTCGCATATCGCGACCCGTTTAAGGGCGACTTCGGATTCAATGCTTTTACCACAGGCACCCAGGAAAAGCCGGTGATCTTTTTTACATCCTCTATACTGGACAACTTCAAAGAAGATGAAATCTCATTCATTCTTGGCCATGAATGCGGACACATTCAGAGCAATCATGTTGTTTATCATAGTATGGCAAGGCATTTGATCCACGGAGCGTCCTTCCTAACTGTTTTTTCCTCGGCGCTTTTAGTGCCGCTTCTGGCATGGGTTCGCGAGTCAGAGTATTCTGCGGATATTGCCGGATTGCTCTGCTGTGGCAATGCCGAAGCCGCATGTCGATCCATGCTCCGATTAACCATTGGTTCAGATAGATTACTTCGTACGCTGGATTTGAAATCATTTCTACGACAGAGACAATCCCTTGACGGCTTCCATGCGAAGTGGAATCTCATTTTTCAACACGACCATCCCTATCTGGTAGAACGCATGTATCGACTGATGGACTATTCTCTGAATAACCAAATGGCAATACGCAACATAAAGGAAACTGATTCTCATGCACTAAAGAAAATTCAGTCGCCACTTCTAAACGAAGCACAGTCCGCCAAGGCTTCCTCAGCCGAGAAAGACTTTTGTGATGCCTGCGGTTTTCCAATGAATAAACAGCGCTTATGCCCATTTTGTGATAAAGATAGACAGGACTGAGTTGGACATGAAAAACCAAACCGGATCACCGCCATCTGAACAGTCCGAAAATTTCTTTTCACATCCGTGTCCGCACTGCGCCACAATGCTTCGGATTGAGAATGGGAAACACTACATCTGTTCCAATTGCAAAAAAGCCTTTACTACACCCTCGCTTCTCGATGAAGCCAAACTGTGCTTAAGTTGCCGAAGCTATGTCCTCCGTTACGAGAAAAAATGTTCTAACTGTGGCAACTCTAATTTTTCTGACAATCTTAATCATTTTATTGACCTGGAAAATAAAAAGCACAATTGGACTATTTTACTGTGGTGTGTTGTGGGCGGGATCGCGGTTCCGCTTACTTGGCTGGCCGGTTTCCCGATTATTATTGTGTTTTTCGCGGGATGGCAAGTTATTCGAGGGCTGAAAATGGCAACGTCTGCTGTCAGGAAAGAGCGAGAGCGCACTAATGTAGAACAAGCTTATTTCGTTAGTAAAGTGCGTGGCAGAATTGAAAAAAAGGTCGTCGATCACGATAAAATCCTATTAACGACCGAGACCGTCGGTATCGCTCAGGCAGTGAAAGGCGAGATCGCCAATGCTGAAAAAAACCTAACCCAAGCCATTAAGCTGGGAAGCGAGGGAGTCGAGGTCAGGGTGGCATTAGCCTATGTCCAATGCCTAAACAGAAAACCCGATGAGGGAATTCAAACCCTTTCGCCTATCTTGTCTTCAAAGTATCACGACCTGAGTCGATTCGAGTTGGGGCTTTGCTTGCAGACACGGCAACTATTGCCGACAACCCCTGAGTTGCTCGTTCGCCATAGCCCTCTTCCTGAAAACGACGTTCAAATCGGCTTCTGGATGGCCTCCGAACTCCTTCACGGCAAGGACGCTAAATCGGCTAAAATTATCTTTGGCGCTTTAAGGGATATGCGGGAAACACCCTCTATCAGCAAGCAGTGGACGATCATTGCCGATTGCGGTTACTTTCTGGCCAAATCGCGGCTCGGTGACGATGTGACTGATGAGATTATCGCCTGGTGGGAGGAAAACAAGAGCCAACCAGAATCGACAACTTTTGCTCTAGGGTACTTTAAGACCTATGATTCAGTCGATGCTTCAGCGATACCTGTTTACGTCGAGGGATTTCAACGCGACCCAAGCGATAATCAGGCAGCAGAAACATTGATTGATTACTATATGGACACGCAGCAAATAGACCAAGCCAGGAAGGTCGCTGAACTCGCCTCTGCTCTGGCTGACTTTAATGCAATGACAATTTATAAACTGGCAATTGCCTATTCAAAATTGAACGAAATCGACCGTGCGGTTACGCTTTTACAGAAGATCAGAAATTCGGACAATGTGCCTCAGAATCAAGTTCGATTAATGCTCTTTCGAGCTTATCGAAATAAGGGTCTTCCTGACCTCGCGATGGATGCCTTACTGGAAGTAGAAAACTTAAATCTTCGGTTCAAGGAACTTTATGATTATGGCTGTATTTTTCAGCAAAACAATGAAGCTGAGTATGCGATGAAGTGCTTTTCAGAAATCTACAGACACAATGGCCAATACCAGGATGTGGGCCAGCGACTTGAAACACTTGTCGGGAAAAGCAATGGCTGACAAAAAAGACGACAAACCAAATTTACTTGGTAAAGCCGAAAACCTGGCCATCAAGCCGCGCGACATTATTCCGGCAAAACAATATCTGGCGAAAAATCCTTTTTCTCGGTGGATCGCAAAAAAAATCGCAGAACTGCTGAAAACCAAAATTGAATTGAATTCAGAGGACTATCTTCGTCATCTGATGAGCAATCAAGAAGGCCCGTCGTGGCAGGAATTTCCAGGGAGAGCGGGGGAAACATTAGTCTCGAATTGCTTTAAATGTGGAAAAACAATTCTAGTCACGCAGTCACAGTGCCCCTTTTGTGAAACATCGATAACATTGCTTGGAAGGGCTGGCGATGTCAAAAAGAACCACCGCCTCACTGCATTTGACGTTGACCCGAGGTATTCTCCACCGGCTGCATCACCAAGAAGCAATTCATCGCTATCACCTACAACTGCATCCCCAAAACAGCTTTCTTCAGTGGAAGAATGTGGGCTGTGCAAGCATACTTTTTTAAGGAAGGGGTTAATATTTGAAAAAGATTGGTGCGAAATTAGAGAGATACCAACTCCCTTTAAAAAAGACTGGAAATGCTTAAGTTTTTCAAGAAAGTAATCATATAAAGGGTACTGTTGACTCGGATCGAATCAGAGTCGACCTCCCTTCACTCTGTCCTCCATCGTTCACCATGATCCAAAATTCTTCTCACGATTATTGACAGAAAAATTCTGTTTGGATAACAGTGATTAGACATGCCGCCGATCAATAAGAGGGTTCCAAAATGACATCGACAATCGAGTTCATCGCCAACATGCAGACCGAAGTCGACGCCTTCCAAAACAAGATCGCGGAATTGGAAAAACGGAAGACGGATA
>CAZQAE010000142.1:0-5095 GCA_964591275.1 uncultured bacterium | reverse complement strand
CTTGAATAATTTTAACATTTTAGTGCTTTGAAAAATCCACCACCGACACAGGGTTGGTGGTGGATAAAAAAAATTTCTAAGAGCTAAAGTGTCACGAATAATTTTATCACGAGTCGGATTGACTCTCCGGTATTCCTCCTTCTTCCCGGGATCGGGAGAATCTTCTCCGAAAGAACCCCGTGATATCTTCCCGGATCAGGCAGAGGGACGGGACCAGGAGCAGCGTGATCGCGGTGGAGAAGAGAATTCCGTAGCCGAGCGAGATCGCCATCGGGATCATGAAGCTGGCCTGGCGGGAGGTCTCGAAGATCATCGGCGCCAGTCCCCCGAAGGTGGTCAGGGTGGTGAGGAGAATCGGGCGGAAACGCCTGACCCCGGCGGCGTGGATCGCTTCGGTGGCCGGCATCCCTTCGGCCGTCTTATTGTTGATGAAGTCGATCAGGATCAAGGCGTCATTAACCACCACCCCGGAGAGAGCGACGATCCCCATCAAGCTCATAATGCTCAGGCTATACCCCATGATAATATGCCCGATTACCGCCCCGATCACACCAAACGGGATCGCAACCATTACGATCAGCGGCTGGGTATAGTTCCGGAAGGGGATGGCCAGCAGAACATAGATCACCAGCAGCGCGAAGACAAAGCCCATCCCCAGGGAAGCGTTGCCTTCCCGGAAGTCGGCCTGCCGACCTTCATAACCCCAGGTAAGTCCCGGGTACTTCTCCATCAGATCGGGGAGAATCTTCACGGTCACCTCATTGGCAATCCGCTCCGCTTCGGACGCGGGGGAGACATTGGCGGAGACCGTAACGGTGCGGCGTCCTTCCTTTCTTTCAATGGTGGTATAAGCGCGGCCACGGGTGATCAGGGCCACCTCATTAAGGGGAATATCAACTCCATCCGGAGTCCTGATCAGGAGTCTCTCCAGGTCATACTCAGATTCCCGTTCATTTTTGGGGAGGCGAACCTTAACCTTGACCTCATTGCGGCCCCGCTGCTGGCGGAGCGCTTCGGTCCCATAATAAGATCCCCGGACCTGCGCGGCCACCTCGGAAGCGGTTAACCCCAGGTTGATCCCCTGAGGGAGAAGAGAAAAGTCCAGCTGGACTTTCCCGTCGGCAAAACCATCGTCAACATCACTGACCACCGGGAAGAGAACCAGCGCTTCGGCAAGTTCGGTCCCGGCTTGATCCAGGATATCGGTATCGGTGTGGGAGAGTTCCAAGGTTACACCCCGCCCTCCCCCGGGACCGCCCCGATCGGATTCAAAAATCATAGCTTGAAGTCCCGGGATTTCTCCTACGGCCCGCCGCCAGAACTTAGTAAATTCACTGGTTCCGATCGGGCGGGTATCGGAGTCGGTCAGATAGCATCTGACCTCCACCACGTGCCCTCCCGAGACTCCGTTGTAGGACCTTCCAATGTCGGCGTATATTCCCTGGAGAAGTTCTTTACCGCCATGTTCACGACCGATTTTATTCCCGGCGGCGACCAGTTTATCCCGGACCTCAATGGTCCGTTCCACGGGAGAACCATAGGGGAGAACCGCGGTGACCACGGAAAAATCCGATTCGACCCTCGGCATCAGTTCGGTCCCGATCCTCTTCCCCGCTACATATCCAACCACCAGAATCAGGATCGCGATCGCCCCGGCCACTACCAGATACCGGAACTTAAGCATCCGAGCGAGGAAAGGAGAGTAATGCGATTGGATAACCTGGTAGAACCAGGAGCTGAAGATGGTCTGGCGGCGGGTGAGCGGAGCCAGGAGCTTTCCCAGGAGGCCTTTGTGGGATAGATGGGAAGGAAGCACCAGGAGGCATTCAACCAGGGAGATACTGAATACCGAGATGACTACAATCGGAATTACCTTCCAGATCTTGCCGATCACACCGGGGACAAAGAGGAGCGGGCAGAAGGCCACGATATTGGTCAGGACGCTGAAGATAACCGGTGTGGTCATTTCCTTTGCCCCCAGGATAGCCGCCCGGATCGGTGGAAAGCCCCGTTTAAGATACCCGTGAATATTTTCCGCCACCACGATGGCGTCATCGACCACGATTCCCAGGGCGATAATAAAGGCGAACATCGAGATCATGTTAAGGGAGACATCCATCCGGGGGAGAAAAAGGAAGGCGCCAAGAAAAGATATCGGAATCCCCATCATCACCCAAAAAGCTAACCGGGGCTGGAGAAAGAGGCCCAGAAGAATCAGAACCAGGGCCAGACCGGTGAAGCCATTTTTCAGCAGGAGAGCTGCACGTTGCCGGTAGATATCGGAACGATCTCTGAGAACATTGATCTCGACTCCCGGGGGATAAGATTCATTAAGTTCTTGTATGACCACTTTCGCCGCGTCGGCAACCTGAATCGGGGTCTGCTCGCCCACCCGATAGACATTGAGAAAAATACAGGGCTCTCCATTGTAGGTAGCGAATCGGTCGGTATCTTCAAATCCGTCGGTTATCTCGGCGATATCTCCCAGAAGAACCTGTCCGCCGGATTCGCTCCCGATTATCGGGATATCCGCGAACTCATCCCCGTAATCCCGACGATCCTGGAATCGGACCAGTATCTCACCGCCATCGGTCTTAAGACTCCCCCCGGCTAATTCCAGGGCGGATGCTCTCACCTGAGCGGCTATTTCAGGGATGGTCAGGTTGTACTCCCGGAGGCGGTCGCGGCTGACCGAGATCCCGATCTCATAATCCCGGACCCCGCTCAGCTCTACCTGGGTGATCTCCGGGGAATGGAGGAGGCGGTCGCGGGTCTCTTCGGCTAATTCACGCAGAGTTTGCTCGGGGAGGTCACCATGAAGCGCCAGGTCGATCACTCCCCGTTTATGGGTTATCAGGACCACACTCGGTGACTCTGCCTCCTCCGGAAAAGTGGTAATCCGATCCACTTCCTGCTGAATCTCCTGGTAGATCTTCTGCTGATCCGCCCCGGCTAAGAGTTCGACACTGACCGTTCCGTTTCCTTCCCGGGCGGTAGAGCTAACCTCTTCCACCCCTTCCAAACCCCTGACAGCCTCTTCGACCGAAAGGATAATCCCCTGCTCGATCTCCTCGGGGCTGGCCCCCGGATAAGAGACGCTGATATTCACCATGTCCATATCGAAATCCGGGAATACCTCCTGTTTGATTGAGAGAACACAGATCAGGCCTCCCAGCAGAAGAGTGAGCATCAGAAGATTGGAGGCGACCCGGTGTCGGACCATATAGGCGATCGGCCCTCGGAGATCGTCAAGCTGCGGGGAACTATTCACTATCTATCCTCCCCGCCGGAAGATACCACTTTAAGAAGCATCTCTTCGACCGGAGTGGCCAGATCACTTATAACCAGACTCCCCCCTTCCTTCAAACCGTCGCGGACCAGGACCCGATTCAGGCCGGACCAGACCACCTCTATCGGGTGGACTTCCAGGCGACTCTCCGAATTAACCAACCAGACCTCGTTCGATCCCCGGAGCGCGCTGCGGGGGATGGAGAAGACTCCGGGAACAGATTTACCCTGAATCTTCGCGGTAACATACATCCCCAGGAGCAATGGTTGATCGGGATTATCAAGGGGTCCGGAAACCGAGACAATGATCTGGGCCAGCCGCCCTTTTTCATCAAGATCAGCTTGTTTTCTGATAACCCTGCCTTCCCAGCTGATATTTTCTTTGTTTTGACCGGTTGGGAACAGAATCACCCGGGACCCTTCATTAACCGGCCCAGCGGAGAACCAGGCCAGATCCGAAACCGGAAGGGTAAGGAGAACCCAGAATTCGTCGGTCCCGGCCAGACTACCGATAAGAGTCGAGGAGGAGATCTGGGCACCCAGTTCAACATCCTTACTGATTACTACCGAATTGAACGGCGCGGTAACAGATGTCCGGGTCAGATCCAATTCAGCCTGGCGGAGAGAAGCGCGGTCGGAGGAGAGATCCGCCTCGGCCTGCTTCAGCTGAGGCTGCCGGAGCGCGAGATCGCGGTCCAATTCGTTTACTTCACTCTGGTCATTCAATAGCGACCACTCATGCCGGGCGATATCCTGACGTCCTGATTCGATTCGGTACTCCTGCTCGGTTCGGGTAACCTCCGCCTGCTGGCGTTCAACTGCCAGTTCATAATCCTCCGGTTCGATCTTAATCACTTCTTCCCCGGCTGTAAGCCGCCCCCCGGGCATGAACGAATGATTAATTTCCACCACCTCGCCGGCAACCCGGGTCTGAAGATCAACTTGCCGGGCCGGGATAACCTCGCCCGATGATTCGATAACAACCGCTTCGTCACTGACCTGCAGTAAACTGACCTCAACCAGGCTGGCCTGCTCCTGACGGGGCCGGACCACTGGACTGGGTGCGGTCTTAATTAACCAAGCCGCTATTCCCACGGCAATAATTATAACCAGCAGGGAGAGAAGCAATATTTTTATCGGCGCCGGTGAGCCGGCTTTTTTAGGGGGTATATTATCCATAATTAATCTCCGTTATTTTTCTCGTCATTATATATAGGCAGTAGGGAGGAAACAGTAGGCAGTGGTTTTTTATTCCTCATTCGGGTTTCGTCATTGATTCGTCATTCCTCATTCGGGTTTCGTCATTCCGGCAGTACTCCATCTTGAACCCAGGGCGCGATATAGAGAGACTCGATAGATGAGAAGATCACGGCGGGCGGAAAGCACCTCCCTTTCAAGGGACTGGACCGAGGTAATGGAAGCCAGGACATCAAGGTATTCAATATCACCTTTCCGGTAGCGGAGCAACGCTTCCGAGAGCGCGTTCTTCGCGGCCGCCAATTGATTGCCCCGAGAGAAGATGTAATCGGTCTGTTTCTTCTCCCGGACCAGGGCGTCCTCAACTTCCCTGAAAGCGGTAAGCACGGTTTCCCGATAATAAGCCAGCCGTTCTTCCGAGATGGCTAAAGCCCGGTCGGCTTCGGCCGACCGGCGGCCGCCGTCAATCAAAGGAGCGAGTAAGGCTCCCGCGAAACCGGCGAACCAGTTATCAAAGAGATCGTCAAACTCCACCGATCGATATCCGACCGAGGCGGTCAGAGCGAGGGCCGGGAGCCGATTGGCTCGGGCCACGGAGACACCCCACTCG
>CAZQAE010000141.1:0-5152 GCA_964591275.1 uncultured bacterium | reverse complement strand
GTTCCGTAGTATGCAGACGCTGGAAAACTCCAAAGAGTTTCTCGACATACTTCATATCGAAGCCGACGCCGTTGTCGCGGATGAAAAAGATGGTTTCGCTCTCGCTCTCGCTCTCGTGGCATCCCATTTGAATCTTCGTCTCGTCCCGTGGCCGGGTAAATTTGAGCGCGTTGGAGAATAGATTCGTCAGCACCGCGCGCAGCAGAGTCGCATCGGCAATGCTACTCGGCAGCGGGGCGATTTGCCAGATGACCCGCCTTTCCTTGGGCTCAGGGGGCAGATTGTTGATGACCTCCTTCACCAGATCGTCGAGGTTCGTCAGATCCTTGTGCATCTCGGTTCGTCCCGTCCGCGAAAAGGCCAGCAGACTGTCAATCAACTGGCCCATCTGTACGGCGGAATCTGAGATGATGGCAAGATGACGCCGGGTCTTGTCGTCGAGATTCCCCTGGTCGTTCTTTTGCACCAACTCGGAGAATCCCGTGAGGTGGCGGAGCGGAGCGCGCAGATCATGCGAAACCGAGTAGGTGAACGCTTCCAGTTCCCGGTTGGCCGCCTGGAGTTCGGCGGTGCGGTCGAGTACGCGCTGCTCCAGTTCGGCGTTGAGCCGTAGGACTTCTTCCTCGGCCTGCTTGCGCTCGGTGATGTTGCGTTCGGTCGTCGCAATGGCCACGGGTTTGCCTGTTTCGTCGGCCAGCAACGTGGTGGTCAGCCAGACATCCAGAATCCGACCATCCTTGGTGACACGCTGCAGTTCAAACGATTTAATGACTTCCCCTTGCTTAATTCTTTCGATCAGGGTCAGCGCCGCTTCACGACCTGCTTCCGCCACAATCTCTCTGACATTCGTTCCCAGGACCTCGGCTTCGGTGTAGCCGTAGGTCTCTATTGCGCCTCGGTTCCAGGCCAGTATATTTCCGTCAAAATCGTGCAGGATGACCGCGTCGTTCGAATCGCTGATCACCGTGGCCAGACGGCGGAGGTCTTCTTCGGCCTGCTTTCGTTCGGTGATGTCCTCTACGAATGCGGTGCCGAATCTGGTATTTCCTTTGGCGTCCGCGATCCCAACGGCACTAACGGCTACCTCAACAACCGTACCGTCCTGGCGAATATATTTTTTCTCCATTGAAAAACCTGAGGTTTTCAAAGAAAACATTTCCTGGAAGAGCTTTTTGTTCTTGGGGCGATTGTCTGGATGCGTCACATCGAAAAAGGAAAGACCACTGAGTTCTTTTTTGGAATAACCCAGCATTCGTTCATACGCCAGATTTGTCGCAGTAAAGTTGCCAAGCAAGTCAACCGTGCAAACTCCAATGCGAGACGTATCGATGATGAGATTTAACTTCTCTTCGCTTTCTCGAATCGCCTCCTCCGCCTGCTTGCGCTCGGTGATGTCCTCGAACACCGTGGCAAATTGTTCTTTGTCGGGGGAGAAGGCCCTGATGCTGAAACATTTCTCCAAGGGTATGAATTCGGTCTCAAACCGGGTGGACTGCCCAGTTTTGACCACATTGGCATAAACATCGAGATAGGGCGCGACAGCCGTACCGTAAACTATGGAGGCTTTGCGCCCCTGCACATCGTCCGCCTTCAATCCGAGGATAGTTTCGAAGGCCGGGTTGACGTCCTCCAATACATAATCTACAGCCTTGCCCTCCGTGTCGTAGAGCAGCTTGTGCAGGGCCATCCCCTCGTTCATTGAGGTATACAGGCTCTTGAACTTCTCCACGCTCTCCCGTAGCACCTCTTCCGCCCGTTTGCGCTCGCGCCGATCCTCGGTTTCCTTCCTGATCACGAACACGGCGACGAGACCACTCAGGATCAAGATGCCGCCCAGCAACAAGCCCATCATGAGCGTCATTTGGCTACGCTTGGTCTCAGCCTCGTCGTGGAATTCCTTGGCCTTGAGGTTGGCAAATTCGATCATGGCATCGATACTGCGGTTCATCTTCTCAACGTGGTCAGCGCCCTTTCCTTTTGTGATGGCAGCCGCACGGGTTTGCTCGTGACCCCGCATCAGGGCAATCACCTCAGCTCTTATCGGCCTCCAGTTTAGAAACGCTATGCGTGCCGATTCCACTTTGCTCATGTCACCGAGAAAGTGCTCCTTCACGATATCAAAATGATCAAGTACCTGCTGTTCGGACGAGTCGATCCTTGAGACAGCCGTATCGAGCTCATCCTTTGTTTGGGCAAGCGTCACGTCCTTCATCGAACGATGCATGGAGACGATACCGATCTTGATGTCGCGAACTGTGGAACTCACCATCAACGGGTGGTGATGCATCCGTTCGGTGAGGCCGGCGAGCTCGTTCATCCCGTAAATGGCTACGACACCAAAGATGCCTATCAGGACGACGATGCCCCCGAAGGCCACGAACAGTCGAGTTACTTGTTTCATTTTCGCCAACATCGCTTTTCCCTTTTATCTCAAGTGATCCGTGCTTGCTCGCCAACCGTGCCGAAAACGGTTGACACTCTTTATCTGTTTTTCCAAAGTCATTTATCCTCCCGTCCTCGAATTCGAGGGGTCTTATGTAGCCGTTCCAAATAGAAGCATCAAAGACTCCAACAACTGTGCTGCTTTGAATGGGTTCAAGATGACCTGTTCGGCGCCTAATCGCATCAATTCATCAGCATCATCAGGGAATGTGAACGCCGGTCGAAAAGTGAAGCCTGACACCAGATTATCAATCCTTCCTGCCTGTGTCCAGTATCCTTTGAAGTCTTTGCTATTCTTAATCCAGCCCTCCAGTCCTTTCGGTTCGTGCCGTAACCTGTTCCCCAAATTCCTAACTCTCCCTCAAATTCCCTTCCGCTTTTCACCATAAGACATATGCAGGAACAAACACTTATCACTGAAAGGAGGTGGTCATCGTGCGCCCACTCAACCAAAAAGCCCGCTCAGTCCTGGAGCAGATCACCGCGGCATTCGAGGAACCGGAAAGTCTAATCGACACGCTGAGCCGCGCGGCGCAGATACCCAACACAAGCCCCTGCATCAAATGGTCCCCGGCGAATCGCTTCCTGGTGGCTCTGCAAGGCACATCAGACGCCAGGGGTTATCGCCAATGGCAGGAAGTTGACCGTCAGGTGAAGAAAGGCGCCAAGAGTTTCGGCATCCTTGTGCCACGTTTCAAAAGCATCGAGGAGGAGGACGAGGAGAAGCAGGCTGTGCTGATCGGCTTTATTGCGGCGTCGATATTCAAGGTCGAAGATACGGAGGGCGAGCCTTTGGCGGAGACGGTCACAAAGACTATCCCCAAACTTCAGGTGGTAGCCGACGCCCTGGAAATCCCGGTCACTTATACCGGCGCCGCCAGTGACAGGGTGTATGGCCTATACAGCCACAAGGATAAGCCGGAATCCGGCGCCATCACTTTATATACGCACGATGCTTTCACTCATGCGCATGAGCTGGCTCATGCCCTGCATCATCGGACCGGTAAACTCCGGCAGGGCAGAAGCAAGGAAGACAAGCGTGATAACGAGATCGTAGCCGAGATCGGCGCTGCGGTGCTGGTGAATTTATTCGAGGGCGAGCAGGTCGGGCGACAAGCCATCCAATATATAAAATCCTATAACGCGAAGAAGACCCACCTATTGAAGCTGCTGCCCGAGATCATTGAAGTCGTGGACATGGCATTCAGCATCTGCCCCGAAACACTCCCCGCGGCCAGTAACAGTTAAACCCCGCAAGCAAACTCTAAACAATCAGGAGGTACGACAATGCAAGACAATGTTGAAGTACGTAAAGCCTTGGAAGCGCCTTTCCCGGTGGAATTGGTTAAAACCCGCCCCGGCGCTTTCGGAGATCAGTTAAACTACATTGAGGCAGTCCATTATATCCGCCGGCTCAATCAGGCCTACGAGGGCGGCTGGAGCTTCGAGATCGTCTCTCACCAGGTCGAGGAGAAGGAAGTATTCGTGGTCGGCAAGCTCCTCGCTGCCGGAGTCATTAAGATGGCTTTCGGATCCTCGGAGATCACTCGCCGGAAAGACGACAGTGAGATCGTGTGCCTGGGCGATGACCTGAAGGCGGCAAGTACCGACGCTTTGAAGAAAGCAGCGAGTCTGCTGGGACTCGGTTTGTCCCTCTACGACGAGCAGCCTCAAAATGGAGGAAAGCAGTCAGGAGGTACTCCCGGCAACGGTAATGGAAACGGCCAGAGTAAAGCCCCCGGCAATGGGAACGGAAACGCCAATGGAGACTCGCGTCTGACAAGCCGCCAGCATTCGTACATCAAATCCCTGGCCGGCGAAAAGGGATTCACGGAGGACCAGCTTGAAAAGATGGCGCTGGAAAGGTACGGCAAGAAACTAGCCTTCGTGACGAAGAATGAGGCGTCGTCATTGATCGGTGAACTGCAGAGCAGCTAAAATCCTGCCTATAAAATATTTCCTGGGAAATTCTCGTGCAACCCTGGGTGCCTCCTCTGGCGCCCGGGTCCCCTATCGATAGCGATCCTCACATGCAAACCCGACAACATAAGGAGCCTTGAAATGCTGCTGGATACCGAGCCCCTATCCGTGCTGCGCAGAAGCATGCACGTTTCGTACAGTCAGATTAAAAGCTACATGATCTGCCCAGCCAAGTTTCAGTTCGGTTACATACTCGGCGTCGAGCCTAGCCACAGGCCGGTCAATATGGTCCTCGGCGGAGCCGTGCATCACGCGCTGGCTCTTCACTACAGCTACATCATGGGCAAGGAAGAGAAGCCGGAGGAAGATGCCCTGATCACCTGGTTCACGGACCGATGGGACGAGGAGATGGACAGGCCGATCCCGGTGGTGTTCGACGAGAAGAAAAACGAGGGCGCTTTCATGGACGCCGGTGTCGCCCTCCTGCGGACCTTTCACGCCAAAAGCGACGTACCGACCGTCCTGGCCGTCGAGCAGCCCTTCAGCATTGGATTGACGGACCCTGGGACCGGCGAAGTCATGGAGCCGCAGCTGATCGGCGCGATGGATCTGATCGTCGAAGAGAAAGGTCTGCCCGTCGTCGTGGAGCATAAGACCGCCGCAAAGAGATATGCGCAGTGGCAGCTCGACTTCGAGCTTCAGCCCTCACTATACGCCCACGCCTGCCGGGAGATAGGGATCGGCGATGTTGGCCTGCGATACCAGCTTCTGGTGAAGACGAAGAGCCCTT
>CAZQAE010000140.1:0-5160 GCA_964591275.1 uncultured bacterium | reverse complement strand
TCTTCAATTGAAGGGGATCGACGGGCATTATGGCGACCAGCGCAAGACGATCATCATCAGCTTTGGCGCGGTTAGCAGGGGGGCCATTTACGCACTCCAAGCGCGTGGATTCAAAGACATCACGATCTGCATTCCACGTCCCGACCACGAGATTCGAGAGGAAGTGCTGGATTGTAGTTATGTTCGCCTGCGCAAGGGCAAGCAGGGTGAACCACGACTCCTCGTCGTGGAGCACGACGGAACGGTAAGGCCTTTTCTCAACCTGCTGAGTGAAGCCGACATCATCGTGAATGGGATCTTTCAGGATCCGGATGATCCGCTCATGTTCGTTGCCACGGAGGATGTTGCGCGCCTTAAGAGGGATTGCCTCATCGTCGATGTTAGCTGCGACGAAGGGATGGGATTCTCATTTGCCAAACCAACCACCTTTGATGCCCCAATGTTCAAAGTCGGCACGGTGGACTACTACGCAGTGGATCATACACCCAGCTATCTTTGGGAAAGCGCGTCCCGGTCCATCTCTGCCGCGCTGATTGTCCACATGCCGTCGGTGTTGGCAGGACGCAAAGGCTGGCTCGAAAACGAGACAATTCGACGCGCCATTGTGATCGACGAGGGCGTTATCCTAAAGGGCAATGTCCTCTCCTTCCAGAAACGCAATACGCAGTACCCGCATGAGCCACTCGCAACCGAGACGAGTTGACTTGTAGCTCGCCAACGCTAACGGCGTCCTTTTTCGTAGTATTAATATTGCTGCAAGGGAGCATGAAAACCGAGGCGAGGATTTATTTGTTGCTACTGAAATCAGCCTGTTGCATAGGAGTGTAGGCCGGAAATAACCAGGTTAACACCAAGGTAAGTAAACACAACGCTGGCAAACCCGATGATGGCGATGTAGGCCGTTGGCCGCCCCATCCATCCTTTTGTAATGCGCATGTGCAAGTAGATCAGGTACACGATCCAAGTCACCAGAGAGGCTGTTTCCTTGGGGTCCCAACCCCAATAGCGGCCCCATGCTTCATTGGCCCAGATGGCGCCCGAAACTATTACGAAGAATAAGATGGGAAACGCAACCATAATCGATTTATAGGTCAACTTATCGAGAACTTTTGCCTCGGGAAGGTGCTCGCGCAAAGACTCGCCGCCTACGTGCAGCATCACCGAGACAACCGAGAAGAACCAGGAGAATGCAAGAAGCGCGAAAGAGTAAATATTGAGGCTCAGGAAAAAGCCCGGTAGATCGCCCGACTTGGCTGAAAGCTGCGCCAGCGCCAGGAAAAAGAGAATCACGGGAAATAGAAACGCGAAAAACGAATTGCGCTCCGATTTTCCTTCTCCATTTTTCGCCGCCAAAAATGAGATGACGCCGGAGACGACGAAAAGTGCCAGGATGATGAGCATAAACAGACCCATCCCCTGGATCTCGACTTCATGAAATTGGACCGGGTCGGTCCCGGGAACTCGGGATTTGTAAACGTGCCCACCCTGGA
This sequence comes from uncultured bacterium, assembly GCA_964591275.1. Lineage (GTDB taxonomy): Bacteria > Lernaellota > Lernaellaia > JACKCT01 > JACKCT01. Next base: position 3,670 of record CAZQAE010000140.1, on the reverse strand, counting down.
CAACCCCCTTAATGAGGGGGAAGCGCATCAGAAAGACCTGACCGCGCGTGACGGCGATGATGGCCAGGACGTTGAAGGCAGCCGACGCCGCGTGAAACCAGGGCATCGGCAGCTTGTCTCGGAACAGGAAGAGTATGGCAAATCCGAAGGCCACGATGAACATGGCGTATCCAATAGCCGCGCTGAAAACGTGAAAATGAAGCCAGAGGCTTTGCAGCGCGGGCATCAGGGGCGTAATGTCCTTGTTGCCCGACAGGGATGCAATGCCCATGGCGATCATGACGATGGGCACGATAAATGCGCCCACAACCTTCACCCGATAACGGAGTTCTACAACGACGTAGGAAATGATCAATCCCCATGAAAAGAACACGAGGGACTCATAGAGGTTGGACCACGGAGGGTGCTCCCATCCGGCGGCGATCCACCGAAGGATCAGAGCCGTTGTCATGGTGGCAATACCAACGCATAGCGAGGAGAATCCGACCAGCCAGATGCCGTTTTTCCGGCGCAGAAGAAATGTGAGGTAGCAGATCGTGGAAATAATAAAGAGAATAAACGACAAGTCGAAGAAGCCGATAGCAGCGTCCGCCACAGCGCCGGACTGCAAAGAGGCCAACATTTCCTTGATGAACGTGATCATAGTCTACCTATCCGTTGACTGTTTGCCGAGTTTTTTTACGAATTCATTGACGAATTCCAGCGATTCTTCCGCGCCGAGAGAATGGCGACCGCCGATCATAACCCGATCTCCTTCGATACGAACAAGAATCCTGCGATGCCTGACAAAGAAAGCCAGCAGAATGCCCAACATGGTCAGACCGCTGCCGAGCCAGACAATGTTGACGCCTGGATTCCAGGCCACCTGAAGACCCGTATAAGACGAACCCTGGTTCATATCCGCCAACTCGTAAATAAACCGGCCTCCGCGCGATTTATCGAAATCGGCATTGTCCTGAAAAATCCAGAACTCCGTCGGGTCCGCATTCTCAAGGCCCTCCACAACGAGGACCGCCAGACCAGAGTTGAACTGGTTCGGAGAAACATCCGCCAGGGCGAACATGCCGGCGTCGCCCGGCAGTTTCATCGGACGATTGGGCGTCGCCTTGACCGTCGCGAGAAGCTTGTTGTCGTCTGATCCACGGATTTTTATTGTCACCTGGGCGGGAAACGTCCCGTAGGTGGACTGGAAGAATCGGTACTTGCCGAATTTCCCCGGTTTGTTGACCTCCACGGTCTGCTGCTGCGGCGCGGAGCCGTCCTTCGGAACGAAGGTCAAATCAGAGCGAAACATCTTCGGTAGATTGTCGTCCTCATAGTATTCAACAGTGAAATCATCGCAGCGCACGGAGAAGGGCAAACTGAATCCACTGTTTCCCACGCTATAGTGAACCTGGTCTTCCGCCTCCCCCTCGCCGATCATCATGACGCCGTTCACGCCAAGCACTATGCCCAGCAAAGCGCCGACTGCGGCCACCAGGATTCCGATATGCGTAACGATGGCGCCGAAACGGCGAGAGTCCCCGGACTCAGAATATAGCCACGTGACGCCGTTTTCAGATTTTTCATTCCTGATTCGTATCAATTGTCGGACGGCGCCCTCTACCGACTTTTTCGTATTGAACGGGATCTTGAAACGCATCGTGTTCATCAGTGCGTCGTTTGGAACAAGGTCTTTGGGAGTACGGCTTTTTAGAACGCGTTTGAATCGTATCCACGTACAAAGAACCATATTGAGGATCAGAATGACGAAAGTCCCGATGAACCAGGGCGACCAGAAAATATCCAACAGTCCAAGCCGGTTTGCGAAGGCCCATAAACCGCCTGATTCCACCAGAGTGTGATATTGGTGCTCGGTAAGCCCCGGACCTCGTTGCGGGATAATGGCCCCTATCAGCGTGAGGAAGGCTAATGCGATCAGCGTGTATATGGCGAGGCGGTTGCCGGAAAGAAAATCCAACCAGGTATTTTTCTTGCTCCCGCTTTTTTCCATTGTTGTCATTGAGGAAACTCTGGCAAACAGGTGAAAAACTGGGCGTGAGTAGCACATGCGGTGGATTTGAGCAAGAAAAAATCGCCAAATTCGTTTTTTGATGCCAGCTACCGCACAGAGTGCCATTGTCCAGACAAAGGTTCACCGAGACAACTCTTGCAATAGAATAGTTTTGTCGGGCCTATCGGTACGTTGCAAACTTGTATTCGGACTGCCGTATTTTGCGCCCTGTTCATCCTTTTCGCTCTCGCAATTCCAGCCTCGGGAAAAGCATCGGGCAACACACCGGAAGCCAATGCTCTGGGCAGCGCGATCAATTTTGAGGATTCCGATGAATTAAAAATTACACAAGGCAATGATGCCCGCACTTTTAGCGCGGACGGTCGCGCAGTCGACAGCATCCTGTTTGATCTCAGCCACAGTCCTTACACAGACCACCCGATGGCGACGCAATCACTAACCGCTTTTTACGCAACGGTATGCCTATACACAAGCTGGGCATCGAAAGTTATCGGAAGATGAACATCCAGAGTCGCAATTGTGAAGAGACTCTTTTTGCTTGTCTTTACGCCTGTGCAACGGTCACCGAGGAAGTCAACAATATCGACTGGCCCGCTTCCACCGCCGCCGGCAGTTTGCTCAAACATCTTCAGGATCAGCGATCGGGCACAGAAAATCGATTGTTTCTGGATGTGCTGGGTTATTTAGATGTGTCCGACCAAATATTAGACATGGCTGATTTTTACGACGCCAACATGGTGAAATCAAAATTAGCCCATGCTCAATTAAACCAAGCGTGCATTTGAAAGGCAAATATGAGGAATGTTGATCTGAGTAGGGCTACCATGGCGGCGAGTGATCTGCAAGAAACCAACTTAATAAGGGCCAACATTGAATTGGCCTACCTAATTGAGGCGAATCTGAAGGTGGCCAAACTGACGGAAGCAAATCTGCGACGGGCCACCCTGATATATGCCAACCTGCAATATGCAAAACTGAAAAAAGCCGATCTGCTACAGGCCGATCTGCGAGGGGCTGACCTGCAAGAGGCCAACCTTCAAGAGGCCAACCTTCAAGAGGCCAATCTGTGAGGGGCAACCTGTCAGGGATCGACCTGAAAGGAGCCAAATGCGAAGGCGCAAGATACAATTCCAGTACTGAACTCCCCTTTTCAAGGGAAGAAGCCGAAGAGCGTGGGATGGTGTTCGTGGGAAAAGATGAACCCTTGAAAAAGTCGTAATGGCCCAAGATTTCATTTTCGGGGATACTGCCCCGGCATTTTGATGGAAATCGAAAATCCATGGCGCTGCGCAAGATCAAAGCGACCTAAGCTCTATCACTTCGCCTTCCGCCTTTTCATTTTGATGACCTTGCCTTTCTTAGCCTTGCCGTCGCCGAAGATGTCTCGGACGCTCTCGAAAGATTTTGGGGAGATATGGGCACAGCGTTGCAGCATCTCTGATCTGCTCAGTCGAACATCTTCAAAATGAGCATGGACAGGTCGCCGCCTTTTGGTTGCGTAATCATTTGATTTTTTATGCGCCAGGCAGGACTCGAACCTGCGACCTGCGAATTAGAAGTCCGCTGAATATCGCTTCTTGATATAAGAACTCTTGACAAACTAACCTAATAATGGCGCACTTAACTTATTGAAATATAAGGTTATTTCTAATTTAC
>CAZQAE010000139.1:0-5285 GCA_964591275.1 uncultured bacterium | reverse complement strand
GCTTTCACCGGAAGTGCGATAAATTCACCAACGTCAGTCTTGAAAATCGGCGAATCGACATGGAGCACACGCCAACAAAGCCTTTCGACAAAGTATTTATCTCTTTTGTCCTCCACGGGCTGCCCCAGAAATCACGCATTGAAGTGCTCAAAAACGCCTATCGCGCGCTCAAGCCAAAGGGCATGTTTCACATTCTCGATTACGGGGAGTATGACCCGGAGAAAAAACCTTTCTACGTGCGCTGGTACTTCCGCTATGTCGAGTGTCCTTATGCCGCCGATTATATCAAGCGTGATTGGAGAAAGCTGCTCGTTGAAGCCGGTTTCGGAAACTTCAGGGAAAAACCATACTTTTGGGGGCTGGTCAGACTGTTCACCGCGGAAAAAACTGACTCTCAATCCCAAGATCCCGCCTAAGGTAATCCCCTTTGACTGGACAGTCGAAAAGTTAGGATCGGGGTCGATATCGCTTCTTCCCGGTTCCCTTCTTGAAATCGTACCACAGTTCTCCTGATTCATGTTCTTTTCGTTCTGCCTGCCTGGAAGATACGGCTCTGCTGGAGAGCAACCAGAGCGCCGGGACGCCGACGCGAATCAGGGCGTTAAAGTCTATAAGGGAAAGCGCAAGGACGGTCGGCGTAGAAAAAAATCATCAAATGCTTCGGCTATAAGCTCCACCTGATCGTGGATGCGGATTACGAACTGCCCATAGCTTTCGATCCCACCCGGGCAAACGTTTCCGATACAGCGATGCTTTCGCCGATGATGGAATCGCTTGAGGAAAATCACCCCGAGATCGCCTATGCCGCCGAGGACTTATCCGCCGACAGAGGGTATGGCAGCGAGGAAAACAACCGGAAGCTTTTCGACGGGTACGGCGTCAAACCGATCATCGTCATTCGGCACATGTGAAAGGACGGCGAAGCCACGCGACCGCTGTTTCCAGATCGGGCCGACAACATCGTTTACGATCAGGAAGGCTCCATTGACCGCGTCGGGCAAAAAAGCGGCGGAACCTGCAAATTCGAAACGAGGTCGATGGACTTTTGCGGATTTGAAAAGGATCGAATGACGCTAAAGTATCGCTGCCCCGCAGCGGCTTATGGTTTTGACTGCCCGAAACGAAAAACATGCGGCGCAAGCGAGTACGGTAGAGTCGTCCGCGTTTCTATGGAACAGGACCGTCGCCTTTTTATGCCGATCCCCCGCTTTGAGCGACACTTCATTCGCGGGGGAAAAGATGAAACTGCGGATGGGCATCGCCTTAATCGTGATGTTGGCGATGGCGGTCGGCGCGATCCGGGCCGGGCAATAGGAAAAATTACCTTCCCTTAGTGTGGTGCGTGAAAAAACCCAAAGCGGCCAGAGTACCCTCAAGGATCAAGGGGGAATCCGAAGACCGGTGCACCGAAATTCCATCATATCGCCAGATTGTCATATATTTGATATGGTTTGCGCTGTTTCTCGGTTCGGCTCACCGCTTGAAGGCGCTGGAACCCGAACGGACATAATTTGAAAATCGTTACAGCGCAAATAGCTCTCAGTCTGCACGTATTGACTCAAATAGCGGTTTTGCTGTATGAATCGACCATCTTTAAGCTGCCTCGCGTTGCGGCTTGAAAGTGACTTTCCCATCGAAAGGACGGGTGATTTTCCATGGCAACAAGCAATCGACCCTATTTTGGTCGTCGCGCTTTTACTCTTTGGCTTTCCATTTTTATCCTGCTGGTTTTTTCTCTGTCAGCTCAGGCCCAGGATCTTGATCCCAAAAAGGACGTTTTCAATAAAAACATTCACTACTTTCAGCCACCCTCTGATGGCAGCGGCCTTCTGACCACATGGGGATCAGAACCCATTGGGCACTTGGGAATTCATATCGGCAGTTTCGTGGATTACGCTTACCGCCCAATGGTTTACTCGGACCCTCAGGGAGTCGAGCACGTTGTGATATACAATCAAACCGGCCTGAATGTTCTGGCCGGCTTTGGATTATGGGATGCCCTTAACGTCAGCATGTCTTATGCTTCAACGCCAAGCAGAAGCTTCAATTCCCGTTATCTGGAAATTTATGAGTGGAAGGAAAACGCTGTCGAAGATATGCGCGTGGCGGTGAAATACATGTTCGCAAACCGGCGAATCGACGGCTTCGGCATCGCCGTCATGACGGAATTTGCGATGGGAAATGGCGACGCGCAAAACTTTGTATCGGACGAACAAGTCACTCTGGCACCCCGGCTGATCCTTGATTTCGGCAATGAATGGTTTACCTATGCATTCAATGTCGGCTATAAAATTTTCCCGGACGGCATCGAACCCGGTTTGTTCGACATCGAATCGGGCGATGAATTACTGATAAACACGGGACTGACTTTCCGAATGTTCTGGGGTCTGGAAATCTTCGGCGAGTACGCGGCCAGAGCCTACACCGGCGAAAGTGATTACTCGTCAATATACTCAGAATTATTCGGCGGACTCAGGAGTACGTGGTTCCTGGAAAATCCTTTCCGACTGACTGTCGGCGCGTCCAGCGGATTGACGGACGGCGTGGGAACGCCCATTTCACGTTTCTACGGTGGATTCAACTGGCAGTTCCGCATGCTTGGATGGCTATAGATACACCAGGGCGCATTCCAGGCGCATTGAATAATCATTTTAGAAATCTAAATAGTTGATCACTGCCAATCCGCGCGGATAAGCATTATTGTTCCAGCGCCCGATTGATGAACATTTTGATCAGACGCGGCACAAGATACATCTTGTTCGGCAACCGAAATAATATCCGAAAAAGGCGAATGGGATTCAGATAAAACTGGAGATAGGCCCGTTTGCGAAAGCCGGTAACCATTTCCTCGGAAACCCTGCTCAAGTTGATATCCGAGGAATGATACTCGAATCGCTCAGGTGTGACTTCCATGTCAGGTTTTTCCTTTTTCACCATCTCGTAAAGTTCGGAGCCTGGAAAGGGAAGCACCCGATAAAAGGCGGCTGTGTGAAATTTCGACCGGCGGGCAAAATCGATAGTCATCCGCATCTCATCCGCAGTTTCCGTGGGAAAGCCGAGCATAAAAGCGCCGTGCGTCATGATCCCCAATTTCACAGCCTCTTCAATGATCTCTTTGGCCTTTTCAAGCTTTACATTCTTCTTCATGAGTTTCTGCATCCGGGGCGAGCCGGACTCAATGGCCAGCATGGTGCGGTACATGCCTGCCGCCTTAAGCGCCTTCAATGTTTTCACATCCAGCAGGTCGGCCCGCATGCCGTTGGGGAAGGTCATCTTGATATCCAACCCTCGTTCCCCAATCGCCTGGCAGATATGTTGCACGCGCTCTTTGCTCAAGTTGAACATATCATCCATAAACTCAATCTCTCGGATCCCGTAATCTTTGACCAGAATTTCGATCTCGTCCACGACTCGCTCAGGCTTGCGCGCCCGATAGACTTTGCCAAGATTCCGGTGGCAATAGATGCACTGATAGGGACAGGACCGGGAACTGAAAACCGTCATGAATTCTTTGTAGTGGAAAATGATGCCGCCCCGGGGGATATCGAAGTATTTTTTCACCGGGATCAGATCCCAGGCCGGAAAGGGCCAGGCGTCCAGGTCTTCGATATAAGGACGCGGCTCAGTGCGAACCACCTCTCCATTGTCCCGAAAAGCAATGCCCTTCACGCCGTGGACATCGCCGCCGTTTTCCAGCACCTCCAGCAATTCAGTAAAAGTTTGTTCGCCCTCGCCGATCACCACGTAATTGATGTCCTTTCCTTTCAGCAGGGTCTCATCGGGCATGTTGGCCGCGTGGGCTCCGCCGACAACCACGGGCATGTCCGGCATGGTCTTGCGCGCCTGCGTGGCCAGCGCGTGCATGCAGTCGGATTCGTAGGTCATTGCCGTGATGCCCAGGACATCCGGCTTGAATTCGCCAACCCTCCGTATGGTTTCAGCGACACCAATGTTTTCCACCTTCATATCCACGATGCGCACGTCATGACCTTTAGACCGGATGGCCGAGGCCACGAACATAATTCCCAGGGGTTGAAGATGGGTATGGTGCTTGTACATGAATGCGCTTTGTATGAGCAGAACTTTTGCCAATGTCCCTAAACCTTTAACCCGTCAGTTGGGTGTGATTGAATGAAAAATGTTCCCGATTCCGGCAAAGCCGTTTGCTCTATTATTTTCTCCGAAATCGAAGCCGTGTGAGCGTATAGATGGCGACGACAAAATCAAGCCACCCAATTTTTTTCCCTTCATGCTTTTTTCGTGCTTTGTATTTGATGGGCGTCTCGATGATCTTGACGCCCCGGTTTAGCAGTTTCGCCGTCACTTCCGGGCAAAATTCGAAACCGGTGCATTCCAAATCCAGGGTCTTGATAAGGTCTGTACGAAACGCTTTATAACAGGTGGCGATGTCGCTGATGTTGGTGCGATACAGCAGATGGAGATAACGGTTTTCCAGCCACCCTCCAAGAAAATAGAGAGCGCCCGACACGCTCATGGCACCTGGATTTATCCAGCGGGAGCCATAGGCCACGTCGCTCATCCCCCGCACGACCGGCTCCAGCACCAGCGGAAATTGTTCAGGATAATATTCGAAGTCGGCGTCCTGAATGATGACAATGCCACCCTCGCACATTTCCAGCGCATGTCGAATGGCATATCCTTTCCCGCGATTGTTTTGCAATGTCAAAAGACATAAGTGCGTGTCGGGGTTGTCATTTCTAAAACGCTCAATTTCCTGCGGACTTCCGTCCGCGCTTCCGTCATCCACCAGAATAATCTTCTTGCGCAGTCCCAGCGGCGTCACATCAACGTCGCGACACTTTTCCAGCAATCGGTAAATCGTTTTCTCTTCATCGAAGCACGGAATGATGATGAACAGCGGCTCCGGCTGGTCGCTCTTTGTTATTTCCCTGTCGAGTTTTGTATCCGCTCTACCCGCCAAATTTCCATCTCTTTTTTGAAAGCAAAGTCAACAGTCCTCGAACATTGTTACGAAACTCCGCCCATCCGGTCAAACGAGAAAGCCGCTTCCAGATATAGGATGGGCGCAAATGAAATCTGCGATAAAACCAAAGCAGACTTTTCATTATTTCAGCTTCCCGCCCGGAGGTAATCCAAAGCCGTGGGTGAAAATCAACGCTTGGGTCCGTTGCAAACTCCCGCCAGTAATCTCGATCAAAGAAACCGCTTTGTAAGCCTTCCGCGTAAAGATCCGTCGCCGGGTACGGCATAAAGACCGAAGCATGAATCATGTCCGGGGCGGCCCTTTGCGCCACGTCCAGACT
>CAZQAE010000138.1:1557-5311 GCA_964591275.1 uncultured bacterium | reverse complement strand
ACCCCGACGTCTTCGGTCACTCCCACTCCTTCACCGACCCCGACGTCTTCGGTCACTCCCACTCCCTCCCCGACACCAACGTCTTCGGTCACGCCCGTACCGACAGTAACACCGACCCCAACACCCCGCCCCACGGTTACTCCATATCCCACCCCGGAGTACCTGGTTCTTCCCCCGGCTGATTATGACGGCGACGGCCACTCGGATATTGCCGTCTTCCGGCCGGATTCCGGGCTCTGGGCGGTAAGAGATCTGGGCCGGACCTACTTCGGACGCGCCGGGGATATCCCGGTCGGTGGAGATTATGATGGCGACGGGATTACCGAAATCGCTATCTTTCGCCCTTCGACCGGTCTCTGGGCGATCAAGGAACTGACCCGAATCTATTATGGAGATAGTGATACTCTTCCGGTTCCCGGCGATTATGACGGCGACGGCAGTTGCAACACGGCTGTCTTTAACGAAGCGGACGGAGCCTGGCACGTGAAAGATCTGACAGTGGTTTACTTCGGGAGAGACGAAGATTTGCCGGTTCCGGGGGATTATAACGATGACGGTGGAGTGGATTTCGCGATCTTCCGGCCAAGCTCCGGCCTCTGGGCGATCCGGGGATTGAGTCGTTTCTATTATGGTGAAGAAGGAGACCGGCCGAAGGTCGGGGTTTATCGGTGGTATGGTGAGAAGCTCATCAAAAGCAGTTCCTTTCAGTGCCAGGTGGGAATTTATCGTCCCTCTTCGGGGCTTTGGGCCATCCGGGGCTGGACCCGGTATTACTTCGGATCTTCGGGTGATACCCCGATACTGGGATGCCTGAGCGGAAGTTACCCGGACGATACCGGAGTCTTCCGGCCGACGAACAGCCTCTGGGCGGTATCTGGGGTGACCCGGGTTTATTTCGGGAAATTGGGGGATATCCCGATAACCCGGTAATAGCACCTTATTCTGTCTAGAAAACTCTGCGGCAGAAGACTAGCTCAAAATGAAAAAGCCGACTCATATGGGTCGGCTTTTTCACTCCCCGGACAAGTCAATAGGCAGAACTTTTCGGGTGGTCTTTGTGCTGCTGCCGTCTCGAAGAGGGGAAAAGATAGGCAAGCGTAAACCATCCCGGACTTGTCGGAACCCGCTTTTTCTGGCACTGGAATGGAAAAATATGCTGGAGAGCGGGGATTACCCTTCTCAATCCGCTCTCGCCCGGAGACTTGGTGTTTCCAGAGCTCGGGTCAACCAGTATTTGAGACTGCTTAAACTGTCCCCGAAGATCAAAGAATCCGTGATTCGGATGGGTGATCCCTTGCCCTCCAGGAAGATCACCGAGCGCAGTTTGAGAACACTAATCTCCTCAACCCAAGTGGAATAGAAAAGGGCGGCTCCACGGGTTGCAGATCCGCCCTTTTCTCCCTTCAGACAGATTCTATTTAATCACCACAATGTCACCGGAGATACCGAAGTAGGCCCGGGTTACTCCCCGCACCGCCCAGAGGCCGGTGGCGGGACAGAAGACTGCCGCCTCGGCCAGGATGTTCCCGAAGCGACCGTAATAAAACCGGTAATGGCCCCAGAGTGGCCAGTCGAACTGTTGTCCGAAATAAAACCGTGCGATGGCCCGAAAACGACGATCACATCACCGTAGACACCTCACTGGGAACCCCTTTTTTCCTCCCCCCTACCTCGTCGCTGGGACGTCGTCAAAGTTGCCGAAATAAATCCGGGTTGTCCCATTCACCGCCCAGAGTCCTTCGCCGCTCCTGAAAATCCCAAACCGATCAGCACCGTCGCCGGCGAATTTACCGGATAGCGGTTTGTCATCATAGGCGCCGAAATAGGTTTGGGTTACCCCCCGGATCTTCCAAAAGCCGTCCGAATAAGGAAAGACTGCCGCCTGCCAGAATCCGGTGCCGCTGTAATTCCCCGGCACGGGCAGGTCAGAGCTGGTGGTTCCGAAGTAGAATCGGGAGAGGTCCCGGACCGCCCACAGCCTGGTGGGGGGGCGGAAGACGGCGATGTCGGCCGGGCCGCCGCTGTAGTAACCGGGCACGGGGATGTCCCCGGCCTTCCCGAAATAAAGCCGGCTTATCCCCCTGATCGCCCAGAGCCCGGAAGCACCCCGGAAGACCGCGACATCGGTCTTCCCATCGCCGTTGTAGTCTCGGGCCACCGGCACGTCGGACGGGGTGCCAAAGTATGTCCGGGTCAGGCCCCGGACCGCCCAGAGGCCGGACTGTCCCCGGTAAATTGCGGCTTCGGTCTTTCCGTCCCCGTTGTAGTCTCCCGGTATCGGGAGCTCCGATCCCGACCCGTAGTAGAACTGGCTAACCCCCCGGATTGCCCAGAGTCCGGAAGTTGTCCGGAAGACGGCGATGTCGCTGGTCCCGTCGCCGTCGTAGTCCCCGGAGTCTCCGGCGGGAGAGGGATTGTATATCTGCGGGTTGATGATCAGATCCTTGAGCCAAGGGCTGAACTGGTCCCGGTTGCCGGGGTACTTGGGATCCGCCAACTCGTCCGGGCTGTACCATTTGGCAACGGTCTGGAACGCATTGGGGTCGGGGTCGGCCTGATACCACCGGATCGGCTGGCCCTTGTCCACCGGGACATTGATCACCATACAGTCGATGGCCAGGAGGACCTCAGGAGGATCGGCCGAGTCATTATAGGGATAGAAGACGCTGATATCATCCTTTACCGCCCCGATGGTGTCGCTCTGGTTCTGGAAATGAGTGGCGATACCGAGGCGGGGGTTGGTCCGGCTGAGGATGTAGCCAAAGGCCCGTGCCGGGGTATGGGAGGCGTTCTGGATCAACCTGGCTTTGCTCACCGCTCCCACCCAGACTGTATTATTCGGATCGGGAGTGAGACCGGAGTTTTTCTGCGCCCAGACTTCCGGGGAGAGGGTGAGTTCGTGAATCAAAACGTCAATATCCTGCGCCTGGTCGATCATCAGGTTATTGGGAAGGGAGTCGCCGGAGAAGATCATCTTCAGGCCCCGCCACTCCAGTTTGTAGGCGAGGGCTCCGTCGCGGTCGTGAATCATGGGGAAGTAGCTGATCTTCACATTGTTGCTATCGTAGGCAACGGGGGGATCGTTGCCGGCGATGATGGATTGCATGGCTTCCTCGTAGGAGCATTCGTGGGGCACAAGATTGTACCCGTCCTGGCCGTTCTTGAGTCCGGTGGGAAGGAAGCTGAAGCTCTCCCGGTGCCAGTAGGTCATCTCGTAGAGGTGTTGGCAGAACGAGGTTATCCCGTCCGCCTCCGTGGGGCCGGTCGGTCCCCAGACGTGGAGATCGGTTAGCCGGTCGCCTGATGGCCCGAAGAGATAGATGAACATTAGGTCGCTCATATGATCGCCGTGCAGGTGGGTAATAAATATCTTGTCCATCTGCGAGTAGGCCACCCCCATGGAGATATACTTGGAGACCACCCCGCTGCCGCAGTCGAAGACAAAGCTGCCGTCCTCGCCGCACTCGATAAAAATGCTGTTGGATTCTTGGGAGAGGCGGGGCAGGAAGGACGTCCCCATAAACGTTATCCGCATCTCGTCCGGATCCATCGGACCCAGGCCGCCATCCGTTTGAGTACGAAATTGTTGTGCCGAGACAGCCCCGGCGCCCAGGGCCAGTAGAAATGCCAGGGCTCCCGCCGACAGTCTTATAATATGGAAAAAACTTCTCTTCATTGTACCGACTCCTTGTTCGCTACCGAACGTTTTTAAATGTTATTTCTCCTGAAAAGGAGGCTGGATCTAGCCCGAACT
>CAZQAE010000138.1:0-1547 GCA_964591275.1 uncultured bacterium | reverse complement strand
CGTTGAGGAAGTCAAGAAATGTCAATTAAATATTGCCGCAAAAAAAATCCCGCATTTTCCCAGAGTGTAACCACTTTGGATTATGGCGGCTAAAAGAAGGACCTCCCCGAGCGTCACTCCCAGACGAATTTTCTTTGAGGTCGAGTTTCCTCTCTTCACCTCCCGTGGAACCTCCAGTGAGTGCCGTATCTCATTGAATCCCATGGAAGTTGTTGCATTAGCACGCAGCTAAAGAATCCTGTTTAGCCTTTTCTTTTTTCCGAGAACCTTTTGCCATAGAAGTAGATTCCGGCAGTTCGGCATTATCGAATTTCACAAAAGGTAATAATTTCTTGTAGCTATCTCCGAATTTGCTAAGGAAATTGAGTAGGACTTCTCCATAAAATAGGTGTATTTTATCCACAATCTGGGTGTCATCACCGACCTGTTTAGCAATGCCCGCCAATTTTTCCAGAAGGTTGTGGATTGCAAACACGTGTTGTTTGATCTGACCAGCCGCCGGAATCGAAGGATCCTCAAAAAGGATATTAATACTGACGCCAAGAGCGGATAGATACCCTATAATATCTATCCATTTGAGCTGTAAATCATTCCCAGCTTCTATCTTTGATATTTTACTCGGATCACACCCCATGTACTCGGCGACCTGTTTCTGCGTCTTCCCCTTCTGAATACGAAATTGGAGCAATGTTGTGACCATTCTACTGCGCAGTATCTCGCGGTCCACCCGGCCTTTTATTGTTTCATCTCCCGCCAAATTAGCGGCAATTTCGGCAACTGATTTTAGCTTCTTTTTCATCAGTTATTCTCCTTTTTCGCGACTTTAATCTTTTTTGTCTTTTTCTTAGCTTCTTTTATATCGTTTTTTTGGGATTCTTTTGTGCCCATAGCTAAAACATACATTATTTCGCTCTCTGTATCAGGATAAACATAAAGACGAACTTCTTTTGAATCTTTAACCCCAGTCTGACCGATTCTATATAGACCGTTACCTTCCGGTCTAAAAAAACCGACCTTAAATCCTCTAACCTTATTGCCATTATTTAAAATTGTGAGGACCTTATCTAAATTCGCGAAGCAAGCCGCATACTCTTCAGGATGATTCCTACTTACTTTCTTAAAGCCTGATCGGATTGCTTCCCCATCTTCAGTATACCACATTTTCTACCGTCCCTGATGAATATTTAGCCTGATTTCAGGTTCTTAATTGCTATCCTGGCAACTATTATTGCGTATCTTGACAGAATAGCAAGAAAAAAAATGATTATTTTTGCATCGGAACAAAGGGGGAAAAGCTCAATTATCATAAATTCGGCGGATTTTCTTAAGAGCATACCGGATATGCTGGGAAACAGTGGTCTGGTGAATATGGAGGAGTTCGCCGATTTTATCCTGGCTGTACCTTTCGAGGTAGTGGAGAATGAGACATTCCTTCTGCCGGGGAGTTAGATGCCGATTCATTATTCTCCGGACCTCCCGCATCTTCATTTTTAGATAGTCTTCCCTCTCCAGCTTTCTCCGTTTCTCCAGGGCGGCTTCCGGCCAGG
>CAZQAE010000137.1:0-5814 GCA_964591275.1 uncultured bacterium | reverse complement strand
CGTCCGGCGCAAAGAAATGAAGGCGTCGAAACAATGCTGAAGTCCTTTCGAATGGGTCTGACCGTCATGGCGCTGATTGTGTCGGTCATGGGCGCATTTATTATCTTTAACACAGTCACGACGACGGTTTATCAAAGGATGCGCGAAATCGGCATCTTGCGCATGATCGGTGTGACGCGTTTTGGAATTTGGCGTCTGTTTACCATCGAAGCCATTTTAATGGGTGTTGTCGGCTCGAGCGTCGGAGCCATCGGCGGATTCGCTGCCGGTCGACATGCTGTACTCAATTATGTCGGCGGCGCCAGCAGTATTTTCGTTCCCGCCAATCCGACGCAAGCCTCCCTTGATCCGGCAATAATATTGATGGGACTTGGCATCGGAATTTGCATGAGCCTGGCCGGAGCCATGTGGCCTTCTTTTCGAGCCATCGGAATTTCTCCCCTGGATGTTGTGCGATTCGGTCCCGGTTTAAGCCAGGGGAGGGGAGCTTCCATTCGACGGTGGGCCATTGCTGCGCTTGCGGCGGCTGTCGCTGTCGCTGCGGGATTGTTTGTTCCATCATTGGGAAATACTCTGTGCGGAATACGCATGGCCATGCTTGCCCTGATGATGCTTGGAGTCGCAGTCACGCCTCTGTTCATGTACGTTCTGCTAAAAACATTTGTGCAGATATCAAGAGCGATTCGTTCGCCTTTACTGCGCCTCTCTTCGGAAAATATTCTTCGCGATCTTGGGCGAACATCAATGATCGTCGCCGCATTTATGGTGGCCGTAGCCATTATGTTCGAAATTTACTTGTTCATGAATTCGACCAAAACGGAGATTAATAGCTGGCTGGATCAGGCCCTGAAGGCCGATCTGTTGGTTACTTCGTCTTCGAATTTCGCGTCGAGAACGAGTATCCCGATGGAAGCTGCGATGAAGGAGAGGTTTTCGGAGATCAACGGAGTTGAGGCTGTGGTGCCCGTTCGCGTGATGCCTTTGCAATATGGAGACTGGCTGATTCAGGCACTCTCGCTCGATTTCAA
The DNA here is from genome assembly GCA_964591275.1 of uncultured bacterium. Classification (GTDB taxonomy): domain Bacteria; phylum Lernaellota; class Lernaellaia; order JACKCT01; family JACKCT01. The sequence continues at coordinate 4,786 of CAZQAE010000137.1, read as the reverse complement.
TACGCATTTTAATGAAAGTCGTTTTCGATTTGTTCAGGGCGATAAGGACAGGGCCTTATCGGCATTTTTGAATAATGAGGGGGTTCTGCTCACGCAAAACCTTCTGGTCCATTTTCCAGACCTGAAAGATGCCGCAGAAATTACCTTGAATACTCCGAAAGGAAAACGCGCCTTCCCTGTTTTGGGCGTCGTCATGGATTACACTTCGGAAAGTGGGGTGGTGATGCTGAATAGACCCTTGTTTCTGAATGCCTTTGAAGATTATCTCGTGGACACCTTCCAAATCTATTTGGAAAAGGATAAGGACCCACAGAAAGTCCGACGCGTCATTGACGCGATGATCGGCGCTGAGTTTAATCTTTTCGTATTGACCAATAGGGAATTCAAGGATGCTGTGCAAGAAGCCATTGATCAGCTTTTCGCACTGGCCGTTTCGCTGGAGATCATTACGATTTTCATCGCGCTTATCGGCATAGTGAACAACCTGATGGCCAGCGTAATCGATCGAACCAGGGAAATCGGCGTCATTAGATCGCTGGGAGCAACGCGCGCGCAGGTTGCCGCCATCTTTTTCGCGCAGTCGGGCCTTCTCGGATTTTCCGGTGCGACGGTAGGTTTGCTTTGCGGCTACGGGTTGGGAACAATTCATTTGACGAGGCTCAACGAGATTCTCGCCGGTTGGCCCATGCCTTTGCATTATACGACTGCGCGGATTGCGGTTGTATTCGTCGCTATTGTCATTGTGTCAGTTTGCGCAGGAGTATTTCCAGCCCGTAAAGCCGCGAATTTGCCGTTGAGTGAATCTCTAAAATACCAATAGATATTTTAGGGTTTGAACGATGGCGGATTGGGCGGCACGTTGGAGTTGGATAATTGAGAATTCGCGCGACCCTTAAGGAACAAACCATATTTCTCATTCGACCATGAATAGGCCGGCAGATTTGGCGGCGCCGGTCGGGCGGAGGAAACAGGCGGAAGCGCTACATTTTCAATGATATAATTGCTTAAGTGCTTTGTCAGTATCGCCAAGCCAAGGACGGTGAGATGTGTGTGATCCCGAAAGAAGTTTTTCCCGACCAGGCCCTCGATGGTATTTTCGGCGAGAAGTTCTTCTGACTCGATGATGTGGAAAGAATATTCACGCCCAACCGATTTGAGGAGCGCGGTCGGCTCGGCGAAGATGCGTTCGTGACTGAAATCTTTTTCACGGGAGATAATATATTCCGTCTTAGCTTCTTCATATCGCCCGAGAGCCTGGTGGATTTTTCCCAAAATGAAATGAGCTTCGGCATATGAGTCGCTGATGGAAATTGCGTCCATAACGGCGGTTTGCGCTTCCGAAAGTCTGCCCGCGCTCCATTCTGTTTTGCCTTTTTGCAGGGCCGCTGCAAAAGATTTGAGTTGCTTTTTTGAAAGCGGTTTGTCGTGAAGAGACCATATCGGCGAAAAGTCGCTGAAATTCGTTGCCGTTGTCATGAGCACAACCCTTCTTTCAGCTTTTTTAAATTGATCGAATATTCTGATCAGAAATTTCCTGTAATTTGCAATTTCGGATAATTTGACTTGTTCGATCATCCGAGCCGTATGCAAATCGAACTGGTCCGGCCTGTTGGGTAGTTCGTGCCCGGGAACTTCATTGCCGGGACCGGGTGAGAAAATCCCGACGATGACTCGGAATAGTTCGCTTTTCATTAAGAGGTAGAGAAGCGTCGAATCGTCGGCAAAATCTTCCGCCTCAGCGTCTATCCCAGCCGTTCCGAGAGTTGGCACCGCGCCACCCGGATAGCAGACAATCAGGTTCGCCTCAAATGGAGAGGTCTGTATGGCCGCGTACTCATATTCATCAGCGCCGATATCCTCGCGAGAAGTTTCAATAATCTCAAATCGCACATCGGGCCGGGCTTGATAGAGACGCAATGCCAGCTGCGTGGAAAGGTTGTACCAGGAAGGCAGACTCGATCCGTAAATGGGACTCGCACCGATGACTATTATACGAAAAGTATTTTCAGGAATACTATTACTAAACCTTTGCCGCATGATGAGTCGATTGTCGGAAAAGTCCTGGCGCGTGGGATCAAATTCAGGCCCGGCGAGCGATGGATTCGTAATCCAATAATTCAGATCGGCGGGATCCTTAATAAAATATGGGTCGAAGTCGTCGAAATTTATGCGGACGACTTTTTCAACCGGAGATATAGAAATCCGCAGGATTATCTCAGCCGCAATGAATAAGGCGGCGATAAGGATGACATTGTATGTGGCAATCCTGAAAATTCGTCGCCAATTCATTGGGACTCCCTATTATTTTCCTGAGACGGTCAGTTCGGCGAATCGAATCGTCGGCGCATTGGTGGAACCGCGAAGATCAAGGTCGTTTCCGACGGCGTCGATTCCCATCAGCATGTCATTCATGTGCGCTGCGACGGTGACTTCCTGAACCGGTTTTGTTAATTCACCGTTTTCAATAAGAAAACCTTTTGCGCCGCGCGAATAATCACCGGTGACAGTATTGACGCCTCTTCCCATCATGCGTGTGACGTATAGCCCGTACTTCACCTCGCCGATGATTTTCTCCGGTGATTGATCCCGACTTTCCAGCAGGAGATTGGATACGCCGATGCTCGGAAGAGAAGAATAACCGCGAACCGCGCTGGCCGTTGTCCGTGCGCTGGCTTTTGCGGCCGTATAAGCGTCATACAAAAAGAGTTTCAGTTCCCCTTTGTCAAAGATGGTCAGCTTCCGTTTTGGTACGCCTTCGCCGTCGAAAGCGCCGGAGGCAACGCCGCGAATCTTCAGAGGATCGTCAATGATCGTGATTTTATCAGAGGCAATTTTCGCGCCGAGTTTGTCGCTAAGAAAACTGGCGTTTTTATACACCATGTCTCCGTTGACGGCGCCGACAAGACCACTGATGAATCCCTTTGTCATATCTGGATGAAAAACCACCGGCATCACACCCGAAGGAATCTTGTCGGAACCGAGGGAATCCACAGCTCTCTTTGCCGCTTCTTTCGCAATGGCTTCCGGCGCGGTCATGTCGCTGGCGAAGCATCTTTCATCCCAATAATAGGCGACTTGTGAATTGCCGTCTTTGTCGGTAGCGACCGGACCGGCGTAGGCCCAGACGTAAGTCGTCTGACGAAAATCCTCAAGACCCAAAGAGTTGACAATCGCCACCTGGCTGAGATAGGAGCCCGCGCCGACGTTGCTGACGGTTTTGATGCGCGGATCGTAAGCTTTGCACACCTTTTCCATCTCCACGGATGTTTTCACCGCCCATTCCGGCGTAAGAACGGTGATATTTTTGTCGAAAGTTTCGGGCGTCGCCGCTCTACTTTTCAGCATTTCACTTGGGGGAAGATCGTTGAACTCGTCTTCGCTGGTGACTTTGCTCATATCCATGACGCTCTTGACGAAATTTGGAAGACTATTGGCTGAAATGTCGCTGGTGTAACCGAAGCCAAGGCGTTTGCCCGAAAAGATGCGCAGTCCCATGCCGAGAGACTCCGCTTGTTTGATGTTCTCCACTTCGCCATCGCGAGCGGTGACATCCATATTGCGACCATTTTCCATGAATACTTCAGCTTGGCGCGCACCGCTTTTCAAAGCCAATTCGACGCATCGTTTGGCAATGTCGATAGATTGCTTATTCATTGCTTACACCATCCGTTTCATATTGCTATCCGTTCCGCCGACTGTCAGATTTTCAATACGGACATGGGGCAGTCCCACGCCTACGGGAACTGATTGACCATTCTTCCCGCAGGTGCCGATTCCCGGATCAAGTTCAGCGTCATTGCCGACCATGCTCACCTGCTTCAGAACCTCCGGCCCCACGCCGATCAGCGTGGCGTCCTTGACAGGCTTTGTGACTTCGCCGTTTTCAATAAGATAACCTTCAGCGACTTCGAACACGAAGTTGCCATTGGTGATGTCAACCTGACCGCCGCCGAAATGTTTCGCGTAGAATCCTTTTTTGACGGATTTAATAATGTCTGCCGGATCGCTTTCACCCGGCGCAAGATATGTATTGGTCATACGCGGCATCACGTAGTGCTTAAAGGACTCACGGCGACCCGAACCCGTCGTTTTTTCGTTCATGAGTTTTGCGTTGAGGCGATCGAACATATAGCCTTTGAGAACTCCATTTTCAATAAGGACTTTCTTTTGCGTGGCGCTGCCTTCATCATCGACACTGAGGCTGCCGCGTCTTCCCTGGATCTGTCCCTCGTCGATGACGGTGCATAGTTCCGAGGCTACCTTTTGCCCGACTTTGCCAGTATAAAGACTGGTGCCCTTGCGAATAAAATCCGCTTCAAGGCCGTGGCCAATGGCTTCGTGGAGGAGAATTCCGCTCCATCCGTTTGAAAGGATCACCGTTTGTTCTCCGACGGGTGCATCCTGTGCGCCAAGTTGCGCCGTCGCCTGTCGCGCCGCTTCCCTGGCTATTATTTCCGGCGAAAGTTTGTCGTAGAATTCAAAGCCTACACGTCCACCTCCTCCGTAAAATCCGGTTCTTCTATCGCCGTCTTTTTCAGCGATTACGTGAAAATACAGCGATTGCATCAGGCGGCGATCCGTGACGAAAACGCCATCTGTGTTAGCAATGGTGATGATTTTGTCGCTGTCGTAATACGAGCCGATGACTTGAGAAACGCGTGGATCGGCGTCATAAGCCGTTTCGTTGCCGCGAAATAGAAGCTCGGCCCGTTTTATTGCATCGATGTCGCCGGGCGCTATTTTGACTTTGTTGATGCTGGGCGCTTGGCTATGGTTGTTAATTGCC
>CAZQAE010000136.1:0-6611 GCA_964591275.1 uncultured bacterium | reverse complement strand
GCAACGAGATTCTCAGCCAGTGCAACCACTCCGGCGATCCTTGCGTGGACGACGGACTGTGGTGCAACGGCGACGAATCCTGCGACGAGGATGAAGGCGCGTGCGTGCACAGTGGAAATCCCTGCCCGGACGGCGAACCCTGCGACGAAGACAACGATGAATGCAAAACATTCGAAGACGACGACATTGACGACGACACGGGATCGGACGTAACGCAAGATATTCCCAAGGATGACGGGGAAGATGACGCTGGCTGGCCGGAAGGCAAAGTGACTGGCGGCTGCTGCGGCTGCGGCTGATATTTGTCGGTGTGTAGTGGACCCCCATCGTCTTCGGGTGGACCTGAAATCGACTGGCCAGTTTGGCGAGCTGGCCTCCATCGCCAGGCGGGCCTTGAATCCCGCGTCAAACTTTCGCCTCATCCCAATCTGGAAACCTCCCAATTAACGGGTGTGGTGGGGCTGTTAAAAAGTCGAATTTGATGCAATTTTTTTTCATTCCGACCGGAGCGATGCTTTAGCGTCGCGGAGTGGAGGAATCTCTTAACCGTCCTGTTTTGAGGGGTTTTCTCAGGCAAGTCTTTCGGACTCGCTCGAAATGAGAACGCGGCTTTTTCTCTTAAAAAGAGCGTTTTTTAAGCAGCCCCATAAAACAGATATATTTCACCCCCCCCCTACGCTGTTGCAGGTCCATTATGAGTCGAGCACCCTGATGGAGAGGAAAACTAAAGGAAGAGAGCCTCTAAAGTGCTGACGGGAAAAACGTTATATTATTTTTACCCACCATGCTCCATTTCGAAGTCGACTTACTACAACTAATCCCACGAATATCATTATTCCCGTTAAGTAGATGCTCTCAGGGAAAACGGTCCACCATGCACTAGCAGATGGTGGCTTATTAATGTAATACATAAAGTGCCAGTGTAAACGCTGGGAAAATGCAACACTCCCAAGTATAAATAGAAAATTTAAAATAAATGAACCATTATAGACATGGTAAAACAAATAAATGAATGCAAGTAAAAATAGGATTATATTGAACATTAATGGGAAAAAGCGCAAAAGCCCTTGTAAAATACTATTTGATAGAAATTCAAAATGGATGTCAGAGATTAGACCGATTGAGGTTGAGCTTGCATACTGAAGGCCGACTAAGAAAACCATGGCTGGAAGCATGTACTTGGCCTTGTGACTAGAATTTGTTAAATATGTGCAGAAGAAAAATGAGATTGTGAAATTGTAAATCACACCAGCAGGTAAAAAGAAGTGTGTAATGCAATAATACTCTCTGACATTCCTGAGATCATGAAAAATATTGTTCCCGGACGCCCATAATGGCACAAGGGCTTCGCGGTCAACAGCTAAAATATAAGAAGCCATAATTATTCCGACGAGGATTGCAAGTTTCTTCGGGTTAAAGAAAAGGGAACCGACAATATTTAAAAAAAGCCATAGAAGTGTAAAGGAAATGGAAATGAAAGCTATGGATAAAAACTGATGCGAATATTGGCAATAATCTCTTGCCGATGAGCTCATAATGCAATTAATCAAACGCCTGTTGATCAGGTAGATCAGAAATAGAGAAAATAAAAAAACAAGAAGCAATAGACTCGCTTTCGTCAGGCGGCAATTCGTAAGTTCCTGGGTCATCAGTTGTCCTTTCAGAGAGAATTCTACCAGAAAGCTGCGAAAAAGCAAAATGAATATAATGCCGCACCGCGTCGCACCAAGTGGATTTTCGCAAGTAAATTGGACATTTGCGTGATTTTCAGTTACAGTTCTTGCTCATTTCGCGGCTAATCACATCATTTTCGATTACGAAAAGGCCGAATAGCGGGGGTTAATAAATGACGAAAAAAGCAGATAAAACGGCGAAGAATAGTTTAAAAGCCGTGCCGGAAATCGATAATCAGCCAAGCTCGGAGGTCGCCCCTTCGCCAGCCTTGGAAGTCGTTCATCGACCGGGACTGGAAAAGGTTGTGGCCGTGCGCAGCACCATCTCCTGTGTGGACGGAGATAAAGGAGTTTTGGAGTACCGCGGCATCAACGTCGCCGATCTGGTCAGATACAGTTCCTTTGAAGAGACAATATTTCTCCTGCTCTACAATCATTTGCCCAATGAGCGGGAAATGATGCAATTCAATACCCTGATCGCCAAACAGCGGGGCCTGCCGGCCTCGGTTAGAGACGCCATCAGCAGTTACCCGGTGGGCATGCATCCCATCAACGCCATGCAGTCGGCCATCATTTTGCTTTCGGGTGAAGATTTTTACGCGGACGATGTGTCCTCCCCGCAGCACAACATCCGGCGCTGCATCTCACTGATCGCCAAGGCGCCCACGATCATTGCCGCCTTCGAGCGCGCCCGCCACGGCGAGCAGCCCATGCCCGCGGTGACGAAGTACACGCTGGCCGAAAACTTCATTTTTATGCTCACCGGCGAACCCTGCCCGCCGGAGATCGGTCGTTTCTTCGACAAGCTGCTGATCCTGCACGCCGAGCACACCATGAACGCCTCCACTTTCGCCGCGCGCGTCATCGGCTCCACGCACGGCTCGGTGTATTCCGCCATATCCGGCGCCGTGGGAGCGTTGAGCGGTCCGCTGCACGGCGGGGCCAATGAGCGTGTATTGCGGATGCTCTATTCCATCGGGCATCCCGACAACGTGGACAAATTCCTCGACGAGATGATCATGACGAAAACGAAGATCATGGGCATCGGACACCGGGTTTATAACGTCAAAGACCCGCGGGCTGTCCTGATTCAGGACTTCATGAAAAACCTGTTGGAGATCGTGCCCGGGGAAGGGCGCAAGAATCTCTATCGTACTGCTCTGATGCTCGAGGAAAAGTCCAAAGAAAGGCTTTCTCACAAGGGATTGCACCCGAACGTGGACTTCTATTCGGGGATCGTCCTGGACGCCCTGGGCGTGCCTGGCGACTTGTTCACGCCGGTTTTCGCCATCTCACGCGTGGCCGGCTGGTGCGCGCACTGGCTCGAGCAGATCGGCGCCAATCGGCTTTTCCGCCCCTTGCAGGAATACATCGGCGATCACAAGCGCCCCTGTATTCCCATTGAGGATAGGTAGCCTATCATGCGCGGCACACTGACGCACAAAATCCTGAAAGAGCACCTTGTCGAAGGGGATCTACGCCCCGGAGGCGACATCGCCATCAGGATCGCCCAGACCCTCACGCAGGACGCCACCGGCACCATGGCCATGCTCCACTTCGCCGCCTTAGGCAGGCGGCGCGTGTCAACGGAACTGTCGGTTTCGTACGTGGATCACAACACCCTGCAGACAGGCTTTGAGAACTCCGACGACCATCTTTTTTTGCAAACATCCGCCGCGAAATACGGCATCGTTTTTTCGCCGCCGGGAAATGGCGTCTCTCACCAGCTTCATCTGGAAAACTTCGCTGCGCCCGGAAAGACTCTGCTGGGCTCCGATTCCCACACGCCGACCGCCGGCGGGATCGGCATGCTCGCGATCGGCGCGGGGGGCCTGGACGTGGCCGCAGCCATGGCGGGTCGGCCCTTTTATCTGAAAACGCCGAAGGTCACGCTGATACGCCTTGCCGGAAAGCTCGGACCGCGCGTCGGCGCCAAGGACGTGATTCTGCATATCCTGGGCCTGCTTTCGGTCTCCGGCGGCGTGGGGAAAATTATTGAGTACGGCGGCAACGGCGTCGCAACCCTGTCCGTGCCGCAGCGCGCCACCATCACAAATATGGGTGCGGAACTTGGCGCGACCACTTCCGTTTTTCCGTCTGACAGAGTGACAATGGATTATCTGGCCCGGCGGGGACGTGATGAAAAATGGATCAAACTCGCCGCCGATTCGGAAGCCGAATACGATGAAATTATCGACGTGCGCCTTTCCGAGATTGTTCCCATGGTCGCAAAGCCGCACAGCCCCGATAACGTCGCGCCCGTCAAAGAGATCCAGGGCCTGCCCGTGCAGCAGGTCATCGTGGGAAGCTGCACCAACTCCTCGTATGACGACCTGATGCACGTGGCCGCCATCGTCAAAGGCAAGAAAATCCACCCGGACACCAGCTTCGTTATATCTCCCGGCTCACGAGACGTTTTGCAGGCCATCATCGAAAGCGGCGCTTTGGCCGATTTGCTCGCCGCCGGCGCGCGCATCCTGGAACCGGCCTGCGGGCCGTGCATCGGCATGGGCCTGGCGCCTCCATCTGGCGGAGTCACCGTGCGCACTTTCAATAGAAATTTCGAAGGGCGTAGCGGCGTTGCCGACGCGAGCATCTATCTGGTCGGCCCGGAGACCGCTGCGATCACCGCCCTGACGGGGCAGCTCACCGATCCGCAAACCCTCGACGACCCGGATGAAACGGAATACAACCTGCCGATTTCGAGCAGCGTAGCGAATTTTTATGCGCCGCCTGCGCAGCCCGAAAGCATCGAGATTCGCTTCGGTCCCAACATAAAACCGCTGCCCGATATGCCCCCTCCGCCGGATTCGCTGAAGGTGGAAATCCTTTTGAAAACCGGCGACAACATCACCACGGATCACATCATGCCCGCGGGGGCGAAAATATTGCCTTTGCGCTCGAATATCCCGGCCATTTCCGAATACGTTTTTGCCAATCTCGCTCCCGGTTTTGCCAAAAAAGCCAAAGAAAAAGGCGGCGGCGTCATTTTGGGCGGCGAAAATTACGGACAGGGATCAAGCCGGGAACACGCGGCGCTGGCCCCCAGAGCGCTGGGCGTGCGCGCGGCGCTGGCTCTTTCTTTTGCCAGAATTCATCGCAACAACCTTATCAACTTCGGCATCATCCCGATGATTGTCGATAAAGACGTTTACGAAAATCTCAGTGAAGACGACACGCTGGAGTTTTCCGATCTTCGCCGCGCCCTTGGCGAGAAGATGAGCCTGACATTTCAATGCGGCGCGCGCACTTTCGACGCGGGCCTAGATCTGTCCGAAAGAGAGCGCGGGATTCTCCTGGCTGGAGGACTCATCAGCTTCATCCGGGAAAACGATTAAAAAATGACCGAGTTTGTTTCGATAACCATCCCCAAAGGCGATATCATCGCAATGGGTCCCGAAGGCGTGCGTGCGCCTGATCATCCCATCATCCCCTTTATTGCGGGCGACGGCATCGGGCCGGAAGTTTGGGAAGCAACGCGCCGTGTTCTTGATGCCGCGGTCAAAGCCGCATACGGCGACGCAAGGGCCGTGGCCTGGTGTGAAATATTCGCCGGCGCAAAGGCTTTGGAAAAATACGGCGAGGGTGCTTTATTGCCCGCCGAAACCATTGCGGCGATCCGGCGCTTCCGCGTGGTCATAAAAGGCCCGCTGACAACTCCCGTCGGCGGCGGCTTCCGGTCGGTGAACGTGGCAATGCGCCTGGCTCTGGACCTTTATGCCGGCGTGCGCCCGGTGCGCCACGTCCCCGGAACGGCGTCGCCGATGAAGCACCCGGAAAATGTCGATCTGGTCATTTTTAGAGAAAACACCGAGGACGTGTACGTCGGCGCGGAGTGGCCCGCGCATTCGACTGAGGCCGCGGAAATTTTGGCTTGCGTGAATGCCCGGCTGGCCGAGGAAAAACGAGATCCCCTCGCCATGGATTCCGGCGTGGGCATAAAACCCATGTCCGAAAAAGGGTCCAAGCGCCTGATACGCGCAGCCTTCGAGTACGCCCTGAAAAACGGCAGACCATCTGTCACGCTCGTGCACAAGGGCAATATCATGAAGCACACCGAAGGCGCTTTTATGCGCTGGGGCTATGAGCTGGCCCGGGAGGAATATGCGGGGCGCGTGGTGACGGAGGCCGAGGCGAAAGGGTCCGCCGTCATCGTCAAGGACCGCATCGCGGACGCCATGTTTCAGGATTTGATTCTTTCGCCGGAAAATCACAGCGTTCTGGCCGCGCCGAACCTCAACGGGGATTATCTTTCCGATGCGGCGGCGGCGCTGGTAGGAGGGCTGGGCCTTTCTCCCGGCGCAAACATCGGCGATGAAGCGGCAGTTTTCGAGGCCGTGCACGGCGCCGCGCCGGACATCGCCGGAAAGGATCTGGCCAATCCCGCTTCGCTCATTCTTTCCGGATGCAATATGCTGGAATATATTGGCTGGGATGAAGCGGCCCACGCGGCATCGACTGGCCTCAACTCCGCCATCGCAGCCGGCGAAATGACCGGCGACCTCGCCAAATGGGTCCCCGGCGCAAAGTCTCTATCATGCTCGGCTTTCGCCGAAGCAGTCCGCCGCCGAATAAAAATTTCCGACTGATCAGAAAATGTCGACTGGCATCGTCCGTGTGAAAATGTTTGCATGAACAATAAATGTTCGACGCACAAAACGGAAATTATGAAAGCAGAAACTTAACTCGGCCCTGCCTGTCATCCCATTTTCATGAAAGGTTCGCTTTGGGCCTGATGCCTGTCGCGAATGGCGCTAAGTTATGCCTTTTCGCAGCAATAAATCAAAAACTACTTCATGCGCTATGGTCCCGTAGGGACAATGGAAAATAGCCCGCCGATTCATCGGCGAATTTTCGGGCGACACGAAGATTTTAGTCCCATAGGGACGATTGAAATTTACGGCGAAAATGGCTCTCATGGCCGCACAAGGACAATTC
>CAZQAE010000135.1:0-7072 GCA_964591275.1 uncultured bacterium | reverse complement strand
CGTCTTACTGCGCATGACTATGGGCAGACCGAGGATCGTCAAAAGCATGGTGGTCGCGTGCAATTTTGGAATCAACCATAAACTTCGCCAAAGAAAATGCAGCCCCCTTTCAAAAAGATCCAGGGGATAGGAGACAATGATCTCCTTGACCGAAGGCAGGTCCAGATAGCTCGTGGCTATCCAACTGGGATAGGGTTCAAGGAAGTTCAATAACAGAAATGAAACATAGGGCGTTGTGGTTGTGCCGAAATAGTGCAGAAAATATAACGAGCGCGGCAGAGTCGCCGCAAAGAAAATCCCATAGAGCAATATCGGTTTCCATAGGCGCGTCCGACCGCGCAGTATGATCACCAGGTACGCGATCATGGCGATGGCGATGTAGCGGGCATCTTCGCGAAAATAGGAGGCCGCGCCGAGAAGTAGCGCTGATACGCAAAGCGACCTGGCGTCATGTCGTTCATCGCGGATAAAGAAATAGAAACACCATGTCATAAAAAACAGGAAGGGCACTTGCGTGAATCCCTGATACCCGACGCGGAGGATCCATTGATCCAAAAGGCATAAAACACACGCGACAACGCCGGTGAGCGGATCGGATAATTTTTTGGTGATAAGGTAAAATGGAATGAGCGTCAGAAAAAACACGAGGGAAGAAAAGATCAGAATGGATGTTTCGCTTCCGCCGGAGAGCTTGATGGGCGCCCAGAGAAAAAACGGCTGGCCCAGGTTTCGCAAATACTGCCAGGACAGTTGTCCGTCGACTAGCGGTGTCATCGGCACTTCGAATACATAACGAAGGTTCGTCGTTAGTCCCTTGCCGTCGGCCAGGTTGCGGGCGGCCTGCGCGTAAATGGTGACGTCATGGTGGCATTTCACGAACTCCCGTAAATACAAAGATAAAAGAGATACGACGCCCAGCAGCAGAATTCCGCCTGCCGCAAGCATGAGCTTTTTACGATCTCCCCATTTTTCTTTCTGATTCATTGATTGATCCCGGATTCGCCCGCTTTGCCGCGAAACAAATGCCGCCTATTGGAAAGAAATAACGCTGCTTATGACATAGCTCAAATCATCATCGTTTAAATCATTATAAAACGGCAATCGGACCAATCTGTCGCTCGTTTGCTCAGTGACGGGGCAATCTCCGCTGCCAAAACCGAAGCTGCGCCCCATGGAGGAAAGATGAAGCGGCGAATAATGAAAAACGGCCAATATGCCGCGTTCCCTTAAGTAGTCGATGAATTGAGTTCTTCGCTCAGGCGTGGGCATTATCAAATAATACATGTGTCAGGACTGCCGTGTGCATTCTTCAGGCACATAGGGCGTGCGCACGTCATTTGCGCCGCACCATTGCGCCAGTTCATTATGATAACGCTCCCAGATGTGCTTTCGCCGGCTTTGAATCGTTTCCCGAGCCTCCAGTTGCGCCAGGAGATAGGCGGCGATGATATCGGAGGGCAAAAAGCTGGATCCAAAATCGACCCATGAGTACTTGTCCACCTGGCCGCGAACGAATTTGGAACGATCAGTGCCCTTTTGCCAGACGATTTCCGCCCGTTCTATCAAGGAGGCGTCGTTGATGATAATGGCTCCGCCTTCCCCGCTGCTGATGTTTTTCGTTTCGTGGAAACTGCATGTCGCCATTTGGCCAAAGCTTCCAAGAGGTTTCCCGCGAAATTCAGCGAAAAGACCGTGCGCGTTATCTTCGACAACAGGGATTCCGCGTTTGGCGGCAATCTCCATGATGACATCCATTCGGCAGCCGATTCCCGCATAATGAACCGGTACGATGGCTTTGGTCTTTTGCGTGATGAGACTTTCGAGCCGGGTTTCATCGAGATTGAGCGTGTCCGGGCGAATATCGCTGAAAACGAGTTTGGCGCCGCGCAATGCGAAAGCATTCGCCGTTGTTACGAAGGTGAAAGAGGGAACAATCACTTCATCGCCGGGTTGGATGTTCAGCAAAAGCGCGGACATCTCCAGCGCGTCCGTGCAGGATGTCGTCAAAAATACCCGAGGAGCGCCGATAGCCTCTTCCAGAATACGCCGGCATTTCCCGGTGAAGGCGCCGTCGCCGGAAATCCAGCCACCCTGCACGGCTTCGACGATGTAGTCGAGTTCTTTACCGGTCAAAAATGGTCGATTGAATGGCACGCGATATTTTTTCACAACGGTATTCCAGAGTCGTTGTCGAAGCCGAGTTTTATAAGCGAAGGATGAAGGCGCTTCATTTATACACCATCGTCTTGAGCGGCAATATCTTCATTTTCGCCGAATGTTCTATCAGATTCGGCAAAGACCGGTTTTCCCATCACGCGCAGATGTACCTGGGCAAGATATTCGCCGATTATCCCCAGGGCGAACATCGTTGCGCCCGAAAAGATGGACACGATTGATGCGAGAAAGGTGAATCCACTGACCTGCGTTCCCTGAATCATAAAACGAAAAACGACGAAGACCAGAGACATCAGGCCGAAAAAGGTGAAGGCAAAACCGAACCAGCTGGTGATGCGCAGCGGCAGTACGCTAAATCCGGTTATCATTTTCGTAGCGTGCGCCACAAGTTTCGGAAAAGTATAATTGGACTGGCCGTGCCGCCGGGGGTCGTGCCTTACTTTCATGGAGCCGAACTTGCTCGTGCCCCAGAACAGTAGGACATCTATGGACAATGTGGGGCTGTTGAAGTCCGAGAAACTGTCGCGCAGTTTCGTGCGAAACACGCGAAAGGCGCTGACTTGCCGTACGGCCTTTTCGTCCATGTTTACCTGGATGGCCAGCTTTGTAATCATGGACGCAATATCACGAAAAAATCCGTGCTGCTCCATTTCCGGCACGCCGTAAACAACGTCGTACCCTTCACCGAGTTTGTGAATCAGTTTTTCGATTTCTTCCGGCGGATTCTGGAGGTCGTCGTCGATTGTGGCGATAATTTCATAACGGGCCGCGCGAATGCCGCACAATAAAGCGTTGTGCTGACCAAAATTGCGGCAAAGCCGTATGCCCCGGATTTTTTTCTTGCCTGACGTGATTTTCTTGATTTGCGCCCAGGAATCGTCGCGGCTGGCATCGTCCACAAGGATGAGTTCGTATTCTCGCCCGAGCGATTGCATGGCAGCCTCGACCCTATCGCAAAGCAGCGAAAGGGTTTCTTCCGAATTATAAACCGGAACGACGATGGATAATTTTTGCGGAATCACGATTTTTCTTACCTCGCATCAAGTAAAACAACTATAAATGGGGCATGGGACGTGTCAAGGGAGGTTGTCTGGCTAAGGAGCCTCTGATTCCGTTTTGTCCTTCTTTTCATGGGAACATAATCACTCGGCAATTGAAGAGAACACTATCACCAGGTGATACACGATGCTTTACCAACTCTTGCCTAAAAACGGGCGTAGCGGTTATCCTGGCAAAACCTGATGGCGGAGGAACAGATGAAAATGCGAACCGGATTTGTTTTTGCGATAATTGTTGCTGTCATCTTTTCGCTGTCGGCATGCGATAACGATGATGACGATTCGACAAGTTCGGACCAGGCGAATGATGATGCGGACGATGACGATACCCTCGACGATGATACTGTCGACGATGATGCTCCTACGCAATACATCATTTATGAAGATGCCCTGGAAGATAAAATCCGCGGCTCATGGATCGGCCAGATGGCGGGAGTCGCATGGGGCGCTCCCACGGAGTTTCAATACACCGATAGAATCATTCCCGAAAACGAAGTACCCCAATGGCAGCCGGATCGGATAAACAACGGATACGTGCAAGATGACGTTTACGTTGAGATTCCCTTTATCGACGTGATGACCAATGACGGCGTCAACGCAAGCTGGGTGCTGTTCGGCGAGGCTTTCAAAGATACGCATTTTCTATTGGCCCACGCCAATCTCGTGGCGCGGGTCAATTTACGAAACGGCATTCCCGCGCCGGATTCGGGCCACTACGAAAACAACAAGCATTGCGACGACATCGACTGGCAGATTGAAGCGGATTTCGTGGGAACTTTATGTCCCGGTCTCGTCAATCAGGCCGTCGAGCTGTCCTGGCGCGCCGGGCACGTGATGAATTACGGCGACGGCGTGCTCGGTGGCGTGTTCATGGCGGCCATGCACGCGGCGTCCTTTTTCGCTGAAGACATCATGGACATCGTCGAGGCGGGTCGCAAAGCGCTGCCGGAAGGTTCCCAATACCGCATGGTGGTGGAGGATGTCATCGCAAGGCACGCACTGGGAGATAGCTGGGAGGAAATATGGTTTCTATTGCAGGATGCCTGGGGCGGCGCGGATCGTTGTCCGGGATGGGAACATGATTTTGATCCGGCTTACAACATCGCCGCCAAGCTCAACGGCGCATACGTTTTGCTGGGCCTTCTTTATGGTGAAGGCGACCTGGAAAAATCCATGAAGATCGCCATGCGCTGCGGCCAGGACAGCGACTGCAATCCTTCCTCGGTGGGGGGCATTCTGGGCAACTGGATGGGCCTTTCGCGCATACCGGAAAAATTCCAATCGGGACTTGTAAATGACCGAAGCTTCATGTTCACCGATTACACTCTCAACGATGCCATATCCATCAACCTGGAATTGACGAAGCAAGTCATGTTGATGGCTGGAGCGAGTTCGGAAACTTCCGAGGGCCAGGTGCTTTGGACAATTCCGTCGGGGGAGGATATCGAAGCGCCTATTCTCGAACAGTGGCCCTGGGAAGCTAATGCGCAGCCGGTGCTTTCGGCGCAGGCCGCCGACCAAGACGACATGACAGTCTCTTTCGAGGCCGAGGCGATGGATGCGGACGGCATTTTGGCCTATGAATGGTATTTCGGCGATCTAAGTCGCGCAAAGGGTGAGCAAGTTGAACATACGTATCGCGCAGCAGGATCGTATGAAGTCATCGTTTACGTATCGGACGGAATCGGCAACACTTCCTGGCGGGCGATTCCAATAACCGTGCCTTAGCCGGCTTTCCCCATGGGTTCGCAAGTTTCAGCGAAAAGCCTCGGTTCGTTTTGTTTATTGTGTTCGATCCACTCATCAATTTTCATCCAATGATGGTAGAGCCACTCGATCCGTTCTTCGCGTGTTGTGGGGATATTTTCAAACGGGACTTTCCACATTTTGATTTTAATCTTTTGATTGATGAGCGATCCGTTCAGAAGATTCAGGGCTTTATTCGCCGCGTCAAAACCCACATGCGCGCAGAACACGGCATAAGCTCTGGTGTTGGCTTCAAGAATAGCCAGCGAACCGCCTAGGCGCGGAGGCAGAACATTTCGCAAGGCCAGCGCTTTTTCCAAAAGATTGTCGTTTCCGGATTCAGAGATTTTTTCGAGGATACGCTTGCGCTTGTCCGGCGTAATACGGGTGCCCTCCGGGTAGATCATGATGCCGTCTTTAGACCCCATTCCTTCAGCCAGGCGACCAATGCAACGCAGTTCTTTTCCCGTGTCCTTCGAATCGCGATCCAGAAAGTAATGCCCCAATCTTTTGCAGACGATGTTCAGTAGCGGAGACCAGAGCAGTTCTTTTTTTATTATGTGACGAAGCCTGATGTTGTGGCGCAATACGAATAATGCGCCGGGAAGGGATGTGTCCGGCAAACTGGCGTGTCTGATGAAAAGTATCAGCGGACCTTGATCAAGTCCTTCGGGCTCGTCGATTTCGAGTTGCATCCCGAAAATGCGAAAGGTGCCGTGGAAGAGCCATCCACCCCACCAGCGCTGAAGGAGATAGGACCAATCAATAAAGCGGATTTTTCCAAGCCCGATGAAGCGACCGCTGAAAATCCAAATGCCGAATGCGACAATGACCCCGAGAAGCTCGGCGCCAAGATATAAAACAAGAAAGGCAAGGCATCGTAGCAGGGACCAGGAGTTTCGCCGGATGAGATCCCATGTGAAGGCGAAGGCCAGCAAGGCAGGCAGCAGCGCCATGACAATCGCCAGCATAAAAGAATAGGCGAAAATGCTGACCGTACGTTTGACGAGAATTTCGATCCGGTTCCGTTTCGTTTTGTTCATTGAATTCCAAATGAGGTGCGAAAATTAACACGGTTATTAGCGAATAAAACTCCTTTTTCACCGAGGGCCTTTTATCATGCACGCTAAGGATTTGACAACGCGGAGTTTTCCCGGAGCGTCCTGGGATTTGAAAAATTTCACACTTCGAAGCCTTTAGATATCCATGCTGCAATAATGGGATGAAAAGCCCAGGGAGGTTCAACCATGCTGGTTAACCAGGGAGGTTCAATCATGCTGGTTAATCGGATAGAGCATCGCTTGAAACCGATCCATCTGATCTCATGTCTTGCGATCATTGGACTGCTATGCGCAACGCTGATCGCTTTTGCCGCAAGCGCTGATGAACCCGGCTTGGCGAACCAAGTCTGGCCGCTCGAAAAATGGTACGCGGAAACAGCGAAGGAAATCCAAAATTCGCTGGTCATCACGCATTACGTGGCCCTTTGCGATAATGAACATCAGGGCATCGTTCCCGTTTCAAAAAAACTCGGCAACGGGGACAACCCGGATACCAATCTTTATTGGGGCGCCATGTACGGCTACAGGACCTGGTTTGAAAAAAGTCCAAAATGGTCCCGCCTGCTTGTAGTGAACAATCCGACCGAAAAGATAAGCCAGGTGATAATCCACACGCGCACATGCGTGCCGAAAGGATTGTGGAGGAAAAACGGAGTCACCGAGCCTTTTCATGTCTATTTGGTCCTCATTGGATATAGAGGCAGATACATCAGCGACGCTGTCGGCGATTACCTTGAAGCGTTGCTTGGCAATAAGGATTACCCCATACCCTTGCCAGATGGCTCAATCCTGCATGGCGCGGGGCAGGGGCGCATCGTTTCCTATTCAGGGCATAACTACCTGGTGGACCTGCCGGATCAGGGATTGTCTCTTTTGAGCGGGAAATCTAAATCACAGAAAAAGGCCAAAGCGACGATGATACTGGCCTGCGCGTCGAAGCAGTATTTTCACACAGGGATTGCGAGGCCGAAAACTTCCATCCTTGCTCTTACGACAAATTTCATGGCGCCGGAGGCCTACACAGCCGACGCG
>CAZQAE010000134.1:0-7126 GCA_964591275.1 uncultured bacterium | reverse complement strand
CCTACAATGTCTCATCCACTCTTTCACACATCAATTGTCACTGCCTCCAGCCTCTACTCCTGCGCCTACTTCTACCCTCTCTACTTCCTTGAGGGTTTAAGGAGAATCTTTCCGGCGCCTGGAAGGGGGCTATTGATGGACCAGGTTGTACCTGGAGAAGTAAAGACCAGTGAAATATGAGTGTTTTCTCCCATAAGAGTAGTGATAAAGAACTCTTCATTCAACCATTTCGCGAAAAGGAAACTCATCATGAAGATCAAAGTATTGAAGCTCGGTCATAGCGCTCGTCAAGCGGATTTGCCCGCAGGCTCCACTGTCCAGGATGCTCTCAACAAAGCCGACTTCGATGGCACCGGTTATTCCCTCACGATCAACGGCCTTGGTTGTTCCACCGGCGCCGCGGTCAGCGAGGGAGACATCGTAACCATGACGCCAAAGATTGAAGGCGGAAACGCCTAACCCGCCTCGTCTCATTCCAAAGACGACACATTCCTCAATGGCCGGGGTAGAGGTTTGTCCTCTGCTCCGGTCCTCGCCTTGAAAGGAGACGTTATGATCGACGGAGACTGCACTGAGCCGCTACGTTCGTTGCTTGAGTTCGAGAGCCAAAAGTACAATCTGCCCATCAGCTATCATCGCGTAAATCTGGACTTTGATTTACCGGCGGCGAAAACATTCAAGTCTGAGATAGAGGTTTTCGTTCATCGCGATGACGTGCCCCTGCCCTTCGCGCTCCCGGTTGGCGGTGAGCTTATCCAGGTATGTGCATCAGTTTGCTCGGAAGTGCCGGACAGCGATGCTACGCCGCTAGGTCCTGAGACCGGCGGAGAGCTTCAGCCACTGGCCTACGTAAATGGCCGGCGGATTATCATCCCCTTCGATCTGGAGTGTCTGGAGCCCCTCAACGGCGCCCCTAACGTCATCAATCGCGTTTTTGATGTGATTGCCGCTTTAGCTCTGAGCCAGACCGTGAAGTTCATCGGGAAGTACTCATACAAAGTCGAGGAGGATTCCTTCGCGGGCGTGATGGTACGTGCCTTGGAGCAAAGCCTTCACAACATGGAACGCAACATCCTGGACAATGATTACGACGCAACAAAGAAAACCCAGGAGATCATCGAGCTTGTCACTAAGAACCGTGAGTTAAAGGAGGCAGTCGAGGCGGTTCAGCAAGTCGGTACTGCGCGGAAAAGAGAAAACGCGATCAGAGAGTTCCGCGAACTTTTGAAGCTGCAGCCGTCACCGTTTCGGTCCATCACCTTCGACGACATCTCATTGACCGCTGAGACCGGCCCCATCGAGATTGTGCATGAAGACTATGTGTACGACCTGGGCAGGTTTGAGATTGAAATAGCCTTCACGACCAATTCCTTGGAGATACGAAACCTGGAGCCGGATCGAATAGTCGACGGCTATCATCATCCGCACGTCAATAGCTCCGGCCAGCCCTGCCTCGGCAACATCAGTCTATCGCTGACCAAGCTTTTGGCGGCGAAAGACTATGTCCCGGCGCTAATACTAATCCACCAGTATTTGGGGTCCTATAACGCCGACGATGCCTATCTGAAAATCGAGAAATGGGACCCTGAGTGGCGGGAAGATGATGATGAGGAATATGAAGACTGCTTCCGCAATGCCGCCACCCTGGATTGCGTGGAGTGTGACCGCGACGCCTGTCCGTACTGGGACGACCGATATACCCGTTGCGCGGAGTTTGCCCAGCTTTACACCTGCGTGCGCTGCCGGGATTGCGACGAATGGAACGTCCAGGTGGAGATGTGCCGGGATGCATCGTCGCCGCAAAGCTGCGTGACCTGCGATGAGAATCGATGCCCAAACGCCGGCGATGTCCAGGTTTGTTACGACGCGCATGACGGCGATGAGTGCATTGATTGCGACAACCACGATTGTAAATTTCACACCGAACCTGAAGAGGAGGATAACCAAAATGATCACAGTGAAGATCGCCCCGTTTGTGCTTGAGAAGATCCGGCATTGGACCGCGCTGGCCAAAGGAGAGTTCTCGGCCCTAGGTCTCGTGCATAAGAATGGTGATGACCTGATCGTGCCGGAAGTTTATCTACCGAAGCAGACCTGCGATTCGAGTAGTACGGAGATGGACAACGAGGATGTGGCGCGGCTCCTCATTGACATGGAGCGCCAGGACAAAGATCCGCAATCGCTGCGGCTGTGGCTCCACAGTCACGGCGAGATGAAGTGTTTTTGGTCCAACACCGATGACGACACCATTGAGGGATTATGCAACGACGGATACCTCGTCAGCATCGTCGTCAACAAGGCCGGTAATTCCAAATGTCGTGTGGATATGTTTGAGCCTTTCAGGCACACCTTCCACGATATTTGCATCGAGCCGCTGCTGCCCGATTTTGATCTTTACGAGGATTGCAAGGCTCAAATCGTTGAGAAGGTAATGCAGAGCCGTGGCATCGTGTCCCCCGGCAAAGCCAGGAAGAGCTTGCTGTTCGATGAGTTTGATGAAGATCTCATATTTGAGTCCAGTTACGCCGAGCTTGAGCGCCGCTTTCAGCATGGCGAAATATCGATGGCCGAGTACATGGCCAAGCTCGACGGGATTGGAGGATTCGTATGAACGCTGAAAGCGTCTACCGCAGACAGCTCGACATCATCCCCATGGAGAGGCTAGAGAAGGCCCGTGTGACCGTTATCGGCTGCGGCGCCGTAGGAAGCTTCGCAGCTTTCACCCTGGCGAAAATGGGCGTTGGAAACATCAAGGCCTATGACCCGGATCGGGTGGAGATTCATAATCTGCCGAATCAAATGTTCTCCGCGCAGGATTGCGGTTTGTTCAAGGCCGAAGCCCTGCGGGACATGGTTGAGCTTTTCCACGGCGTGGAGATTGAGGCCTGCCCCGTCAAGTATGTCGATCAGCCTTTGGCCGGCATCGTGATCGTCGCGGTGGACTCAATGGACGCCCGGATCGCCATCTGGAAACAGGTGAAGTACAACGCCGCCGTTCAGCTTTTCATCGACAGCCGTATGGGCGCTGAGGTGGGCCGTATAATCGCCGTTGAGCCGATTGACCCTCTGGGCGTCGAGTATTACCAAAGTACCCTCCACACGAGCGCAGAAGCTTTCCAAGCACCGTGCACGGAGAAATCCACCGTCTATTGCGCCTGCGGCCTGGCGGCGATGATCTGCGCCAAGGTCAAGAAGCACCTCGCTGGTGATCCCTACGAGAGATCTCTCACGATTGATTACCGGCAAGCAATTCTTCTGCACCAATAATCCCAAACCTTTGAGACATATATTCGGCGGGATTGATCCTGCCGGCCACCACATTCACGAAAGGGAAAAGATGAAAACTCTCATTTTCTGGTTCTCAAAAAACCTTGCCATCATCATCTTCGCAACGGAAATTGTCGTCGGCATTGCTGCCGCCATAACTGACTTTTTCGAAAATGACCGGTGGTGTTGATGCATCCACTCAACCAGAGAGCCCGCTCTGTCCTGGAGCAAATAGCCGCGGCATTCGAGGAGCCGGAAGGCCTGATCGACACGCTGACCCGCGCAGCGCAGATACCCAACACAAGCCCCTGCATCAAATGGTCCCCGGCGAATCGCTTCCTGGTGGCTCTGCAAGGCACATCAGACGCCAGAGGCTATCGCCAGTGGTTGGCGGTGACCGTCAGGTAAAGAAAGGCGCGAAGAGTTTCGGCATCCTGGTGCCGCGATTCAAGAACATCGAGGAGGATGACGAGGATAAGAAAACCGTGCTGATCGGCTTTATAGCGGCCTCGATCTTCAGGGTCGAGGACACGGAGGGCGAGCCTTTGCCGGAGACGGTCGCAAAGACTATCCCGAAACTTCAGGTGGTAGCCGACGCATTGGAGATCCCGGTCACATACACCGGCGCCGCCAGTGATCGTGTGTTTGGCCTATACAGCCACAAGGACAAACCGGAATCCGGCGCCATCACCCTATACACGCACGATGCCTTCACCCACGCGCATGAGCTGGCTCACGCCCTGCATCATCGCACCGGCAAACTCCGGCAGGGCCGAAGCAAAGAAGACAAGCGCGATAACGAGATCGTGGCCGAGATCGGCGCCGCGGTGCTGGTGAACCTATTTGAGGGTGAGCAGGTCGGGCGTCAGGCTATTCAGTACATCAAATCCTATCACGCTAAAAAGACCCATCTATTGAAGCTGCTGCCCGAGATCATTGAAGTCGTGGACATGGCTTTCAGCATCTGCCCCGAAACTCTCCCCGCAGCCTGTAACAGTTAAACCCCGCCAACAAACTCAAAACAATCAGGAGGTACGACATGCAAGACAATGTTGAAGTACGCAAAGCCCTGGAGGCACCCTTCCCGGTGGAACTGGTAAAGACCCGCCCCGGCGCTTTCGGAGATCAGTTAAACTACATTGAGGCAGTCCATTATATCCGCCGGCTCAATCAGGCCTACGAGGGCGGCTGGAGCTTCGAGATCGTCTCTCACCAGGTCGAGGAGAAGGAAGTATTCGTGGTCGGCAAGCTCCTCGCTGCCGGAGTCATTAAGATGGCTTTCGGATCCTCGGAGATCACTCGCCGGAAAGACGACAGTGAGATCGTGTGCCTGGGCGATGACCTGAAGGCGGCAAGTACCGACGCTTTGAAGAAAGCAGCGAGTCTGCTGGGGCTTGGTTTGTCCCTCTACGATGAGCAGCCTCAAAATGGTGGGAAGCATTCGGGAGGTACTCCCGGCAACGGTAATAGAAACGGCCAGAGTAAAGCCCCCGGCAATGGGAACGGCAATGGGAATGCCAACGGTGACTCGCGGCTGACGAGTCGCCAGCACTCCTACATCAAGTCCCTGGCCGGCGAGAAAGGGCTCACGGAGGACCAGCTTGAGAAGATGTCCCTGGAAAGGTACGCCAAGAAGCTGGCTTTCGTCACGAAGAATGAAGCGTCGTCATTGATCGGTGAACTGCAGGGCAGCTAAAATCCTGCCTATAAAATATTTTCTGGGAAATTCTCGCGTGACCCTGGGTGCCCTCTCTGGCGCCCGGGTCCCCTATCGATAGCGATCCTCATACATACAAAAACCCGACAACAGAAGGAGCATTAATATGCTGCTGGATACAGAACCCCTATCCGTGCTGCGCAGAAGCATGCACGTTTCGTACAGCCAAATAAAGGGGTATCAAATCTGCCCTGCGAAGTTCCATTTCGGTTACATCCTCGGCGTCGAGCCGAGTCACAGGCCGGTCAATATGGTCCTCGGTGGAGCGGTGCATCACGCACTGGCGCTTCACTACAGCTACATCATGGGAAAGGAAGAGAAGCCGGAGGAGGATGCCCTGATCACCTGGTTCCGTGACCGTTGGGACAAGGAGATGGACAGACCGATTCCGGTGGTGTTCGACGAGAAGAAGGACGAGGGCGCTTTCATGGACGCCGGTGTAGCCCTCCTGCGGACCTTTCACGCCAAAAGCGACGTACCGACCGTCCTGGCCGTCGAGCAGCCCTTCAGCATTGGATTGACGGACCCTGGGACCGGCGAAGTCATGGAGCCGCAGCTGATCGGCGCGATGGATCTGATCGTCGAAGAGAAAGGTCTGCCCGTCGTCGTGGAGCATAAGACCGCCGCAAAGAGATATGCGCAGTGGCAGCTCGACTTCGAGCTTCAGCCCTCACTATACGCTCACGCCTGCCGGGAGATCGGCATCGGTGAAGTCGGGCTTCGCTATCAGCTGTTGGTGAAGACGAAGAGCCCTTCCCTTCAGCTCTGCGACATCAAGCGTGGGGAAAAGGAGATCACCGAAGCTCTGGAGACTGTTTGTACTGTCCTCAGCGCTATCGAGGCTGGGCATTTCTGGAAAAACCGGTCATGGGCCTGCGCGGACTGCCAGTACCGTTATCGCTGCGATGAAGGAGGGTCGACATGATTCCTCCGCTCATAGAGATTGCCGGCGCCGTGTACATCGTCATCGATTGGAGCGCAGACAGCATCGAGGGCGACCTGGTGCGAATCCGCAAGCTCAGCGATCAGGAGATTGAGCGGTATCGACGGTTGCGGCGGGAATCGGATATTGAACTTTTGATGAATTTTCAGTGCGGGAGTTAATCTCCCGCCTTCTTTACTTCGGCCAGAATGCCCAGGGTGAGTTGGATCGTTTTCTCATCTTTCTTCGCAGCCAGGGCGAGCAGTTCGTGGAGAAGATCCTTGCGGGATTTGTCGTCCGGGAAACAGGCGTTCATCAGTTCGGCGGAGGAGAGTCCAAGTCCCTGGGCAAGCCGGATGATGTTCGTAAGCGTGATGTTGGTGCGGGCGTTCTCGACCGTGCCGATGTATTTCCAGGATTGAAGATCGGAGCGCTCGGCAAGCTGTGCCTGCGTTAATCCACGCGCCTCGCGTAGGGCGCGTATCCCCTGTCCAAAAGCCACACGAGGGTTCTTTTCTTTCAATGTTTAGCTCCTTTTAATCTAATGCCATAAACAAATGGAGCCAAACACTTCTTATGGGTGGATTGTTCTCGCTATTTACTGTTGACACACCATGCATAGCTGGTGTTTATTCTCCCAACCCAGCCAGTAAGGCGACTTATAGGTGGCATGTGGCCTTTAACTTGGATGCAGGAGGATTTTCTATGAAAACCAGCGCCGATTTCTCGATGACAAAATATGAAGATCAGCAGACAAAGGAAATTGCGAATTGGAAAGCTGATGAACCCTGGGAGGTCAGCAAGGCGCTTGGCTTAATTGTTGAGCCGGCTGCATGGCTAGTCCAAAAGATAGTACCCGGCAAAGCAATGCGTGGAGCCATCGAGGCTGCATCAAGCGGCGGAAAGTGGCTTGCCGATGAAAAAGATATTATGAGAGACGGAGGAGTTTCTTCGATAGAAGATTTACAAGAAAAGGACTTGGAATTATCGGACAACTTGGCCAACACCGTTCACAATTGGGCGATTGGCGCCGCTGTAGTTGAAGGAACTGCCACGGGCTGGAATCCTTTGGGACTAATTCCGGACATTCCTGCTCTTATCACCCTCGCTTTTCGAACGATCCATAAAATCGGTTTATGCTATGGCTATCGGGCCAAGACGGAGGACCCTCTGTGCCAATAAGAGTGAGACAAATTGTACTGTTAAATTTAGTGTATAAT
>CAZQAE010000133.1:0-7829 GCA_964591275.1 uncultured bacterium | reverse complement strand
CAGAATCAAGCGGGTCGCTTCACATGGCGCGAGTGCGCTTTTCAGAAGCCAAGGGCTGTTTGGCACAGGCAGCCCGGTCTCAGCCCAATCGGTTCTTTTGTCAGCGTGGCGACGATCATATCCCTGATAATCATCGTTTTTGGCAGCGCCTGTTCAACAAAGGAAACTGTTATCGGGACTGCTCCGCCCACCGCTATCCCCACCGTTGCCATTCTTCCACAGGTTGACCAATTGGCGAACCCCGATCCCCGATCGATCATTTACACCATAGGGCCTTTTGATCGCCTCAAGGTCACGGTATGGCGATATCCGGAGCTGTCCGGGGTGAAAATCGTCAAAGAAGACGGGACGCTTTTCATACCAGAAACCGGTCACATCAATGTGGAAGGGTTGACGTTGAGGGAGGCTCAGGAAAAAATCAATTTGGAGCTTAAAAAACGGGTAATGCGTAATCCCGAAGTTGACATTGAGCCGGTAGAGGTTTCTTCAAAGGTGTTCACTATCCTCGGCGCGGTCGCCAAACCCGGACGCTACCCGATTTTCCGGAAGACTGATATCCAAATGGCTCTGGCCATGGCCGGCGGTCGTGTTGCCGGCGGCGTTGTGGACCGCACCTATCTGAGCCGCGGCGGCAAAGTGCACATGATAAACATTCGCACCCTGCTCGTGCGTGGAAACGCCAGTATATATCTCGCCCAGAACGACGTTCTTTATATCCCCACCTCCGACGATCAGAGGGTCTTCGTCCTGGGTTATGTCAACGCGCCTGGACCTGTCAGCGTTGCGGGATCGGGCCTTGATCTTTTCTCGGCCATCTCCGCAGCCGGGGGGTTTCGTCTCGGCGCCAAGCGTAAGCATGTCGCGGTGCTGCGCCCGGGGCCGGAGGGAATCTATGCTTATAAAGTCAATGTTAAAGAAATGTTAAAATTGAAGGGAGATGGGGAGCTGTCGAAGCTGGCTTTGCAACCTGGCGATATCGTCTACGTACCCAAGAGCGCTCTCGCATCATGGAATGAGGTCATTCAAATGATCTCGCCGACTCTGAATGCCTTGGTTTATCAACCGCTTGGCGCAGGTCGGGATTACTACTACATTCAAGATCAATTAAATCGATAGAAAAAACATGATGAACGATTCCAGCGAAAACGGAAGTTTTGAAGTAACCGACACGGACACCGGGCTAAGTATTGCATCCATGCTCATGGTCCTTCAGCGCCGCTGGCGTCTGGTAGCCTTTTTTGTATTGGTATTCCTTTTCCTTGGCGGTGCATACGCATTGCTGAAAACGAAAATTTATAAAGCCACTGCCACCATCGCCATAGAAGAGCAGACAAATCCGTTTGCCTCTGGCGATTTCGATATCATGGGGTTGGGCGCAAAATCTTATATTGATCAAGAGAAGATTACACTCTCTAGCCGGACTATTGCCGAGGAGGTTGTGCGAAAGCTTAAGCTCGATTACTTCTATGATAGCAAATACGACACTCATGATGGCGATGAGGATAAAGGCTTGAATCCATCTCCGGTGATGATTGAGAAGCTCGTCATTGGGGACGAACTGGTTGGCAAGGAACTGAAGTTGCATTTCGAAGATGGTCGCTACGAGGTTACAGCCGATCATTTTGGTCCGTTGGGAAGCGCAAATATCGGGGAATCCCTCATCGTTCCACAACTGGAAGTTCTGATCGTTGCTACGGAACCGAATCCCAGGGGAGTGATCCGTGTGACTCGAAAGTCCTTTCAAAAGGTTGTCCAGAGTTTACGTAATTCCGTGAATGTCAACGACTTGGGGAGGTATGCAAAGGGGAACGTGCTTTTTGTCAGTGTGCGTGGCTCGAATCCTGGTCGGGCGCGCCAGATCGCCAATACAATGACTCAAAGCTATATCGAGCGCAACATCGACAAGCTTGGCCAGGAAGCCAAGCAAACGATGGACTTCCTCAGTGAGCAGCTCAACCTGATTCAACATCACCTGGAGACGGGAGAAAAATCCCTAAACGAGTTCAAAAGCGAAAAGGGGGTTTTTCTGCTGGTGGACGAAGCCAAAGCGCTGATCAATGAAATTTCTCAACTGGAGATCCAACGCACAAGTCTGGGCATCATGAAACATCAGTTGATGGCCGTGAGAGACAGTCTCAAGTCGGGAAAGGTTAGCCGATATCTGCTGGCCGACCTGTCGGCTGGTTCCAGCACGGCAATCGGCTCGATGGTGCAGAGTCTTGCGGATAATTTGGTGGCCTTGCAAGCGATGAAGGAAGAGTTGGTCGATGACAGTCCCAAGGTGCAAAGACTCCAGGCGCGGATCGACGCACTGAAGAAACGGATTCGGCATTCGGTGGACAACGCGCTTTCATCCGTTGACGAGCAAATCGCCGGAGCAAATGTCGCTGTCAAGAAATACGAAGACAAGCTCAAGAATCTGCCGGAAACGGAACGGCAAATGGCCGTATTGACCAGGACGGCGACCGTCAACGCGGAGTTGTACATATATTTGCTCAAAGCCCGCGAAGAAGCGCGTGTTCGCAGAGCGCAGGTGGTGAGTAATGTCTTCATCATCGACCCGGCTATCACGCCGGAAAATCCCATTTTCCCGCGAAAGAAGCTGACCGTTATGATCAGTTTGCTTTTCGGGTTGATGCTGGGTGTTGGGATGGCGATCTTCGTCGACTACAGGATTGATCCAATAACGAGCGGCGAAGTTCTGGAAAGGAAATACGGCATCCCGGTGGTGACAGCCATCCCAAAAGTGAAGTCGGATGACCTTGCGCTGGCCAAGCAGGCAGAGTTCAAGTCGCCCTTATCCGAGGCTACGGGACTGTTGCGCGCCCATGCGCGCTTCACCGCTAAAGGAAAAGATTCGTGGCGGATCCTGATGACGAGTCCGAATCCCGGCGAGGGAAAATCGACCACGTCCATGAATCTTGCGACAGCTCTGGCCGCGAGCGGAGAAAAAACACTGTTGCTCGACTGCGATCTGCGCTATCCTCGTCTGCACCAGGAAAAGAAACTCGATATTGAACAGGATCGTGGCCTTGTGGAGGTTCTTGCCGGGGAGGCGACACTCGATGAAGTGGTTCATCGAGAGGTGGCTCAGAACCTGGATGTTTTAACGGCAGGAAAAGCGACCAACTTTCCGGCGGAAATCCTCAGTTCCTCGGAAATGAGAAAACTCATGAAGGATGTCGTGGTGAGTTCTGGATACCGCTTTGCAATCATTGATTCTCCACCCGGCGTGCTTTTTTCCGATCCCATCGTTCTGTCGGCTATTGTCGACAGTGTGTACATCGTTGTTTGCGCAGGGGTTACGCAAGGTCACTCGCTGTCCCTGTTGATGTCGCACATGCGAAAAGTGAATGCTAATATCAAAGGTATCGTACTCAATCAGGTTTCTTCAGGGGCGGGCGGCGGATATGGATACGGATACGGGTACGCCCACAAATACGGATATGGATACGGGTACGAAAACCAGGGCTATGGATACGATAAGCAGGGCTACGGGTACGATCAGGAAGGCTACGGATATGGCGGAAAGGGCAAATCCAAGCCGAATATAATACAAAAGACAATAAATTGGCTGATAGGCTGATCAGAGGCTGTTCTGTCTCTATATTTTCTCTTCATAAAATCGCACAAATGATTTTCCAGGGCTTGGAAGTCATTTTTCCACGTCTGGGATTTTTCAACAGGTGATCGTGATTCTGTTGCAGCTGCAACACTTTTCTCATCGTTTGCCGGCAATTCAACGATATGAGAGGCAGATTCTGTCAGGTCATCGGCAATAAGAAGATGCTGATTGAGCTCGGCGGCGATCCCCTTATTGGCAATCGAAGTTTCTGCCATAGGTAAACCCGTACTCATTTTTGACAGTAGAAAAAGGAAATACTTGTGAACGCCTGTCGAATAGTGAAGCAGGTGGCGGTTTAGGATTATTGGGGCGTCAATATACGTTAGTGTATTTATGCAGATGGGTGCTTAGGCACGGTCTGAACCGGATGGATTAACGATATCGCGATAGATTTTTTCAATTCTTTCGGCGACTTTCGAGGCTGAAAACCGGTTTCGCGCATAGGCGCGATTCCCTGCGCCGATTTTCCCAGCCTGCTCAGGATCCTGATGCAACTTCTCTAAAAGAGCTGCAAAATCTTTTGGATCCTTGCTTTCCGTCATGTAACCCATCTCGCCGTTAATAAAGAAATCCTTTAAACCCCCGACCGGTCTGGTGATGATGGGAAGACCCGCTGCCATGGCTTCGTTGACCGTTCCGGGCATTCCTTCTGGATGCCATGTGGGGAATAGATAGACATTGGCGTTGTTGAAGGCTTCGAATTTGGGTTCGCCGTAAATGGGCCCCAATATCTCAATTCCCGAAAATCCATTTTGCGCAACATGTTCCTTCAAATGTTCAAGTTCGTAACCGCTTCCAGCAATCACCAACTTTGAATTGGGAAATTTTTTCTTAAATAGGTTGAAAGCTTTTACGGCGACGTAAACTCCTTTTGCGACTTCGATTCTCGAAAGGAACAGTATCGTATAAGGTTCCTTTTCATTTCGATTTTTCCGACTGGAATCGGATGTTTTTTCGTTAAAATCCTCGTTATAACTCGTTGTTTCGAGGTGAATAGTGCCGGAATAGCCCATCTCCTCCAGGCTGTTCTTGAAGTCATTGGCCAACACTGTCAGAGCGCTGGCGCGAAAATATACAAAACGAAATAAGGGTAAATATCGCTGGCGTAGCTTTTGTTCGAACTCCTTTTCCCAACCGCGGAAGAAGACGATGTAGTTCGCGATGAAAAGTCTTGCCGTTAAAATATAGAGGCCGTCGCGCAAGATAAGCTTTGAATTTAATGACGGATTTAAGTGTAATACATCATATTTATTCTTTATCAGATGAATGACAAATTTAATATAATCTTGAAATAATCGTAGCAGCAAATACAAGCGGGATTTGTCCATGGCATCCCAATCCGAGTTTTCCCGCACGCGGCGACCAATGACGAAATATTCCACGTCCTTTGAAAAAAATGGTTTTAGGCTTTGTAGGTAAATGGAAATACCGCCCAGCTTTTTTGGATCGGGGGCGAGCACCAAAACGCGCATAAAGACTCCTGTTATGAAAATTTCGGCGAACCGAAATAAAATCTCTCCTTGATGAAGCGAAAATCACGGGGGCATTGGATTAATGGCGCACCTGAATTTTGCTTCAAATTGGAGGGTGTAATTAATTGCGTCACTGAAGTGTCCACTTCATTTATCATTTCCGAATTTTCAGTTGGCCCCGCCGGAATCACCGGTATTCTTCTTTCAGTTCCAAATTCGCCTTCGGCGCCTATTTTTTTCATGGCTTTTCAAAAGCTATAAACTCCCAGGGTAAAATCTCCTTTGATTTCAACACATTACAACGGTTGAGATTCCCTGGAAGACCCACTGGCTTTCTGCCTCAAAACACACATTTGTCATGCCAATCTAGCTCGTTGCGACTGCCCGACAACCCGACTCAATTTACAAAATATGGGCGAGAAAAGCAAGACTTTGGCTTGGTTTTGTATTAGGTGTGCCGGGCATGTTCGACAGCTTGGAAGTGAGTTTGGATGTGGAAACGTCGCAAGCAAAACCTCTACACAATCAGATGGGGGTGAAGGGTTAGCGAAGCGCAAGGGCGTCGTCGCGAGGCGTGCGTCGTGTCTCGGATTCGGGACTGCGGAAGCCGTGAGGTTTTCGGATCGCGTCGCAGAAGTCAGCAGAGGGCATAGTAGGCGAAGGTCGCCGAGGGCTATCACGTCGTGGTCGACATGGATTTGGAGAAATTCTTCGACCGCGTCAACCACGACATTCTGATGGGTCGTTTGGCCGTGCGGATATGCCCGGTGGTGTGACAGGGAAAGCCCGTGAGGGCCTACCTATGTCGATCTGTTTGCATAAGCTCCCAGTCCACATTGTTTTTTCTTTTTCTCACAGGCCTCAAGAAGCGACACATCCGCTGTTCGCTTGCTTCCAACGCATATTTCAACAGCCTAGGAATCAGGGTAAAACCGCTTCAGGTAGATATGATACAGCAGTGGGCAAAGCGCCTTCATCTCCGTGCGCGCAGTGACTTTTTCATCGAGTAAATGAGCAGCCCGCTCTTCCAAAATCAGCCGATAAAACAATCGCCCTGGCATGTTTATAAGCGGAAGCTTGAAGTCGGTTGGGCGCGTGGGTAAAAGAAAAACTTTCTCCACGGTTCCGACCGCTCCCACTCAATCCACGCAGTCGCCGCGAATCCCGTAATCATTCTCGGCCACTGAGACGAGATTTTTGACATCAGAATCCGCGATGTGGGCCAAATTCACATCCGCCGGATCGAGCAGGAAGGCATGGAGGTAATGAACCCTCGCCCTCCGCACTTTGTTTTCAAGAAAACGTACATCTCTCAGATAAGCAAGCAAACGTGCGTTATCAGGCGTCGCCCGCAATGATTCGCGGAGCGACTGCGCGGCCAGTTTCAGTTCGCCTGCGGCAAGCCAGTGCAACCCTACCGGAGTTCCAGCGATGTCGCATCCGGGGCCATGTTGCTGCTGCGCTTCCGTGGCCAAACGCCGATGCCAAGCTATACGGTAGGTTTCCGCGAGATCATCCCCCAAACGAAGCAGGGCCAAAACAGGGTCTTTTATTTCGGCTTCGTGCGCGGCCAGGCGATTGGAAAGCAAGGTTATTGCGTCAAGTTTCTTCCGCATCTCAGCATCATTCGGATATTTTGCAAGGCACGACTCGAACTGGCCTATTGCCTCGACAAGATTGAATTTGCCGAGAAATCGACGCGCACTCTCCATTCGGTGGGTCCGCTCATCGAAGAGATCGAGTTGTCGCGAATCATTTGCCGGCACTGCACCCACCTCAAAAAGTTGGCGAAGCCGAGGATTTCAACAATATCTATATCCAATTTATGTCGCGTAATATAGGCGCCTGTCACGAATTTCCGAATTTTCTAAAAGCTAAAAACCATAAGGCAACTGATTTTCAGGCCATTGGTATCCTAGCAGCTTGGCCAACTCTAGCATCAATGTTTTTCGAGTTTCTCTCATCCAATTGTCAACTTCTTCAAGGTCTTCAAACACGCTTAAGTTCCTTCGGATAATAATTCGTGGTTCATTGCCATTTCTCCTTTCAAAATATTTAACATCGCATGGCATGGATGCAGCGAAAATATCCTTCCCCATCTGGCTGATGGTCCTTAAAGGCCGGTTTGCAGCTTCTGCTTCAATATTGTCTTGAATAATGTCTTTAACGAAGACAACTACTTCGGGTTCTGAATTTAGCATTGGAAAACGAAGATTCCCGCCTTCCTTAAATCGTACGCCAACCATGATTTGGTATTTACTCCGATCTGATCGATCTAAAAAGTCTCCGACAAGAATATATCTATTGCCATCAACTGGTTTCGGGTATGGCAGCTTACCTTTGTATTTTGGAAGATCATATTTTGCCATTAATTTTCCAAAAGACACCATTGCATTTTTAAAACCTAATTTGCCTATAATTCCTGGTGCCTTGGCTTCGCACAGATCTTCGGACTCAATTGATTTGCACATCACGTTAAACGCATTTAGATAGTCGTCAGCAAATCGCTCCATGCTGTCTTCCGGGACTTCTTGCTCTGTAAATCTCAATATCTCTTTTAGGGAAAGGTATAAATAATTCGGTCTTTCAAATGAGTAGCCAGCATGTCGATGCTCTGATGGCGTAATTAATACAAGGATAAAATTTGTTCCCATTTTACTATATGCCTGCCAATATTTCTCAAGTTGGCCTACTCCAAGGTCAGACCAGCATTTAACTTCCACACCTATTGT
>CAZQAE010000132.1:0-8263 GCA_964591275.1 uncultured bacterium | reverse complement strand
AAGGTCATGGTCGCCTCTTTTTCTTTCACATAGATGTCGCGGACCATGCCCAAGTTCACCAAGCTCATTGAAATCGCGGGATGTTCCACGTTCTGGATGGCGGTGACAATCTGTTCTTGGTTGGAAGGCGTTATTTTTTTGCCCTTTATTGTTTTCGTCGTTGCTGTTTCTGATTTTCATTTTTATGCAACCTCCTACAGGTTGTCAATTGATTCAGTGATTTCCTGATCTTGACGTGGATTGATGGAAAACCTTAGTATAAGCCGCTCGGATTCGGCAGGATTTCGGTGTTTGCTTCGGCAAACTCAAGCATTTGTAATAATGTAAAGCAAAACTAAGACATAGAAACGGGAGTAGTGTATGAGCAAAGAAGCATGGATCGTTAGCGCTGCGAGGACGCCAGTCGGGAGCTTCAACGGAGCGCTTTCCAAATTGCCGGCATCTGAGCTTGGCGCCATCGCCATCAAAGGTGCTTTGGAACGCTCACAATTCAAGGGCGAGGATGTTGATGAAGTGATTATGGGTTGCGTTATTCCTGCGGCGCAGGGCCAGGCCCCGGCCAGGCAGGCGGCATTAAAATCCGGTTTGCCCAGCAAGGTGGCTTGCATGACCGTTAATAAGGTCTGCGGTTCCGGCTTGAAATCCGTCGGTTTGGCCACGCAGGCCATCAGATGCGCCGATGCCCGCCTCGTCATCGCCGGTGGTATGGAGAATATGAGTTGGGCGCCTCACGCCCTGATCGGCAGTCGCATGGGAATCCGTATGGGACCGGGGAACTTCGTGGACACAATGGTTCATGACGGACTTTGGGATTCCTTTAATAATTGTCATATGGGCAACTTCGCCGACAAGACCGCTGAGCTAAAAAACTTCACCCGTGAAGAGCTCGATGAATTCACGGTGCAGTCTTATAAAAAAGCGCTCGCCGCGCAGGAGGCCGGCAAGTTCAAAAAGGAGATCGTTCCCGTCGAGATCAAGGGTCGCAAAGGGGATGTGACGATCGTGGATACCGACGAGGAACCGGGCCGTGTGAAATTCGACAAGATTCCAAAACTGCGCCCCGCTTTTAATAAAGACGGCGTCATTACGGCTGCGAACGCATCAAGTCTCAACGACGGCGCCGCCGCTGTCGCCATTGTGGATTCGGAGTTTGCCAAAGAGCGAGGCATAAAGCCGATGGTTCGCGTGGTCGCGCAGGCGACAGCTTCGCTCGATCCCAATTGGTTTACTCTCGCGCCCATCGACTCGATTAAAAAAGTCTTGAACATTGCCGGGATGAAAAAAGACGATATCGATATCTGGGAAATCAATGAGGCTTTTTCGGTTGTTTCACTCGTCACGCAGCAGACCCTGGATATCGATCCGGATAAAATCGACATATGGGGCGGGGCGGTGGCTATCGGCCATCCCATCGGCGCTTCCGGCGCACGAGTTCTAACGACCCTGCTTTACGTAATGGAAGATCGCGATGCACGCTACGGCTGCGCGTCGCTTTGCATAGGCGGCGGCGAAGCCATGGCCATGATCGTCGAACGAATCTAGCAATCCAAGGAGGCGCGAATGGATTATAATACCTACGAAACGATAAGCTTTGAAAAGAGCGACGGCATTGCAACGTTGACCATTGACCGCCCGGAGGTATTGAACGCGCTCAACAGCGATGTGATCCGTGAACTCACCGATGTTTTCATCAGAATCAGCATTGATGAGGAAGTTCGGGCGGTCATACTAACCGGCGCGGGGCCAAAGGCTTTCGTTGCCGGCGCGGACATATCGGAAATGGTGAATTACAGCGCTGCGGACGGCGTGCGCTTTGCTTCCAATGGCCAGGGCTTGCTGAACATAATCGAAAGTTGCCCGAAGCCGGTGATCGCCGCGGTCAACGGTTTCGCCCTGGGCGGTGGAATGGAAATCGCCATGGCTTGTGATTTTATCTACGCTTCGGAAAAAGCCAAATTTGGACAGCCGGAAATAAATCTCGGCATCAATCCGGGTTTCGGCGGAACGCAGCGGCTACCCAGGATTGTCGGCAAATCCATGGCCAAAGAGCTTGTGCTGACCGGAAAAATTATCGACGCGGCTGAGGCCATGAGGATTGGATTAGTCAACAAAGTCTTTGAGCCTGACGCCCTCATGGATCAGGCAAAAAAGACAGCGGCGAAAATGGCGTCCAAGGGTTCCATTGCGCTTAGACTCTGCAAGGAATGCGTGGATCAGGGGCTCAATGTCGATCTGCAAAGCGGATTGGTTATCGAGCGCAATGCATTTGGCATCCTCTGCGCCACGGAAGATAAAAAAGAAGGCATGAGCGCCTTTTTGGAAAAACGCACCCCGAACTTTTCGGGGAAGTAGGCTTTTCGATAAGCGCGTCGATTATTAAAATGGGAGAAACCAGAAAATGAATTTTGCATTGACGGATGAACAAAGCGCACTCAAGGACATGGTGCGCAGTTTCGCGGAAAAAGAACTGAAGGATAAGGCCGCGAAAATTGACGAGGAGCATCGTTTTCCTGAAGAAGTTATCGCGGAAATGGGCAAACTTGGCCTGATGGGCGTCGCGTATCCCCCGGAATACAATGGCGCTGGCATGGATTACGTCAGTTATTCCATTGTCATTGAGGAACTGTCGCGGTGTTGCGCCTCGACGGGTGTTATCTGTTCGGCGCACAGTTCGCTGGCTTGCGATCCCATTTATAAATGGGGGACGGAAGAGCAGAAACAAAAATTTCTTGCCAGGATGACCACGGGCGAGTGGATCGGATGCTACGGTTTGTCCGAGCCGGAGGCCGGATCCGACGCGAGCAGCCAGCACACGATGGCAGTTCAGAAGGGCGACAAGTGGATCATCAATGGCACGAAAAATTTCATCACTAATGGTTTGCAGGCGCACGTGGCTGTCATCTTCGCGCAAACGGACAAGGAAAAGGGCCATCGCGGCATCACGGCTTTTATTGTTGAGAAGGGAACGCCGGGATTCAGCGTAGGCAAGGTGGAAGACAAACTCGGGATTCGCGGCAGCAGCACCACGCAGTTGATTTTTGAAGATTGCGAACTGTCCGACGACAACCGCCTGGGCGAAGTCGGCGCGGGTTTCAAAGTTGCTATGGTTACGCTCGACGGGGGACGCATCGGAATCGCCTCCCAGGCGATCGGCATCGCGCAACGCGCCCTGGAAGAATCCATCCAGTATTCCAAAGAAAGACATGCATTCGGCAAGCCCATTTCCAAGTTTCAGGCCTTACAATGGAAGATGGCCGATATGGCCGTGGAGATCGACGCTTCCCGACTTCTCACGCAAAGGGCGGCATGGATGAAGGACAATGGCATGCGCTTTTCCAAGGAAGCGGCCATGGCCAAGCTCTTCGCATCCGAAGCGTGCATGAAGGCGACGACGGACGGCATCCAGATATTCGGCGGTTACGGTTACTGTCGCGAGTATCCCATGGAACGCCTGTTCCGCGACGCGAAAATTACCGAAATCTATGAAGGCACCAGCGAAATGCAGCGTCTCGTCATTGCGAGCAATATTCTGAAAGATTGACGGTCCAGGTATCCCATCCTGGAGTTACGGTGATGTACTCCAGCTCTTTTTGATCTTGATTCTTATCGGCGTCGCGGGCCTGCGGCGCCGATTATATGATTGGATATGTTGATGGATTTTCATTTGACGGATGACCAGCGGATGATCGTCGATTCGGTGAGAAGTTTTTCCAAAAAGGAACTGGCGCCGAATGCCGCCGAGGTGGACCGAACAGGTGTGTTTCCTCTTGAGTCCCACAGGAAGCTTGCGGAATTAGGCCTGATCGGTATGAACGTTTCCGAGAAATACGGCGGCAGCGAGGCCGGTGCCGTGGCGCTGTCTTTGGCATTAACGGAGATAGCCGCAGCGGATGCTTCGATAGCCGTGACCATGAGCGTATCCAATATGGTGGCCGAGACCATCGCCGCCGGCGCGACCGAGGCGCAAAAGGAGCGCTTCATACCGCAAATATGCGGCGGCGACTATCCCATCGGCGCATTCGCCTTGTCCGAAGCAGGCGCGGGCACCGACGCGACGGCGCTGAAAACACGAGCCGTGCGCGACGGCGACGATTATATCCTCAATGGCTCGAAGCTGTTCATTACTTCCGCAGCCTTTGCTTCCGTTGTTTTGGTGATGGCTCGGACCAGCGATGAGCCGAGAGCAAAGGGAATTACTGCTTTTCTGGTCGAGCGCGGCGCTCCCGGTATGTCTATCGGCAAAGAAGAACACAAAATGGGCATTCGCGGCAGCAACACCGCGGAACTGATTTTTGAAAACTGCCGCATTCCTGAAAATCAGAGAATCGGCGGCGAGGGGGAGGGTTTCAAGGTTGCCATGACCGCCCTGGACGGAGGACGGATCGGGATCGCCTCGCAAGCCCTGGGCATAGGCAGAGCCGCTTTTGAAGCTTCCATTCAATATGCAAAAGAGCGGGAGGCCTTTGGCAGACCCATCGCTAAGTTTCAGGCGATTCAGTGGAAGCTGGCGGACATGGCTACGGAGCTTGACGCCGCGCAATTATTGACACGCAGGGCGGCCAGACTCAAGGAAGACAAAAAGCCATTTACAAAAGAGGCGTCTATGGCAAAGGTTTTTTCCACGGAAGCCGGCAACCGCGCTTGCAGGGAAGCCGTGCAGATATTCGGCGGATACGGATATTGCAGCGAGTATCCCGTGGAGCGCTATATGCGCGACTGCAAAGTGACGACAATTTACGAAGGAACCAGCGAGGTTCAGCGTATCGTCATTGCCCGCCATTTGTTGCAGTAAATGACTTTGTATTTGACATGGTCGGTGCGCACGCGACATTTCAATAACAATGGATAAATTGAAGAAAAAGACGAGAAGACCCGAACTGGATTTTTTGCGTGGAGTTGCGCTGATCATCATGGTGGTCGGGCATCCCTTGCGCGCGGACGTCTGGGTTGAAGGCGTGCATGTCGCTCTCCCGCGCCTGATTTTCAACCACTACGGAGAATTGTTTTCCGGTCTTTTTATGTTCATTAGCGGCATCAATGTCACGAATTTCCTCGCGAGCGCAAAGCGCAATCCGCAATTCGACGCCACGACATTTTATTTAAAAAGTTCCGTTTGGCTTTTTGCTCTGGGGTGGACATATAACTTGTGCGTTGGAACGGCTTTGTATATTGATCTCATACAAGCCATCGCCATTGGCACACTCGTGACATACTTGCTTTTGTCATGGCGCCTGCCCACCTGGGGACTGGCTCTGTTCACAGCGGTCGTCTTTGCCTTGGGTGTGCATATTGTCGGAGGCGATCCGGTGACGCCCGAAACAATAAAACGCCTTGGCGCCATGCGTTATTTCGTCGCCTTTTTCGGTCCGATTCCCTGGGTCGGGTTTTTCACTTTCGGCGTCGTCGTGGACCGAATAAAAAATGAGAAATGGCAAAAGGCATTAATCCCGCTGGGCGGCCTTGTATTTGCGTTGGCCCATTTGCTGCCGCCGCTACGCGGAGTGAGCCCTACCGTACATTTGCTCAAAGCCAACGCGCGATATATCGTTCAATCCATCGGCCTGGTTCCCATGCTCTTTCTTCTTTCAAAACGCTATTATAGCGGTGTTTCAAGGATAGGGCGCGAGATAGAATACTGGGGCCGCGAGAGCCTCGTGTTTCTCGTATTTCATTGGTTTTACATTTTTCTATTCTCATTCCCGGAGGCGACTTTACAGCATCGCTTCGGCGACGAGATTGCGGGGTGGGCGACAGGCTTTTTCTCGCTTTTCATTATGGCTTTGACGGTGAGACCCATTGCCGGACTGCGTGACCGATGGATGCGCTCGCCAAAGTTCGGCGCGAGAGCCTGGACTGTCTTTATCTTCGCCATGATCGGATGGGCATGGATGCTCAAAAAAATGATGCTGATCGCCAAAGGGCAGGGCGTGCCCGTTCATGACCTTAACATCAGCACTCCCACGTTAACGCCCGAGTATTTTGTATTCTTTTCCAAAACCTTCTTTGCGTTCGCGGCGGCGATGACTTTCTGTTTCCTCTATCCCTACCTGCGAATTCATTTGCGGAAAAATTCGATGCATTCATCAATCAATGGATCCTAATTTCCACGCAATCTTCCGGTCGTCATTTTAAAGTCTTATCAGGTTATGGACGTTTCGCCGCTTCTGATAAGCCCGTAGCGGAAAATCAACGGTCCAATCAATTGATTGACAGCCACCATGGCGATGATGATGGTTTTCAACTCCGGTCCAATTCCAGGTAGTTTCGCGGCGACAGTGGCCAGGCCGAGCGTGACGCCGGCCTGCGGTATGAAACCGGTCCACACGTATTTCCTGCTCGTTTCGCTTTCACCGACTATGGTGGCGCCAAGGCGGCTTCCGATCCATGTTGACGCCATGCGCAGCACGACAAGGACCAAAACAGTGGGCCATACACCGGCTAAAGCATTCAGTTGCATGTCCGCGCCGACGATGGTGAAAAACAAAACGAAGACCGGCAGCGAAAATCGCTCAATGGCATCAATGAGCACTTTCCCCTGGTCTGTAAAGTTTTCAATATAGAATCCCGTGGACATGCAAAGAAGCAAGCCGGAAAGGTGGAGATTGCTGGATAGCTCCAGGGCGGCAAAGGCCAGAAACAGAACGATGGCAGGTAACTCACGCCCGACATATTTCATGTACTGACCCATCAGGAAACCCAGAAAGCAGCCTATCGCCAGAGACCCGACGACTTCCCAAAAAATCAGTCCGACCAGCATTGCGTTTGTGTTTGCCACTTCGCCCATAAGCAATTTCGCGGCGATCATCGCCAGCGAAAATAAAATGATGACCAGAACATCTTTCAGCACGGTAACGCCGAGGATGGCAGTGGTCATGGGACCGCGAGCCTGGTATTCGATTATCAGAGCTATGGCCGTCGAAGGGGAGTTGGCCAGTGCTATCACGCAAAAGAGAATTCCAATTCCTAGGATGCCGCCTTGGCTCAATCCCGCGCTGAGTGGAGCATATGGGCCCAGGATGATTGCCGCCGTGAGAACAAGAACAAATGTGAAAAGAGTTTGTCCGACGGTTATGGAAAATATCGTCTTTAATCTTTCACGCAAAACCCCAATTTGCATTTCGCCGCCGGCCGAAAATGCGATGAGTCCCAAAGCCATGCTGTTGATGATGGAAAGCTCTTCGAGAACATCGATGCTGATAATTCGAAAGGAAGTGTCGAACAAACTCCAGAAATGCGGTCCGAAGAAAAAACCGGCCAAAAGGTAACCGGTCAGCATGGGCATTTTTGCCCGTCGGGTGGTCTTGCCTATCAGGTAAGAAGCGAGAAGGACGAAACCGAACACCAACGCGGCGTTTTCACCGGTGTTCAGGAAGGATCCAAGGTGAAAGGCATTCATGCTCCAAATAACAGCGATGAGAATCAGCAGTACGAGAAAATCAATGATCATTATTGGTGATCCCTGGCGGCGACACGAAGGGCCAGTGGATACGAAAACAATTCACTGACAACGACGCCGCAGACGATGACGGCCACAATCGAATCGGCGAACGGCGATGCATAAAGGCTGCGGTAATGCACTGCAATCGCTAATGCCATCCCTCCCTGTGATAATAACGATAGCCCCAGTAGGCGTGCCGGCTTGAGGTTCCCGATTTGTTGTGAGGGGAGCATGAATAGATAATTCCCCAGAATTTTCAAAATGGCTCGTATTGTGAAATACATAAGTCCCAGTGAAAGCCAGTTGAAATCCTTGATGTGAAGCATGCTTCCGACAAGCAGTAGGAATAATACGTATATCGTGCTTTCGCCTTGGTGAACGATGCGAAATATCTTCTCGTCGCGGGGTCCTGCATTGACAAAGGCGGCTCCCATTATTGCGCCGATAAAAATCGGCGAAAGGTGAAGAAATGCGGACAAACCTCCTCCAAAGGCCATACACCCAATAACGATAAGAAGCCGAACCTGATCGCTTGGAACCCGGTTTAGCAGTAGCCGCATCACTGCGCCGCCGATAAGCCCCAGGGCAATAGCGGCGGCCAGCCAGTTCAATCCGGGCATCAAAATTTCGTGAGGAAAACTGCGGTGTACAAAAAATGTTAACAAGCCGGTGATGATGATCGCGGGAAGGTCATCCAAGGTTGCGATGACGGCGGCGATTCGCGCGGTCGGCCCGCGGAAACGGCGGTCATGAATCAGTCGAAGAATTGTCGATTGATTGGTGCCTGAAGCGCAAGCCGCCAGCGTGATGAGCGCCGCCAGAAGG
>CAZQAE010000131.1:0-8304 GCA_964591275.1 uncultured bacterium | reverse complement strand
TAAAGAATATATTTTCTTGACAATCGAATATAGTGTTGTGCACAATACGGGGGTGTTTGCACAACATTGTGCATCAAGCAGAGAAATTTATGAACGGTGCACCAAAATTCCGCAGGAATTGTGCTCATTGTGCAAACAGCATTTTTTTTAAGGAGGAAGCCCATGCCACAGACCGCCACGCCACAGAAGTACAACGCCCACGGCGAGTGGATCGGCTACCGTATTCAGTGGTTTGAACCCAACGGAGATCGTCGATCAAAAACCTTTACCTTTGCTAAATACCAGGGTGATAAAAAGGTCGCTTATGCCGCCGCCGCCGCCGAACTCAGACGAATCGGAGGCGATCTTCAAGCTATCGCTGACGGTCGAAAGCCCTACAATCCAGATTCACTCACGTTGCAGGAGTTTTTTGATAATTACTGGGAGCCGGATATAATCACCCAGAAGAGACATCCGAGAGATGACCGCCAGAATTGGGCTCACTATTATAAGGATATGCTTGGTCCTTTACCAATGAGAAAAATCGGTCCGGAACAAATCAGAGATTTCAAAGCCAAAAAATTCGGTGAACAGAAACCGGCGACCCAGAAGAAGGTACTTGCACTGCTAAGGTCAATACTGAAGTATGCCGCCGAGCTTGGCAAAGTCGACTACGTTCCGATCATCAAGGCACCAAGGGTTGATCCTTACGATTTTAAGGTCTTGGAGAACGATGAACAAATTTCGGCCTTTCTCGGTGCAGCCAAGGAACGCCCTGATGTATATGCACTATATGCTACGGCGGTTTACACGGGTCTTCGCGCCGGAGAATTGGCTGGTTTGAGATGGGAAGATGTGGACTTCACCGGTAATTTGATAACCATTAAACGGTCATATGAAAACACACCGAAGTCCGGCAAGTATCGTCATATTCCGATTCTCGACAAACTTCATCCTCTCCTTTGGGATTGGAAAGTTATAAGCGAAAATCTGACTAATCCGCTCGGACTTGTTTTTCCATCCGCCGCTGAAGAGGGAGGGATGTTACGCTCAGATTTCCGGATATTTAAGCAAACCTACCACAACACCCTAAAAAGGGCAGGATTGCCGCGTCTTCGATTTCATGAATTGCGCCATACCTTCGCCAGCATGTGGGTTCGCAACAGGGGTGATCCTTATGAGCTGATGATAGTGATGGGACACTCGGATTTTAAGGTGATGGCAAAATATGCCCACTTCTCCCCCCTCGCCTACAGAGGTGCCGACGGATCGTTCTCATTCACGCCACCATCAAAGGCAAAGCAATCCCAAAAGAGAAAAATGCAACGTTCAAAAAAGCGGGCGAGAGTACGAAAACCATCCAAGAAAAAAAAGACCTGAATTGTTTCCATGCAAGGTAGCTTGCCTCATCTTCCATGAAAGAAACGGCGAGCATCGTCAAGATGGTCTTTGAAACCATCGGGGTTCACCTGCGTGAGCCAATCTAGTCCAGCCTCATCGACTATTCGATCACTCGAAGAGTATGAACGCCATCATCGAGTCCGAAGAAGATACCGTTAGCTGAAGTGAATACAAGGAGGCCACAATGACCCTTGAACATCAACTGCTACGCGCCGCCGAACGCGGCGACCTAGTGACCGCACACCGACTGCTCCGACGCGGCGTTGATCTTGACGCCCAGGCGCACGACCACACCGGCTCGACCCCCTTGACCTGGGCCGTGTACAATGGCGATCACAACACCGCCGCCTTTTTGTTGGGTTTGGGAGCCGATCCCTCCGCGCTGGGGATGTTCGACATGAACCCTTTGGAGTTGGCCATCGGCAACCGAGACGAGCGGATGGCTGACCTGCTGCTGCGCCACGGTGCCGACGTAAACAAGACTGAGAGGAATTTAGCGAGGACTCCGCTGCACGCCGCCGCCGAGATGTTTGTCGACGCCGAAAAGGTTGCCCGCATCGTTCGGATGCTCTGTGCGCGCGGGGCTGATCCGAACACCCGCGACACTGAAGGGAAGACACCCCTGCACC
Organism: uncultured bacterium; assembly: GCA_964591275.1. Classification (GTDB taxonomy): domain Bacteria; phylum Lernaellota; class Lernaellaia; order JACKCT01; family JACKCT01. The sequence goes on along the minus strand of CAZQAE010000131.1, from coordinate 6,295 downwards.
TGGCCGCCGTCGCCGACAACGTGGCCGTCGCCCAGGCATTGTTAGAACTCGGCGCGAAGGTGGATGCGACTGACCACAAAGGCAGAACTCCCGCCCACATCGCGTCGGCGGAGAGGCACGACCGCATGTTGCAGCTTTTGGTGAGCTTCGGGGCCGACCTTTTTATCGCGGACAATCGGCCTCGCTGACCCACTACCAAACTCCTTGATTATTCCCCGCGACTGAACCATCATTGCCTTCGTCCAAGCGGCAATAATCTTCGTAGGTGAAAAATGAAAAGAGCAATCCTTCTCGCAATCTTATCTTTGGCGTGCGTGGGGATAATTATTTCTTTGGCTTTCGCTCAAACAAAAGGCCCCGGCTTCTCCGCGCCTGTTGTTGAAGGCCAGTGGTATGACAACAGCATCGCCCTCGTCGTGGGGATCAATAGCTATTCACATGGCTGGAATCAGTTGTCCAAAGCGGTCAGCGACGGCAAAAAGACGGCGGCGGCGCTTCGCAAACGCGGCTTCACCGTGCATGAGCTTTATAATAAACAGGCAACCGGCCCGGCCATCATCAGGCAGCTTCGCAAGGCCGCCCGGGAAACCAGCTCGAAAGACCGCTTCATCTTTTTCTATTCAGGACACGGGTATATTGAAAAATCCGGCTTCGACAACAGAGAGACCGGATACCTGGTGCCCGTCGAAGGACGATCAGGCGACACGACCAGTTACGTTCCGATGGAACAGCTAAAAATGGAATTGACTAATAACTCCAGGGCCAAGCATACGCTTGTAATTCTGGATTCCTGCTTTTCGGGCCTGGTGCTCACCAGATCGAATATCCCGACCGCCACCGTATCCGAATACCTCAATAAACGCGGCATTTACGGCATCACAGCCGGGATGCCGAACCATAAAGCAGTGGACGGCCTTTTTACGGATAAACTCCTGGAAGGCTTGGATGGCAATGCGGACACCGACGGCGATGGATATATCACCTTCAAAGAGCTTGGCGCGTATGCCGAAAGAAACGTCAAATTCAAAAACAGTAGACAGATTCCCGTTTACGATGTCATGGCCGGTGCGGGGCAGATGGTGTTCCGCTATGCATCAGCATCGGCTGTAGCGCCGGTTCCGCCAACTCCAGTTGAGGTTGAATCCACTTATACGCCTCCCGACACATCAAACTACGACGCCATCGCTCAGGCCGAGCAGCAGCGCATCGAGGCAGTGAAAGCAACCGAAAGAAAAAACCGTGAAGCTAAACAGAAAGCCATTCGTAAAACATACGCAAAGGTCAAAGGCTATAAGCAAAGCGCGGGCTACTCCACGTCGGCCAAGAAAAAGATTTACAAACAGTTCCTGTCCGACTTTCCCGATGACAATCCCTATTACGATGAGGTCGATGGCTGGTACAACGAACCGGAAGGGATGGTTAAGATTCCCGCCGGATGGTTTTACATGGGTTGCGTGCCTGGCGACAGCAAGTGCTTTGACCGCGAGAAGCCCCGCAAGCGTGTTTATCTGGATTCCTTTTACATGGATGTGTATGAAGTGACGCAAACGGAATACCAGCGAGTCATGGGAAAGAACCCGAGTCGTTTCAAAAACTGCTCAAACTGCCCGGTTGAGAAGGTGTCCTGGAACGACGCCAAAAGCTATTGTGCAAAAGTGGGAAAAGAGTTGCCAACAGAGGCCCAGTGGGAATATGCCGCGCGTGGAGGCACAAGCACAGCGAGATACGGCAACCTGGATTCAATTGCTTGGTGTAAAAACAATTCTGGGAGCAAGACCCATCCGGTTGGTCAAAAGCAGCCCAATGCTTACGGACTCTATGACACGCTGGGCAATGTGTATGAATGGTGCGAGGATTGGTACGACAAGGACTATTACAACCGGATGTCTGAAAGAAATCCAACAAACCGTACAAAAGCATCGTACCGCGTTATCCGGGGCGGTGGTTGGTACTATAATCCCAGGTTCGTACGCACATCGTTTCGGTTCTGGTTCGACCCTTCGTACAGGACCACCGACGGTGGGTTTCGTTGTTCTCGGGACTGATTTACCCTTGAGCTCTTTTGCTCTTTTACCCTTTTTGGGGAGTCCAGAGGGGATACCCCTCTGGTGGGTGCAGGGCAAAGCCCTGCTTGCGGCAAAATTGACTGGCTTGTAGCACGCCGCCGTGCATACGAATTATAGAAATGCTTCAAACGTGCGCCCGCGCGTAGAGCGCTATTTTTCTGTGGAAGAATTTCTGGCGGAGCGCACACGAGGGCGCGGGTCTGCGCGATGAAAGGCCCCCCGGGGTAGTTTTTGCCACACCGGCACGCTTTCAAACGATCCCCCGTCGTAGCCACCGCCAGAGTCGCCAACGCCACATCACGGCGATCTCCAAGGCCCGTACACCGTCGTCGTCCATCTTCAGCACAACGGGCCGTCCTTCGCGATCCATCTCCTTCATGAAAGCCACGATCCGTTCGCCGATTTCTACCGGCGCGGCGCTCTCCACGTAGACCTCCAGGTTTTGTTCGCTGGCGGGGATCATGCCGCAATACCTGTAGGGCGGCCCGTCGGCATCCAGGTGGTGTACCTCTCGCACGCCAAAGGCCCAGCGGTCGAAAGTGCCGACGAGGGCCAAGCCGACCAATTCGGTTTTGTCGGCGTAGCTCTTCTGGACCCACGTGCCTACCCGTACCAGGCGGGCGCGGTGGTGGGGTGAAAGGACCTTCAGAGGGCGAATCTCCACCAGGGGCCGAATAGGAGAAATAACCAGTGTTTTCATGATCTTATTGTGTCAATTCAGGTCATTTTTGTTCAGTAAACTCTTGACAAACTCTACAAGAATTGCTATATTAAAAAGTAGAAAAAGGGCTGATTGGTCAGCCAAAAAATCCATGAGGAGTCGGCGAGGGGCACAGCCCGAGGACCCGACACCAACCTACCGCCAGTGGGCGGCAAGGTGGGCCAACTGTGAATGATGGACCGGATGACCGGTTGGCTCTTTGAAAATTCATCGGGAGCGTTCGGGAAGGGACACGGCCCGCTATGACCCGACACCAGCCCTGGCTACCCGGCCAGAAGGTGGTAAAGCCGTCCGGTAAAAACCGGAACGATGGAGAAAGCGAGATACTCTTCCAGAGATAGCCTTCTTCACAACAAGGGCATTAACCCGGGTTCAATTGAACCCATGATGAAGGAGGCGAGACCATGCAACATTTAGTATCCGACAAAGCAACACTTCTGTGGAAGGCGCGCAAGTTTTCCTTCAGGGTGCCGTACAATCCGGTCGCCAAGGCTTTAGCCGTGGTTGATTTTATTGATACAGTGCTCCGCGAAGCTGGAATCCGTCCAGATGGCAAAACCCCAGTGGAGAGAGTTCACAAAGTATTTGGCGTTGAAGACAGGCTGCGAATTAGAAAACGTATTGGTACGTTACCGGGAGTACCTGGATTTAGAGATCGACCCGACCCTCGCCGAAGGTCCGTACCTGACCGAGACATAGAGGCATTTCATATTGCCAGGGAAGCCTTCCAGAAAATTTTCCCTGAACGACCTATTACTCGGAGCTTTCTTAATCACTACCTGATCCCGATCACGAAGCTATCGGTAAGCGACCGAGAAATCGCCCAAGGTGCGGGGCTAACAATGAGCGATCTCAAATTCTTGCCTGAACGCCTTGAGGCTTTAAGAAAATCAGGCGAACCTCAGAAGTTATCCACTTATCGTTGGGTGGCGCACGATGACCACGGTGGATGGGAGGTTAATGAGGGTGTTGTAGAGTCCCCTTTTGCTCCCGGTGCCGATAAAGGCCAACGGACGGAGGATCAACAAACGTCTGTAAATGGTAGTTTCTCGGACACGAATCACGAAGGCTGTTCTAACGAAGCGATCAACCAACCGAACGGATCGAAGGTAAATCCTTCTCGTCTTGTCACCGACCCGATTCTGCCCCTGGTTCGCCGCAACTCCCCGTACAAGGGGAAGCCCGTCCTGATCGAGCGGACCAAGAAGCTCGCCAAATCACACCTCGACGGGCGGGTCGGTGTTTTTCACTGCGAGAAAATCCGGGGGTTCTTCGTGTTGGAGGTGCTCCGTCAATCGACGGGTCCGGGCGATCTAGGCTATTACAGCATCGTACGAGAGGTGCGCGGCCGACCGAAGGCGATGGTGCATCTTCTCGATTGGGACGACCCAAAGCCCAAGGAGCCCGGTGAGCTGCGCCGGATAGCCAACTACACTAAGCTGTTCCGGATCGGCGGGGAAAACATCTGCGCCGACGAGTGCACCTGGCGACCCCTATACTGTAGGGCGACCGTCAACGGCGATGCCTGCGGCGGGAGCTTGACCCTGAAGGGGAAGTATCTTGTCTGTCAAACTTGTGGTGCAACCTTCCCGCATAGTTTGGTGAGAGGGTTCCCGGAAGCAGAAAATTTTTTGAAGCGTAGCGAAGTTTAGGAAAGCAAAACGCCGTAAAGATGCACCGAGGGTCTGGCCCGACGACGTGCGCCCAACCTGCCGTGATCGGTAAGGTGGGAAACCCAGATGGACGGCAATTATGAAAAACAACGATCAACTCTCCCTGACTCTCACGCCCCCTACGTTTCCTCCGAAACCTCCAGACCGCGACGACCTGATTGCCCCTTTCGTCCGTGCTAGGCGGTCGGCGGCAACTCGGCGTAGCTATAACTGCGATCTGCGTGACCTGGTCGCAATGCTTGGCATCATTGATGCCAATGGCCTGCTGTCCGTTCAAGTCGAAGACGTATTGCGATTTCGCACACGTTTGGAAGAGCGTAATTTGTCAGCCGCCACTATTGCGCGGAAGCTGAGCTCTGTCCGAAGCTTCTATGAGTATTGCAGGCAACGAGGTTGGCTCGAACGGAATCCCGCGCATCCACGTTTGGTTGAGCCACCGGCGACGCCAAACGAGTCTGGCACGCCTTCGATCAGCCGAGCCGAGGTGCGCCGGATGTTAGACGCCACGCCGCGCGACAGCCTGCTGGGCAAACGCGATTTTGCCATTTTGATATTGCTGGCCTACCACGGGCTCCGGCGCGCTGAATTGACAGCGCTTTCAGCCTCCAGCTTCGGCCACGAGCGGGGATTCACTGTGTTGGTGATCTTGGGCAAGGGCAGCAAGGTACGGCGACACACCGTCAAACCACAGGTGAAAACCGCCGTGGAAGATTATCTGGTTGCCGATGGGCGAGAACTCGAAGAAGACGGCCCTCTTTTCCGGCCGATTTGTAACAACCGAACGAAAAACCTGACTAAGCCGCTCGGGGCGGACGCTGTGCGAAATCTTGTGATACGGGCAGCCAAACGCGCTGAGATCAACCGGCACGTCACAACCCACAGCCTCCGACGGGCGGCGATCACCGCGAGTTTGGACGGCGGCGCGAGCTTGAGGCGAGTCAGCTACTATTCCGGCCACGCTGACCCGAAAACGACCTGCATGTACGATACCGAAAGACAAAATCTCGACGACAACGCCGCTCAATACGTTAGTTATTAAGAGAGTCCACTTCTATCGTGATAAAGCCGCTTATCACGTTAGAAAACGAATAGAGGCAAAACATGGAAAACAAAATCACCTTTATGGACATCTGCGCCGCTCGGCGGCGTGGCGACGAAATCACACAATCCAACCTATCCATCATGCTCGCCGTCGAGCGCGTAAAGAAGACCGGCGCGACAACCTGCGGAGTCGTGGCGGTTGCAAAAATACCTGGCACCTGGGCGCGGGTGCGCCAGATCATCCTCTCTATGCAATTCGGCTACACCCACCTGCGTGTCCAGTTTGAGTGTGAGGAAGGGTGCGAGCGATTTGAGGAGGTCGTCGCGCTGGTGCCGAGGCTCGATGAGGTGTGGGCCTCCCGCCTGGCACGACATGTGGAGACAGTGGTACTCGCCGACAACGTCAACCGTGATGGTCTCGTCGAGGCAATTTCTCGCCTACGGCCTGGATGCCGTCCCGCCGGGTTCTTCCTGCCGCCGAATAGTTTCGTTGAGGCTGTGATGGCGAGCCGAGGACCGGTTATCTGATCTGGCGCTCGAACTCGTACCTGACCGCATTTACGGGAGTTGCGTCGAACAGAGCAGAGCCCGGGGCTTCGAGAACGGGTCGAAACCGGCGTGAACGCCCTCCGTTTCGGGTGCGTGCACGAGAAGGGGATAGTGCTCCGTCTTCGTCGCTCTTAGGGTAGTAGAAAAAAAAGGGCAATCACATCGGCTTTCACCTACATGACTGCCTTTCTCGATACATCCACGCACCCGTGGGGTTAACGTAAGCCCGTCGGCTCCAGGACACT
>CAZQAE010000130.1:0-8710 GCA_964591275.1 uncultured bacterium | reverse complement strand
TTGGGCTAGTCGTAAAGGGGAAATGCAAATAACTTCTCGGATCGTCCTCATTCTTCTGTCCGTTATAATGCTGATGTCCTGCTTCCAGTTCACTGCGTGCTCTTCCGGGGGCGGCCTAGCCGATTTCGATTTCGACGGCGATGCGCGTCCATACGGCGCAGGCTGGGACATCGGCGCTGACGAGTGGACGCCGTGATGGTTCCAAAATGACAAAAGAAGTTGAGATTCAACCAAATTGCAGATATTTTCTGCAAAATGGTTAGAAACAGGCGCAGTATTTACAAACTGAAGGCCAGATCAACGGCCATCAAGTGATGCTCGGCTTTGTCTCTGTTAAGGCTTTTTCAAGCACGAGGTGTAACAGGGCCAGCCAAAAAGAAAGCCAAAGATTTTGACGATTCCCGTCGAGTTTGAGCGTCGCTCGAACTAAGTCTGAGCGTCGCTTGAACTCGATGTCTGAGCGTCGCTCGAACTCGATTTCTGTTGTAGTGATGCTGGGATTCAACATCGAAATTTATATTCTTTCCACCCGAAAAAAACCAAATTGCCGTGATTTACTTCAAATTGGTTAATATGGAGCATAAATATATCCAAATTACTGGCGTGACCGGCGTTCACAGCGAACTCAGAAACCGGAAAAGACGATTCCCTACGTTGGGGCAGAAACCAGGAGCAAGGTGCGTGTCTCGGAGTGTGACGCAGTGCGTCATTTGTGTGTGTGAGTGGGAGGCTGGCTGACATATTTGGATTTTAAGAGAAATATTTGGAGCTTTCAAAAAGGCGATTCGAGGAAGCGATGGTTGGCAGTAGTGAAGGAGATTAAGATTTATCCAACTTGACATCCAACGACAGCGGCACCTTTGCCAACTCACTGGGTTCCAATTTTTGAAGCCCGCCTCCGTAGGTTCGCCCCTGGCCGACGAGTTCATCCGACGTGATCGCTTTTAATGCTTCCCAAACCTGCACCTTCAAATCAGGATCAGCCTTGAGCGCTCTCTCTAATGCGGAACCAGGATAAAGAATATGATAGGAGTTTGTCGCAGTCGCTTTTGAGTGGTTCAGTATGAAGCGGAACGGAACCTTGCCCCTCGACTTTCGCCCCATGTAAGTGGACAGAAAGGCTGAAGGTGGTCGCGTCTCCTGCTTGTACCACAGGCTCCGATTCTTGCATCGGGGACGAGTGAGCACCTCATCTTTCCCCGGGGCCAGATACCGCCATAGCGTATGGTGGTTTCGTCGGATTTCAGATTCTGGCAGAGAGCAATCGAGAAGGAAAAGTTGCGGTTCCAGTTTTGGGTTGCCCTCCGCGTCGGCCTGTACCTCGTCATGATCGAGGAATCGAGGACTGGGGAGGATTGGTTTGAAGAACTGCCAAGGCAGTTTTAGACGCTCGATCTTCGGACGAGGCAGAATGAAGAATTTATCGAATCCAGTGGAAAGACCACGCTTGACGGTGAAGTAGTCCCCTATCGTCGAACCAATTGACTTGACCCGCCCCACCGGCCACCGCGACCATTTCGCCGAGGCCCGAAGTTCGGCGGTGGGAACGATCCTCTTTTTTTGCGGACTTTGAATCGTCCCGCCAGACGTGAATTCAACCAATGCGCCATCGGTCGGCGGCTCCTTGCGAAACCATATCACTGTGGACGTGACGACCGCATCGGAAAACTGGCCGTCCGTGTGTGCAAAGCGGTGAACGCGGATCAGCGTCACCTTTTCCAGCAGGTACCGCCTGATCGGTTCGCCGAAGTTGGCGTCCATAAACTGCGTCGGCAGGAGCCAGGCCGCTAGACCTCCGTCTTCAAGCCAAGCATGGGCGATGCCAAGAAAGTAACAATGCAATCCAGCCTGACCGCCGATTTGCATCCCCGAGGCTCGTCGGGCAACGTCCTGAAGCCGCGTCTTTTCCTTCGTAGGCAGGTGATGATATCGAACGTAGGGCGGATTGCAGACGATGAGGTTGAAGCGTCCCTTGCGCGGAAGCGCCGCCCGCGTAAAATCCTCGATCCTTATTTTGATTTTCATATCGCGCCACAAATTTTGCGCTGGTTTTCCGTAAACAGGGTCGACCTCAAAACCCAGCGCCGAAATGATCCGCTTTTGCGAAAGCTCCAAAAGAGCATCGTAAAAAGCGCCGGTGCCAAACGCCGGATCAAGAAAACGTACACGCTCACGGTCACCGAGAAGACTTAGACTGTGGCGCACGACATCGTGAGCCAGATCGGGCGATGTGGCGAACTGTCCCAGCATGTTGCGTTCGGCTGCGGTGCGCTCAGCATCGCAGCGTTCCTGGGTGATGAGCCGCTTGTCGACGGAGTCGGCATTTTCAAGGACGGTGCGCCCATCCCCGTAGCTCTCGATAATCCCCCGAAGGAAAGTGTGCGCTTCGTCAACACTTCGGGCACGTCCGAGCGATCCGCGGTTCGACCAATCCACGTTTCTCCGAAAAGGAGACAGCCACTCAAGGATAGACTTTTCAGTAATTCGATGAAACGGCTTCTCGTGCACGAGGTCGACGAGTAACCGGCTCAGAGCGTAAAGACCGATCCCCTTGTTCAAAACATGCTTCCGAGACTGCTCCCACTCATGAGGGAAGGTATGCGCCACAGCCTGCCAAAATATTAACAGCAGTTTGAATCGTTGTTCTTGGGTCACAGGGGCTGACGTACCGGCGGCATCCAGGAAGCGGCGGATGGCAGTCGCCATCATTCCCAACGAAACACGACGATGTAAACCGTGTGTTGCATCAGCCTCCATGCGGACACGCCCGCACCAGGGTGATGTTGAGTCCTCAGCGAGACTTCGTGCGAGGAGAAGATGTGGAGCATGATCGGACAAACCATCCAGGACGTTGCTTTCGGATTGCAACGATCTTCCTGGGGCAATAGTAAGAGCATCGTCGGGCCAGGGTTCTGAATATGCAACGAAAGGTATCGGCTCATCCGTGTACGGAAAGAAGGATGCTGTGTCGTCCAGAAGGATCGCACAGTTTCTGTCAGAGCGAATGTGCAAAACGACCTGTTCGCCGGTGCGCTGGATAAACCAATCGCGTCCAGGTTCACCGGCGAGGCCGAAAACGATTGCGCCAAAATGTGTTTCGCTTTGCCTTAATGGAAGTTGTGAATCTCCGTGCTCCAGCAGGGAAAAAAGAACAGATGCCGATGCGAAGCCCACAAACATCTGGCCTTCGGTTCGGTCGGTTGCTATGACCTCAATTTGAATATGTGAAGAAAGCATGTTGCAGAATATATCTGCAACTTGCATTTGGCACAACGATTGTGAAATTCAGCCAAGTTTAGGCATTTTCTTGATTTTCTCCGGCTGATTAGTCGGGTTTTGAACACGGGCGGAAATTGGTAAAGCCACGCCCGTTCACTGTCACACTTTGAGCAAAACTAATCCAAAGTATCTTCGAGGTCTTCTGGATGAGGGACCTCACTGCAATACATTATACCGGTTCCGCAGCAGTCGTTGCACATATCATCGCCGTCGGAATCCTCAAAATATCCATCCCCATCGCAGCCCCAACAGATAAAGCCGACGACCGCCTCATCGATGCCCTCCCTGATAAGGGCCATCGCCTTGCTTTGCACACCCCTCCTTAACAAAACGGCTGCGAGGGCACCTCTGTATCGGAGGAGAGTCTTTTCGCCGACCTTGTCTTTCATTTTTTCCTCCAGTAAGCGAACTGTCTTTACGCTCCATCCGCCAGCCTTGGCAATTTCCCCCTGCGTAACCTCGAAGTTTTCTCGATCCTTAAATAAGCGGGCGAGTTGGGTGGAAACGTTGTTTCCCAAATCATCTTGCATTTGAATACCTCCTGTTTTGCCCTCGCTTTCTGCGAGGTGTTGTTTACGGGCATGAACAGTTTTTGTTGCCCGGCCCGTATTCGGACAACTCAACGCCATCAATAAAAGCTTACCGCCCAAGTTGAAATTGATAGAAAAATAAATGTTGATCGGCAAAATCGGCGAAATTTTCATTTCTCCTTTCCAAACAGACACTCCATCCTTAGAGATATATAGGTCTTGACAAATCTGCTACTTTTCCCCTTGTCTTTATCAAATACTTACTATATTTCGAGGACTTATCGATATTTGACATCTGCACGGAAAGGCATCATGTGGTCGTTTCGCTAGTCGTTTACCATGTCCTTTTCACCGGGGAAGATGGCCCAAAGAATCCGGCACCCTCGTGGCAGACTGACGCGACAAATCATTTTCATCGAGTTAGGCCGACGCTTGATCCTTGGAGCGTGTCTTAAAAATGTTCCATTTTAAGAATCGACAAGCATTTCAAAAATCTCCGATTTTCCTGCCTATGATTGTCTTATTACTCGTCTCATTACTTGCGACACGTTCATAAGAAAATTCAGCGTGCAGAAACGTGAAAATGGAAGATGGGATAGCTTTGGATTCAATAGCGGGATTTGTTGACCGGCTAACTTATTTCTTTTTCGGAACTTTCTCACCGAGCTTCTCAAGTGCGATCTGGTGCAGGCGGACCAGATACTCGGTCACAGTCATGTTGCATCGCTTCGCCATCGCCACCATGCTCGTCTTGTCGGGCTGGCTGATGCGGATATTGATGCGGGCGTTTTTGACAAGTTCGCGCTCCAACTCTTTCGGCTTCAGTTTCTTTTTTAGCTTATTGAGGGGATGCTCGTCTTTTGCCATTTTTCTGCGCTCTGGAGAATGTTGCGAATCACCTTTGGGTGCCAGTTGCCGCCCTTCTTGCTTTTAATACCACGTTTTTCTAAAACATCGACAATCTTCCGAAATGACAATCCGCTTTCTCGAAACTGAATCATCAACCGGATTGCCTGTTGTTCACTCTCGTTCTCGACGAGCAACTCGTCCTCTCTCTTGTATCCGTACGGAATGTGCCCAACGATTTTATTTTGTGATCGGGCGTATTGCATCGCATTACGTGTGCGTTCGCTGACAAGGTCTCGCTCAAATTCATTGAGCACGGCCAGTAGTCGAAAAACCATTTTTCCGGCGGCGCTTGAGGTGTCGATTTTTTCACTGAGACTCACAAGATCAGCCCCGCAACGATCCAGGCGGTCGGCGACTTCAAGCGCCTCTCGGGTGTTTCGCGCCATGCGCGACAAGCTGTATACGGTTAAGGCACACTTTTCACGGCAGGCTTGGTCAAGAGCAGCCTGCAAACCAGGGCGATTGGACAGCCGATAGCCGCTGACCCCTTCATCGGAATGAATATTGAGCAGTTCAGCTTCATTGGCAATTGCCCAAGCAGTAATCCGCGCCCTTTGGGCTTCCAGGCTGACGCCCAGCCTGGCTTGATCTTCGGTGCTGACTCGGATGTAACCGATTGCTTTCATAACTTGCCTCTGTACGTATTATAATACGTACTACTCGCCAAGTCAAGGATTTTGGCAAATTTGTACGTAATTCGGGACGTACATGAGACACTTTTGCAGTTTCCCTCTGTTCCCATCCGCACCCACGGTAACGAACAAAAACCACTTTGGTTCGTCATGAGCTTTCACTTCGAGAGTTTTGCCGGTGCTGCTGTCATCCACCTGTTGGGTCAGAACCTGCGCCGACCATCGCGCCACGCGGCGGCGAGTTAAAAATATTCTCGAAAAAAATAATCGCGCCTCGCGCGGGCGCGGCTGGGGCGTTTCGATAATTTCCGACTCAGTGAATCTCTTTAGCTCTTCACGTTTCAGGTTACTCAAAGTTCAACTATCCAGCGCCTTTCGCACCGCTTTGGCCAGGGCTTGGATGGTAAAGGGTTTCTGGATGAAATGCGTGCCCTTGTCCAGAACGCCGTGGTGTGCGATGGCGTTTTCCGTGTCTGGTTGCGAAGTACATTGAATATTACAACACTGAGCGGCTTCACAGCGCCCTGGGCTACGTGACGCCGAAGGACAAACTGGAAGGCCGGGACAAGGAGATTTTCGCTGCTCGTGATCGAAAACTCGAAGCGGCGCGGGAAGCACACAAGCAGCGGCGGAAGAATGTTGACAGGAACGAGCCGGTCGTGATTCACTGATCGTACTGGGTGAAACGGAAGCAAGCTCTGCCGGAGGGCAACTTGCCAAGGGATAATCCGGCGGGGCTCATCACACGATGGGAGGGCGTGTAAGCCAAATGCTTCACGCCCGTCGCCTTCAAACTCATCGGATGATAGACCCCCGATGCCTTAGAAAACTCCGGGGTCTGGGGCAGAGCCCCAGGACGTTCTTTGGAAGCAAGGGTTCCGGAGCATAGGGCTTCGGGACTAGCTTAAACGTGAATCGGATTTGTCCAATTCACGCTGAACCAAAACAAACAGTGTGTTAACTTAACACGTTGGGGGGAAAAATGGGAAATGCACAGCCACCTCGTCACGCTAGTCATATTGAAAACGGCGTAGTATATAACACGAAAGATAGTCTCTACATTTGTCTCCAAATCTACGGGAAGGATAAATTAAAAATCGGTTTATTTAGATCTCCAGGCGGAGTGTATTTTGAGGTTAGGTATTTTAACCAGACGGATGGTTTTCTTATCTATTCACGTCAACTAAAGCAGTATGGAGAAAAGTCTTCTATAAAATTCTACAATAAGTGTCTTGAAGAAAATCGGTTTGTTTCTCCCGAAGAAGCTTTTCCGAAGACATTCAGTGAATCCAACTATGGCGATGAAGGGTGAAGTTTGGGCGGGCCGCGACCAAAGGAAGAGCGGCCACGGCTCGCAGTACCTATCGGGTCATTTTCGGGACTGATAAAGAAAAAATCAAATCTGAGTATCAGAAAATGAACGATAAATCTTGATCGTTTCAAGGAGAAATGGGAATGGAACTTCTTTCTATGATTCCGGTTTGGCTCAAGCTGACAATTGCCGGGCTTCTATTGGTGCTTCATACCGTTTTCGTTAGATGGTTTAGTCTTACGGTGGAAAGAGAACGGCTTTTCAAAGTCGTGCGCCCTATTTCAATATCGCTGATAAGATTAATCGGTAGGTTCGCTTTGTTGCTCGCTGGTTTATACGGATTCATTTCGGAATCGTGGGAATATGGCTTTTTAGCCCTGATCGGAATGTATTTATTCCGATTTCTTTTTCTTTCAAGAGGCCAGGTTGCACCCACCCCAGAACCTGGCGAGATATTTCGGTTTATGAAAAATTCTGGTCACAAATCATCGCCAAAACCCTACACCTCGAAGACAGTTAGCGGCCAGTCCGTTCTGGTAATGCCAACTTTGGCTAAATCAAACCCCGATGAACCGGATTTTATTCAGATAAGAACCCAGCAAGACATGACGAAGGAAAATAAATACGAACCTTCCATTCTCGATACTGAATGGCACGAGAACGGCAAGAAGGAAAGTGAAGGTCAATATTATAAGGGAGTAAAGGAAGGCCCCTGGACATTTTGGAATGATAGAGGGCAGAAGAGGTTGGAGGGTGAATTTAAGGGCGGGATTCAGACAGGCTATTGGACAGAATATTGGGAGAGCGGCGAGAAGAAAGCGAAAATCGAATATAAAGACGGTAAGGAGGAAGGCCGCAATACGGCTTGGTACGAAAATGGCAGAATATTGGCAGAGGGTAAAAGCAGTGACGGGAAGCAGGAAGGGCTTTGGACGTACTGGTACGAAAACGGCAAGAAGAGGATGGAAGGCGAATTAAAAAACGGGGAAAGGAGTGGCCATTGGACATTATGGCTCGAAAACGGTCAGAAGGAAATGGACGGAGAATTCAAGGACGGGAAGGAGGAAGGCTTCTGGACCTTCTGGCTCGAAAACGGCCAGAAATCGTCAGAGGGTAAATACAAGAACGGACAAAAGGAAGGCTTCTGGACTAGGTGGTACGATAACGGACAGAAGGAGGAGGAAGGTGAATACAAGGATGGTATACCCTATGGCCACTGGACTGCTTGGCATGAGAACGGCCTTAAAAAGGAAGAGGGCGAAATAAAAAATGGGAAAAGGGAAGGCTATTGGACGTTCTGGAATGCGAAGGGCCAGAAATGGATGGAAGGTGAATGTAGGAACGGGGAAATGGTCTAATAGAACACACATGAGCCTTAGCGACTGACAGAGGTCATCCTCATTAACGACCTTGTTGTACTGTAGAATCTCCTTCTTGTAATCGTCATCCATTTCCATACGTTCGAGCATTTCGCCGACGAACTTACGCGCCAGGTTGCCCTTCACGGTCAGAGGCGCACTCCCGACATCTTGAAGCACCTGTAAAAAGGTTCGCGCATTTTTCAAGAAGCGGGAGGCCGCGAAATCGTCCAGGCCGAGTTCGGTGTTCAGCCGGATCAGCGGTTCCTTGCCCCACCACCCATCACGGAATAGCCCCTGCATCTGTTTCGGCGTCAAGCCGCCAAGAGCCTGAATCGGCGCGTCGAAGTACGCTGACATGGGCTTACGGGCGAAACCGAAAAACTGCTGGTTCATCAGGCGGGCGAGGTTTTCGTTCACCTCCGACCGGTGCACTTCAACAACTCCTTCCGACGGCGGGTTCGTGATGAGGGTTTGTTCATTTTCCTTCTTGCACCAAGCATCATCAATCTTCTCCATGCGATGATAAATACTCTCGAACGCCGATTCAATTTTCGCGCTAACAGCATGATTGGCCTCGAAGGCCATGTTGTCCAACAAATGGTCGAGATCGTCCGGCGAAATCGAAAAGCGAATCTTATTGCCCACGACCTCGGCGACGCGAATCTTCGCCAGCACGTCCTCGTCGAC
>CAZQAE010000129.1:0-9028 GCA_964591275.1 uncultured bacterium | reverse complement strand
ATTTTGGAGGTGGCGGGAGTCGAACCCGCGTCCGAAAGTGTTTCAGGCGTCCATCTACGAGCGTATCCTCGTGCTTTAATCTCGGTCCACGCACGCCCTACGAGGCACAGCTTACGCAAACCCATCCAGAATAAATCTCGCCTCATCGCGCTCTGGCGACTTGAATCGGCCAGCCCGCTAAGTTACGCCCACTCCCCTCCCACGGGCAAGGAGAGGGCAGACGTGGTCACTTAATTAAGCGGCCAGTGCGTAGTTGTTATTGGCAACTAAAGTTTTTCCGGCTTTTTACGAGGCCAGCCGGAAACCTCGGCTCGCCGGAGCGCCGTCCATCACTCCCGTCGAAACCCTTACACCCCCATTTGTCAAAGAGCATTCCATAATCAATGCAACTCGCCATGATAACGCAGTTCGACGCGAAATCAAAGAAAAAAGAAATCAGCTACTAACTTTGGATGATGCGTGCGGTGGAATCTCATTATTTCGTCCCTGACTACGACAGGTTGAGCCTGTCAG
Source organism: uncultured bacterium (assembly GCA_964591275.1). GTDB lineage: Bacteria > Lernaellota > Lernaellaia > JACKCT01 > JACKCT01. The sequence continues at coordinate 8,515 of CAZQAE010000129.1, read as the reverse complement.
AGAAAGGGTTCTTAGGGGAAAAGCGGAAACGGAGGACCAAGTTTGTAGGAGAGGTTAACGAAATAACGGGTGCGGTCCTCCATGTCCTGGGATTCAACGAGAATGCTCTGCGCGCCGCCGGTAAGGTTGATGTGATGCGTGGTGAAGCGCAGTCCCGCCAGGACCGAGTTTTCATCATCTTCGTTGGTGGTGCCGCGCATGAGGATTCCCTCGTATTCAAAAATGAACATGCCGTAATTGCGCGGCAGGATCGGGAAAATCATTCCAATATGCATTTCACCGTGCTTCTCCTCATAATCCCGGTCGGCTGTGCCCACGTCCTGCAGGACCAGACTACCGTCCATCATGAACGCGAATGCGTAGTCGGTGAAAAACAAGTCGTTAATCTCCAACCCAAGGGCGCCCATGATCCTTGCACCAAAGTATTTCACCTGAGAAATATGTTGCTCATATTCGTCGCCGGGAGCGATGAAACCCAAACCCAGCGCAAAGGCCGGAAGAAACAGGGATTGTTGATAGGCCGCCCACTTGAACAAACCTTCCACGCTTCCCATGCCTTTGTGATCGCCTCGGGAAAACTCCCGGACCTCCTGCCCCAAAAAATCTACCCTTGTGCCATAATTCAGATTCGATTCCACGTAGGGCACATGCAGGGCGAACTCCAGGCCTCCGGGGATGCCGATGGTTCCGTTGAAAGCGTAAGTCGTCCGTTTAAATTCAGGCGTAGCACTGAGTTCCATCGCGTACGCCGTGCCCAGCTCCACGGTTCCGGGATTTTGTACACGGGTCGAAGTGGCGAGAATCAGGCCCGTCGAACCTTTGAAGTTCTGCGGGAGGTTGTTGACCTTCGGCTTGTCTTTCTTGATATCAAGGACTTTGTCCTCAGCGGCGGTCTCCTCGGGTTCTTCCGTGAAGATCACCTCATCATCCTGCGCCCAGGCAGGATCGACGCATAGGAAAATTATCACCAGAGCCGAAAAAGTTACGGCAAAATAAAGAGATTTCATACTTGGCTCCGAGAGATCGGGACGACATTCGGTTGCTTTTGGTCCGCGTCCACGCGACCCGTTTCACTTTCGGTCAAATCATGCATCAACGACATCGCGGCATCAACATCCTTTTGGCCGGACAATTGGATAAGCCCGGCCAGTTTTTCATTTTTCTTTTTCGGCCATTCCTTAGGATCAGCGGGCACTACATTGATCTTTTCATGCTCCGTCGGCACCGGTTTTTCATAGGAATTATGAAGCTCCTCCGACATCTTTTCACCAGGCCGCAAGCCAATGAATTTGATTTCGATATCCCCGTCCGGCTCCAGACCCGACAGGGCGATCAGGTTCCTGGCGAGTTCGAGTATATTGATCGGCTTTCCCATTTCCAGAACAAAAATTTCCCCTCCCTGCCCCATGGCCGAAGCCTGCATGACCAGTTGCACCGCCTCGGGTATGGTCATGAAATATCTCTCGGCTTTCGGATGCGTGACAGTGACCGGACCTCCGTCGACAATTTGCCTTTGAAAGAGCGGAATAACAGATCCGGCGGAGCCCATGACGTTGCCGAATCGAACGGCGATGAATTTCACGCCCGTATTTCGCAGGGAAAGAGATTGGCATATCAATTCGCCGACGCGCTTGGTCATGCCCATCGTATTGCCCGGTCGCACGGCTTTGTCGGTGGAGATAAAAACAAAACGCTCGACGCCAAAGTCGACCGCGGCCTCGGCGACGTTGTGCGTTCCCAGGATGTTGTTTTTCATAGCGGCCCCGGGATGGATTTCCATCATGGGTACGTGCTTGTACGCCGCAGCGTGATAGACAATCGAGGGTTTGTATTTCTCCATCGCTCCGCGAATGCCCTCTGAGTCCAGGATGTCGCCGATCACCGGAATCGCGCGGATGTGCGGATATCGGCTTTTGACCTCCCACTCCACCATGAACAGGGCGTTTTCGTTTCGTTCGAACAATATGATGGTTTCCGGATCATTGGCGGCAGCCTGTCGGACGAGTTCCGCTCCGATGGAGCCGCCGGCGCCCGTAATCAGAACCGATTTCCCCGCCAGGCTTTTGCGAATGAGTTCGTCGTCCAGGTTTACCGACTTGCGGCCCAACAGGTCTTCGACGGAAACATCCCGCAATTGCTTAATGGACACGCGCTCGTTGAGAATATCGGACATGGGCGGGACGATCTTGAAACGGATATCGGTTTCTTTGAAACGACCGATGAGTTCATTGAGTTCCCTGGGGCGTAGCGACGGCGTCGTGATGACGATCTCATTGACTTCGTACGTGGCCAGAATCTTCGGGATGTCGTCACGACCGCCGAGAATGGGGACGCCATGAATTTTGAACCCTTTCTTCGGGGCGAAATCGTCGATAAAGCCAACCACTTTCATGCCGAGGGCAGGATTGCTGCGCACTTCCTTGAGCAGTTCCACGCCGATGGCATGACTGCCGTATATTAAAATGTTGCGAACCACGCCGGAAGGATCACCAAGCAGCTTTTCTCTAAAGGCGCGAATGCCGAAGCGAATGCCGCCGATGAACACGATGGTGACGAACCAGTCGATCAAAAAGACCGAGCGGGGATAAGGCGGGAAAAGAAAAGTGACGATGAAAATGAAGATGAGCGTTGCGACCGAGGAGGCGCGAAAAATATCCATCAGGTCGTTCATGCCGACGTAGCGCCACCAGCCCCGATACAAGTCGTAGTAATAAAATACAGCGGCCTTGATGGCGAGTATCCAGGGAGCCGTCAACCAGAAATAGGTGATGCCGTAGGAATCGAGAAATGAGCCGTAGCGCAGGACGAAAGCGACGAAATAGGCCGCGAGAATCAGCGCAATCTGGCTGACAACGACGAAAAGCGTACGATAACGAAGGACATTCGAGCCAAGGGGCGATTCGAGAAAATCCTCGCCTTTGATGTCGTCTCGCCAACTCATGGAAAATTCATACCCTTCGGAAATGTCGCGTTACACGAAACACGGGTAAATATCACAAGCGGGATTGTAGCCGTTGCGGGACGTGAAGGTCAACTCCAGAGCAATCGAAAAATACTTGAAATTCGTCAGGGTCTCCGATTCACGGATGGCTTCGGTTACCGACCTTGGCGGATCGGTATTTCCGCTGTTATAATTCAGGAACGGCTCCCATCGGCGCTAGACTACCGAATGCCGGGCGAGGTCAAGGCCCAAAGCCTTTACTGGAAAGCCACTTGAAGCTGCCTTGCTTTCGGGGAGAGACTGCGATAAAAATTACTGAAATCCACTCAAAAGTGGGAGTTTGAATTCATTGCGGATATCTTGTGAAGAAACCTCTTAGTAGGTGGTGAAAGGGGAGTTGTGACTTCCGATGGCAGTAGTGGCCAGATATTAAATTTCGATGTGAGCACTGGCTTAAAAAAGGTCCTTGGTCGGGAGCTAATTACCGATGATGAGGTCGCAATCTTTGAGTTGGTTAAAAACTCTTTTGACGCTGGAGCACGTTCCGTCCACCTTTTCTTTGGCGAAGACAGCATCGTTGTAGCCGACAATGGCTCAGGTATGTCATATCAGGACCTAAATGAAAAGTGGTTGTTCGTTGCATATTCCTCGAAAAAAGAAGAGAGCGAAAAGCAGGATTTCCGGGACATTGTTGCCAAGAGGAAACACTTCGCTGGAAGCAAGGGGATTGGGCGATTTTCGTCAGATCGACTTGGTAGGGAGATTATCCTTCAAACCCGTCCAAAGTATGGAAATAATAAGTCTGTCCACAGGCTCGTTATGGATTGGCAGCGCTTCGAAAAAGATAGCAAGGAGCATTTCGAAACCATACCTGTCGAATATCAAAAATTTGATAAGTTCAAGCTTCCGAAAGAACTCCACGAATTTAGCAAAGACTTAAAACATGGCACGGTGATTGGAATTAATAATCTCAGACACCATTGGGACCGAGAGAGGATATTGTTGCTGAAGTCTTCGCTGGCAAAACTTATCAATCCATTTGGCGACGAGATTGATCGTTTCGACATTGTTATCACTGCCCCAAGAGAAGAACCAAAAGATAAGGATGTCGAAGACAATGCTGCCGAGTCGGAAAAAGATGCGCTCGCAAGGGAAATCGTTAACGGTCGGGTTGGCAACTTCATTTTCTCCGACCTCAGTGAAAAGACAACGTTCATAACGGTTTCAATTCAAGAAGGTCATATTACTACAACACTCATGGATCGTGGAGAGCTGATTTATAAAATCCGAGAACCAAACCCCTACGTGCACCTAGATCAATCAGGGTTTCGGTGCGATATATATTATTTGAATCAATCTGCAAAATTGACATTCGCCCGAAGGGTAGGTCTTCCCTCTGTTCAATTTGGATCGGTTTTTCTGTTCAGGAACGGCTTTCGCGTTTATCCAATCGGAGAGGAGTTAGATGACTGGTTTGGTTTTAATCGGCGAAAGCAACAAGGTTATGCACGCTTTCTCGGCACTCGAGAAGTAATTGGTCGCGTTGACGTATATGGCTCCGATGAGCACTTCCAAGAGGCATCGAGTCGTAACCAAGGATTGATCGACTCAACGGCCGTTCATGAGTTGAAAATAGCGGTCATGAAACACTGTCTAAAGCGGTTAGAGAACTATGTCGTACCAGTAACGTGGGTGGACAAAGCGGATGCCAACACAGGTGATCTTTCACGGCTGCTGACTGATCCTGGCCGCGTACGCGTCTCCACTGTCGTGGCCAATCTAGTGGATAACAACCAAATTGAGTTGCTTGATTATAGCAAACGGTTGGTAAGTCTTATCAATGAGAGGTCAGACGAGTTTGAGTCTTCCCTCGTCAACCTCCGCTCTATAGCTGAAAAGACCGGCGATAAGGCTTTGCTCGCCAAACTTAAGACAGCGGAGAAACGATTCGAAGAACTCAAAAAATCTGAGGCGGAGGCGCGAAAGGTCGCGGATCGCGAACGTGAGGTGGCAAAGACAGCAACCCGAAGGGCAGAAAAAGCGGAGAGCGTAGCTAAGCAAGCCAGTGAAGAGGCGGATACCGAACGTAGGCGAGCGCATTTTCTAGAGTCCGTCATTAACGTCGATACTGCGACAATTTTAAACCTACACCATCAGATCACCATTTATGCAGTGGATATCGCACAGCAAATCGAAAATGTTCTTGTTGATACAGACGGAAAAAAGATGGTTCCAAGAGAGCAAATGCTGAGAACGATGGAGCAAATGGCTTTTTTGAATCGCAAGGTTCTCGCGGTGACCCGATTTGCAACAAAGGCTAACTTTAAGCTCGACTCTGAAAAGATTGAAACAGACCTTCCTGGCTTCTTTGCAGATTATATTGAGCATATCGCTAATTTATCCGGAGGTGCTCGCTTTCGCCTTCAAATCCAGAATAGTCATCCTGGCATGAAAATGCATTTTAATCCGATCAATGCCTCTATTATTGTTGATAATCTTATCAGCAATGCAAAACGGGCCAAAGCGTCGTTGGTGACGTTTGAACTCTCCAAACTTGATAGAAGTGGACTCTTGATACGCGTTAGCGACAATGGCCGGGGCATCACAACCGGCACAAACAAGGGCCAAATTTTCGAGATGGGATATACCACTACGCATGGGTCAGGGCTTGGCCTCTATCACGTGCGTCAAGTACTTGGCGAGATGGGCGGAAGTATAGAACTTTCTGAAAATCAAAATGCAAAGGGAACTTCCTTCGTTATCAAAATTGTCGGGAGGAAAAAGAAGTGAGACTTAATTTCAATGTTTTATGGGTTGAAGACCAACCGGAAAACGTACAGGCTCAAATTGATGCGTTTAAAATTCGAATGAAAGCTGAAGGTTTCGAGTTTAATCCGACACTTTGCACTTCCCTTGCTGCGGTGAAAGAGAAAATTCGTGACAATTGTTTCGCAGATGAAATTGATTTGATATTGGTTGATTGGGATCTTGGCGAAGGTGCCAAAGGTCAAGGCGTAATCGAGGAAATTCGAGAAAGCATTCGATATAAAGACGTCGTCTTTTACTCTGCCCAAGCATTACCCTCAGCCCTAAGAAAAATCGCTTTCGATATGGAACTGGAAGGCATCTTTTGTGCGAGCAGAGAATACCTGATTGACGAAGTTATGGGTGTATTTGATTCACTGGTTAAAAAGGTGCTCGACTTGGACCATACACGCGGAATCGTGATGGGAGCCACGTCCGACATCGATTATATTGTGAACGACTGCCTTCTTAACATTTATAAAAACGCGGATCCTCCCGGCCAAGAGAATCTGCTTGAAAAAGCAAGAACGCTTGTCGATAAACATATCACCGACATCAAAAAAGCCGCTGTGCGCGTAAAAAAACTAATAAAAGCTGAAGAGCTGCTTAAAGAACACAACATGGTTTTAACCGCAAATGATCGCTTAAGAATGCTCGGAGAAGCTTTGAAGGGAGGACCCTTTCAAGACCACAGGGAAAAAGTTGTCGCCTACCAGCAGGACGTGGTTCCCGAGAGGAACATTCTCGCCCACCCCGTGATGACGAAAAAAGGAAATGCCCGAGTTCTCATCGATAACCAAGGAAATGAAATAACTCTGGAGAGAACTCGCGAGTTGCGATGTAAAATACTTGAGTCACGCAGTGAGTTCAGCAACCTGCTTGTTCTGCTTAAGAGGCAAGTGTAGCTCTATCAGCATTTCCCCAATTGCCCTCGCGACAAGGGGCGGAACCGCATTGGCTACTTGAGTGAAGCGCGGGACTTCCATTTTTCGCAAATGGCCGCCCGTCGTGTATTTTCCCTTAAAGCAGAACGAATCTGGAAAACTTTGCAGCCGTGCATTTTCCCTAACTGTTAGTGTACGTGGTTCGCAATAATGGAGTAAGTCGTCAGGTAGACTCGTGATTGTCGGAGCTGGATTATCGGGGTCCAGTACACGTAAGGCTCTTTTCTTTATTCCAAATCGGGCGCGAATGTCATTTGTGATACTTGTATTTAATCGGCCCTCAGCATGGCAAATCTCGATTATTTTTTGAAACCGTTGGACAATCTCATCAGAGTGTCGCGCTAGCCGCAAGTCGGTCGGTTCATCAATTTCGGCTCCCAACAGCCTCTGAAAATGTGTGCGAGGTTTTGTGTAATTGATTTCTTCGAAGCCAAGAGTATCGCTTGAGGGCTTCTTACCACCAAGTGAAATTTCAAGATCAGAAATGGCTGCCCATGAGCTAACGGGGGCTTTTAAATTCAGCGATCTTAGAAACGAGGGCAACCGATCCATGAGCATGTCGAATGGATTCACTTTGCATACACCGGGTCGGAGCGCTAAAAGAAAATAACGCGTTCTTCGTTGTGGGACTCCAAATTGTGACAAATCAATCAATCGCTCAAAAACATCATATTTGACGGATAATTCTTTGCAAATCTTGGAAGAGTAATTTACTACATCATCGCCAGCCCTAAAGTCCACCGTGATTCCCCGAACATTCTCAATTAGAACCGCTTTGGGTTGAAGTGCTTCGACAACCTGCAAATAGGAAGCGAACAATTTATTCCGAGGATCGTCATTTTTACGACGTCCTGCGGAGGAAAATCCTTGGCATGGGGGCCCTCCGACTAATAAGTCAACTTTCCCCTTCAGCGACTGAATTTCCGACTTGTAATCATTGAGAAATGTGCCGACTGCGATGGGCTCCTTTGGAAGCCAACGCGGCCAGACGAATTTGAACTTTGAGTCCTTTGAGAGCAAATTAGCACTGAGCGTTTCAAACGCAAACTTGTCGTGTTCGATCGCAAACCGACCTTGCAATCCAGCTTGCATAAGTCCAAGCGAAAGCCCCCCGCAACCTGCGAAGACATCAACGAAAATGAGCTTCCTTTTTTTGGACGGATTCATGAAGAAATTTCCACTCGTTAATCCATATTATGCAGGTTACAATAGAATGCCGTTTTCCGCCAGACAGAAGCATGTCACTTCGTTGGCAATCGAACTCGATGCGGCGAAGTAGCCATTTACTGAGAAAGAAATTCTTAAATATTTTCAGCAAGGAGCTACTGGATGTTCATCAGGGCAAGGCATTGACTCTAAATTCCGAAGGGAACAGTATATGCCCTGGACGCATTTAGAAAGGCGCCCGGCGTTTTGAAAAAAGAAGTCATTCTGAGCGCCGGGAATTCTTTCGCCGTCAGGAGTTTCGGATTTTTCAAACATAAGGAAATTCCTATTCAAGGGGATTTTTCATGGCCGTAAGCTAGCAGGTATTCACCATGCTGAACAACAAAGCCATCTCCGTAAATCAGGTCCGCAACATTGATTTCATTAACCCACACTGTTTTAGGAGGAACACCATATACAATATAGTAAGGAGCCCAGCCTTCGTCAGCTCTTTCAACATTCAGGTCCACAGGATAATACCAAGACGGGTTTACAAATTCCTTCTGATATTCATATAGAGGAATGCCACCCAGATAGCTGGCCCATACGCGATACTGCACTACTTCTCCATCCTCTTGTCCAAGGATTCCACCTATCTGACTCGGAGGAAAATCACCCG
>CAZQAE010000128.1:0-9349 GCA_964591275.1 uncultured bacterium | reverse complement strand
GCGGACGACGATGCCGACGATGATTTGAATGACGACGCCAACGATGATGTCGATGACGATGCGGATGACGATTTGGAGCCTCGGTCTTTCGCCATGTCAGCGGCGCCATTTTTGTTCGATGTGAGCGACGACAACATCACTTCGGAGTTTCGCTTTCATGGTTTTGACGGCATGGTGGACGTGATTTCGCTGCACATGGACGGCTTCTTCGGTCTTCCCTGGGATGAATTCGGCGGCGATCTACCGTTGCCGCAGGTCTGGGTGGATAAAATGACGGAAATCAAAGCCGGAGCGGACGCCCTGGGCGTTGATATCTACTTGAGCTTGACGCCTTTGTCGGGTTTTCGAAGCAAGCTGGGGCCAAAGGCGATGGATGTGGAGGGTGAGCTTTTCGTGGATGAAGATTGGACAGCCGGTTGTTATAACTTCGCAGAGAGCCCAAGCCATGAGTTTATCCGAACGGCGTATCTCAATTTCGTTCGTTGGATGGTGGATTTTTTCGATCCCGCATATCTCACGCACGCCATCGAAATGAATATGTACGACACCCATTGCCCGGATGATTATGAATCGCTGATTGACTTGCTCAACGAGGCCTACGATCAGGAGAAGGCCGAAAATCCCGATCTGCCCATATTCGCGACCTTCACGGCTTCGGACATGTGGTATTTTCCCGAAGAAGACAACTGCTGGCCGAGCGACCGAAGCTGCATGCGGGGCAATCTGGCCAAACTGGAGAATCTAAAAACGGACCGTTTCGGCATCAGTTCCTATCCCATATGGGCTTTCAATGAACTCGACGAGTGGCCCGAGGATTTTTTCACGGCTTTTGCCGAAGAAACAGGAATGCCCATCGCCTTCTGTGAAACCGGATGGGGCAATCATTCGGTGACCGTACCCTGGCCGACCTATGATGATCCATGTTTAACCGTTACGGAGTCTTCCGACGACACGCAGATTCGCTACATGGAATACCTTTTTGAAAAGGCCGATGAGATGGACGCCGATCTGGTTGTATGGTGGTCGATTCGTGATTATTTGATCGCGGAAGTTCTGACATCGTGCCCTTGCGACGCGCCCGGACTGTGGTGCCTGCTCAACGAGGTGATGGCGGAAACGGACTTGCTGGCGGCATATATCGGGTGGGGCTCCATGGGCGTCATGGATTTCGACCTCAACGAAAAGCCCTCCGCCGCCGTCTGGAACGAGTGGTTGTCCAGGCCCATCGATTAATGGGCTGGCCGCGAAAACAACGCGTAATATAAAAGGTGATTATTCCTGCGGGGTTGCTTGAAAAGCCCTTCGGGTTCAACAATGCTTCGCTCCGTCTCGCCAACAGCTTGCTTTGGGCGCGCTATGTTGTATTTTGTCCTTGATTTTGATGGATGGATAGTAAAATACATTAGGACTGATTTCCATGACCGAGCAGAAAAAAACAACGATCAAACCCGAGTTGGCCAAAGGCTTTCGAGACATCTTCGCCGCGGACATCATCGCCAGGCGCAAGATGATCGAGACGATACGCGCGGTCTATGAAAAATACGGCTTCGAGCCTCTTGAAACGCCGGCGCTGGAGTACGTGGAGGTTTTGGGCAAGTTCCTGCCGGAAAGCGATACCCCGGAAGGCGGCATCTTCTCCACGCTGGATTCGGACAAAAGCTGGATGGCTTTGCGTTATGATCTGACGGCTTCGCTGTCGAGGGTCGTGGCCGCGAATCAGCAGACAATCCCCATCCCATTTCGCCGTTATCAGCACGGACCCGTCTGGCGCAATGAAAAACCCGGCCCCGGTCGCTTCCGCGAGTTTTACCAGTTCGATTTCGACACCGTGGGCGCCGACTCCATGGCCGCGGATGCGGAGGCGTGCGCGCTGATGGGCGAAAGCCTCGAAGCCCTGGGAATTGCACGAGGCGATTACGTGGTGCGCGTGAATAACCGAAAGGTTCTCAGCGGCCTTTTGGAAAAGCTCGGCGTGTCTTCCGAGGTCAAACCGGAGGGATTCAATCTCGAACTGCGCGTGCTGCGCTCGATGGACAAGCTCGACCGGCTTGGCTTTGACGGCGTGCGCGAGCTTTTGCAAAAAGGGCGAAAGGACAAATCCGGCGACTTCACCCCCGGCGCGCAGTTGGACGATGAAAAAGCCGTGCTCATTATCGACTTTCTGAAAAGCGAAGGCGGAAGCCGAAAAGAGGTTCTTGGCCGACTGCGCGACATCGTCGGCGACAGCGAGATCGGCAAAGAGGGCGTTGCGGAGCTTGAGGAGATCGACGCGTGCCTGGAGGCGATCGGTGTGGACGAAAAGCGCGTGATATTTGACCCGAGTGCCGTTCGTGGATTGGAATACTATACCGGCCCGGTTTTTGAAGCGGTCCTGACTTTTGTCATCAAAGACAAAAAAGGGCGCACGCAGCAATTCGGTTCCGTCGCGGGCGGCGGTCGATACGACGGACTTGTGGAAAGATTTACGGGGACAAAACTGCCTGCCACCGGCGCCAGCATCGGCGTGGATCGACTTTTGGCCGCCCTCAAGGCCCTGGGCAAATTTACCGATACCGACAGGCTCGGCCCCGTCGTCGTGGCCGTCATGGACCAAAGCCGGATGGCCGATTACCTGCGGATGGTCCGCGATCTGCGCGAAGCGGGAATCCGCTCCGAACTTTATATGCGTGATAAGGGACTTCGCCAGCAGGCGAAATATGCCGATAGGCGAAACGCGCCCGCCCTGGTTATCGCCGGGGGCGACGAATTTGAGCGCGGCGAGGTGTCCATTAAGGATCTGCGGCTTGGCGCGATGCTCGCGGGCAAAGTTGCTGACAATGAGGAATGGCGAAAAGCGCAAAGCGCGCAGTACAGCGTCGCGCAAAGCGATCTGGTTGCGGAAATCAAAAAGCTTCTGGAAAAATACCAAACACCGGAGACGCCTTGAGGATATTTCCATACTCCTTCAAGTCCGATGAAGTTTTGCGCATCGACGGGCGCTCACTGAAAATCGAAGACGTGGTTGCCGTCGCCCGGCACAGGCGGCGCGTGGAAATCGCCCCGGATGCCGCAAAAAGGGTCATCCGCTGCCGCGCTATGGTGGATCAACTCCTGGTATGGGGCTCAAAAGTTTATGGGCTGACCACCGGTTTCGGCAAACTGCGCGACGTTGCCATCCCCAGGGAACGAGCTGAGGAGTTGCAGAAAAACATCATCCGCAGTCACGCCTGCGGCGTCGGCGAACCTTTTCCGGAGGATGTCGTCAGGGCGGCGATGCTCCTGCGCGCCAACACTTTGTGCCTGGGGCATTCGGGAATCCGTCTCGAAACTCTTGAGCAGCTTGTCAACATGCTCAACGACGACATCTATCCCTACGTGCCCGAAAAAGGCTCGGTGGGAGCCAGCGGCGATCTGGCCCCGCTGTCGCACCTGGGACTGGTGGTGATGGGAGACGCCGGAGGCCGCATCTATCCCCGATCCCTTCGCGGCGATTCCACGGAAGTCGTAACGGACGCGCGGAACAAAGATTTTATTGCGATGCCTGAAGAAGAATCTCCCTTAAGTGAATTGCGCCAAAAGGAAGGTTGGACTTTCAGGCCCATCACGCTCAAGTCCAAAGAGGGCCTTGCTCTCAATAACGGCACGCAGTTTATGACCGCTATTGCATCTCTGGCTGTTTACGATTTGTTTTTCACGCTGCGTTTTTCCGAAGCCGCCGCCGCTATGAGTCTCGAATCGCAGCACGGCGTGCGTGATGCGTACCGACCGGAAATTCACGCCGTCAGACCTCATGCGCATCAGGCGGAAACGGCTGCGCGTGTCATGGAGTATTGCGCCGGAAGCCGGATTCTGGATCTGTATCTCAACACTGGGCATTTGTTCAGCGCCCGGCTGCAGCTTGAAGAGGCCGCTGAGCATCTTAAGCAAATGGAAAAGGAACTTGCTGACCGTGGTGCCGATGCCGTAGATTCCGTATGCAAACTGGGGGAAAAGGTTGAAAAACTCGATGAGCGAATCCGTGCTCTGATTCCGATGAACGGCGGCGACGTTGACACAGAGCAACTGACGAAATGGGCCAAGCTCTCCGACCGTGATCAGATAGCGGTCTTTGAGAAAATGCTTACGCCCTACCGGCACGAGACTCTTGACCTGTTGCACACGGCGGACGGCGAATTATTCCCGGAAGCGCCGGCGGCGGTAAAGGTCCGCAATTCCCTGACGAGCGCTCTCAAGCACATTACCAAAGCCGTTCCCGATACCCCGCATGTACAAGATGATTATTCCTTCCGTTGTTTCCCGCAAGTGCAGGGCTGCACCGAAAGGGCGCTTTGGAGCGCCGCCGAGACTGTGGAAACGGAACTCAATTCCGCCACGGATAATCCTCTGCTTTTTCCGCCCGATCCCGGCGAAAATGCGGGTTTGGAAACGGCTCAGGATTATCAAGACTGGCTAAAGGCCAAGCCCGAGCGCCGCGCGGCGTGTCATAATAGCGTGCTGTCGGGCGGCAACTTTCACGGCCAGCCCATCGCTTTGGCCATGGACTGCCTGGGCATCGCTGCGGCGGAAATCGGCAGCATCTCCGAGCGCCGCGTGGCGCACCTCGTGGACGAATCCATGTCGGAGGGTCTGCCGCCATTTCTCATTCGCGACAGCGGTCTAAACAGCGGATTTATGATTCCCCAATACACCGCAGCGGCCCTGGTTTCGGAAAACAAAGTTCTGGCGCATCCCGCCGGGGTTGATTCCATTCCGACCAGCGCCGGGGCTGAGGATCATGTCAGCATGGGAACGATTGCCGCCAGGAAAGCAGCGCAGATTATCGACAACGTTCAAACTGTTGTCGCCATTGAAATGCTTACGGCCTTCCAGGCGCTCAAGTTTCGCGAACCGCTGATGCCCGGACATCGGATACGGCGCATTGTGGAGCGATTGCGTGAAAACGGCGTCGAAAGATATGTTCGCGACCGCGTTATGTATCCTGAGATTCAAAAGGTTGCGGACCTCATACGTGGCAGACTGATCGACGACTGCCTTTTATTTGAAACGCATGATGAATCGTGATCTACACAAGCGATTGTTTTTGTGTATAGTGATGGTCTGAATGTTGGCTCACAAACCGTTTGGGGGAAATCTTATGCGCTCGGAATGGATTTGGACTTTTGTAGTATGCGCCGCCCTGATTTTGTCTTTTGGCGTTTTCGTCTCGGCCTGCGGGGACGACGACGACGACAACGATGATGATGATAAGGAAAACGACTTCGAAGAGCTTGAAGGTACGGCTTACGATCCGGACCAGTACTCTGATGGCTATGACAGCGGGGATGAAAACGCCGGCCAGGGATGCAGTTGTCCCGGCTGCGAAGGCTGCGGCGACGTGGTTACGATGTTCAGTGCCTTTGCCGTCGCTGAAGATTTTGAAGCCCTCTTCACCGATTTCGGCGCCGACGAGTTGGGATATTATCTCGACCTGGATTCCATCAACATTGCAGACGATGAGGCGGGATGCTTCGTTGGAATGCTGGGCGATTCCGTGGACTGCGTCGATCAGGGTTTGAACTGCCTCATGGGCGGTCAGGACGCCACCTGCGCCGCCAGCGCGACGGTATGCATCGACGACGCGCACAGCGAATTTTTCGAGTGCCTGGAAACGACCGACGGAGTTTGCTCCGAATACGTGGATTGCATGATGGAATGCTCCACCGGTGCCGACCAGGAGTGCTATGGGGGCTGCATGCAGGATTTCGATGTCTGCGAAGCGGTTTTTGAACCCGTGACACGGTTTCTTTGCCTCGGCGACATCAGCATGGATTTTGCGTATATCAATAACGCTTCAGACGCATTCGGCCTGGCCGCTGATTACGCCATGTGCGCCAGGTAATATTGAAGGCAGTGAAGCAGAAATTCGGCTTTAGTCCTTTGAAAAACAGGTCACCCAAATTTGAACTATGGAATCGCCGCTTTTTTGCGGCGATTTTTTTATCCCTCTTGCTATGCCCGCTCACGGCCTTTGCCCAGGTTCTTGAAGGCGAGTCGAGCCCAAGCGCCGAAGCTCTTTTTGTCGAAGCTCTTGCGCTGGTCGAAAGCGGAAAAGTCGAGCTGGCTTTTGACCAATTCGTTAAAGTTTCCGAGCAGGAATCACCGCTGGCCGAAAGTGCTCTTTATGAGGCTATGGAAATGGTGGCGGAACGGGGCGATCCAGTCGAGGCCGGGCAGATCGCCCATCGTTTCCTGAACTCCTTCCCCTATTCTGTTTTTCGTTTTTCTGCGGGGATTCGCCACGCGCAGGGGCTCGTGGAAGAAGGCGCCGGAGCCAAAGCCCTGGAGATTGTTGATAAAGAACTTTTGGGCCATCCCGAAGATCCGCCGGGAGATTTGACCCTTCTTCGCGCTCGGGCGCTTTTTGCCGCTGAACGTTATGATGAAGCGCTGGACGCCGCCGGTCTTGTGGCTTATCGGTCCTTCCAATGGGGTCTCTCCAGACGAGCTGCCGCGCTAATCGCTCAAATAAAGGAAGCCTCCGGCCTTAAGTCCAAGCCGCCCTCTCGAAAAGAAATGGTCGAACTGTTCGAGTACTATTTCGACAAAGGTTGGTTTGTCAGCGCGGGTTCCGCGGCCGACAAGACGGCGCGCCTTTATCCGGGCAGCGATGAAGCATGGCGGCTTGCGCGGCGCAAAGTCGGCTGCCAAATATATCGACATCGCTGGAAGACCGCGAAAAAACTTCTCAAGAAAGTGGCAAAAAACAAAACGAAATCGAAGGAAACGCGGGCCTACGAACTAATCTACAGCACGCGCGTCGGCAGCCGTGCGAAACGTGGTTTTTCCGCGCGCATCAAAGCCCTTCAAGCGGCGGCGAAGATGGCCAAAGGGACCAGGGCGGAGGCTGAAGCCCGATTTACGATGGGAAAAATATTTATCGACGCCGACAACTTCACCGAGGCCGCAAAACATTATCGTGCCGCAGCCTTGCTTGCGGGCGGCGGATGGCTTGCGGAAACCGCCTCGTGGAAGGCCGGCTTCGCCCTGCATCTGGCCGGTGAGGATGCCGAAGCGGCGAAAGTGCTTTCGCAATTGTATGCCGATGATCCTGCCGACCGGGACGCGGATAAATACCTCTACTGGTGGGCGCGCACCGCTGAAATCGCCGGCGACAAAGACCGGGCGGAGGGGATTTATTTTCAGATTGTTCGGGATTACCCTCGCACTTATTACGGACTGGCTGCGGAGTTGCGGCTTGAAATCATGGGCTACCCGGATTTCAGGGCGCAAAGGGCGCTTGAAGAAAAGGTCATGCAACTCACGCATGCCGTGCGACTCGGCATACCGACCCTGCAGCCTTTGGGTTTTGGCGACGACGCTCCGGACATTGACGAAGCCCGCGACCGAATGATTCTGGAACATTACGCCAGTCACGGCCCGACGGCGGCGCGAGGCGCAATGCGGACCGTCCTCGCTTTACTTGACGCGGGAGAATCGAAGCGGGCCATCCACTACGTTTCGATTCTCGAAAAGCAGCTTGGCGCGGACCCTGCCGCGTTGTACCACGTTTCCATCGCCTATTTTCTTTGTGGGCGTGAGCTGAGCTCCATCAAAGCAGCGGATGCCGCCGCCCGAAAAATCCGAACCAGGGAACTGATCGATCCCTATCAGTTGACGGCGCGTCGCATCTTTCCATTGTTGTATTTTGATATGATCACTGAAGCGGCGCAGGAAAAAGACCTGGATCCCTATCTTGTAATTTCCTTGATCAAACAGGAGTCGGCTTTTCAAGTACAATCTCACAGCTGGGCCGGTGCACGGGGGCTAATGCAGGTGATCCCGTCAACAGGGCGTTACATCGCGCGCCAGCGTGGAATCAAAAAGAAGTTCAATCTTTTTGACCCGAAAACCAGCCTGGACTTTGGGACCTGGTATTTCGCCAGAGCTTGCAACGGGACGAAGGGCGATATACCGCGAACCCTGGCGGGGTACAACGCCGGGCCGGGACGGGCGACCCGTTGGTGGACGGAAAATCAGGGCCGAAGCTACGATGAGGTGATCGAGCGCATACCCTTTAACGAGACACGGTATTATGTTAAGATTATCTTACGCAATTGGGAAATGTACCAAAGGCTTTATTTGGATAAGGAGCTCTTTCCCGAGCGGGAAAATGTGTTCGCCATTCTCTCGCGCGTTGTTGAAAACGTTGAATATTATGATGATTGATGACATTAATCCTTCTAAACATTCTCGTTCTTCTTATTCTTGGCTCTGTTTTTCAGCCTGAAAAACGGGTCTGGCTGTCAAACAACTGGCTGCGCAGCCTAGTTCTTCTCGTAATGGTCATTGGTGTTGCTTCCGTTTTTGTACACCACACGCAAAAGAGCTTCTTCCCCTTCGACGACAGCTATATTTCCCTGGCCGCCGCTCGCACCGTCGCTGACGATTTTGAGTTGGCTGTTGTTCCCGGTCGTTTTCTCCAGGGAATCACCAGCCCGCTTCATGTTGTCATCGTTGGTTTGGTGGGAATGGTTTGCGGTGTCGAGATGGCCGCCCGCCTTGTGTCTCTGCTGGCATTTTTCGCCGCGTGCCTCGGGGCGGGACTGCTCGCGCAAAGGTTGACGGATGACAAGCGCGCCTTTGTCCTGGCTTCCGGCTTGTGTCTTCTTTCCGGGCCGATGCTCTACGACATGGGCAACGGAATGGAAACAAGCCTGTTCACGGCGCTGGTCATCTGGACCATATATCTATTTGAAAGAGGCGACCAAGGTCTGCGCCATATAATTTTCAGGGGCGTCATGGCCGGTTGTTGCGTGCTCACGCGACCGGAGGGAGCCTTTCTTGCTGCCGCCGTGTGCGGCGTGCCCATCATTCGAGCCTTGCTGAAAAAAGAGAAAAAGGAAATTATCGAGACCGTCGCCGCCGCCGGCGTTGCAGTCCTTGTGTGCCTGCCGTATTGGACGGCGAATCTTATTGCCACCGGCCATATTCTGCCCTCGTCCGTGTCGGCCAAGTCGATGTTTTTTCGCCGGGGGAGAAGTTCCATTCCGCGACTTGAAGACCTCAAAATGCCATTCATGTATTTCTTCCGCACGACGCAGATTGTGGGCGTGGTCGCGGTTGCCGGACTTTGCATCCGAAAGCGCTTCGTTGAAATCGCATTCATTTTGATGTTCTACCTTTCATTTCTTGTTCGCTTTCCGGATTCCCTCAACCATTACCACGCCCGATATCAACATCCCCTTTGGCCCATCATCGCTGTCGGCGTTGCCCTGATCGTGTATTGGCTGGCGAAAAAGGCGACGGAGATTTTTCAAAAGAGAAAATGGGAGAGGAAAAGCCTCGCATCGGCATTAATCTGCCTGGCCCTGGGAGGCTGGATGCTGGCCGA
>CAZQAE010000127.1:0-9633 GCA_964591275.1 uncultured bacterium | reverse complement strand
TGAATTGAGGCTCATTGCTTTTAGAGATTTTGGTTTTACTATAGTCGTTGGATGGAGCAATTTCGACCTTCATATCCTGGATGTGCCCGTTCACAACATCAACCTATCTCTATATTTACCCCAGAATTATCAATTCTTCAGTTTTGGAGGGAATCTTGGGGAGGTTTCCCAAAAAGGGCATTCTTCTGACATCGCAACGAAATCTGAGATCAAAAAAGAAAAAGATAAATTTCTGTTTGGCACAGCCAATGCTTCCGGTTACACTTTTACGACAAGCCATGCGAACTCTCAATCGACAACCTATATGTTTTCCGATGATGATGACGCTCCGGTTGCGGGCGCGAACCTCTCAAAGGTCCTGACAAACAGGGCTCTCCCGGTTCAATTCCAAACAGTATTGGAGGGCCAGCATTTCAGTTTTTCCACACGCATAGTTGATCCGAATGAGACAATGTACGCCAGCGTCGGCCATTTTACTAAAATCCAATCGGGACTGCCGAAACTGATCGTGTTTTTGGCTGCGCTGTTCATCGGTTTTGTCGTCATTCGCTATATACTAGACCGTGCTGCCGACAATATGGCGAAAGTCAATCGAAAACACTGCTTATACGCGATCATCGCACTGGCATTGATTGTTATTTTATCGCTGATATCAGGAATTGGGCTACGTTTTGTCCTCTTTGCCTTTGTTCTCGGAGGCCTCTTTCCCCTTGTTCCTCGTGCGTACAAATATTTAGAACACAGGCGCAAGAAAATGAACAATCTCAAATCTCGACAGCCGTCCAAAAATACCGCTGGAGAATCCGAAGGAGGTATTCATACTCCGCCGGCATCCGATCCTATGAACATGGCCTCTGCTGAGAACATTCCAATGGGTGTGCTGGTTGAAGAAAAAGAAGACAACGATAAAGAGACATCGACCGAAGCTTCGGATGACGAATCTCCGAGAGGAGATAAGTGATGAAACGAATAATCCTCATCATCGTCGCCCTGCTGATGGTTTCGCCTTTCGCCCACGCCATTGAATCGCCTGCGCTCAAGGATACATCGATGACGATCCCGTGGGCGGACTTCAAGCAGATACTCGATCAATTGCAAGGAGCAAAGCCGAAAGTTGAACCGGCGCCGCCTGTGGATTACGCCATTGGACGAGGTACTCTCACCGGCAAACTCGACAATGGAAAGCTTGAACTCGAAGCCGAATATCCTATCTCAGTATTGAAAAAGGGATGGGTGAAGATTTATCTGGTCCCAAACACAACTCCACTTGCAAGCATTTTGCTCAACGGCAAATCCGCCGCCGTGATGGATTCGGGTTCAGGCATAGAACTCATCGTAAAGGGTCCTGCGACGCATTCGCTGAAAATGCGATTTGAGGTCAATGCGCCTGTGCGTCCCGGGCCGGGAAGCGTGGGAATACAGCTTCCATCCGCCGCCGGACAGGTTATGATGCTGAAATCCGGCGATAAATTCCGTGATATTCACATTGACGGCGCGACCATGACCTTCAAAGGAGCCAATGCATTTTCGGCCATCCTCCAAAACGATTATCTTAAAATAAATTACACCGTTGCGATGGAAAAAAGGAACAGGAAGCCATTGAAAAGTTGCCTCCCAAACTGCTCGTGGAAAACAGTACCTTGGTATCCATAGATGAAGGTTTCATCCGCGCCATCGTGCATCTTTTCTACGAAGTCCGTCACGCGGCAGTCGATCAATTTTCCCTGAAAATCCCCGAGGGATTTGACGTAGCCGATTGCAGCGGCGCATCTCTTGCGGGTTGGAAGTTTGAAAAAGAAACTGGATTGCTTATGGCCACGGTCGGATTCGAGGTGAAAGGAAAATATAATCTAACCCTGGTTTTGGAACGATCAACAAAAGAGGAATCTTTTACTTTCTCGCTGCCCTCCATCACGGCGCAAAATGTGGAACGGGAGAGGGGATTCTTCGCCGTGCAAGTGACCGGCGGAGTTGAGGTGACGCCGGCGGGCGCTATCGAAGGATTGCAACTTGTGGACGCAAAGGAACTGCCGCCGGTCCTTCGCGGGGGCGCGACCAATCCCATCGTTCTTGCCTTCAAATATTTACATCATCCATTCAAAGCCGATTTGCGCGTGATCAGACACAAAACGCAGGCCGTCCTCGGCGCCGCCATCGACAGCGCCAACTACGTCATGCAGGTGACGGAAGACGGCGATTGCGTGATGCGCGTGATATACACAGTGCGAAATAACAAAAAGCAGTTTCTGGAACTCAACCTTCCCGATAATGAGAAAACGGCTCTTTGGAGCAGCTTTGTGGCGGATAAACCAGTCAAGCCCAGTCAGACCAAAGACGGTAAAATTCTTCTTCCTCTGGAAAAATCGGGTTACGAGGGAAACGAACTACGCAGTTTCAATGTCGAAATAATCTACTACACAAATCTCGGCAATAAACTGCGGGCTTTGGGCTTCATTGATCTCCTGATGCCGCAGGTCGATTTGCCCATTTCTCAGTCAATGCTGACGATCTATTCTCCAAAACGCTATCGCTATGAGAGAGTCGCTGGATCACTGCGTGAGAGATATGTGATCCCAAAAAGACATTCAATTATGTATCCTGGACTTATCGCCAAAGATGCAGAATACGAGAGCAATGACGCATTATATACAACTATGCAAGCTGTTTCCGAAAAGTCAGACAACGCGGTAGCGGGCGACTCAACGATTATGATGCAGCAGAAGATGTCGGAAGAAGTTTTCCAGGCGAGAATCCGAGCGGCGCAACAAGCGCAGAGTGCAACGGGATCATTGCCCGCACGTTTCAACGTACCGCAAGAAGGCTCCGTTTTGCGTTATCGGGAACTCATCACCATCGGTGAACCGTCAACCCTGAAACTTTTTTATTCGTCGCGAAAAATCACCGGAGTTTTCGATCTCATGGCTCTGATTCTTACGGCGCTTTTGGGTTGGTTTGCCACGATCTTGCTCTCCGAAGATGGATTGCAAAAAAAGGGCAACAAGAAATTCGCTCTAATCTCGGCGGGGATTGTCATTCTCGGTTTCTGCGGCGCTTCCATTATATACATCGTACTCGGCGCCTTTATCGGGCTGGGGGGAAGATTCATACGACGGCGTTACCTGAAAATATTGGTGAACTCTAAAAAATAACTGAGATATGAAGTGAATGATTTCTTGATTCTCAACCGCAGCCTCCCTCGAATTCATCATCCGGCGGAGTCATTGCGCCGTAATCATTTTCCAGGTCGATCAGGTCGTCGTCATCATTGAGCGAATCAACGTCGGCCTGATTTCCAACGACGTAAATCCTGCCCTCATCATTAAAGGCGATGGGGTTGATTCTGATTTCGCGATCCCAACCAATGCCTGCGTCCGTTTTGGCGTGGTAGAACATCAATAATTCGCCATCCGGGCCGCGCGCCACGCTGTTATGCCCCGGGCCGTAGATTTCATTGTCCCAGTCGAGGCTGAGAATCGGATTCCCCAGGTACTTCACAAATGGTCCCATCGGATTATCCGCTGTAGCGTAACCGAGCGCGTAGGTCGGCAGATTGGCACCGCTGCCCGAGTACATGAGATAGTAAATATCCTCATGTTTCAGCATCCATGGCCCTTCGTTGATAAACATTTCCCAACTGGTGAGCTTCGGGTTGATGAGATATTGCCAATCCCCGACAAGCGTTAGGGGATCGGTCATTTCACGAACGCGGATTGAACTGAAGGGAGTATAGCCGGTGCAGTACATGTACATGCGCCCGTCGTCATCGAGAAACACGTGCGCGTCGATGGCGGGCATGAACGATCCGCCAAAACCGCTTCCGATAAATGGTTCATCAATTGGGTCGATAAAAGGGCCGGTCGGATCATCGGCCGTTGCAACGCCGATTTTGTTATTGGCTGTGTAATACAAGTAGAATTGATCGTTATACTGAAAAACATCCGGCGCCCATACCTTGGCGTCGTTCCATGAACCTTCCGGCGCCGGTCCCCAGACAACTCCTTCGTATATCCACTCGGACAGGTCGGCGGAACTCCAGCATTCGACGCGAAGTTTGTCTGTGGTCGGATAGAGATAATACCTGCCGTCCACGCGGATTACGGCAGGGTCGGCTGCGTCGGGACCGTTCGGCAAGGCGAGAGGGTCACCATACCCGCCAGACCAGGGCAGGGCGCCTGCGGGCAATGCCAGGAAAATTAATACGAAGAGCAATCTGCGAATGTGCATCTTTTTAATTCCCGATGTGAATTGACATATTCCATCGCAACAATTTATTCGTTGCGACTTAGCTTGTTAATAAATAAAATCGAGCCATTGGGCAAGAACCCGTTTAAACGCCAGACTTAAGGGCGGCTGCCTGCTCGCGCACTTTGTCTGGAGACGCGCCGCCTATGGTCTGGCGACGGGCGACGGAAGCTTCATAGCTTAAGGAAAAGTTTGTATCCTGGAGCTGCGGGAAACGTTCCATCAATTCCGCCTGCGCGACATCAATTGGCGTGCGGTCTTGCTTTTCCAATTCCGTCACCCACTCGGCGACCATTTGGTGCGCGCGGCGAAAAGGGACGCCGCGTAAGGCAAGCGCATCGGCCAGATCGGTTGCCAACAGATCACCGGTTAGGGATTTTAACATGCGCTGCGGTGAAAAACGTGCCGTGCGAAGCGCCTCGCAAAATACCTTCACGCATAGGGTAGCGGTGTCGGCAGCGTCGAAAAGCAGGGACTTATCCTCCTGCAGGTCCTTGGCGTAAGAAAGCGGCAGACCCTTGGTCAAGGTCAGGATGGATGTGCTCAGGCCGATGCAACGGGCCGCTTTGGCGCGAATCAGTTCCATGGCGTCTGGATTTCGTTTTTGTGGCATCATTGATGAACCGGTAGACCACGCATCGGAAAATTGGATGTATCCGAAGGCCGGATTTGCCCAGATGACAAACTGCTCGGCGTAGCGTGAAAGATGCGTGCAAACCATCGCGCAAGCGGCAACCGTTTCCTGCACAAAATCACGATCGCTGATGGCGTCAAGCGCGTTTTCGCACACGCCGTCAAAGCCTAGGTCTTCGGCCAGCCTGGCGCGGTCAACCGGAAAGCCGGAACCGGCCAATGCGCCGGCGCCAAGCGGGCATTTATTGACGCGGACCCTGGCGTCCTGGAAACGTTCGGCATCACGGACAAGAGCGAATGCGAGGGAAAGAAGAAAGTGGCCGAGAGTAATCGGTTGCGCCGGTTGCATATGCGTTGTGCCGGGCAAAAGGACTTCGGCGTGCTTTTCGCCCAACTCCGCTAAAACGCCGATCAGGGAATTTAAATTGGCAACAATTTCAGTGAGCCACTCGGCAGTAAACAAGCGTAAATCGCAGACGACCTGGTCGTTACGGCTGCGACCGGTATGAATTTTTGCGCCGACCTCACCTGTTTTTTCGGTCAGGAGTCGTTCAACTAGCGTGTGCACGTCTTCATCGGGAGGCAAGGGATGGAAAGCGTCGCTTGCGCCCATTTTTTCAATTTCATCCAGAGCTGTGATGACGTCCCCGTACTCTTGCTGGCTCATGATTTCCAGGCGCTGCAATTCCGTAGCCCAGGCTTTGTTGGTGCGCACGTCATAGGGCAAGAGCCGAATATCCACCGGCAGCGAACGATTGATAGCGTCCATAAGCCCGTGTTGATCAGCGTCGATACGTCCTTTGTAGAGCGTCATTATCAATCCCTTTTGAACGCAGAATAATTCGGCGCACGGTAACCGGCCAGAGTTTCTCCGCCTTCCATCTCAATCAGCGTCCTGACTTTGATCGGCAGGCCGTACAGGTTGATAAATCCTTCCGCGTCGCTTTGGTCGTAAACGTCGTCCTGACCGAAGGTGGCGAAGTCCTCCCGATACAGCGAATATGGCGAGCGGCGACCGCGCACGATGACATTGCCCTTGTAGAGCAAAAGCCTCACTTCGCCGCTGACGTTGTGCTGGGTCTCGGAAACGAAAGCATCAAGAGCTTCGCGAAGCGGCACGAAATAGCGCCCATTATAGATCAACTCGGCATATTTTGGAGCTAGTTGTTCCTTGAAGTGCATCGTTTCGGCATCCAGCACCAGGCTTTCAATCTCGTGGTGCGCGGTGTAGAGGATCGTGCCCCCAGGAGTTTCATAAATGCCGCGCGACTTCATACCGACCAGCCGGTTTTCGACAATATCAACACGACCGATGCCGTGAATGCGCCCCATTTCGTTGAGCGCACCCAGCAACTTCGCGGCTGACATCGTTTCGCCGTCGATGGATTTTGGTTCACCCTGGACGAACCCCACAATGACTTCCATGCCTTTTTCGGGGGCCTGCATCGGGGAATTAGTGATTTCAAAAACCTGGTCCGATGGGCTGTCCCACGGGTCTTCCAATTCTCCACCCTCGCTAGACAGATGCCAAAGGTTGCGGTCGTGGCTATAAATTTTATTTTCATCGACCGTTAGTTTAATATTACGCTTGCGGGCATAGTTGATGGCGTCTTCCCGTGATCGAATATCCCAGATGCGCCATGGAGCTATGATGGGGATTTTGGGATTGAAGGCTTTGAAAGCAAGTTCAAATCGCACTTGATCGTTTCCCTTGCCGGTGCAACCGTGAGACACGGCATCGGCGTCTTCTCTTTTCACAACGTCCATAATTCTTTTGGCAATCAGCGGGCGGGCGATGCTGGTGCCCAGCAGATAGCGTCCTTCATAAATCGCCCCTGCGCGAATCATTGGAAAAAGGTAATCAGTGCAGAATTCCTCCTGCAGATCTTCGATAATAATTTTGTCGGCGCCCGAGGCGAG
The DNA here is from genome assembly GCA_964591275.1 of uncultured bacterium. Classification (GTDB taxonomy): domain Bacteria; phylum Lernaellota; class Lernaellaia; order JACKCT01; family JACKCT01. The sequence continues at coordinate 2,838 of CAZQAE010000127.1, read as the reverse complement.
TGCACGTTCCTTCAAACCATCCAGTTCCTCCGGTCCCTGTCCCAGATCCGCGGCGTAGGCGATGATGCGGCAGCCGTATTTCTCTTTGAGCCAGGGAATGATAACGGAAGTGTCCAATCCTCCCGAATACGCCAGAACAACACTATTTATTTTCTTCGATTTCATGACTGAGATTCCTCCTCAAATTTAAAAGGCGTCTGCACCAGTTCGTGCAGCGCCGCCAGGGTATTTTTCAAGGCCGACCGGCCATCGCAGGCCACAAAAACAGTATCGTCGCCGGCGATGGTCCCCGACACGAAAGGCCAACGGGCGGCGTCAAGGCCGATGGCGACGAGATTGGCTTCGCCGGGGCTTGTGTGCAGTATGACGAGGTTTTCGCCAGCTGTTCGTACATCGTGTATTCGCATGGCCACTCGTTTGCTGAGCCCGCTGGCGACTGCTGTGACCGACAGGGCATATCGACCGCCGATTTTGATCAGGCCCAGGGCCGCGATATCCCTCGATACGGACGCTTGCGTGGAATTGATTCCCTCTTGGTCAAGGCATTTCACAAGCTGGGTTTGAGTGAAAATTTCCTGCCTGGTGACCATGTCACGAATCAGGTTTCTTCGCTTTTGCGTGGCAGACATTTATTAAACCCCCCCCCACTGAATAGAGTTTGTCAATAAAAGCTTCGACAGCCGGAAATACTATACAAGTCGGCAACAGGGCATTAGACAAGTTTCTGCTCCTGATAAAGTTTCTTTTCTCTTTCGCCGACGATCATCGTACCGCAACCCTCGCCGGTCAGAATTTCCGTCAACAAGGAATCCGAGGCGGCGCCGTCAATGATGTGCGTGCGCTTGACCCCGCTGGTTGAGGCTCGGATGCAGGCTTCCACCTTGGGACGCATGCCGCCGGAAACGACGCCGGACGCGATCAGGGATTGTAGGTCCTGGGAGTCCGCAAAGGGGACCAGTGTCGAGGGGTCATGCGGGTTGCGCAGGATGCCAGGTTGGTCGGTTAAAAAAATCAGTTTTTTCGCTTGCATGCTCGTGGCAATCGCCTCGGCTAGGGAGTCGGCGTTGATATTGAGCGGACGACCTTGCTCATCAGCGCCGAGACTGGCAACGACGGGCAGATATCCCTTGTCGAGCAGATCGTTAAGAATCGTCGCGTTCACGCTTTTCACGTCGCCGACATGACCAAAATCAACCTTACGCTTCGCGCCGTCGTCATCCAATATGGAAACCGGTGGGCGACGGTTGGCGACAATCAAATCTGCGTCCATCCCGGAAAGCCCGACGGCCAAAGCGCCTTGACGGCGCAGCGCGGAAAGGAGTTCAACATTGACTTTGCCGGCAAAGGTCATTTTGACCACTTCCAGCGCGGCATCGTCGGTCACTCGCCGACCCGCGACGATTTCAGGTTCAAAGCCGAGGCGACGGGATAATTCCGAAGCCTGCGCGCCGCCGCCGTGAACCATGACCAGGCGTAGGCCCAAAACTTTTAACAGGGCGCACTGCATGGCAACGGAGTCGAGTATCTCATCGCCTGTCAGGATCGAACCACCCAATTTGATCACGAAGGTTTTATTCCGATAAAGCCTTAAGAAAGGCGCGGCCATTTTCAAAAACTCGATTTGTCCATTCATTACGATTGTCCCTTTTTCAAAACGGATTGCAGTGCGGATACAAAACGATCCGCCAACTCGGTTGTTAGATTGAGGGGGGGCAGAATTCTCAGCACCTCCGGGACGGCGCTGACACCTGCAATGATGTCATGGTCGCGCAATAGCTCGTCGCGCACTGCGGCGGCGGCTCGGTCCAGTACGATTCCGAGCATTAACCCCTCGCCATTAACCTTGAGAACGCCGGGGATGCCTGTGAGGCCTAGTTTCAGTTGAATTCCCAAACGCGCCGCGTTTTCGATCATGCCTTCTTCGACCAACGCATTGCAGTTTGCCAGGGCGGCGGCGCAGGCCAGCGGACCGCCGCCGAAGGTGGATCCCAAATCGCCGGGGCGCACGGCGTCAACTGCGGCCTGGTCGGCCAAAACCGCGCCGACGGGAAATCCGCCGCCCAAGCCCTTTGCCAGGCTGATCAGATTTGGCTGTACTCCGCGCAATTGCGCCACGGTGAAAGCTCCACATCGTCCGGCGCCGCACTGCACCTCGTCGAATACAAGCATCACCCCTTTGTGGTCGCAGATTTCCCGCAATTTCTGCAAGTAGTTTTCTTCCGCCGCCACGCAGCCGGCGAGGCCCTGGACCGGTTCAATAATCAGCGCGGCGCAGCTTTCATCAATCAGTTTTGCCGCCGCCGCAATATCGCCGAATGCAAGCACCTGCTTGTTGAAAAATAGTGGACCGTCTTCCGAAGAAGCCAGCGACCTGTACTTTTCGATTCCGCTGAGCGAGAGCGTCAGCAGGGTGCGCCCATGGAATCCACCGCTGACCGAGACGATCTTTCGGCGTCCTGTCGTCAGGCGGGCCAGGGTCAATGCGTTCTCGTTGGCCTCAGCGCCGCTATTGCACAAAAAGACGGCTCGCATGTTTTTCGGGCCGAGTTCAATCAATCTGGCGCACAATTCCCGGCGGACGGGAATATCCACTGCGTTGGAGTAAAAAAGCAGACTGGCGGCTTGCAAGGTGATCGCTTCGACCACGCGCGGATGGCAATGCCCGGTGACCGCCACGGCGTGGCCGCCGTACATGTCGAGATAAGCCCGCCCGGTTTCGTCGAACACCATGGAGCCTTTGCCGGAAACCAGGGTAAGAGGTAATTGCGAATAAACGGGAAGCTCAGGAACCTGGCTCAGCATGGGAAGACTCCCGGATAAGTTAGACCGGCGCTTTCG
>CAZQAE010000126.1:0-9737 GCA_964591275.1 uncultured bacterium | reverse complement strand
TACGTTCTTCCGGCTTTGGGATTGGCCGCTGTCGTGTGGGGATTGCCGCTGGTTTACGCCGCTTTCCTTTCCTTGACGAATGCCACGCCGGGGAGCGCCGGCGATTTTACGGGATTGGCCAATTACCTGCGGGCGCTCACGGATCCGGGATTCGGCGGCAGTGTTTTGGTCGGCATCGTTTTCGCCCTCGGCGTTGCGGGCCTCAACGTCGGCGTCGGTTTTGGAATCGCTCTGGCTCTGCGCGCGCATTCCGGCGCCCGGACGATTTCGCAGACTGCGCTGCTTTTGCCGTGGGTGCTGTCGGAACTCGCGGTTGCACTGATTTGGATAGGCTTTTGCCACGAGTCAAACGGCCTTTTGAATATGGCGCTTCAAGGTTTGGGCTTGCCGCGATTGCTTTATCGATCCAGCGCCACGGCGGCGATGGGCGTTTTGTGGATGGCGAGCCTGTGGCGCGGCCTGGCTTTTTCCGCGATGCTTCAGATGGCGGGCCTGGCCTCGCTGCCGCGAACTTTGCTCAGCGCGGCAAAAGTCGATGGGGCGAGATTCCCGCAAATATTTCACAGCATTATCTGGCCGCATCAATCCCGACTGGTCGCCGTCAACCTGCTTTTAGTGTTTCTTTATTCCTTTATCGCCTTTGCGCTGCCTTTCGCATTGACGGGAGGCGGACCGCTCGGCGCAACGGAGTTTGTTTCCCTCTATGCCTATCGCACGGCATTCTCCGGCGATTTCGAGCTTGGATACGCGGCGGCGCAGGGCGTTGTTGTGCTGCTGTCCTACGCGGTTTTCATGATGCTGCTATTGCGACTACGCAGGCGTGCGACATGAAAAACGGCAAGACCCTTCCCCGGATTGTTGCGGCTATCATTGTGATCTTCGCCCTGATGCCGATGCTGTGGCTTTTGCGTTTGTCCGTGACGCCTGAAGTGCAAATGCACGCCTGGCCGCCAACGCTTGCGCCGGAGAGTCTAACGGCGGGGCATTATCTCGACATCCTCAGCGACGGTCGTTTCTGGGTGCAGCTTGGCAACACGCTGGTGGTTTGCGTCGCATCGACCTTCATCGCACTGGCGCTGGGGTCGATGGGGGCATACGGTTTGGCGCGGCATCGATTTCGGGGTCGTGATCTGATTTTGACGAGCTGCCTTTTGCTGCACCTTGTCCCGGGGATGGCGAGTATGGCGGCGATTTATCGGGCGGCGGAGATTGTCCACGCTTTCAACAGCCTTTTATTCGTGGCTCTGATAAAAAGCGGCGGCGTAACCTTCGCCGTCATTATTTTGCTGGCGGCGTTCAAAAATGTTCCCGAGAAACTGGAATACGCCGCGCAGGTTGACGGGTTGACGCGGCGTCAGGCGATGCTACGCGTCACGCTGCCGCTGGCTGGCCCCGGTATTCTGGCGGCGGGGCTTTTGCTTTTCATCCAGTCATGGAACACTTTCTTCCTTCCCTATCTTCTGCTGGAAAAGCCGCAAAAAATGACAATGACGGTTGGCCTCTACCGATATTTCAGCGAGCACGGATTCGAACAGGGGCATGTGGCGGCATTCATGGTCCTTTCCGTTTTTCCGGTGGTGATTCTTTTCGTGATATTTCGGCGAAAACTTTGGAGAGACATTGAAGTTTAAGGATTATGCAATCCTCTGCCTGTGCATTTCGGCGGCGATAGTCGGATGTTCAAGGATGACCGAGGAAAATGGAAACGCCGGGATGATTCGCGTGGTGCTTCCTTCCTGGTATTCGCCGACGGCGATTCCGTCGATGGCCGAGGCGATATCAGCCTGGAATGTGCAAAATCCAGACGCGCCGATTAGGCCTGAAACCCAATATGGGAAACGGTCGAACCTTTTTCAGAAAATCGTTTTGGGACTCAAAAGAGGCGGGTTTGCCGATGCGGTTCTGGTTCGCAACGAATGGATCGGACGGCTCGCTGCGGACGGACTGATACGCAAGGTTCGCCAGGATTTCGCGACGAAAATTCAGGCGGAGGCTTTGCCGCCGATATTTGAATCGATCGGCGAGGCGCAAGGTCTGTGGGCGGTGCCTTTTGATGCGGATGCTTACGTGCTCTGGTTGCGCCAGGATCTGATAAAAGAAAATCACGGCGTGGTGGGAGTTTGGAATGCGCAAATCCTGAAAAAATGCGCACGGATAATGAGCGAAGATATTGGCGATAATCAGCGCCGTTTTGGATTCGCTTTCGCCACCGGACAAAACGCCACGTCGTCCCTGGCTTTTTTGCCCTGGTATTTCGCTTTTGGGGGACGGATATCGGATGAGTGGCGGCAAATCTCCTTCGACGCAAAGGCGGCGCAAATGGCGATGGAGTATTTGCGCGGCTTCGCTACTGAAAACCTTGCGCCGGATACGGCAGCGTCACTTGAGACAAACGATGTGTTTTCGGGCCTGGCCGGCGGCGCATACGGGATGACGCTGGGGGGAAGCTGGGAGCGGGGCATGTTGAAAAAACAAAGTCGCTTCTCGGATGTTATCGTCTCTCTGCCGCTCCCAGGATTCGGGGATAATCCCGGCGCAACGCTGATCGGCGGGTGGTCTTTCGTCCTGGCGAAAAACGGCCATGAGAGGGTGGATGAATTTCTTTTTCGATTATTTTCCGCAGACACGCAGCGGAAAAAACTTCAGCAAAACTCGCTATTGCCCGTGAACAGGCTCGTGCTTGGCGATCCCTGGTTTGCCCATAACCCTGACGGACCGACCTTTAAAAAATCTCTTGAAACAGGACGTTCGCTGCCTTTCAATGTCGGGGTCGCAAAAACTCTCGACCGAATATCGCTGATGCTCTCCGAGGTGTTTCTTGGTCGAAAGAGCACGGCGCCGGCCGCAGCGGACGCGGGGAATGATATTTCCAACTTCCGGCAATGATTCCACCGGCGCATCTCTCTTGCGTTATTAGTTGCAAAAATACGCGATATAAGTATATTCGCTGTCTATGAGCCGTATTGCCACGCCAATTTTTTTGAGTCACGAGGAAAGCGCCATCCTCAACAGATGGCTGCGTTCCGGCAAGGCCGAGCAACGTCTGGTCCTGCGTGGCTCTATTATTCTTATGGCCGCGCAAGGCGTTCTAACAAAAGAGATTGCCGCAAAACTTGGAGTTCGCCCTTCAACGGTCAGTCGCTGGAGAAAGCGCTTTGCGCTGGAGGGAATTGGCGGGTTGCAGGATGCGCCGCGGACTGGGAAGCCGAAAATCTATGGCGCTGATGTCGAGGAAAGAATTCTGCGAAAGATGAAAGAGGCGCCCCCGCCGGGGCAGGAAAGCTGGACGGGCCATGAGATCGCTCTGGCCCTGGGCGATGTGTCGGAGTATCAAGTCTGGCGAGTTTTGCGACGTCGCGATGTGAAGCTGAGCCGGCAGCGAAATTGGCGCATTCTGACGGACCAGCAATTTATTGAAAAAACTGCGGACATCATCGGTATGTTTCTGTCGCCTCCGGAAAACGTCATTGTCATAGGCGTCGGCGAAAAGGGGCGCAGCAAGCCCAAAATCCACGGCGACCTCAAGGCTCCTGATCGAAGTTTCGCCATGCAGTACACGCTCGGCGAAAACATGAAACCCGTATCATCCCTTTACGAAACCCTGGCCATTGCAAAAATACAGGCTTTGGCGGGGCGATCCGGAGGTGGGCGGCGACGGCGCTTTCTGGATTTCATGGACGGGATCATTCATGAGAATCCGGTTGGGCGGATTCACGTCGTATTAAATTCCTATCGCACGCACAAACCCGGCAGGGACCGATGGCTCGGCCAGCATAAGAAGGTCCGCTTTCATTATATGAGTTCCTACGAGATCTGGCTGGCTCAAATTGAAATCTGGTTCAGTATCTTTATGCAGGGCGCCGTCAAGGGCGAGGAATTTCATTCGGAAAAGCAGCTTTGCAGGGCTATTGCGGAGTTCAATGCGGCTTATAGCAAAAATTCAAGCGCTTTTGAGTGGAAAAAGCTCAACGGTTGATTGTCGACAATATATCGCGAAAATACGCAAGAAGTTGATCCGGTGTTTCTCATCCCTTGACCCATCCTTTGTCTTCCATTAAGCGTCCTTTGATGAGGCACTGAAAATTAAGAAATTTATGACTTACACAAAAAGGACTAAGAGGAAGAAAATGAAAATTGAAAGTTTGCTTTTCATTCTATCACTGGCGGCAATGATGCTGTTTTCCGGGGCCGTTATGGGCTGCGGCGACGATGACGATGATGATGATGATGATGACGATGTCGTCGACGATGACGCGGACGACGACGCGGACGACGATGCGGACGATGATGCCGACGACGATGCCGACGACGATGTTGACGACGACGTGGATGATGATGATGACGGCTGGTCAGGCGACCAGAAAATCAATGTCATCACTCCTGACGGGGAGATGGAAGTATCGCTGCATGGATTGCCTTTTGGTGATTGCGTCGATGCTGATGAGGATTCCGGAGGAACTTACCCCGGCGTTTTAGTTAGCGACGTTGTGGACCAGATTCTCGCAACAAAAGATTTTGATGTCGCCAACTACAAATTCAACTTCGTCGCGTCAGACGGCTACGATCCCTTGGGAAAGAAACTAGACGGCGATTTTCGCACTCTTCCGGATTATGACTTGCTTCCCAAGGGCTGTTTCGTTGAATACGAGGAAGAAGGAAAGTATACGGACATCAGGATTGTCTGGGATGAAGACCTTGCCTTTCCCACCTTTATGCGGGCGAAAATGATGGACGGCGGCGACATCGAAATGGTGGAAAATATCCTTTTCGATCAGGATTTAACAATGACGGTTGCGTATGAGGGCGGGACGCCGACCGCCGAGGTCAACTTGAATGGCCTGCCGGCATTTATGGATGGCGACCAACTTGCCGTCTCAGTCCACCACGTTATTTTGGAGGCGGCTCTGGAAGGCTTCGATCCAAAGACCTTCTATTATGCGATTAATTACATCGGAAACGACGATTATAGCCTTCTCGAACACATCGAAGGATTCGGGGATACCGTGATCGACCTTCCCTGGTGGGATGACAACGAGGACAAAAACGTTCACAACATGTGGTTCAAAGATGCCGGGGATGATGGCTACCAAGTGTTCTGGGAAGGCGAGCTGTTTCCGGGTTCCTACGGCGCCAAGCAGATGGACAACGGCACGGTTGAGATTCACGACATTACGGATCTCGTTGAGTAGAGAACTTTTCGGCGGCGGAAAAAATCGGGTCTGGGGGCTTTGGACATTAGATTACCCCATTGAAAAAAACCGGAGTTCCCAGACCTTCTTAAGGTTGAATCAGGCCGGACGGGGCAGCCCCGTCCGGTTTCCATTTTTAAAATCTGGAAGAGCAAATTATGGGACGATCCAAATCCCTGTTTTAATAAGCGGACTGTAGCGATTGAAGCGAGCAGTGAATTGATGCGGCGTTTTTTCAAACCAGGGCATCACGTAACTGCTGAACTTGTCTGTGGCGTAAACGTCGATGATCTCCGGAGTGTCTTCAAGCTCCTGGAATACGTTGACGCCTTCGGCATGGGGCAGCCTCCGTGCTTTGGCGTAGCCCAAAATCATGGCCTGCTCGCCTTCGGGATCGAGCCATGCCACTACCACGCATCCCACGCCCGCTTTTTTTAAGGTTGGCAAAAGACCAACCGTGAAAATTTCGCCCATAAGCTCGTTGGGCAAATCGGTCAGCCATGAGTAATTTGTTGGGCCCGGCAAAAACAGGTGAGAAATATCGCCGCCGCCCAAGGTGCCTGAACCACTGTCGCACGCGGCCAGAGCCTTGAGTCGGCCCTGAAAATATTCAACCTGTCGTCCAATGGCGAAGTGCGTGTGACATATGGCGAATAGGAGCGATGAGAGTCCGATCAAGGCCAACAGCACTGATTGGGTTATGGGGGAGGCCTGTTTTTTCGGCGCGAATCGGGCGACGAGATAGATAATGATGATAATCAGCGTGGAAATGAGGGCGAACTTTGCCGCCGATACATCGTGGAGCATCCCGATCCACAAGGGGCGCTTCGCTGAGATTTCCGCCAGCAGCCACGCCGGAGCGATGAGCGCGATCAAGGCGGCAACTATGAGAGCAATTTTATTTTGATCTTTACGGCAAAGTCCGATTCCGGCCAGGATCGACAGCGGCGCGAGCGCCGGCATCAGCACGCGGGGGAAGTGGTTTACGGGGTTGATAAGGTAAACGAGGGCGTTTAAGGCGATGAGTGCAATGAGGTAAATAAGCAAGGGCCGCGCCGTTTTTGATCCTTTGTCGCCAAGTGCGAAAAGGCAAAGACCCGCCGCGAGGCCAAAAGGCCCGAGGGCGAAAAGATTGGTCAAACCCTCCCAGCGCGCCGACCAGACCAGCGTGGCGATTTCGAAACGCCAGTCCGTGACGTAATCGTTAAAAACCGAGAGTCCGAAAACGGGGTAACGCCAGACGATGACAACGGCGAGCGCAGCGCCGAAAACAAGACCGCATATCAGACTTGGGAGCAAAAGGCGTCGATGCTTCCGTGAGATGACCCCGGCGAAAAAGAAGCCGATCAATGGAAAGGCCGCGAAGGCCGCGAATGTGTGGCAGGCAAATGCCGAGGCGAAAAGTAGTCCAGCCAAAACGGATAATGTCGCGGAGCTTTTCCCGGTTTTGGTTAAGGCTAAAAACCACAACCACACTCCCGCGAGAATGAAAAAAGAAAGCAGGGCGTAGGGTTTTGTTATGGATGAATAGACGAGGGTGAGGGGGCATACGGCGCACAGCATGGCCGCCGCCGCGCCGGCGCCTTTGCCGGCGATGCTTGATGCGATGAAATAGCACAGAATAATTGATCCGATTCCCGCCAGCAGATTCGGCAGCGTCGAAACGAACAGCGATTCGCCGGTGACTCGAAAAAGGCCGGCGAGAATCAGAGCGGGAAGAGTCTGCACCATGGAAAGGCCATGTCCGGCCAGGGTTTCGCGCGCCGCCTCAAAAACAATGGTGGCGTCGTTTTCGAAAAGAGGCAGCGTGGCGGCAAAAACGATCCTCGCCGTAGCGCCGAGTCCGGCGATAACAAGCGCGGTTCGAACTAGCAACGCGGGAGAATTCCCGTCCTTTGGCATGGAGTCATTCATACGTAGATAACTTTGCGGTCTTCTCGGCGAGATTTCAAGGACTTGCAACGGCGTTTAGTCGGGCAAAGAAATTTTTCTAAAATAAATCAAGCCGTTGTGAGGGGAAAAATCCGCGTCGATGATTTTCTGAATTTCGTTTGGAAGCTTTCGCAAATCAGGATCACGCAACACAATCCGAGCCTCGGACAATGCCTTTGTTGCGCCTTCAATCTGCACCGATTCAGGCAGCATCTTCCTAATCTCCAGGTGCAAAAAATAATAATACCACGCCGAAGGGTTAAAAACGCCGAAACCCGTCCAACCATCCATGATCTTCCAGCTTGGATCGACCTGCGTGGTGAAGAAAGTAATCGCCTCTACCTGATTGTCGCATCGCTTCTCCACCACTTTTGGAAAGTGTATCAGCGGCGGAGCGACGAGCAGAAAAACCAGCGTGATCGGAACGGTAAGGCGGGAGCGCCGTGATTTGTCCTTCGGTTCGGCTTTAGCCCTATGCAACGCGAAAGCGAAGACGTGTCCCACGAGAATTGCGCCCGGCAGCGCCAGGCAAAGAAAGTATTGAAAATACGGAACGGGATTCAACACTGCGCCGACCGCGGCGCCGAGCGCCGTCAGCGCCGACAGGCGTGCGCTATCAGGCCAAAGGCGATCTTCGGAATCCGATTCTTTGGTTTTTGTCTGGACAAAAAATCGTCCCCAGCTTTTTAGTCCCGACAGGCAAAGAAAAAATCCCGCGACCGCCATAAACCAGAAAGCCCAGTTTTTTTGAACGATATCGAAAATTATTGGAAATACTCTGATCCTGTTGGCCCAATTCAGATTCCAGAAAATCACGCGGTCCAACATCACGGGAAGCGCTCCGGGAAGTATGCGGATCCAGTCCGGCCCATAGAATGGCTCAGGTATTGGCGCGCCGGGCTGCGCGGCGTAGTAGGCCATGCATAAGAAAAAAGGCAGGGCCGCCAAAAGGGGCCAAAGGATTAGGTGAATCATGCGTGTCTTTTTGTCTGACGAAGCGTCAAAGGCGCATGAGAAAAAATGAAAAAGACTCGCGCCGAGAAAGGGGAAGATCATTTTTTGCGTGAAGGCTCCGGCGATTCCCCAAAACAGCGCCCCGGCGATGACAGCCCGCAGACTGCGCGCGCCCCCGAGACGCAGATACAATCCCATAGCCAGGGCCATGCAGGCCAGAGCGGGCGGATCAGGGCGAAACTCGATGCCCTTTTCCACGACGAGCAAAAGATATGCCCATGCCAAGACGGACACCAGGCCGGGGATGATGTCGCCGTTTGATTTGTTACGACTCAGAAAAATGCCCGCCATGCACGCCGCCATGCAAAAGAGCATCGCGTATCGAAAGACAAACATCGTGCCGGGCTTTGCGCCGTGAATGGAATAGAGAAGTTCGGCGGCATGATACAAAAGGGGAGGGTGATGCTCGAAAAAGTCCCTGTAGGCAAGCTGGCCGTCAGCGATCAGGTGCACGGCATGCGCGTGTTCAAACTCATCCATGTTGAAGCGTTTGGCGCTTGCAGCATAGAAGGAAAATAGAATCGGCAAGATGAGCAGCAGCAATAAAATGACTATGGCGAGTTTGCGGCTCAAATGCGGCGTCCGGTATTATGGGCGTGAAGGGAAAGCAAGCTGATCCCATTGTATGGAATGATTGCGTGTTTCACAACACTCGAAAGACATTTCGAGTGCAGCGCGAAAAGCAATAATCACCGCCGCTTGACGCCCGGCGGCATGATCCCCTACAAGCGAAAGGTGTATGTCAAAGGTTAAAAACAGGTGGAAGAGTATTTTCATGAAGCCCTCCCGCGCGCCCTGGATATCGATTGAGACAATCGTCAAAATGGCGATTTACCTGGTTCCGCTGGCGCCCCTTGTCTCTCTGCCGGTTTATCTGGATAGCTGGACATTCACATGGCCCGTTGTTTTGGCCGTCCCCGCTGTTTTAGCCGGCATCCTGGTCCAGAGGCGATTCCCACTGGTTGCGAAAATTCTTTCTTTTCCCCACCTTCTTATTTGGGGACTGATAAACTTCATTCTCGGCCTGGTCTCGTGGATGGTTAATCCGCTTTTCTTCGCATTGGCGATGACTTTGTCGATGGCGGCGCTTGTCGTTTATAAGAAAAAGCGATGGTCGGAAACGGCCCTGGCTCTCGCGTGCGCCGCGACTTTCTGTTACCTGGCTTGGCAACTAAAGTCTCTGTCATGGCTTGTTTTCGGGGGGACGCTGTTTCTGGGAGGATTGTCGGCGTACATCGTGCAATCCTTAAAGGGGAAGCAGGCGTTTCGGGGCATTTCGAGAGCGTCGATGGCGCTTTGCATTTTTTGCAGTATGACCCACCCACACAGTTTCGTATTTCATCGGTTGGTCTATCCCGATCTTGCGCCTGTGGTGAGCGCTCAAAAGGGTGTTGCGGCGTTGTACGACTACGGCGATCCGGGGACGCGGCAGGAGATCGGTTTTCAGGTCATGTCCATGTCGCGCGTTCCCGGCACGGACAGATTTCTTTTGACCCACAACATGCCGACCATGTACATCAGTGTATTCGACAGGGGCGAACTGGATAAAATCCGCCATCTGTGGGTGGGCAATCCGACTTCGGATCTGGTGCTGTTTGATCC
>CAZQAE010000125.1:0-10083 GCA_964591275.1 uncultured bacterium | reverse complement strand
AAAATGTTTTGGGAGAGACCAGATGACCAATTTGCAGAACTTGACGCACACAACTTTTTTACATTGGGATCATTCCGCATTCCTTATAGCCCCAGACATCTTGAGCTATGTCAACATCCGCGGAGTTGATCGCGACAGGAACTACTTCGCCAAGGCTACGGAGCTTTCAATGTCGCTCCTATATTCACAGCCGGGGGCGGCTGTGCCACATTCGCGGTTGGAAACCGCTTCTACACTGAGCGCTAACGAGTGTTATTGCCCAACCGGCTCAAAATACGTGTTTGAAATCGGCGTCATTCAAATCGGCGGAAAATAGTCCGTAACGCTGGCTGCCCGCGTAAACCCGGCCTTTGAAAACGGCGACCGAAGTGATGGAATCCGGCGGCAGATTGCGACCGGGATACCAACCGGATTCGGCGCTTTTGCGCATCCACAAACCAGAGGGGCCGGCGGCGACAAAAAGCCGCGCGCCGCGCCGGGCGATGTCGTGAATGTCGGCGGTTTCCAGCGCGTTGCTGGTAACCTGCTCCGGTTTTTGGCCGCGTTTATATAACCACAGCCCGTCGCCGTCAGTGCCGAAGTAAGTCTTTGCAAGGGCCTTGTCGCCTGACAGGCAGCGGATTCGATCAGGAGCGCCGGTGATTTTTTTGCAAACTCCCTGCGTCGTGCAAGTGGAAATTCCGTCGCCGATGTGCGCAACGATGAATCGATGCGAAGGGCCCAAACCCATCAGAACATCGCGGGTCAGGCTGCTGGTCGTTACGGAGCTCCAGTTATGTCCGCCGTCTTCACTGAAAAACAATCCGCGTCCCGTGCAGGCCGCTAGGCCTACAGCCGGCTCATAACGCAGCGCATGCACGCCGCCGCCGTCGGCGGGAAGATTGGAAATGACCTTCCAGCTTTCATTGTCGAAACGCAGGATGCGCCCGTCGCGCATTCCGGCCAGTACGCCCGGTTTCTGTAGCGCCAGTTTCATCAGCGCCTCTTTGAGTTCTTCCGGATCGGGCGTGTGTCCCTGCGCGGCGCTGATCTCGATTAATTTAGCGGCCAGCGTTTCCTGCGTGGGCTTTACTTCGACCAGGGCTAGCACCTCGCGGGGTTTTTCCATGCCGATGCGCAAGACTTCCCAGTCCTGACCGTCGGTTGTACGAAAGACGCCGGCGCCGGGGCGGCTGACATACAGGGAGTCCGGCGTTGCCAGAAGCGCGAGGATTTTCTGGGAAAAGGCAACGGGCTGTTCATCCTTTTTCTTGGCCTTAGGCTGCGGAGCGTCGCTTTTTGTTGTGGTTGCGGCAGGCTCTTCTGGTGGATTGTCGCTGGGAACGTAAGTGATGATGATTCCGATCAACAGGCCGAAGGCCAGTCCCCCCAGCAGCATAAGCCACACCGTTTTCATGCCGGAATTTTCTTTGCTCATCTTTCACTCCGCCGGGTTCGTGTTTTGCCGCATCACTTCAATTTCGCCAGCGCTTCGCTAATGCGCCCGATCCCCTTCATGATTTTATCGTCGCTGGTTGCGTAGGAGAGCCGGATATTATTTTCCGCGCCGAAGGCCCCTCCCGGGACCGCGGCCACGAGCGCTGCGTCCAGTAGAAAGTCACACATATCGCCGGAGTTTTCGATCACCTTCCCCTCGTAGGCTTTGCCGTAATAGCTGCTCACATTGGGGAATAGATAAAAGGCGCCCTGGGGCTTGAAACAGGTCATGCCTTTGATGCTCGCAATGCGGCCCAGACTTAGTGCCCGTCGCCGTCCGAAAGCCTCAAGCATAGGCCTGATGGCCTCGTCATCCATTTCCAATGCCACGACGGCGGCCTTTTGCGCGAAGGAAGTGATGTTCGATGTCGAGTGGCTTTGAAGCCTTGTCATGGCGCCGATGAGTTCCTTTGGCCCGAGAGCGTAGCCGATCCGCCAGCCGGTCATGGCGTAGGTTTTGGCCAGACCGCTCGTGATCACGCAACGCTCTTTTAAGCGCGGGTCGATCTGCGCGAAGCTGGTGAACTCGAAACCATGGTAAACGATTTTCTCGTAAATTTCGTCGGAGATGACGAAAAGATCCTTTTCGATGCACAGGCGGGCGATGTTTTCCAGGGTTTCTCGGCTATACGCTCCGCCGGTCGGATTGGAGGGCGAGTTGAGAATGAAGGCTCGGGTTTTGGGCGTCATGAGCTTTTCAATTGCCTCGGCGGACGCCGTGAAACCCGTCGATTCATCCGTGGGAAGAATCACGGGCACGCCGCCGGCCAGTTCGATCATCGGCGGATAGCTGACCCAGTATGGCGCGGGAACAATGACTTCGTCGCCGGGATCGATCAGGGCCTGGAGAATCTCGTATAGAGCGTGCTTGCCGCCGCACGTCACGATAGTTTCTTCGGGCGCATAATCCAGCCCGTAATCTTTTTTGTATCGCACGCATAGCGCTTTTCTGAGTTCCGGAATCCCCGGAGTTGGCGTGTACTTGGTGAAACCCTGATCCAGCGCGTCCCGCGCAGCCTGTTTGATGGGTTCGGGAGTGTCAAAGTCCGGCTCCCCGGCGCCGAAACCTATCACGTCGATCCCTTGCGCCACGAGCGCTTTGAATTTTGAATTTATGGCTAGTGTCGCGCTCGGCGCAAGATTTGCCACTCTTTTCGACAGCCTCATACTTAAACTCCCACTCACTTAAAGATGATCGGATACGATTGTGTTTCTCTTCACTTCCAACATTTCCTGCACCGGTTCCGAGACCATCTGGCTTACGTCTCCGCCCAACATGGCGATTTCTTTTATTATGGAAGACGAGAGAAAAATGTACTTCTCATTGGACATCAGTAAAAAAGTGTCCACTTCCGACAATAGCTTGTGATTGATCAGAGCCATCTGGAACTCATAGTCGAAATCGCTCAGGGCGCGAAGGCCGCGAATGACGATGCGAGCATTTTCTTTTTTGAGAAAATCCACCAACAGACCTTTGAAGGAAACAACGGTGATGTCCAGATCGGGTAGAGTCTCCTTGATCATCGTCACGCGTTCTTCAGGCGTAAAGAGCGTCTCTTTTCTCGGGTTGACCGCGACGCCCACAATGAAACGACCGAAAGTGTCGGCCGCGCGCCGGATGATATCCTCGTGCCCCTTGGTGAGTGGATCGAAACTACCCGCGTACACAGCTACCTTATTGCTGCTCGTCATCATGCCTCCGAATTATCAGCGTGAAATATTATTCCCATCAGCGCAATCATCAAGTGAATTCATTCGAAAAAAAGCCAGCCCCGTATCTCCGTACCGGCGTTGGTCAAAAAGATCAAGCCCGGCCGTTGGCCCTGGCTGAAAATGAGACACACCAAATTCCAAAACGAGAACGCCATCGCTTGTCATCAAGCCCTTTTGCGCGATCCTGGATGCCAGTTTCAAGGCAGCCTCGGCCTCACGATAAGGAGGATCTAGAAAAACGATGTCGAAACGACCGCCGTCAGCCGCGAGAATGTCGATCGACTTCGCCGCGCTCATGGCCAGGATTCGCGCTTTAAAGTCCGTGGCTTCGAGGTTTTTCCGCAAGACTTCAAGGGCGGCGCGGTGATTTTCCACAAATAATACCGCCTCGGCGCCGCGACCGGCCGCTTCAATTCCAACTGCGCCGCTGCCTGCGTAAATATCAAGAAAGGAGCCGCCGGGGATTCTGTGCGAGATGATGTTGAATAAGGCCTCACGCACGCGATCCGAAGTGGGGCGAGTGTGCGTCCCTTTGGGCGCTTGAAGCTTGCGCCCCTTGTGTTTGCCTCCGATGATGCGCATGGGATATTTCAACCCGGTAACAATAAACAATTAGCAATTAGCAATTAACAATGAGCAGAGCCAGATTGCGGCTTGGAATGGCGCTTTCTGATTTTCGCGACAACCCTTTGACCCTGCTCAGAACAGGAAATGTTGCTCCTACACTAATGACTGACTTTCATGGAACGTCCCATTCGAGGCGGGCTTCGCCCTGTATGCCGGCGGCGGACAGCGTGACTTTCGCGCCGGAAAGGATCAGTTCCTGGCCCTCGTTGGAATACCTGGGAAAAACAACCTCATATACCGAGGCCCATTCGGACACATAGGGAAAATACATGCGGTCGGCTTTTCGTTTGAACTTTATGGATTTGACGATGACCGGAGCGGTCCGCCGGCCTTTCACATCGCTGAGCCAAAGTCGAAAGCTCGGATCCGGATCGGCCAGGTTCATCCGGTAACCGCGCGGAGCGTAGGCCGACACCAAAAAGCGCACCATCGTTTTTAACTCTTCGCTGTCCTTGCGCTCCAGAATGGCGATCTCTTCTTCCGGCAGCTTTTCCACCCGTGCCTTCTCTTTCCGAAGGGCATCGCGAAAGACCTTGGAATACCAGGTTGCATCGACAATCAGTTCAGTATCGAAGTTGTGGTAGATCTTGTTATTGCGTGTCCACTCACCGAGCACCTTCAGGTAGCTGGAGTAGTTTTGCTGATAAACGACATCGGGATCGACGGTGCGTTTCGCGCACCCCGCAAGACCAATGGCAATCATGACAAGAAATAGGGTGAGGAAATAGTGTTTCATGGGCCGGATATTAACCTAAAAAGAAATGCAAAAAAACCGTTTGCGCTTCGTCCGGAAAAAAAATCGTCACGAGAGAAAAAGGGACCGGGGCCTACGCCCCGATCCTTAGCAATTTTCCATTAATGGTCTGATGGCCGAAGATTTATTTCCCGGGGCCACCGAAAACTTCGCATAGCATGACGAGATCGTCGCATTCATCGTTGCCGCATTGCGCGGCATCGTCCGTAATGACAATGTCCCAGAGATCTGTCTCACCGTTGAAAGTCAAAATCTGACAGAACGCCTCCTGGGCATCACCAAAAGCGTTGGCATAGATATTCAGTGTATGCCCTGCGGGAACCTCAATGCACATGGTCTCACCGGTAATCGGTCCGCTGTAAATCCCTCCAATAGCTTGATCGACAATTTCCAGAATGCCATCCGAGAGGAAGATGGGGTCCAGGGCTCCGGCATCAGGACCCTGGAAAACGATATCAAGACAGAACCCGGTGAGTTCCTCCTGGGCGACGAGGACGACCGGCGAGCCAAGAGGCGTGCAGTCCGCCGGGTTGTCGCAGGAGAATCCACCTTGTGTAAGCCCGGTAAAAGCTACGGGATTGGGAGTGTTGTAATAAATACTTCCCATAAAAGCTGCGCCGAGGATATCGAAGGCGGCTCCCGGAAAGAAGTTCAGACAGAAATCGCCGTTTGGGTTCGAATACGTCATGCCGGCGCCAGCGCCCTGAATCGTGGCGCCGGGGAATGGATCGCCCTGGTCGTCCTGCGCTTGCCCTGTCACGCAATCCGTCTGCGTGATCGGCTTGTCGGCGTTCCAGGTTGTGAAATGGTCGGCATCGTAGGTGATGGTTCCGTCAACGAGATTGACGATTCCGGAACCCTGCCGCACCCAGATGGCCAGTTCCTCGTCATAAAACCACATGGGTATCTCGGTCTCGTCGCCAACGAGATTGATGATGGGGAAAAGCATGTTCGCATCTTGCCCGGTCGTCAGTTGGAGGGGGTTGTAGTTCGCATCGAAGATGCGCACATCAACAAATCCCAACGAATAGAGCCCAGTTTCCGTTTCGCCATCGACGCCGACGAAATCGCCGGGAAAGGCGAGAAGATCCGTCGTATCCGACGCGTCGTAGGTTGTCACCTCAACCGTCGCCTCACCGACATAAGAATCGCCGCCAGCCGTTTGGAATGGGCTGCCCTGGAAGGTAATCGTCGTGCCCAAAAAGTCGCTAACAGCCGCTCCGCTTAGAACGTCATCGGCGGACATCCAAACAGGAGTGCTGGCCTTGGCGTAGAAATTAACCAGAACATCCTCATTTGGGATCACGATGACGCGCTTGGATGCCGGAGCAAAGGTCTGCCACCCCATGGGGTCGAAACGGACCGTGATTCCAACGGGTCCGTCGGTCGGCACGTCGCAAAGGTAAAAGTTTCCGTATCCGTTGACCTCGCCGGCGAGATCGAGCGCTTGAACATGACCGGAAAGAGCATCGCCGCCCGTGCTATTAACGACGCCAGTTATGCTGGCTGTGTTAGCCCTGGCGATTGGGCAGGGTTCGTCGGAGAAATACATTTCCGGATCGCCCGTGTCGTCATCCACATCATCGTCGACATCGTCATCGACATCATCGTCAACATCGTCGTCGGCATCATCGTTCACATCGTCGTCGCCGCTGTTATTGTCGTCGTCATCGTCGTCGCCGCAGCCGCATGCGACGCTAAAGCATAGGGAAAACAGGGCTAGGATGATTGCCAAAAATCGGATCTGAGTAATCAGTGTCTTCAAACTCATAAACTACCTCCTAAAACAGTCTATTTTTTACATTTCGATCATTACGCACAAAAGTTAAGCAGATTTTCAATAAATGTAAATTTTAAAATACCATTTTGTTCCACAGGTCACAACATAAGCTGCATTTAAACCTAAGGCTTTCAATCTTCAAACACGTTGGGATATTTCAGGGCCGGATCGCCTTAAACCTAAAAGCCAAGGAAATTCTGGAAGTAGAATCCGGTGGGGTAACTATCGAAAAGCCCGAAGAAGCTATCCATATAAACCTTTTTGGCATGGTCGATGGAACAGGCCATCGGATTGCGTCTGTTTAATATTTGGTCGATGGCAACGAGAAATACCAGGCTTCCCTCGCCCAGGCTTCCGGGATCAGTGTAGGCTGTGCTTCCCACGAATGCCGCCGCCGAGCGACGCCGCGCTGAAATAGCCAGAATCATTGTTTTCGTATTTACGAACGCAATAGTGGTTCACTGGGTGGGAATAATCAAGTATCGCTTGTTCCAGAGCTATTTGCGCTGCAGTCGGTTTTTCAAACGTCTTGAAAGTCAACGTAAAAATTGTCATTTCGACTAAGAGCAAAGCGCCAACCCTGTCATTTCGACCGGAGCGAAGCGCAGTGGAGAAATCCCTTCAAAAATTGCGGCAGCGCCTAAACAACTGGCTTCCAACCGGCTACGTTGAAGGGATTCCTCGACTCGCAGACTTCGTCAGCATCGCTCTTAAATGACAAAATTGGCGCATTATTTTGGGTAAAATTATTTCACGACCCGCGCAAAGCCCTGTCATTATTGGCTTTGCTAACATCACAAATAGCCTGTTACAGCAGTTGGCGCGGGAAGTGAGGGGTATTTATACTTGGCTTTACTGGAGCATCGACTCGATCAATTGCATGAAATCGCCGACATCCTTGCTGTATTCGAGGGAACCTTCGGTTTTCACAAAGCCTTTTGATACGGCCTCGACGAGGGGGGCCTGATTGGTCAAAACCTTGAATGCGCCTTCGATATCCGGAAAGATCATGTGGACGAAAGGGCCGCGTCGCTGATAAACGCCGTGCCCGCTTTTGGTTTTTCCGGCCTTGACGCGAAGATAAGCCGCCGGTCCGTCTTTCACGGTCCACTGGTAGATGCGCTCCGGCTGCATTTTGGTCCATTCGTTCATTTCCGGCAGGCCGGATTTGTTGAGCCGAGACAGCGCATTGGTGATGAAAAACAGGACCATCTTGACCTTGAAGGCTTTTTTCTTGGGGCTCGTGGGAATATTGCCGGGATCGAGAATTTTCAAACCCAGCAAAATCGGCAGCACACGCGCTATTACGTCCAGTCGCCAAAGGTTCTTGACCTTCGGCAGATACTGAGCGCCCATTTTACCCCCCATGAACCCGCTGAAGGCGACTTTTGTCGGAAAATCGAAAGTCACCGTCGCGTTGGGGTCAACGCCGAAAGCCACGTCAAGCAGCCCGTTTTTGAAGATGAGCTGTGTGCCCATCTCCGGTTCCTCTTTGATGGAGAACTGGACGACGGCGTTGAATTGATAATGGAGCCGGTCGAATAGCGGCGCGTATTCTTCCCGCAGCACTTTCGCCAAGGGGAGGGCGCTTTGCAAATACAGCGTAGCTTTCAGTTTTTCCACATCCATGATCGGTCCTTATGGCGGTATGACCGCCGGCAGATTATCTCTTACGCATCTTCCTCGACGCTAACGGCATCGAGAAGGATTGATGCCCACGACAGCAAGACGCGACAAGAATGTCGCTCCTACACTAAATTTCATCTTCCCAGTCTTCGTCTGTTTCAAATTCCATTTTCATGACATCCTGAATCGCGTCTTCAATGCCGTCGGCGTCGATTTTGTTCATGTGCTGGATGTCTTCCGGCGAACCGTGCGGAGAAAACCGGTCCTGCACGCCGAGTTTGCGCAGCACGCATCCCTTGCCGCTGCGTGCGATGAGGTCGGCTACTGCGTCGCCGAGTCCGCCGATGACGTTGTGATCCTCGCAGGTAATAATCCGTCGCGTATCGATAAGCGCCTTCATTACCGCATCGTTGTCCAGCGGCTTGATTGTGTGCATGTCCAACACGCGCACCGACAGACCTTGCTGCTTTGCGCGGTCTGCGGCTTCGGCGGCGCTGCCCACAGTCCAGCCGCAGGCGATGACCGTCAGGTCGCTTCCCTCGCGGATTTCGATGGCCTTGCCGATCTCCCAGTCGAAATTGAGGTTTTTCCAATAGGGTGGTTCAAAGGATCGCCCGATGCGGATATAGACCGGTCCGTCGTGCTCGATGGCTGCCGCCGTAGCCTTGGCGGTTTCGAAGGCGTCCGCCGGGGCAATGACCGTCATATTGGCGAAGGTTCGCATGACTCCGATGTCTTCGGTGCAGTGATGCGTCGTTCCCGCCGGGCCGAAACTGGTGCCAGCGTGCGTGGCGATGATTTTCACGTTGCGCTGGTTATAACACAGGTCGGTGCGGACATGTTCCGCGCAGCGCAGGGCCGCAAAAACAGCGAAGGTGGAGACCACGGGGATCAGGCCCGCCTCGGCCAGACCCGACGCGAAACCGATCATATTCGCTTCCTGGATTCCGAAGTTCAAAAATCGGTCCGGGTGCTTTTTTTGGAAGGCACCGATTTTCGTGGAACCGGCCAAGTCGGCGGTCATGGCGATGATCTTTTTGTTTTTCTCACCGAGTTTCGTGAGGACCTCGCCGTAAATTTCCGCCTGGGTCATATGGTCTGCGTCGTCGATCGTCCAGGTGATTCCAATCGCCATCGATTGCTCCTTTTTCGCTATTCCAAAAGCGCTTTATTGTCAGTGCGCGCAGGCGTTTATCGTTCCGCGTTATTTCTTTTTATCGAGCGACTTCATGGCTTTTTTCGCCGTATCGCTGTCCAGGCCGGCGTAATGCCATTTGGGCAGGTCTTCCATGAAGTCGATTCCTTTTCCCTTCACCGTTTTTGCGATGATGATGAAGGGCTTTTCTTTTTCTTTATGGGATTGCTCAATCGCGTCGCACAGTTGCTTCATGTCGTGGCCGTCAACTTCCACGACGCGCCACCCGAAGGCCTCCCATTTATCCTTGAATGGCTCGATTCCCATGATCTCTTCAGTTCGTCCGTCGATGGTGAGCATGTTTCGGTCAACGAACGCCGTCATGTTCGTGATTTTGAACATTGCCCCCGACATGGCGGCCTCCCAAGTGGTGCCTTCGTTCATTTCGCCATCGGACATGACCACGTAGGTGTGCCACTTCTTCTTCGTTAACCGTGCGCCCATGGCCATGCCCTCGCCAATGGCCAAACCGTGGGCCAGCGATCCCGTCGAAGCGTCCACGCCCTTGACCTTCGTGCGGTCCAGATGCATGGCGAAAGGCGATCCTGTTTTGTTGAATTTGTCCAGATCCTTGTCCGGGAAAAATCCCAGGTCGCCCAGGATCACTGCGTGGCCGACGCCGCCATGCCCCTTGGAGAGGATGAAGCGATCCCGGTTCGCCCATTTCGGTTTCTTGGGATCGATTTTCATGTACTTGTAATAGAGCGCGACGAGGATGTCCGTCTGGCTCATGGCCCCGCCGAGGTGGCTTCCGCCGCATCGCTCGGTCACTTCGACGATGCGTTTGCGGATTTGTCGGGCTTTGTTGTTCAGCTTGGTGATTTCCTGCTTGGTTACGGCCATGAAAAATCCCCTTGAATTGGAATTTCCTTATGTTTGAAAAATCCGAAACTCCTGACGGCGAAAGAATTC
>CAZQAE010000124.1:0-10202 GCA_964591275.1 uncultured bacterium | reverse complement strand
GGTGCAGTTCAAAAACGTCTTTTTGGGCCAGGAGGAGGTTGGGACAAAGCGCGCGACATCCAGCCAGAAATGCCTGCGCGTCTCGGGCAAGCACAATGATTTTGAGAATGTGGGCCGAACGCCGCGTCACCATACATTCTTCGAGATGCTCGGCAACTTCTCCTTTGGCGACTATTTCAAGAAAGAAGCCATTGAGTTCGCCTGGGAGTTTGTCACCAAAATTCTGAATATCTCACCGGATCTCCTGACCGCGACAGTCTTCGAAGAAGACGATGACGCGGCGAGGCTGTGGGCCGAAATTTCCGGCCTGCCGCCGGAGCGCATTGTTAGAATGGGCGAAGAAGAAAACTTCTGGTCCATGGGCGACACCGGCCCCTGCGGACCGTGCGCGGAAATCCACGTCGATCTGAGACCCGGAACGCCGGGAGGCATCAAAGAAGACCCGGAGCGTTTTTTGGAGATATGGAACCTGGTCTTTATGCAGTACAACCGGGACGACAAGGGGAATATGACGCCCCTGCCCGCGCCGTCAGTGGATACGGGAGCGGGACTCGAGCGCATCGCAGCGTTTTTGCAAGGCGTTCCGACGAACTATGACACGGACCTGTTTGCGCCGATACGAAAGCAAATCGCCGACATCAGCGGCCAGAAGTACGGCGAAGACGAAAACGCCACGGTTTCCATGCGTGTGATCTGCGACCATGCCCGAGCCATGACATTCCTGATCGGCGACGCCGTTTTGCCCTCAAACCTCGGACGGGGATACGTGCTCAGGCGCATCATGCGCAGGGCTGCGCGGCACGGCGTGCTGCTGGGCATCAACAAACCTTTTCTCTACCAGATGGTGGACTCGGTCATCGAAGCCATGCGCGACGCGTACCCGGAACTGGAACAGCGCCAAAGCTACATCCAAAAAGTCGTGCTCAACGAAGAAGAGCGCTTTCTGCGCACGCTGCCCAAAGGATTGGCCATTTTAAATGAGTTCATGGAAAGTCCAACGAAATACTATCAAAAGCGAGGCGGCAGAAGTGCGGGGCAATTAATTTCTGATCCTTCTCAAAAACCACCCCCTGATATACGCGGCGACAAAGTCATCTATGGTGAAGTCGCGTTTCTTATATATGATACATTTGGTTTCCCTTTAGACCTGACTCAAGATCATGCTCGTTCAAAAGGATGGGTTGTGGATGAAAGAATATTCTATTGGGAACTTGAGAGACAACGCGCGCGCAGCAAAAAGGATGGTCGATTTGACAAGGAGGCGGGGCTTGGCGTGCTAGGTGAGCTTTCGACTGTTCACCCAAAAACAGAGTTTGTAGGATACAAGGAAACAACATCTCAAGCAGAAGTTTTAGCCATTGTGAAAGACGGTGAGCTTGTTTCAGAAGCGTATGAAAACGACAAAATCGAATTCATTACTGATAAAACACCTTTTTACGCTGAAAAAGGTGGACAAGTTGGCGACACAGGCGTGGCAAAACTGGATTATAGTGATGCTAAGTTCTTTCCTAGAATAATTCAAATAGAACAATCGAAGGAATTTAATCCAGACTACGGTGTGTTGGGTCCTCGGAAACCAGATATTATTGTCGAAGACACACAAATGGCTGGCGATGCCTTTATTGTGCATAAAGGCTTTATTAAAGGTGGAAAGCTAGCTGTTGGAATGGACATCTATCTTGATGTCAATCCAAAACACAGGAACGCCATTCAAAGAAATCACACCGCGACGCATCTGTTGCATTACGCCCTTCGCGAAGTGCTTGGGGGAGACGCCCGGCAGGCCGGTTCGCTGGTCGCGCCGGATCGGCTGCGTTTTGACTTTACGCATTTTCAGGCCGTGACCGACGATGAACTGCGTGAGGTGCAACGCATCGCCAATCAGCTCGTATTGGAAAATAAGCCGGTTCAAACGGATGTCAAATCCTATGATGATGCGGTTGAATCCGGCGCGGTCGCTTTGTTCGGTGAAAAATACGGCGACGAAGTGCGCGTTGTCGGCTGCGGCGTCGCCAATGAGCTATGCGGCGGCACGCACGTTGCGCGTTCGGGCGACATCGGGTCGATCATCATCACCGAGGAGTCCTCCATAGCAGCCGGGGTGCGCCGGATTGAGGCTGTGACCGGCGACGGGGCGCTGGAAAAAATTCAGTCGATGATGGACGCCGGCAAGGCACTGACCCTTTTATACAAAGTTCCCGCAGAGCAAATCCTTCAAAGAGCGCAAAGCGTTTCGGATCACGTCCGGGAATTGGAAAAAGAGATCATGGGATTGCGTGAAAAGCTCAGCGCGCAATCCGACGGGGATCTGATGGACAAAGTTCGCGACATTGGCGGCGTGAAGCTGCTGGCCGTCGTCACGCAGGCCGACGATGCCAATCAGCTCAGATTGCAGGGCATCAGGCTTCGGGACCAACTGGGAAGCTGCGTTGTCGTTCTCGGCGCCGAGGTCAAAGGCAAAGCCATGTTATGCTGCCTTGTGACAAAGGATCTCACGGACCGTTACAAGGCGGGAAAAATTGCCGGAGCGCTGGCCAAAATCGTCGGAGGAGGCGGAGGCGGAAAGCCCGACATGGCGCAGGCCGGCGGTTCAAATCCATCCAAGCTGCCAGAGGCCATTGAGGCGGCGGCGGAATTGATGAGAAGTTAGGAGTTAGAAGTTAGAATTAAGAATCCAGAAGTTGGATAGTCTTTAGTTCGCTTCGCGGGCAAGAAACAATCTGGCTCATAACTTCTGACTTTTCACTTGGACAAGTGATCCAAAAGTCGCTTGAAGTCGTCAATGTCCTTCACGCGGGCGATCTCGACGTTGTTGAGAAGAAAAGCGATCTCGGGCGTTGCGTTGAGTTCAAAGTAGAGCTTGGAGTCGGCGAGCAGCTTCTTTTTCGTTCTTTCCGACTGGGCCTCTTTCTTAACCCGGGACGGATCCAATCCTGCCGCCAGGCAATAATCCTCCCAATAGGAACTGGCGAGATTTTCCATTCGGCCCTTGAGATAGGCTTGGAATTTATCCGGCGTCGAATTGTAAATGGCGATGTGGCGTTCCATTTCCTCAACTTCCGGGGGACCGCCGTATTGGCCCGAAATCTGGTCGCCTGCCGCGATTACCCCCACCGGGCGCAGAGAGATCTGCAAGTTTTTTCCGCCGCCATCGTGTAAAATATCCAGGATATCCACAAGAATTGTCAGGGCCTTGTAGCTGAAGGGCGTGTAAAAAATGTCAATCGAGTTCTTTTTCACCGGTCGTTTCAGACTGTAGTTGCAGCCCAGTCTCATCGGATCGAGTTGATAGGCCGACGCATCTTCGCCAAGAGGCGTCATAATCTGCCGGAAGCGCTCGAAGTTTTTCATTTTTTCAATGGACTTGGGAAAGATGTAGGCCGGCAGCCATTCCAGTTTGTACTTTGCGATGAGTTTTTTCGCCTTTTCACTGTCGGAGGAAAGCCTTTCAACCTTCGCGCCCGGATAAATGCGCATGGTCTGCGTCATGATTTCTTCGATATTATCCGAAAAGGCTCCGGCGGCTTCGATGACCGTGTGATCGATAGGTGTTTCGTCCACCATGGACGGATCGACGGCAGGCAGCTCGCTGTCGGGCGCGCAGGCTCCGGTTCCGGCGCTATTGATGCCCCGGGAAAAATCCGGCGGCGCCTCCCGGCATTCCGGCGGGGCCTTATGACTCAAATGTGCGCAGACGGCCTCGAAGATATCCAGGGTGGTGATAGGACCTTTAAATTCCTTGTCATTGATAAAGAGCGTGGGGCTGGCATTGACCTTCATTTTCTTGCAACGTTTGGCGTCTTCCGAAAGAACTTCATCGCCCTGACCGCCTTTAATGCACGCCTGGATCGCCTCGACATCCAGCTGCATTTTCCGGGCTGCGGCTTTCCAATCGCTTCCGCCTTCATTGCTGGCGACGATAAAGGCAAGCTGTTTGGTCGAATCGACGATCCCGGCGCAAATCTGCACGCGGTTGAGTTCGACCTCCGGCGCGCCGTGAAGCGAATCGAATCTTTTCGGTCCGCCGACTTCATCGACAATGAAACGCAAGCTCAAATGCGTATGTTCATTTAAGGCTTCCAAAACTTTTGCTATGACGGATTCGGCTCTGGTTCCGAATGGGCACTGAGACATGACGAAAAGTTCCAGGTGGGCCTTATCGGGAGCTTCGGCTTTTGCTTCGTCACCGTTTTGAAGTTTTTTTGATGAGGCCTGGGCGCCAGGATCGGCGTGTTGACCCGTTTGCTCAAGACCGCAAGCCGGCGCCAGCGAAAAAGCGGCGAAAAGAGCGATCATTATAATTATGCTCAAATGTTTTATCATGTCTCAAACTCCTCAAAAATCATTGAAATCATGACACGCGATCCAGCCTCAACGTTTCCACGGACACGGGACTTTATTGAACGGCCCGGATCGTGTCAACCGCGGACTTGACCGCTATTATCGACTTTGATAAAGGTTAATGATACTGCGAGAGTGGTCGATGACTTAGGCGACCCTTGTCGCTTGTGGGATGATCGGGGAAACACAATTTAGCGATGTTTTTTTAAGAGCACGCGCCGTTTTCCAAAACTTAAAAACCTTGTTCGTTAGAACACCAAATGGGGGACATTATGGCTGACAATCCGAAAGAAGTTTTTGAAGGTATGAACACCAAGCTCACCGCCAATCCCGAGTCCGTTGCGGGCATGAACTGCATTTATCAGTTCGACATCACCGGCGACGATGGCGGCAAGTGGTTCGTCGATCTGATGGGCGATATGCCCGACATCGCTGCGGGCGTCAAAGACGATGCCAACTGCACGATCACGATGGCGGGCCAGGACCTGGTGGACATCACCAGCGGAAAGCTCAACGGCCAGATGGCTTTTATGACCGGCAAACTGAAAATTGCCGGCGACATGGGCCTTGCCATGAAGCTGACCAAGATTCTCGGCTAATCACCACGCTGTTTCAAGAAAAAAGGGATTCGCACTTGGCGAGTCCCTTTTTTTAAGGACGAAGGAGGAGTTTCGGCGATTCAGCCGCACCAGCCGCTGTCTTCCTCTTCTTCTTCGCGAGGGTATTGCACTACCGGATCTTCGTCGTCGTCTGTCGGGTATTCGTATTCATCGTCGTCGCCTGATGCATCGTCATCGCCTGTTGTGTCGTCATCGCCTGTTGTGTCGTCGTCCATAGTATCATCATCGCCTGTTGTGTCGTCGTCAACGTCGTCGTCAACATCGTCATCAATGTCGTCATCAATGTCGTCATCAACGTCGTCGTCAACGTCGTCAACGCATTCATCGATTTCCTCGTCACAGGATTGCCCTTCGCCAACGCACGGATCGCCGAGGCTTGCGCAGGTGTCGCTTTCCTCAATGCAATATTCGCCACCATTGCAGAATTCGCCATCATCCACGCAGGGATCACCGGAGGCAATGCACGCATCGGCGACGTCGTCGCAGCTTTCTACGCCGCTACAAAACAATTCGTCATCCGGGCAGGGATTGCCAGCTGAGACGCACTGAGCGCCCAATTCGTCGCATGTTTCAAGGCCGGTGCAAAAGAGTTCATCGTCGCAATTTCGCTCCACTCCGTCGCAGATACCCTGGTTGCACTCGTCGTCCACGGTGCAAAAGAATCCATCGTTGCATGAGGCGCCGTTGTTGAAAGACCAGTGAGATGTTGAACTGTCGGGATCACAGAAATTGCAGGAATTATTCGGATTGAGCGCGCCGGGGCCATAGCATACTTCCTCGATAAAACAGCCGCCGCATGTGCCGTAATAAACGTAGGCGGAGCCTTCCAGGATTTCGCCGTTCGTGAATTGCGGGGCCCCGAGAATGACATCGTCGTAATCGTCGCCATTAACGTCGCCGACCCCTGAAACGCTATAACCCAGGTGCATCTCGACAATATGGAGATCTTCGGTCCAATCAGCGGTTTGCGAAAGTCCAAGGCTTGATCCGTAATAGGCGAAGGCCATTCCTTCTGTCTGCTGCCCGTTGGAATAGCCATAGGACCCCACGAGGACGTCGTCGAAACCATCGCCGTTTACATCCCCTGTCCGGGATACGCTGAATCCAAAAAACGCGCCGCCCTGATCGCCGTCGGCGGACCAGGCAGGGGTTTCCTCCAACCCGTTTTCGGATCCAAGGTAAACATAGGCAGCGCCTTCATTGGCTTCGTCGTCGAGATCGTCAAGGTTGTCATCATGCGTGTAGTTGGGGACGCCGATGATGACATCGTCATAGTTATCGCCGTTGACGTCGCCCGCCGACGAGACGCCGGCGCCGAACGCGGAGTCGGCCATCTCTAATGTCGCCGTCCAATCCGGTGTAGCGGATATCGCTACGGAACCGCCGTGGAATACCAGGGCCATTCCCTCGTTGCCCTTTGCTGTCGCATATCCCGGAGTGCCCACGATAATGTCGCTGAATCCGTCGCCGTTGACGTCGCCCGCCGAGGCGACGCTATGTCCGGTCTCAGCGCCCGCCATGCCTGAAGCGTACAGCCATGCCGGGAAGGGACTCAATCCGTCCACGGAACCATAAACGACAATGGCTACGCCGCCCTGGTAGTCAACGTCGTTAAAGCCGGGAGAACCGATGATGAGATCGTTTATGCCGTCAAGATTGACGTCGCCGGCGCCGGCCACGCTATATCCGAGCTTCGCATTGGCGTGCTCGTCAGGCGGCTCCATTTCCCAGTCGGGGATATCCAGGGGACCTCCGGCCGACCCGTAATACACGAACACCGCACCTTCATCGGCCTCGCTGTTTGCGTAGCCGGGCGCCCCGATGGCGATATCGTCATAGTTGTCGTTATTCACATCGCCGAGTCCGGCCACTGAAAATCCAAATTTGGCGTTGGCTGTATCGCTCTCCGCCTTCCAGATATGAGTTGACTGGATACCGTTAACCGTTCCAAGGAAAAGATAGGCCGCGCCCTCGTCGACTTCGTCGCCCGAATACTGCGGCGCGCCGATGATCACGTCGTCATACCCGTCGTTGTTCACGTCGCCCGCGCCCGAGACGCTCCACCCGAAGTGCGCATCGGTTTCGTTGGATTCCGCCGACCAGTCGGGAGTTGTGGACAAACCGGGATCAACGAGAATTGGATAAATGGCCTGGGAATCGTCGATGACAAGGCGAATCTCGGATTCGCCTTCGCCGGCTTGAAATTCCACCCAGGAAGGCAGTTCACGATTCGCGGCGTCGGTCACAAACAGGCTGTGATATACCAGTACATCCTTGCCGCCATCGGAAAAAATGACGCGGTCCATCTCCGGGCCGAGCCGTCCCGCAAGGTCTCCGCCGACCTGGCCCGCGATGATCAACAAGGCATCTCCGTATGGTTTTTGCGCAATATGAAATCCCTGCTCGATCCCCGAATGGTCGTTTCGATACCATTCGATAATTGTTTTGCGATCAAAGTGGGTGCTCTTTTCCCCAACAGACAATTGTGGCCTTACAGAAGCCACGGACGCCGGATCGCCATCGCGTCCGAATCCGCGCAGTTTCCAGGACCAGGTCCAGGGATCGCCATCGTTATCCGTAATGCCCAACCCGTCTTCATCAATGCGCGCCGAAAAGCCCTGGGAGCGATTAAAAGACGTGACCGCATCATTTTTAAAACGAAAACGGTATTCACTTTCAAGGATGTTAAAGCGCGCGCGGCCCAGCCAACCCTGGAGAATTTCCCCTTCGGCGCTTTCCTCGACTGTTGGGAATGACTCGCTTTGTCCCGGCGCGTTGCCGACCGCAAGGCAGGCCAGGGCGATAAGGCAAATAAAAGCAAGGCGTCGACTGTTGAAAAGCATGCTTTCCTCCCGAGGCGTTATCATCGCGAACACGAAGCTATTTTGTATTCAAGAGCAACAAAAAAATTCGTATCACGCCTGCGCGGGAGCGTCAAACGAAAAGTACGGGCGCGTAAAGCGCCGATTTTATCTTAAAATTTCCTTGATCCTGACTTCCAGCTTCTAACCTCACAATCAAAGCGATGCGCGGGATTATTGCCCATTTTTCCTTTTTTCAATACGTTTTCTTCACTTTTCCCTTGTGTTGGTCGCCAAAAAAACC
Organism: uncultured bacterium; assembly: GCA_964591275.1. GTDB lineage: Bacteria > Lernaellota > Lernaellaia > JACKCT01 > JACKCT01. The sequence goes on along the minus strand of CAZQAE010000124.1, from coordinate 2,136 downwards.
GATAAATATAGAGACGGTTGTAAGAGTTCTTTGATTGCCCGTAAAAAAATTGCCGAGGCTGTTTTGGAAGAAAAGTAAAAAACGCTAAGGAGTGCGCTATGTTGGCCCGTAACATTACAGACCCCGCGTTCAAGCTGGTCCTTATCGCCGAAGGATTGATTCTCGCGCTGCTTTTCATGCTCTATGGGTGAGCCAAGGTCTCGCTAAAAGGTAGAGCCAAGCCAAAGATCGCGCGTATTTTCAAAGAATATGCACAGGCAGTTCTTTCAGTGAATCTCGTCTCGGGCAATAGTCCAAAACTCGCGAATACTTATATTATCATTGAGAAGTGCGATGGCGTAGCGGCCTAATGAACCGTCGGGCCATTGTCTTTATCGTCTTTTCCGCCTTTATAAACGCGAAATTTCTTGCGATAACGGTTGAGTTTGCGCTCATAGTAGCTGCGGCGTAGGCGCATATAGATCGTATCGTAACGCATGAAGATGAAGGCAAAAAGCATGCCTCCCAAGTGTGCGAGATTGGCGATTCCCGGCTGTCCATTGCCGACAACGGCCATGAACTCGATGACGCCGAAGAGGATCACCATCCACTTCACTTTCATGGGAAAGATGAACATCACCAGGACGGTGCGGTCCGGCCAGGTCAGGCCGTAAACCATCAACAGGCCAAAAACAACGCCGGAAGCGCCCATGATCAGAGCAGGCACGCTCGCCATGGCCAGGGCTTGACAGAAACCGGCGCCCATTCCCGAAACGACCAGGAGGAGGATAAAACGCCTTCGCCCCAGCTTTTCCTCCAGTTCACCGCCGAACATCCAGATCATCAGCATGTTCATCATCAGGTGCATGAGGTTCGCGTGGAGGAAATTGAAGCTGACAAGCTGCCATATCCACCCGCTGAAAAACCGCGTCGGAACAAGAGAGAAAACGGGCACAAGCGCCGGGAAGATGTTCTGGGCCATGTACATCCCGCCGCAGGCGTACATGAAATACTTGACCACGGGGGTCATCTTCGGACCGAAGCGAATGGTCTGCTGGCCTTGAAAATTGCCGAATCCGCCGCCGCCCCCTCGGCGTCCGCCGGATCCGCCTCCGCCCTGCTGTTGATATGTCATAAGTTCTTTCCGCTAAGTCTCAGGTTATGCCAATCACTTCCACGCCGTCAGCGCCGAAGTGAGTATCTTGAGAAACGATTCCAGGTGAATGGCCGTCGGCCCGAATCTGTTGGTCATCAGATTGGATTTCACGCCGTCGCCGCAGGACATGAGCTTCTTTCCCAACGCTGAAACCTCGATCCTCATGCCCCGCTCCTCGTACGAAATCGCCAGTCTGCGCAATGCCGCCTGCACCGTGTCCAGCAGCGCGAGGATGTCGAAGGGGCTTCTGATGGACAAAGCCAGCGCATCGGCGCCCTTGAGCAGAAACAGCGCGATGCGCGCCCAAGCCGCCGGGTCTTCAATGCCCACGTGCAAAACCTCGTCTTCCAGCCTCCCGGTGAAGATCGTTGAGCCGAAAGCCTTTATTTCGTAGCTGAAATCGCTTTGCGTTTTTTCCAGAAAATCCGCGCCGAAATCGATCAGTTCGAGCAAAGTCTCCAACTCGAAATTTTCAAAAAGGGCTTCGCGGATCTGGCTGAGCAGCTTCGGCATGGTCTTGAGAAATTCCCTGGCCGAGCCTTGCAGAAAAACCAGATCAATGTCGGTGTGCCCATCTTGGTCGTAGGCGGAATCGGTGACGACTTTTCCGTTCAGGCGTATCTGGAAAACCGCGTTGGCCGGTCTTGCGTAATCCGCCAGAATTTCATAACCCGGCTCGAAATCGCCTTTATCAAGATAGTCTTCGACCGCCAGGATTTCATCGTCCTTGATGAAAAAACCGGAAAATTCCACCGCGTAGAGCTGGCGAAGCAGCGTGAGCATCATATCGCTGTGAAGCTTGAAATGGTCAATAAGTTCGACGGTGAACGGCAATGGAGTCTCCTGGTAATGCTCGCAATCGGCATAACGTTGAATCTCTTGCGCGAGACTGCGCAACGGTAACGATTCTCAAAAACAATGGCAAGAGGTCAGTGATGAACGAGGTATGCAGTATGAAGTATGAAGGAGGAAGGAGGAAGTATGAAGGAGGAAGTATGAAG
>CAZQAE010000123.1:0-10209 GCA_964591275.1 uncultured bacterium | reverse complement strand
CCCCCCCCCCCATAGCTAACATAGCAGCAACATTGGCAGTCGTGGTGGTGCGTCCTGTTCCACCTTTGTAAGAATAGAACATAATGATTATAGGGCGACGAGAATTTCCTTGGTCGCTGACAAATGTCATTCAGTTTCCCTCCCACTCGTACTTGAATTTGGAATTTGTTTCTGTGCCAAATTTTCAGTGATTCTAGTTATTATTGTTTTCGCATCTTGTACTCCGATATACTCAACTATCAAAGCTAAGAGCTTTTGTATGTTCTGCTTCCCCATATTTTGAATCGCGGACCAATGCTTATCAAAAATCACGGCGCTCGACTCTTCCCCTTTTTTCTCATCCACTGCCTTTAGAATTATAAGTTTCAACTTCTGTAAGCGGAATACCTTTTCATAGCCAAAACTCTCTTTTTCTAGTTCTAAACTTTCGACTATCTCTTTGATATCGTCATCAGATAATTCTTCACTATTTAGCATTTCTTTTATTGTAATGCCATCTTGTTTTTTCAGTAGGCTATTGCGAGGTAATCTGATTAAAATATCACCTCCCGATGTGAACTTAGCGTAAAGTTCATCATCTTTTTGTCCAATTCTTAAGTTCCTGGCGAGAACGCAGAAGAGCTCTATTGTTCTTTCAGTATAAGTCATAGAAAATGATGTATTCTTTTTGCCAACCCAATTATCTCCACCTTCACCGTACAAATTTACGAAATAATCCTTTCGAAGTTTTTGTTTATCAAGATGCCCAAGTAGATCTATAACCATCTCAGATGTCATCTCAAAGTCATAGAAATTTCGATTGACTCCATTCATGCACATTGTAAGGTAAACTGGCAAAACTGTACTATCCGGAAATTTATCAACTATAAAACGTTCGCCTTTAACGAATTCACCTGGAAATTGGTAGTTAAGAGTACGATGGAAATTCTTTTTTTTCAAATCGTTTGTGTATTGATCCTGCCATATGTTTATGATCTTTCCTATTTCATCAATTTCAGCGTAGTCACAGTTATACAAAATGCCAAGAGCAAAAACGTTCCCGATTAAATTTTTCTGGTCATCTATACTGATCAATTCATCAGAAGTTAGTTCATGTAAATGTTTATTTGTTACCCAAGCAAGAGTATTTTTCTGAACTTCGTCCCAATCATTACGATATTTTAATAACGGTGCTTTTGAAAAATCTAATGAGTATAATGTAGCCAATGCGCTATATGAAAAATAAAGGTGCGGTAATTCTTCCAATATTTCAGGGTTTTCGTTAGGATTCGCTGCACCTGGAGTTGTCCACCCCCACCCCTCTCCTGTATGGGCGTTAAAAAGAAATTTTACTGCTTTCTCTATTACGTCATTGATCCTTATTAAATTCAAATCACATTTAAGTCTTCTCTCTTGAAGCAGAATCGATGTATAGTAAAGAGTCGTAAGCACAAAAGCGGCAGTGTCAATTATTTCATATTCCGAACCGTTAGGATTATACTCTTGTAACTTTAAATACGGATCTCCAGTAAATCCAAACTTTTCACAATGTTCTAAAATCCTTTCCACTTCAATTTTTACCTGATCATGCCCAAGTATTTCTAATGCATCAATGTGATCGGGGAAATAAAAGGCTGGAATGAGAAAACATGCTAAACCTTCAGCATTCAACAACAAACCGCTATCGAATTGTGAGTCCCAAAATGCAATTTCACTAGGGTTTTGCGTTGATTGAAAATTGTCATTCATTTTCTCATGAACCTTAACGTACTTTGGCCTATTTTTTCGAATTTCAGCAAGACTAATTAAAATGCTTTTTATTTCGGTTAAAATTTCTTGCCCTGTGGTATTCAGCGAATAATTCATCTCTCTTCCTCCTGCATTTTAAGACTCTTATCCAGTGCTCGTACCTTTGCTAAATGCGACTCAGTGAGCCCTCTTTTATCTTCCGGATTATTTATTATGGTTGATTGAATAAGACTCTCATCTACAGCGCCATTTTTATATACGGTCCAAGACCAAATCTGTTCTTTATCAGTGCTTTCTATTTCGAAAATGAAATCTAGAATATCGTTTTTACTTACTTCTATTGGCGCTTTCAACGGGAAAAATACTTGTTTCCAATGAGTTAGCGGCTGCCATGGAGCAGTGCTGAGAAAGATGTCTTTGCAAAGGTTTATTTCAAACCAACCGCCAAAGCCGTGGCATACTGCATCTTGTAAAACAGGAAACGTAACGTGTGCAGGGTCAGGTTGTCTGGGGATATTATTAAAAGTTAATTTATGAAGAGTTTTTGGAGTACCTATGAAATCATCGGCATTTATTTCACAAATGAAGACATTATTTACACTCGCTTCGACGAATGGCGACAAATTGATATCATATGGAAAATTAGTCCATATATTTACTGCACTTTGATAGAGGGCCTTCGACTCCATCGGAACTAGAAAAACACTTCCTTTGCCTGGAATAACTGAGCCATTCGGAGAAAGAAAGCGGTGAATGGCATCCGTGAGGAATAGGTCAATCCTCTCTTCGAATAAAAAATTGCCTACAATTTCGGATACGATTACATCGACTGATGATGGCAGATTTAAATTCAAGGAGTTTTCTCGAAGTAAAACGATACGATCTGCAACACCGTTCCTCCGAAATACTCTTTCAGCCATGTCAGCAATTCGGCTTTCCTCGATTGCATAAACTAATTTAGCGCCAGCCTGTACACAACGTACAGCTAATATTCCTGATCCTGTTCCCAAATCTAGCACCGTATCACCTGGGGAAATTGTTTCTTTAATAGCTTGAAAATATTTTTCCGTCCTTACAAAATCGAAAATCATTGTTTTATGTATATTCGGAGAATGAAAATTGTGCACTTGGGGCATAAGATATTCTAGAGTAGGTATAGCAACCTTTTCAAAGTTGTGTAAATTTGATTTTGAAACAATCCTGCCATTTTGAGGCATGTCGTAAAGCTCTCCCTCGGTCACATTTCACTCACGGGACACCAGCATCCTGGCCCTGCTTTATTTAAAGCGTCGAATGGGCCTGGTCAACCTTTTTTAAGTATTGGGTAAAATTAACTGATCAAAAGTCCCTCCCCCTCCGAAATCGAAAAGGATCCAGAGTCATAAGTGCTTATGGTTTGTCCTTTTCTTGGCAGATCTTCCAACGTTTTATCATCGGGAAATATGAGTAAATAACTTCAACTTCCCTTCCAAATCCACAATGATCTTATCAAGCTGCTTTCTTGCCTTCTTGGCAGCCTCATATGTACTTTTCACATTCGTCTTTGGCATTCCAAACAAACTGCTGAGGTTCATTTCCATAATGGCCTCAAAGGGGCTCAGATACTTCTGGAAACCTGAGCGAAGCAGCTTTCTTTCCTTCTCACTCTCAATTGCAGCCATGCCCCTGGGCTTGCTGTAGCCGTCACTTACCAGGATAGCCTCAAACTGCCTGACAGTAAGCTTGTCCTTGCCAATCCGAGAGACATATTTCTTCTTTTCTTTAAGATCAGGCACTTTTAGGAGGTGAATCTTGTGCGTTGGCGTTAACTGTCCAATCGCTTGGACACTACCAAGCTCCTTTTCCTGAACGGCAAGATTAACAGCATTTGAAAGTCCCTGAAAGGACATGTTGATATCAGGGTGTTCAGCCAGCTTCCTGAGAGATATTCCTTTTCTGGGAGCCCTGTTTTGAACTTTCTGGAGATCCCCTTCAAAGAAGTTCTTGAGCAGGTATTCGCCTACCTCAATAAGAGAGCTGCTGGCCGTGTCGATTTGCTTGTTGATGAAATCAACAGCACTATCAATTGCTTTTTGCTCATGCAGAGTCAGGCCCTCTTCCTTCTTTGCAAGCACCTGGTTATCATTTTTCAGCAATGGGCTTTTATTCGCAGAGGTTTTCTTTTGGGACTTCTTGCCCTTTTTCGTCATTAAAGTTTTCCTCACGACTCAGGTCAGATTGCTTTTTTTAATTTTATGCGCAAGTTCTAAATGTGCGGCGAGTATTCCCCAATTATTAATTGCCTGTCAACCCCACTTTCCAGATAAGTGAAAAATTATACATCCATCCAAATCAGCAAGGACAAGTCAAGAAGTCCCTTCAACTTCGCTTAGTTCTGGCTCTCCATTTCGCTTCGCGTTGAGTTTTAAATGAGGTTCTTCGAGAATTACCGTACTTGAAGAATTAATGAACTGGCGTTGATTCGGAGAATTGTAACCCCCGGCAGGGGGTGTTGGGTTCGTAGCGAAGGTGCCTGCCCTGAGCGCAGTCGAAGGGTGAAACCCTGGTACATGGTGATGATTCCCATTATTTAAACGCCCGACCCGTCCTCCGTAGCTTTGGCGATGGAGGACGGATGTGTAGGACGCATGCCTGCTTCGAAGAAGCCCTGTGTTCATCAAACAAAAACCACCTGCGCCCCACTTCGGGGGCTTTTAAAAAACGAGGTGCATCCGATCTTCCAGGGCTAAAGCCCTTCGCTACGAACCTACATCCCTAAAGGGATTTGCCAAAGCGAAAAAGCCTCCCGGTTCGTTAAAATGCTTTTAAACGGACATGCGGATTATGATGAAATACGGTAATCCTAGAAGAACCTTAAATGACAAAAATTGCGTCAAGTTCGGCTTTTTCAGGCAGCCTCACAGCTATATGCTGCATACTATATGTGATATATGATGGAAAAATGAGGTATGAAAATCCCCGTCCGGCGCTAAGCACAGGGGGGTTGAATGGCAAGATGAAAAACACTGCAGAAAATGGAGTCGTTGCAAGCGCTCCATTCCGCTCATTTGCCAACTTTTGCGTCGTATACCCGAGTGCCTAAAATCAAAACTTCCCGACAATGCGCAGGATTCGCTCGGGTCTGCCGCTCGTGTCTTCCCCGCAAAATGATGTAATTCCGCCCATGCGTTCGGTGGCGCCGGTCTGCCCGGTGAGCGTGAGTCGATAGGTGATGCGCTGCGCGCCGCAGGGACCGGATGAAACTGGGATTCCGCTGAAGCGCAAGGTGTAAATCTCGTATTTCGCTTCGGGAAATTTAAGAATTTCGCCGACCGCCGTGAGGATCTGCCCCTGCGCGAGAAGATCATCTCCGTAGCCTGCGAAGGTCTGCAGGATCGCCGTCAGTTCATCGCCGCGCTCCTCCAGATGAAGCTGCAAGGTATTGCGATATTCCAGCGTCATTGTCAGGTCACGTTTGACGACATCCTCCGTATCGTCGTCGGCGTCGACCGTATCATCATCTGCGTCGTCGTCCGCGTCATCGTTAACAGGTGGAGCGCCCGAATCATCATTATCGTCGTCATCGCTTTTGCATGAACAGGCCACGCAAAGCGCGACGAGAAGGCATAAAAAAATTATGAGCAGATCGGTCTTTCGCGGCATCGGTTTTCTCCTTTGGCATCGGGTGCGCGTCACCGCCAGCGAATTTTTACTATCATAACACACGGCGTTTTCCCATAGCCTGGGCCATGAAATCGACGCAAGCAGGCCCTAAAAGCCCCAGGTCTCCTAATGTAACTGCGCGGGCCTGATAACGACGGCGTGCGTCGGCTCGCTCGGATTGGTCCAGATGGAAAGGATGTTTGTTTCCTCGTCGATATCCCAATTCCATGTATCGCCTGGATCGCTGACATCCAGCATCCACCCATCCGGGTATTCGCGATCCTGCGGAAAATAAATTTCCGTGGGCCCCTGCGCCCCTTCGTAATTGTCAAATTCGAGAGTGAACACGTGCGTGCCTGGATCATAGCCATAGCTCGTGGGCGTTCCGGCGACAGCGCGAGGATAAACAGAGGCGATCATCACCCTGTAGTCGTCGTCATGGGCGTTGAAAAACCAATTGCAGTCCCAATAGGCCCAGCCGCTGGTCACGCGGTCGAACATACCCATCGCCTCTTTCGTCCACGTATCCAGGTTTTCCCGATCCAACCAACTCAGCATGGCCCATTCGCCGGATATAACCGGCGAATGCTGTTTTTTACCATCCTCAATGCGATTTCGCTCCCAATTGGCAAGGGCCTGATCCTCTTCCGGGAAATAGCCGCCCATCAGGTCAACTAGCATCGGATAGAGATGCGGAAAATACACGAGGCGCTGGCCGTCCTCGCGGGGATCCGTAAGAACACGTAGCCACTGTGCCACTCCCTGGTTCGTACCGAAGGCGCATGGCTCATAATAAATCCAGTTTTCGGAATCGACGGCGCGAACCGCATTGATCATGCGCTGCAAAAAATCAGAGTATTCGTTTTGATCGAAGTCGACAAAGCGAAGCAGGTTCGTGCCCTGCCACGGCTCGTTCATGAAATCGTACCCGATGACCGCGGGATGATCTTTGAAACGCTCGACCACGTGAACCCACATGGCGGCGTAATGATCCTGCAGTTCCGGGTGCGTGGCGTAATCCCAGAAATTGTCGAAGGCGCGCATAACCGCCGGAGAAATATAATCCGCCGCCCACATGCCGAAGATGCCCGCGAAATCAATATCCGGCCAATCGTCGGTGATGGTCGCCCAGGACGGCGCGCCGTTGGAGCCGGAGTGAAAATCGACTCCCCAGATATCCTGGTGCATGTCGAGCACGACCTTGATGCCGTTATCCGCCATCCAGTCCAGGCGCACCTCAACCTCGTCCAGATATTCGTCGCCGTAAACGCCGGCTTCCGGCTCGACTTTGGACCAGAAAATGAGGTAACGGGCAAAGTTGAAGCCCCATCGCTCGGCCATTTCCACTGCGTCCGCTTCTTCCAGATGCGGCAAACCCGTATCGCCCTTGGCCGAGCCGTCGAAGTTGCAACCCCGATAGATCAGCGCACGGCCCTGCTGATCGCGAATGAACTTCCAATCGGCTTCGGCGTCGTCGTCAGCATCGTCGTCGGCATCGTCGTCCGCGTCGTCGTTCGCGTCATCGTCAATATCGTCATCAACATCGTCATCAACATCGTCGTCCGCGTCATCATCGGCCTCAGAATCATCATTCAGATCGTCGTCCGCCGAAGAATCATCGTTGTCATCATCATCGCCGCAACCCGAAGCAACCAATGCGAAAAGCGCGACGGCAATCACAATGAGAAAGCATGGCAGCGAGGTTTGTTTTCGGCTCATGAGGTCGCTCCTTCTAATTCTGATTCCTATAGATCACTTTTAGGGCCTGCGTCGCCACGGCGTCGGCCAGGGCCGCAAGCGCTTGCCCGTTCGGGTGTTGGTGATCGATGAAAAGGCCGTCGCCGATGATGCCATACGGATCCAGGGCGGCGATGGCCGCTTCGCTGTCAAGAACATTGAATCCGTACTTCGCCGCAACCTCCCGCAAAATCTCATTGGGTCGATCCAGGGCACGTTCATTGCTGGCGTCGTATTCCTTGGCGAGATGATACTGCTCCTTCGCCATTTTCATTTCGCCGAAATGCTCCAGCACTTTCGCAAACAGATAATGCGCATCGGCGAATGTGGGCGATATCGCCATCGCCGCCGCAAGGTTTTCACGAGCCGCCTCAAAATTATTGTTCGCAAAAGCGTCGCGGCCTGATTCGTAGTATTTTGTGAAAACTTTGAGTTGATGTTCCGAAAGCTGTTTCCAATGCAGTGACCAGAAGGGTGGAATGCCGGCGATGTTCGTCGCCACGGTGCAGGCAATAACCGGCGTATTGGCGTCGGCTGCCGGTTCAAAGGTCTGCTCGTAGGTCTGACGATAATCGTCTTGCGTGATATGAATGAGGTTTCGGACAAGGTTCACGCTTTGCGGCAAAAATACCGAGGGTTGCACCAGGCGACCTCCGCCCTGCGTGAAATTTGGAATACCGTCCGGCCCCATCTCAACAGGCAGGTCCGGCGAGTCCTTTTGGGGATTGCCCGGAGGCAGGATTTCACCAACCGGCGCGGACGGGTGCGCCGGGTTTTGATCCATTTCCATCGGTTTGCTAAACATCATTTCCACGAGCTGAAAAAGGCGCAGGGAGCCAAGAGCTTTTCTGACGCCGAAAAATGCGGATGAAGAAGCCAGATCCTCTCGCCCGAAACCCTCGTCGATAAGCGGCATGACGCCGCCGTTGTAAATCACCAGCAGGTCGGGTTGGTATTGCACAACCTCCCGGCAGGAGCGAATCACTTCCGGTCCGCCGAAGCCAACGTGCGCCGCGTTGACGATTTCAAATCGCGCCGCCTTTTCTCCCAAAATATTTCCCAGCGCCTTTTCGAGTTGCCAGGCGAAAAGCGTGTTTTGCGCGGGGTCTTCGTGATAAGCCCCCCAAACCGGGCTGCTGCCGAGAATAAAAATTCGGATCGTGCCTGCCGCCTTCTTTGCGGGAAAGGTCAAAAAGCGCCGCGTCGTGTCGTCGATTCCGATCCTCTCGTACTCGCTATCGAGGCGCGTAACCAACATTTCGCGCCCTTCGATTGTCTCATTATTAAATATCTTCTCGAAACGCATCTGCTTGTCCGGATTTTCCCCCGGATCGGAAAACTCCCTCGGCGTGTTGTATCCCGAATCGGCGACGCGTAAAATAACTTCCGCGACGGCCAGCAGCATCGCGGCGGCGATGAGGTTGATAATGATGATCTTGCTTCGTCTGCTCATGGAATGAATTCCCTACGCAACGGGTGCTTCCTGACAATGATGATGCACAATGCCGGGCGGATGGTAAAGATGCGCCCAATGAATTATCATAGGGAATCGAAAGAGGAGCAAATGTCCAATTCAACAAATGAATCGCCAAAAACCATCGCGCAGGTCTTTGCCGAGTTTCAGGCGGAATTTATCGAAAATCTGGATGAAGGAGCGCGGCAAAAATACTCGCTTATCATCGGACTATTCACGCAGTGCCTGAATGAATTTGCCTATCAGGATCTGGACCTTGAAGACTCAAAGCGTTTCGAAACGGCGCAAGAGGCCACTGACGAAAGCGAGAATTTCGTCGATCTGTTTGGACCGAATAAATTGCCGGAAAGCCTTTCCACATTTCTGGAATGGCGCCTAATCAGGAACATTGGCGCCGATGAGAATCTGGCAGACGGCGCAGGCGCGGTGATTGTTGATTTCTTCAATTGGCTCGGCGAGAAAAAATATTTGGGGAAAGCAGATATCGAGGCCTGCATGAAAATCAGCGCCGAAGCGGCCGGGGATTTGTTCAACGCGCCAGCGCGCCCTGAGATTTTTTAAGGGACCTGACCATGAACGAAATGACAGTTCTTGGCGACCTTCTGGTAATCTTTTTGTTCGCTGTGCCGATTGTCGCCATTTTGAGTCGCTTTGGCGTGCCCTCGATTGCCGGCTTCATTCTGGTCGGCATTCTGATCGGCCCAAAAGCCATTGGTCTTATCAAAAACATTCATGAGGTCGAAATATTTGCGGAAATCGGCGTGGCGCTCTTGCTTTTCGGGATCGGATTGGAGCTTTCGCTAAAAAAATTGCGCCGCTTGTGGCGACCTATCCTGATCGGCGGCGGCTTACAGGTGGGCGGAACGATACTCGTGACCTTCCTGATAGCAAAGGCGCTCGGTCAAACACCGCAACAGGCATTATTCTGGGGATTTTTAGTAGCAGTATCCAGCACAGCCATTGTACTTCGGGGTTTGGAAAAGCGAGATGAATTGGACGCTCCCCATGGTCGCCTGACTCTCGGCATTCTCGTTTTTCAGGACCTTTCCGTGGTGCCGATGATGCTGGCGATTCCCCTTCTTGCCAGTTCGGGATCTTCCGGCAGGGAACTGGCGACGACGCTACTGAAATCAACCGCTATTCTGGGCGGCGTTCTCGCAGCCGCGCACATTTTTGTTCCGCGTATATTGAACATGATTTCCGCTACTCGCCAGCGGGATCTTTTCGTTCTGACCATCTTCCTCATATGCATTGGGACGGCCTGGATCACATCTCTTGCCGGGGTTTCCCTGGCCCTTGGCGCATTCCTGGCCGGTTTGATTGTCGCCGAAAGCGAGTACCGACATCAGGCCTTTTCAGAAATGATCCCCTTCAAGATGATACTGACAAGCCTGTTTTTCATTTCCATTGGAATGATGCTTGACCCCATTGCATTACGGCATAACTTTGTTCCGATTCTTTTAATCCTTGCCGCAATCCTGTCCATAAAGTTCCTTCTGGTCTTCGTTACCGGCCAGATAATGCGCCTTCCGCTTCGCGTAACGGTCCTTTCGGCAATGGCATTGGCGCAGGTCGGCGAATTTTCCTTTGTCCTCATTTTTGCCGCGGATAAGACAAATCTGCTGATG
>CAZQAE010000122.1:0-10381 GCA_964591275.1 uncultured bacterium | reverse complement strand
CTTTGTGACCGCTCTTTTTGAGAAAAAGAATCATACAATCCATTGCGGAGGTCTTACCGCTATTATTTGCCCCGACAAAGATCGTTTCCTGTGAGGCTATCTCAACCCGACAGGATTTGAGTTTGCGGAAATTTTGAATTTCGACGAAAGCTATCTTCATGCGTTACCTCAGTTTTATCATTCTCGTTGTGATGCTGACTTTTTGTATAACAAGTCACACCTGTCCAAAATTAATATTTTGAAACTACCTGTGCATAGTCAAAAGTTCAACGGGAAACGTAGAGGCAGGGATAGCACAACTCGTCTTACCAAGTTTCCCCTCCGCTTCTTGCAGGCAAACCGATGCAAGTTTCTTGACGTCATCATCCGAGATGCTCTGTTGCTTAAGAAGCTGCGTAGCTGCGATCTGAAGCAACTTGGGACGCTTAGAAAACCATCTGGATAGTGATGTCAAAACTTCACTCATACTAATTCCACTCTTGTATTAGACGTGTTGTGAAACAATCATATTTTCTTTTCCCCATGTCAACAAGAATGGGGGAGGTTCACTAATTTCTTTTTGTTCGAAAAATCGATGACCAGACGTGCCCGTTAAAAGAACATTTAATCGATGTTTTGAATCATAGAGAGGCTTGTAAAGAAATTCGGGAACGATATAAGATCGCCTGAGTCCTGAGTGTTTCCTGCAGAGGACGTCTATATTGTTCTCGATTTGTGGTCGAAATTCAGTCTTCTTCAGGAAAGTCGTGATCAGCTCCCCCCGGCGGATGTCTATAATTTTTTGAAAGAATACCGAATACACGAAGTCATATAAATCAGGTGAATGCCTTCTTTGTAAAAGAGCCTTCAACTTTGAAGCGAAAAGCTCCTCCAGCTTTCGGCATCGCAAGTCAGCCTTACAAAGAATATGATCCGAATACTCATGAATGATCCCGCATGTCTGCACTGGCAGGAAGATTCGATCGAACTCCTTGATATCAAGCTCGACCTTTAGATTGATTTCGTCGTCGCCAAAAAAGCTCTTGAAGTAAACACACGCTTCATAATGAGTGCTTTCTTTATCAGCAAGGTTCTTCTCACGAATGCCGCTGTCGTCGAGATAAAATCGACTCCACTCTTCTCTTTTGCGTAAAGACATGCCGTTTTTACCCCTTCAAGAATAAGCCGCTCTACGATTTCTGTTTGAATTGAAAAATCAAGGTTTGTTGAGAATCTCGAGCTGGGGAAGTAAGCCTTTCTAAAGGCATTGCCACCTTTCAGTATGAAGAGTCGCCCCAAAGGATTGCTCGGTTGAAAAATCCCCGCAAGCAACCATCCGAAAACGTAATCGCGCTGCACATTCGATACGTGGACGCCAAGCTCTTCTGATTTCTGCTCTATCTCTTCCTTGTTTATCATGTTATGATTCTTTTTCTAAAATGTCGAACCTGCTCACTACTTTCGGGTCGTATCAGCATAAATTGCCTCAACAGGGTGATACTCAACTTTAAGTTTTTTCAGCGCCCGTATATAGGCCAAGCCTCGACCATTACCATCATGCAAGTAAAACAGGGCAGAGGAATCATTCTTGCCTTCGCCAATGGTCACATTTCGAATGACGATGCGGTTCAAGCCTGATAAGACAAGAGAGTTCGTTTTGAATTTTTCATAATAGTCCAAGTGCCTTTTGTCAGGATTTTCCCAGTACCCACAAGCTTTGGCACGGGTCGCAATTTCGATCAATCTCCTTGACTGACCGTTGACCGTCAATCCCGCTTGGTTAGTCCAACCACTCTCGAGGTGAATCAAATTCTCGAATTCAGGTTGCGAGAGAACGACGATGCTCCAATTGCGTGGATAGAACTGAGATAGCCCTTTGCCAGAAGCATGATAGTGTTCAAATTCATCGAGAAGCTGTTCTCGACCGGGCAACGTTGTTCGCCCACTCTTACAGTATTCTCTTTTCATATACCAAAGCTTAAACCGCTCTTCAGAAAACTCTTTGATCTGATTCATTATTTCTCCTTCAGAGAAATTGTTCTGAATTTGCAATAACATCCCCTAATCTTTTCCCTAATCATTGTCATCAGTCCAGCCCCTGCAAATCACCTCCGCCTGTTCCAAAACGAGTTCCGTTGCCCGTGCCTGATTATCTGGGGGATTACCGTAATGGCGCAGAATCCTCTTTATCATAGCTCGGACATTCTCCCTGACTATTTTATTGATTGTCACTTTCTGACGAACTACCTTAAGCAACTCTTGGGCAATGATTCGAAGCGTCATGAGTTCATGCAGATCTGAAATATGTCAATCCTACGTAACCGATCACTATTGTTTTCCTGCTGGATGTAGTACCAGTTCTCTATATGAAGTTGGACAACACGCCAGACCAATTATCCGAAGAAGAGTCGGGCAGCCTCCCAATCCTGCAAGCAAGCCTTGTAGATTGGCTGATATGGTGTATTCGTCCAATCGAACCCAGGAATCCAACTTGAAACAAAGACATGCTTTCCTGGGGGCGTACCCGTCCATTACCTGCTGCAGGGCTTCGAAGATCGTTTCAAAGTGCGCATCGCTAAGGTTCTTCCGCCAACGGTCAAAATACTTTCCATGCGGCATTCGGTCTTGTCGGATTCCATCTATGCTGAGCAGCGACATAGTGACTCCTTCTTTTAAGTTAATGATTCATGGTTGAATATTCGTTCCCAGCTGTTCCACGGTTCGACTTTTTGATATATCGCCAAAGAATAAATACCCCGATTGCAAAAACCACCAGTTTCAGTTGATGCCTCAGCCTTAACCGC
Source organism: uncultured bacterium (assembly GCA_964591275.1). Classification (GTDB taxonomy): domain Bacteria; phylum Lernaellota; class Lernaellaia; order JACKCT01; family JACKCT01. The sequence goes on along the minus strand of CAZQAE010000122.1, from coordinate 7,598 downwards.
CCGAGATTGTCAACTAACTGTTTGATTGCTTCTTCAGGAGCATCTGAACGAATGATGATTACCTTCTTGCCAATCTGGGTTTGAAGTTCACCCAGTCTGATATCCGGTGTGCAGATGGCGATGATCTTCTTGTCAGCATAGTAAGCCATTCCCACCTCTTCGTGTACCCAGTGAGAGGCATAGCCATCCATTGAATAAACAGCTACAAGGATATGACAATCGTCAATTTCGTCTTTCAAAATCTGCGGAATATACTCTCCAGCTCGCTGGTCACGATTGTCAACATAGCAGTGCATACCAAGTTGAACAATCGCCTTATAGATCTGCTCTACCATATCCTGGTCCTTGCTCGAGTGACTCAAAAAGACCCGATATTTAAAAATTCTATTCATTCTTGTCCTAACATGTTTGAGTATAACGAGAAAAGGCTATGTCAGTACCGATGGAAGCAATTTCCCAATGGTTACTATGTTTGAAATTGACAATTTCAACTTGAATTGGATTCAGCATCGTTTCATCTTAACTTCAAATCATCCCCAACATCACCGAGTAAAGTATTTAGTTCATTTACTGTATCTGCTGGAGGGATTTCCTTGCCATCGCCAACCTCAATCCTAACGTGGAACTCTATGGGCACATTCGTTTTCGCTTTAATATATAGCAACTTCGACATTACATCCCCAAGATTTTGAATTTGAGATGGTTCCAGCTTTGCGTTAGCTACAAATATATTAGCTGGTGTTGGGGCGCCTGTACCAGTTCCCGTGCCAGGAGTTACACCTGGCGTGCCAGCAGGTATTTTGAATTTTACAAATTTGGCGGAAGAAAAATCACACGGCCACTCATGGAAATCTGGATCAAGTTCTATGAACCTTGCTTGAAGGGCGCCAGTAACTACATCTCGAACCGTTTTCCAAGGAAGAGTCTTCCCTTCCTTCATCGATAGAGCTGTAGCAATCGATAAACCCGTTGTCACTCCATCATCCCACGCATCAGTAAGAATTTCTGGTAATATTTCAGCTGCAGCTATTATTCCAGGTGGAATGCATAGTTTCGATTTTTCACTTAAAACACCAGCAGGAATTGATTCTCCAAGGATACTTGCTGGCCCCGACACTAACCAGACATATCCTCCTTCAACAGAAGTAACTACTGAACGATCTATTATTTCATGACTTATTTTGGGAATCTGCAGTGGTTCCGTATAACCTCCCCGATCGACTTGCACGCTCTTTGATCCATCAAAATAGTCATACAAAGTTTTAAGCGTGATCTCATTTGATGTCCATAATTCAGGTAGTTTATTCGGTGTCAGCAAATTGGATTCAAGCTCCGCTAATTCACTTCCATCCGGTAAAACCAATTCCAGCGCAGGATCTTTGAGTGCGTTTTCATCTGGTCGAGACATCCACCAGGTTCTAAAAGAATGGTCTGGCCTGGTTAACCTAAGAACAAAGGTGCCACCCTCACAACCATCAACTAGCGTGTCTATAATTGCGCTTGCTCTGAGCATTTTAGGCAAATGTGGGAGTTGCGCGAATGATCCAGCTAAGTCTTTGACTCGTCTGAATGTCTCACCGTTCTTCCAAAGATTATAAGGTCCATCCGGTAATAGCGCCTCAGCAGTTATCGCTGTATCCTGAACACGTGAACGCTTATCGGACTTAATGATGTTAAAGTGCGGCTCTTCGGTTACAGTAATTTTAAAGGCTTGAATTTCATCTTTCTCTGACACGGTAACAACGATACTGTAAGCTTGTTTGATTGCTTCTGGAATGCGATTTTTTGCCTTATCGATATTTATCTGGAGTGTCTGTGCTCGGGCTGGATCAATATTGCCATCCTTCTGCTGTTTCCTCAAATCTTCCTTAACAACCTCCCAAGCCAGAAAATCTCGAACTTTTGCCAAAGCTAATTCAATACCATCTTTGGAGGAGACAAGTAACAGCACGGAGTTTCGGAATACGCGAGGTCGATCCGGTCCAGTAGTATTATTAAGATATGATCTTGTTTCTGGGTTTGGTTTCCCTGAATCAGATGCTGCACTTGGACCTAAAACAGCATAATGGAAATTTCCGTCATCCTCAATATCCCTTGGTTTCGATGGTTGCATGTGCACTCGAACGCCAGCAGCAGACGCATTAGCCGTCAAAGCCTTGGTCTTGCTGATATCATCTAAAAGCCTTGCTTTTACGATTTCTTCAGAAATGTTTTTAGAAGCAACTGACTGCATCTGCTTCAAATTTGGTCGATTACCCAACCTCCATGTATTAGGTAATTGTCCTTCGGTTACTGTCGTATAAAGATCATCTAGCCAGTAACTCGTTTGAAGCCAACGCGAGAGTCCCTTTTCCAACTCGATTTTATCCGGACGACAGCAACTTATAAGTAGAAGAAGATCACGTGTTTTCGCAGTCTGACCTATTGGCTGCGAATGCAGAAATGTGGTAATTACAGCTTGTTCTATTTCCCGGAACTTCAATCCAACGGATTCTGATTGAATCTGCTTTGATTGAGCAAATTCACCCTCCAAAATAGCAGTCCAGGCTTGCTTTTTACCCTCCCAATCTTCTGTATCAGCTACTGCAACTAATTCTCGCAATCCATCAGAAATACCTGAAGAATCGGGGGGGGATAAAAAGACTGCTGTACCTATCAACGGACTTAAATCCCATTTCGCAGCTTCACGTAGTGCAAGTGCAAACGTTCTTAAAATGCCACGAGTCCTCTGAAACCGAGATAATTGTGTCCATTTTGAATAAAGCACTTCTGTTATATCTGGGTGAAATGGATAGCTACGAAGGAATCGTTCTTCCGCCTGAGCCCCTTGTTTAGCGGATTGTTCATCAATATTCTGAACACCTTTCAAAGCTGCAACAACATGCTGCTTGAATAACTCCTTATCCCTTATTGATTCAGGTTTGAAAAATCTACGACGTAAAACTTCAGCAACATCTTCTTTGACCACAGGTTCAACGGCTTCCTCACGCTGTCGTTGAAAGACATCATAAAGTTCTGATTGAAGTTCTCGCCCTAAAGTATCACTCTTACGTGGATCAGTGGCTAAGAGCGATGCCACGATGCAGCATCTATCTACTTTCACTGCAGCCTGAGTCAAGTATTGGAAGAAATTAACCAGTTTAGCTCGCCAATCCCGGCTTAGAGCAACCTTCTCCCTAACATACATCAATACTTCATCAATGAGGATAAGTGTGCCTAATCCATCCTTTGCAGGTATCTCTAAGAGTTCAATGAGTAAATTTTCTGCCGGTGCTGAGTCTCTTTCTTCGGCTTTACCGTCGGCATGTAATAAACATAAACCAGTATCTCCAGCAATCTGATATGCAAGCACACTCCAGGGTTGTTTCAGCGTTCGAGTCTTACCATCCGGAGATTTTACCTCCATTCCTTTCTCAACATCCAGCTTATCAAAGCAAAGTCCTACTACACAACACTTGGTTGGCTTCTGTCCAATATCCTGAATGAACTCCTCGACACTTGGTAAATCTGGAAGATTATCAGGATCTTCAGCGAGATGACGCATTGTTATCAAAGTGTGAGTTTTGCCACCACCGTATGTCAGTTCAAGCTGCCTGACTGCCTTGTCATTCTTGCCTGCAAGCCGTAGGACAACATCGCGCACTAATTGACGAAGATTGTAGGTCGGAAACGTAAGCGCAAAGAACTCCTTAGGATCTTCGTAAATAGGTCGTTTACCGCGCTGCATGAGGACATCATAGAGATCTGCGGCAAACATGTGCAGAGGCAGATCCCCTGATTTCAGATCATCTCTAAGCTCTACAACTTCATGCCAGGGTTTCCAGGGTAACTTGTTCATTAAATATCCTCAAGGTTTAAATCATCCCAATCATGGATGAGCACAATTCCATTTGGAAGGGTATAGCCAAGTCCGTTAAACGTCTCACGCATACCTTGAAACTCATGTAAAGCTTCAGTAACAGAACTTCTCGTCAGGCCATTTCTTTCATAAAACAACGATTTGAATACCTTTGCATATAATCCAATCAAACCGCCAAAAGGGGTGAATCCAAGTACCCAGACGGGAACATTGTTAACAATCATGATTGGGTATTCATCCTCTTGTTGAAGAATTCTTGAAAATACCAATTTGTCTGCAAGGGCATCTTGACCTATAAACCGAAAGAATTTGGCATATGAAAGTCTCATTGGCATATCGGATTCAAGATTATCTCCTCGACCTTGCAAACCCTCAGGGTCATTAATAACTGTAGTTGTCTCAGATCGAGCATGAATGCCATCTACACAAAAGTGTGTCCCAATAACAACTCGATTGCATGTTTGTCTCAATCGATGGTTAACAGGGCGCACATTTTGAACTTGGCTCCAACCCTTTGGAAGGTGTTTATTGAGATTGCCTCTAGTTCCAATAACGCCTTTAGACTCTGCTATGATAAATTCTCCGAATATATCTTCACAATAATAATCTGGGCGTTCTTCAGAGTTGGGATCTACAAATTCCAGTTCTCCATTTTGTATATTGTCATAGACATCTGAGATATGCATCATTGAGAAATGCTCTCGAAGAACATAGCAAGTGACGCCTGTAGCTAATTCCTCCGCTGCAACTGCTTTCAATCTAGGATCTCTCTTCATTATCCCGTTATAAAAGCGCAAACTCGGATTTGTACCTAAGAAATCAGCTCCATATCGATAAAGTGCAAACCATGATTGAGGATCAAATACAGATAAAGCAGGTGTGAGTGCAATTCCGGTTTCAAGTAATATTCTGCGTAAACTCACGTGTAATTTACGATTTCTTGGAAGAGGATTTGGAAGGTTCATATTGTTAGGATTTATCTCTACTTTCCATTCACGCAATTCTCTTGGTGATGGGGCATGTGGAAGTAAAATTGGCACATAAGAAAAGCCTCTCATGTTAATTTCATCGTGCAATCCATTTATTATTCGTTCAAAATTGTTCATATTTCTTCTCCCTTTTCCAGTTCCAAACTGGTCTGTCGTTTGTCATGCAATGCCCCGCGAACTCCCAGATGATTGCTCAGACTCTCCAGCAATGATCTTTCCTCGCTCTTAGTTGGCGAGAGTTCTATCAGTGACTGCAACAACTGTTTGAACAACTCTTGACGGCGAAGACCGTTCGCGTCGATGTACTCATCGACCTTTATCAGGTCTCCGGCTCTCCAGAGATGCATCAGGCAATGAATTCGGTCGATCAACGGAACTGGTCTGCCGCTCGGCGCGTCATAGCCAAGTGATTTTCCTTTTCGTTGAAGCCATGTTTTAAGCTTTACCTTACTGCCTGATCCTGTCTCTTCGTCAGAATCTATTCCAGCATCCGCGTCGGATTTCTTATTACCGTTTTCTTCTTCCTCAGCTTTGCCCTTTGTAAAGGAGATTAGATTCCAAGTACTCCCTAAATCTTTATCAGAAATACCGCAAGATATAGCATAGAGGATACAGGCTCCGGCTGGCGCTTCTTCCATTCCGAAATCGTTGCGATGGAGAAGGTAGTATGCCGTCGATTCATCAAGTTTATCAACCGCAGCTTCCTCAGCATCGGAACCTCCATCTCCTGTAAGCACCCGCCCGACAACGAAATCCACAACGATGCGGCGGACATGAGTTAGAAATTCAGAAACCGTCAATATCTGCCCAGGTTCATTCGCTTTTTTGACAATAGGATGTTTACTGTATGCCTCCATAGCTGGACCTGTGGCCGCCCAGACAAAGTCGGGACCTCGAATTCCGGCATCCCAGAATTCTCTTAATTGAAATTTTATATTTCGGCGCATCTCTTCCAGAACTTGACCATCCCAACCAGGTAACGCATTAGAAGACCTTTTCTTAGCTACAAGCCAAATCGATGAAGCAAGCGAAGCTGAGGACTGTGCTCGCATGCGGGCAGCCTGTTCAGTTTGGATAGGCCAACTTCCAACAATAACGAATCCCGCCCTAATGATAGCAGATGCAAGTGTCTCCCAAGCAGCAGGTTGTTTGTTGGCAAACACAATTACAAGTCTGCCATCAGGTTTCAATGCATTTGAGCACCGCAGGAAAGCACGTGCCATTCCATCTTCATATGTGTATTTACTTCTAATAGCATCATTATTATGGCGGGATGCGTCATCAATCAATTCTCCGTCATTATCATCGTGGTTCCATTTTGGAGACGCCGGTTCTAAGAAAACAGGATCTATGTCCGGTGAGAGACCATACAAAATTCGTCTTTGCCAGATATAAAAGTAATCCATTAGATCCGAATAGGGAATTGCATCGTAATAAGGTGGATCTGTTACAATAGCGTCATAGATGCTAGTTTCTTTCGTCTGAATAGCACTCTGCATCATTATTGTAGGAGGTGTCGATGCTGCTGAACCTGCTTGTAATAAAGTAGGGCTACTCTCCATAACAGCACCAAGACACATTTCCCAACCCCCTCGAACGGAATTGATTGGTGCAGCTTCGCTAAAGTCCCAGTTCATAGGCAAAGCGTAGCGGCCGAATGTATTACGTATTGCTTCAACGCTTGTAATCCATGACAGCATCGATGAGTTAAAATCCAACATTCTGTCAAACCCACATGTCAAGTATACCCCAACAACTTCGCTACACTCTGGGGGATGATGCAGATCCGCGATTTTGTCGCATGCAGCGCGGTTAGCAGCAACGAATGTCCCCAAAGCTACAAGCTGACGCGAGGTAAACAGATTCCGCCATTTCATCAACCCGTAGCCCTGCACGCTGAACGCACGACCCGCACCCGATCCACCACCTGCAGGAGTCGCTTCTTCAGGCATCCCCAAAGGAATATCCTTAAAGACTTCCTTCAGAACGTCGTCGGCCCGTGCCGCTATTTCAATCTCAAGGGAGGTTGGCAACCGATATTCTTTACCCTTTTGTCCATCAATTACTATAGCAGTATTCAAAGCGCTCAATCTTCCAGCTTGCCCTTCGAGGCGGATATCCTGCATAGTCATGATTGCTGAACAACACGGGCACTTCGCTCCAGAACGTGACATAGTCCCGGCGCTAATTCGTTTATCATGTTCTCGATTTTGAGCAGAATTTCCGCCCTTAGTTGGAACATTTTTCTGAATTCCAAAAACTACTCCCGTTTTGTCAGCATTCGATTCCATCGTAAGCAGGATTCGTTTACGTTCTTTCTTGCATAACCAGCCCATCTTAAGAAGCGGGAGAGTCGCTCGGCAGTTTTTACAAGTTACCACCCGTGCCCACAGATAAGCCACAGTCGGTTTGGCAACCCAGCGTGGATTGCGCTTATCTCTCATGTATTCCTTGCTGAATTCGCTATTCAACTTGTCTATATCTGGATTTCCATCTTCCTTTGATGGAACCAGTTTCATAGGTTGCGGCTCAAAGGGTTTCGGATTCTTAAGATCGAGAGGTTCGAAATCGGCATAAGTCGGGTAATATTTCGCCAGATCCTTCCGTGCATGATCCAACACCCATTGACCCCAGGCTTTAACATGCCAGGCGAGATCAGCACGAGGAGCGCGATTATTTTGGTCGGTTTCCTTGAGCAACAACGGAAGGTCTTCCAACTGCTTCTTGGTCAGTTTAGTACGACCAACCAG
>CAZQAE010000121.1:0-10848 GCA_964591275.1 uncultured bacterium | reverse complement strand
CATCTATCGGATACTCTGTGACGCCGCACTAAAATAGCCGGAGTCGTTGTGCTGCATTTACGAACGCAATGATGGTTCAGTCGCGGGGGAAAATCAAGGAGCCTTATTGGATCAGCGAGGCCGTCTGGGCACACCCCGCATCGCACCCTCGCCCTGTCATGGTCGAGGCGTTTTGATAAACCGGTCTAAAAGCGCGGTCTTTCAGATGAACCTCTCCATTACACGCAAAGCAAACGGGAAATGTATCAGGGTGCTTCACAAAATTAAGCGCCGGAAAACGCTTCGCTTTTCAACCGGCGCTCACATGGTCACGCTGCGACGGCGCTGCTTGATCGGTGCGAACAAAAATCTCGATTCGAAACCGGGCGCAGGCGGTGCCCAGGCAAGCCCTGACCAAGATCGGGCTGGCGCGGTTTCGCCTAGGCGATGTGTGAACGCCTGTCGAAAATGAGTCCAACTGAGGCGTTACACTTGCTAGTATTTTTCACTCTTTCAAACTGCTGTCGTTTTTGAGAATTTGGGTAAGTGTTCGTGTGTTGCGCTCAATTGCGAGCAGCGCTAGAAACCAACCCAGTATGGCCAGCGACCCGAGCGCACTGCCAACGCCAATCATGCCTTGGTAACGCGCTCCCATTTTCTTCGCCTTGCTGTTCTCATACTTTAGGTTTTGTTCTTCGATTTTTACCTGTCGTTCGCTCATGGCAATGCGAAAATTTTGCATTGCGGATGACATTTTTTCACTAAAGACATTAGCAAAAACATGGACGGCCTCAAACCGATTTACCTTCTCAATTTTTTCCAGAATGGTTATGAGGTTCTCCGCAATATTTTTGGACACATCAATCGAATTCTCATCCACCGCGAAAAAAGGGGTCATCTGAAACAAAGAAATGTGGCGGACAGTTTCAGGCATAAGGGGCAGTATTTCTAATGAAACTCTCATTCCACGAACATAATCCGATGCCTCCGGTTCCTTAGCCGGAAATATTTTTGCGATGTCGTAAGTGTAAATGAGTTGGTCGTTTCCAGTAACCAGTTTGAACACTTCAGCCAGCGTCTGGCCAAGCATGGCAAGTGCCGCCCCCTCGGAGTCGGTGACGACGAAGGATTCAAGAATGTCTTTCCTGTTGCTCTCATTAGTTTGTGCCAAGAAGATGATGACCGATTCCAGATACTGTTTGCGAACATCCCGCCCCCAAGGCGTGATCGTGCTAATGATATTTGAGCGAAGTCCCAAGATGGTTTTCTTTTTCCAGTTGATGCACTTGGATGTGAAATAGGGATGATATAGCGCACAGTATGTCTCACTTCTGTCTTGCCAGGGTGCGCCTTCCCCCGGGAAAAATGTCTTGATCTGTGCAAACAAGGGTTCCAACTCGGCAAGCCATGTGTCCACAATCGGCAATACGAATGCTGGGGATGAAGTCGGTTGTACGGTTTTGGTTTTTTCGTTGAGCGGTTGTTTTTCTAACCTCGCCTTGACTTCCTCAATGGTGAGTGTCGCGGGTTTGGGAGGATTGGGTTTGCGCGGCTCAGGCTCACGGATAGCCGGGAAAACGCCATAAACGAAATACAACACAGCTCCCAATAAACTTAATATTGTCAATCCAGCTATAATTAGAAGAAGAGTGCGCGAAACTCGCAAAATAATCTTACGTTCAAAATTCTGCACTTGCATCATCCGATCCTCCCTACCAAAGACATCCAAGGTTAATTTGGCCATTAATTGTCGAAAAGGAACCGTAGTAAGCATACATTTCCGCACCAATGAAAATGAAAGGCGCTGGAAAAACTCCAATTCCCACACGAGGTCCCAACCCGTACAGGTTTGTATCGGCGTGGTTTTCCATTTTTATTTCAGTATTGTAAGTTTCCGGGGGTTTATCGTCCCATTCGAGCTCGACGCCAAGATTCTCATACCCAATATCCAGCCCCCCATGCACTTCCATAAATTGGTATGGAATAGACCCGCCAAACGCTAGATGGAAATCGTATCGATTCATACGATCGACCTTGAATGAGTATTCCTTCATTTCTCCTGACTCGTCGGGGAGAGTTGTCGTTCCTCTCTTTTTGTTATCGACTGGCGATGTGGCATAGAGCTGAGTGCCGAGGTTTACCCAATAGAATTGGTGAAAATAGACCAAGTCCATGGAAAAACCGATCCTCATTTTGTCATCAACTAAATCCCGCATGTTTGCTTTGAATGTTTTTGTCTCTCCTGTATCCGAGGCCGGTATTTCCCATTCCATAGTAACATTAGGGGTGGAATAGTGCGAAAAGACAGGTGCTACCTGAAAACCGAATCCGTCAAAATATTCATGCGTTTTCTTTAATTGAGTGATGTATGCGTTGTGCTCCTGGTTCTTCCATATGAAAATATTGACCGGAAAGGAGTTGTCATTGAAAGCATCTTCGTTCGTTTCCGCTTCCGCAGAAACAGAATAGGGAGTTGCGAGGACAAGAACAACGCCGAAAATTAACATTATCAAATCTATATTGCGTTTCATACTATACCTCATTTGACCTGAAGAATACGGATAACGGGAAAGGTACGACCATCTTGTCCTGTCAAAGTTCTTTCGGCGATTTTCGCGAGAACTTCAAGATTTCCTGAGCTAAAGGATACTGCATCTACAATCAGCAAGGGTTGCTCTTGTGCATCCACTCCAAGTCGATACCCCGGTAACCCCTCCAAGTCCCGACCGACAATTTTGATTCGCATAAAGAATGGGGATCGGTATTTCCTTGAAGATCCAATAAGGTCAACCACAAAAACTTCACCGTAAAGTGCTTTTGCTCGCTCGAATTCTACATTTGAACGGTGCTGAGACCCCAATTCAACACGGATGCGGCTGCCGGAATCTTCGCGAATGTATTCCGACGATGGGTCGAGAAATAGCACTCCCGCTACTTGACGCGCCTGTTTTATCAACCCAAAAGGGTATAAAATTTTGGACTTTTGGGTGGAAGGATTCATTTTGGAAAAGACAGCTTTTGGAAGATGCGCATTGCGTAGCCGCTTTTCAAAGTAACGTTGATCTCTGCTCCTCAAATCACCTTCAATATCTATCCCCTGAAGGGTTCTGTCATTTGCAGCTATGATGGTGTCAAGTTTTTGCTGAATTAGTAGCTTTCGTTCCCATTCAGGTAAATTAACAATAAGAAAGCGATAGCTATTGATTGCCTCGGCAAAGCGCTCTTCATTGGCAAGCCGGTCAGTCCTTCGCTCTATTTGAATCGCTGGTTCATTGGCAATTTGCATGGCTATTGGGACAGACACCTGCCCGATCATCGGCAGTAGTTCGAGTGTACGGTCCGGGTATTTTTTTAATAACTTCCCCAAAAATGCAATCCCGACGGCATCCAGGGCATTTAGAGTGGCGGCATCCCCTTTTTTGTATGCAGTAACAGCTTTTTGATAGGCTTCATCCGCATGCTTCAGTTCCGCCAAGACTAGGTTTTCTTTGATGGAATCATCATATTGGTAGAAACAAAAAGCAAGCCAACTCAAAGAGTTTTGCGTGCCGATTCTACGTAGACTGGAAGTGATCGCCTTTTGACCTCGAAGAGACGATTCTGTTTCATATTTCTTAACAAGAGTTTCAACAGCGAGTTCTTTTCCGATTGATGCGTAAGCGGCAATGGCTGCGATTCGAATATCGACATCATTCTCGTTTATGAGAGTACTTAATACATTAAGGGAATCCATAGATCGAATCTCTCGAATCGCCCAGATTATTGCCAAGCGCATTTTCTTGGTCTTTTCATTATCAACTGATTTGCGGACAACCTCATGATGAAGAAAGTCCAATTCGGTTTTGTCCTTTTTATCGCCGATTCTTTTTACTTTAATAGTTGTTTTCAATTCCGTAGAAATGGGAAAGGCATTAGTACACGAAGTCAACAAAAGGTAGATAATGACAACGGAAAACTTCCCAAAAGTCCTTCTAAATACAGACATGACAATCTCCAATGATCACTCTACTGTTCACACATAATCACTAGGCATCTGGGGGATTTACTATCCCCTTTGTCAAATAAAGTCAAGACACGCTGTTTTGGTTCAGCGTGAATTGGACAAATCTGATTTACTCGACACATTCAATAAATCACGGTCTGCCCGTTCGTGTCAAGATTCTTCCGCCGCCGTCTTTTTGCCGTCGCTGACTGCTTTGGACAACTGATTCCAGCCATGTGAATAGCTATTGATCCCCACGACGAGGGCGATGCTGTTGTCATACCACTGGCCTTCAACAACAGGCGCGGAGAAGCCGGGGCCTTTTGTTTGAGCGAAAGCCAAAGAAATGATTATCGCCACGCACGCCAAAGATACGATTGCGAGGAGGGTTGCTCTTTTCATATTTCACCATCCAGAATTTTACCGAATTTTACGAATATAATAATGGTTCAGTGGACGGAAATAATCAAGGAGTTTGGTAGTGGGTCAGCGAGGCCGTCGACGGGCGCACACCGCATCGCGCCCTCGCCCTGTCATGGTCGAGGCGTTTTGATAAACCGGTCTAAGAGCGCGGTCTTTCGGACGTATCTTTCCTTTTCGATAAAGTCTCCTGATTCTTTCGTGCGCCTGATGATAACCAGACCGAATTTCTCCAGAGGGAGAAGATACCGGCACCGGATATAATCCTCGGCTTTTACATGCTCATTAATCGCATCCAGATCGTCGACCAGTGAAGGGGGCAGCAAAACGTCGGGCAGATCGGAGATCGCAAATTCTTTGTCGGCATCCAAATGTGCCAGCCGATAGAGGCTGTATGGGATAAATTCCTGCACCGTGTGATGCACATCGGGCAGACTGTCGAGATAGGCGAGATTGAACTTGGTGAAGTGGGCATCGAACAATCTGGCGTAGAGTTGCCCCGCCTTCTCCTCAGCCAGCAGGGATTTCCCCAACTTTGTGGCCACAAGGCGCTTCTTATACTTGCGAACGAGCTTGGCCATCGAGCAAACCATTCGAAGAATGTGCAGCGGCCAGAGGTCATCCTCATTAACGACCTTGTTGTACTCTAAAATCTCCTTCTTATAATCGTCATCCATTTCCATACGTTCGAGCATTTCGCCGACGAACTTACGCGCCAGGTTGCCCTTCACGGTCAGAGGCGCACTCCCGACATCTTGAAGCACCTGTAAAAAGGTTCGCGCATTTTTCAAGAAGCGGGAGGCCGCGAAATCGTCCAGGCCGAGTTCGGTGTTCAGCCGGATTATCGCTTCCTTGCCCCACCACCCATCACGGAATAGCGCCTGCATCTGTTTCGGGGTCAAACCGCCCAGAGCCTGAATCGGCGCGTCGAAATATTGCTGCATGGGTCTTCGCCCAAAGCTCAATAGCTCTTGGTGCTTCAGGCGGACGAGGTCTTCGTTCACCTCCGACCGGTGCACTTCAACAACTCCTTTCGACGGCGGATTTGTGATGAGGGGTTGCTCTATTTCCTTCTTGCACCAAGTGTCATCAATCTTCTCCATGCGATGATAAAGACGCTCAAACACCAATTCTATTTCCGTGCTGACGGCATGGTTGGCCTCGAAGGCCATGTTATCCAACAAATGGCTGAGGTCGTCCGGCGAAATCGAAAACCTAATCTTGTCGCCCACGACCTCTGCAACGCGAATCTTCGACAGAACATCTTCCCCGATAGCGGTGGTTTCATTCAGGAGTAGATCACGCTCGTGCAGCGTTATCGTCACGGATAAAGAATCAACTGGCATTGAGAACTCCGGCGCTATCGCATCGAGTGGAGAAAAGCATTACCCATCTTTCGCCTCGCCGATCACTTCCATGAACTTACTTTGGTCTTGCGAGCCAGCAGCAGGACGCGCAGGTAACGAATACTGGACAGGATGAGAGCAAGCCCGATGCCGATGTAGAGCACCGCAAGATACGGCCTGGGAATCGGCGAGTGACGCAGCCCCATGCCCATAGCCATCATAAACCCGACCACGAGGTAGCTCTTCCACGACATGAACGAGAACACGCAGCGCTTGCCTTCCATCGGTATGAGCCGACTGAGGTTTTTGTCCACGACCCTCAGAAAACCGAAGTGATGGATAAGCAAAGCGGCTAACACACCGATGGCGACCAGCATTATGAAATGGACAGAATGACTATCTCGCAGCCATCCGGCGGCAAAGCTCAGGAGCATGGTGCCAACACCGATCCAAATAAGCCCTGCAAGCAGAAGCAAGGTCTGTCGCGAGACCGAGGGTTTGAGTCCCTGTAGATTTCTCATGATGTTCCCCATGTAGACTTCACTCACTTTGCCCCGCGCCCGTGCCCGCTCAGCGTGACCTTGCCCTCCGCCTTCATCTGGGCGAGCACCTTCTTGACGATCTGCACGCTCAAACGACGGCCACCACGCTCGTATCTCGGTGAGGGTGAAGTCGTCCACCGCCAAATCACAAGCCACCCTTTACTTTATTACGCAGCACCGGACTCGGTCTGAAAGTCAGCACTCGCCGCGCAGAAATTGTCATCGCCTCCTTCGTCTGCGGATTACGGCCAATGCGCTCCCGCTTCTCGCGGATATTGAAGTTTCCGAAGCCGGAAATCTTGATGTTCTCACCCTTGCCCAGCGTGCCCTTGATGGTCTCAAAGACCATCTTGACGATGCTCGCCGATTCATTCTTTGAAAAACCAACGCGCTCGTAAATCGCTTTGACAAGATCAATCCTGGTCATACGACCTCCCTGCTGCATTTCAGAATTGTGCCGCGCCAAACTCGTTTGTCATTTGACATTGGCGTGCTGTGAACCTGCCAACTACGGGAAATTTTTGCAAGATGAGTTTGATGATCGCAAGGAATTGAAAATCCAAAGAGTTCGTCAAGCGCCGAGTTTTGCCGGTGCTGCTGTCGTCGACCGGTGCGGCCAGATACCCGCTCTGACCCATCGCCCACGCGGCGGCGGGTTTGAATATTTTCTCAAAAAAAATAATCGCGCCTCGCGTGGCGGCGCGGGTGAAGCACTCTATTATTCGTAATGCGCGGCGGCTGATATATGACAGGTCAAAAGCCTTTTGAACAGCAGGTAAATCTTTTTTCATTTGCTCAATCTTAAATTCGACCGCGCCTTACGGCGCGGTTTAAGGGAGTAAGAATTAAGTGTTAAGTGATTTTTCAGTCCCGGGAACATCGGAATCCGAAGTTGTTGTTCCCGAACGTAGGATTGAGCCCAAACCGGTTCGACGCGCGCAGGTATTGAGGATTATAGTCCCAGCTACCGCCGCGAAGAACGCGATACGTTGCTTTTGTACGGTTTGCTGGGTTTCTTTCAGGTATCCGACTATAGTAGTCCTCGTCGTACCAATCCTCACACCACTCATAAACATTGCCCAGCGTGTCATAGAGTCCGTAAGCATTGGGCTGCTTTTGACCAACCGGATGTGTTTTTTTGTTGGAATTGTCCCTGTACCAGGCGACCGAGTCCAGGTTTCCATATATTGCTCCGCTTGTGCCTCCTCGCGCCGCCTTCTCCCATTCGGCTTCGGTGGGAAGGCGTTTGCCTTGCGCCGAGCAATAGGAACGCGCCTGCTTCCAGTTTACGCAAACTACCGGCTGATCCGAACCCTTGAATGAGGAACTTAGATTGCCGCCTGTTTCCCATTCTCCATCGGTGAGTTTATAGCAGGCACTCTCGTCAATCGCCTCACAGGAACCGGAAGATACGCAGGAGCGATATTCAGCGTTCGTCACCTCATGCACATCCATGTAGAAGGCGTCCACGTAAACGCGCTTGCGCGGCTTTTCTTCGTTGCTGCACTGTGAATCTCCAGACGAGCAGCCCACGTTGAACCAACCGGCGGGAATGTGAGCCATATCGCCGTCAGCTTCCGGTTCGTTGTACCAACCATCGACCTCATCGTAATAGGGATTGTCATCGGGAAAGTCGGACAGGAATTGTTTGAAAATCTTTTTCTTAGCCGACGTGGAATAGTCGGAGCTTTGCTTATAGCCTTTGACCTTTGCGTATGTTTTACGAATGGCCTTCTGTTTTGCCGCACGGTTTTTCGTTTCGGTTGCTTTCACTGCCTCGATGCGCTGCTGCTCGGCCTGGGCGATGGCGTCGTAATCAGTGTCGGGTGGAACCCATGTTGATTTTGCCGAAACTGGTGGTTTCAGATCGGGAGGAGCGACCGTTTCCCCCGCCCTGGCGAACACGAACTGCCCCGCGCCATACATGACGCCGTAATCTGGCGTCTGGTGCCTGTTCTTGGCCTTCACATTATTTTCGGCGTACATGCCCAGTTCTTTGAAAGTGACATAGCCGTCGCCATTATAATCCGCGTTGCCGTTCATGCCCTCCACAAGCACATTCGTGAAGAGGCCGTCCACTGCGGGCTGATCCTGCATCCCCGCAGTAATGCCGTAGATGCCCTTCTTGCTCAGGTAATCTGATATGGAGGAGTCGGCGATAGTCGATCTTGTGAGCAAGGTGCCGGAGAAGCACGAGTCCACAACCACAAGAACATGCTTCGCTGCGCAATTGTTCATGATCTCCGTGCGAAGCTGATCCATTGGTATGTAGCTGGTGGTGTCGCCCGAACGTCCCTCGATGGGTACGAGATAGCCGATTTCGCTATCGTCGAAAGCGCTACGTTGCGTGTGGCCGTGGCCGGAATAGTAGAAAACGAAACGGTCATTTTTCCCGACTCGCTGGGCGGCTTTTCGCAATTGCTTGATAATCTCCGGCCCCTTGGCCTTCGTGTCGTAAAGCTCGAAGACCGTGAAGCCACGTTTGCGTAGGGTCTTAGCCATCTTCTTCGCATCGCTCACTCCGGCGGAGAGCCGCCCCCAGCCTTGGGAGTAGGAGTTAATGCCGACTACGAACGCGACGCTGTCGGCATACCAGTTTGCTTGTTGTGTTTGAGCGTCGGAGAAGCCACCGCCTTTGGTTTGGGCTGAAACTAGAGCCGTAACAAAAAGGAAGGCTGTAGCAACAACAACGAAGCCGATTTTCAATTTCATCTATTTTTCCTCACTCTCCAAAAACTGCGACTGCTGAAATTGAATTGGCGCGGCAAAAAACCAAGTCACCGAATCACTAACCTTCACGGGTTGCTAACGGACACAGCGCACACCGCCGAAGCCGTTGGCACCGACGACGTAGGAGCCACGGTAGTAGTCTACGTAGCCGTAGTCGAAATAGACGTACCACGCGGGGCTGTCGTAATCCGCGACCGCGGAGGAAGACCAATAATGCGAACAGTCACCATTCAACTGAGACGGCCAATAGCACCCATCGGCGGGGCCTCCTCCGCTCGAACATTCATGACAGGAGCTATCCTGACATGAGTACTCAAGGCAGCTATCGGTCACTCCGCAGGAACCGCCGGTTTCAGTGGCTGAGCATCCCCGGATCAAGCTCCGAAGCTCGGAGATGGAAGGCAGTCGCCAGTCCTCGTACCAGCCCCAATTCAGATTTTGACAGTGACTTTTCGCCTCGCTCCAGTCGTAACAGCAGTCCGAAGCATTCTGCCACATCAGGCCGGAATTGGAATCCTCCCATACATCGCCGGTGGTAGCGTCGTCGTCGGGGGCGTCGTCGTCGGAGGCGTCGTCGTCGGAGGCGTCGTCGTCGGAGGCGTCATCGTCGTCTGCGTCATCGTCCTCATCTTCGCTCAATGCCGGGCTGGCTTCGTCGGACCAGTCGAAATAGTCGAAACAGGATATGAAAGGTGCAAGGAGGAAAAGGCAAGCGAAAACCAGGAGTAAAGAAAGCAGATAGATTCTTGTTTGTCTCATTCTTTCTTATTCCTCCATCACCAGCGATAAAGAACGGCGGCTTGATTCACGTCGTCTTTTTGACTGTAAACAAAATCGAAATTCCCAAGCCAGGTGCTTTTACTTGAATCCTTGCCGGACAAAAAGAAATATGTCGCCGCCGCGCCGGAGACTATGCCGACAGCGAAACCTGCCTGGCTGATCGATTGGGCGGTTTGCCCGCCGCTACGAGCATCATTGGCATCATCTTCTGTGTCCGCCTCCGTATAGGAATCGTGGTAATCCTTTGAGCGAACATAGAAGACCGCTCCCGTTCCGATTCCCGCGACGGCGATGCCTGTACATATCCACGCCGCTGTACGCATCGTTGGTGGATCGTCCTTCTCAGGAGTTTTCTTCACAGGTTCCTTTACCACAACGACCGGCGGTAGTTTGGCAGGTGCCTTGTATTGCCGATTGACGAAAACGATCTCGCCACCCTCGTCCATCGCATCGCGCAGAGCGCCCCATTGCGGAGTCTGGGGAGCGTTGTTGGCCACAAGTGGGCCGACTTCCACAAATATTTGCGTGGGGATCAGATAGGGTCTGTCGTAGTCACGCAAAATCTTCAAGAAAAAATAACCAAAGACCGAGTGACCGGAATGTCCAGAATCCATCACCGGTTCCTTGCCGCCGCTTGTCAGCACAACACGGGAGCGCGAGGCGGCTTTGCGTGCGTAGAAACGCTCGTCGATCTCGCCTGGCATGGCGCGTTGGGCCAATAGAGTTCCGGAAAAGCAGGAATCGGATACAAGGAAGATGTGCCTTGCTTTAATGGCACGTAGATAGGTTCGGATGTCACCATTGGAAACATAGGTTTCGTAGGCGTTGGGTGTCGCATCGGCGGGTATCCAATATCCAGTGGATGTAGCTATGTCCTCAACGCCGTGTCCGGCGAAATAGATCACCAGGGCATCGTTATCGTCCAGGGTAATCGACAACTCGCGTAATGTACGAAGAATATTCCCCCTCGTCGCCTTATAGTCGAATAGTTCAGTGACATTCGCCGCCGGAAAGCCATATTTGCTAATCAGCAAATCTTTTACCGCTCTTGCGTCATTGACCGATGTGT
>CAZQAE010000120.1:0-10875 GCA_964591275.1 uncultured bacterium | reverse complement strand
AAACTCTGGAACAAGTGCCGATTGAAGCCGTTTGTACGCGGCGATGGAGAAAGGCTTGTTCAACACCCCCGGCAGGACAGGCTTGAACATGGCGCCGGATGATTCAAAAACATTTTTGAATCCTTCCCAGGCTAAACCTTGTCGTTTGATATTATCCGGCATCAAACCGGCGAACAGTTCCGGCTTTGAAGCGATGAGATTTACTTCACATCCTCGTGCGTGAAGCTGCCGAATCTGGGAAGCCACATGGTGAATCGATCCGCCCATGCCGGGGCTGTTGTCAACGAAAAGTATTTTCACGGCCACCCCTGATTTTTCAAATTCAATCTTGACCTGAGCAATGCTTTTGTACAAGGCTTGAACCAACGATTTCTCTAAGACAAGGGGATGGCTTATGGCAGCGAAGGTGGCGATCAGACAATGCGAAGACTATCAGGATGACCTGGTGCAAAAAGCAGTGGCGGAAGCAGCCGGCGCGGTGTGCGATCCCGTGGCGCTACTGCGTGACCGGAAGGTTCTCATAAAAATCAACCTGCTGATGAATGTGGGGCCGGAGCGCGGCGTCTGCACGCACCCTGCCCTCACGCGGGCTATCATTAGATTGTGCAAGGACGCCGGCGCCGCCAAAATCATCGTAGGCGATATGCCCGGCATGAACCTGACCGACAAACCCGAAGAGGCTTTTGAAGCAAGCGGCAACGCCGCAGTCTGCCGAGAGGAAGGCACCAAAATCGCCCCATTCAGCCGAAAGGGTTATCGGGAAGTGAAGGTGAAAAACCACCGACAATTGCCGGTCCTCAACGTGGCAAAAGACCTGCTGGACGCCGAAGTCGTCATCAACGCGCCCAAGCTCAAATTCCACATTCAGGCGCTGTATACCGGCGCAATAAAAAACTGGTTCGGCACAATCACCAACGCCGATCGTCGCCGAAGCCACCGCCTCAGCCAACTGCAGCCCTTTTCGGAAAGCCTTGTGGACATCTTCAGCACACGCCTGCCCGAGTTGACGGTGATGGACGCCATCGTGGGCATGGAAGGCAGGGGGCCCAGCGAGGGCAAGCTGAAAAACCTGGGCCTGGTCCTCGCATCCACAGATGCGGTGGCGCTGGACGCGGTGGCGCTGGAATGCGTGGACTGGTCGGCGCAGAATGTGCCGCACGTTTATGTGGCCGGGCGAGATGGGCTTGGGGAAGCCGACTTTTCAAAGATCAGCGTCGACGGCCCGGCGATCAGTGATGTTCGCAAGCATTTCGAGCGCCCTCCCCGTTCATCCCTCAATCCGCCGAAATGGCTTGTGAAGATTATTTTCCGGCTTTATTACATGCGCCCGAAGATTATTGTCGCCGATTGCCAGACCTGCGGCGCCTGTGAAAAGATGTGCCCCGTCGGCGCTATTCATATGACCGAAAACTTCGCCGTCATCAACAGCAAAAAGTGTATCGAATGTTTCTGCTGCCACGAAGCCTGCCCTCACGGCGCCGTGGGGGAAGACATGAGCCTAGTTTATCGCATGCATCGACGTTACGAGAAATGGCGGGAGAACAGGAGATGATCGCAATGTGCGACACGCAAACCTTTAATGCGCTGATACGCAAAGTGCGCGATCGGCTCAACCTGACGTAATCAGAGAAGAAAAGAAATGACTTGCCCAATAATGAAATTCCACTAAGCGCATCGTTTTTGATAGTAACGAGAGTATTCAGTTGTCTCACGTAATTCGCCGATGGTGTATCCTGCGAGAATGAAGAACCACTCCAAAGCCCTCGCCGAATTTGAGGCTCGGTTCTGCAACATCGAGCGCTAAGAGATGAAAATCACTGAAGCCCTGAAACCATAGAGAATGGGGTTATGCCGGACGAAACCGAGTCGTTTCACTATTCCGAAGAATTTTTCGACGCCACCCGCGCGATGAACCCCAAGGCGCCAAAGCCCGGAGGGCTTGACTGGATGGCGCTTTCCGCGAAACGCGCCGAGCAAAAACCGCGAAATTTCCTCCCCGTGATCAACCAGTTCGCGCCCGGCGAAGGGACCGCACTCGCTAAGGTCCAAGGCATGGCCTTGAGCAGACAACTCCGCCATCGCACGGCAAGGCCGCAAGCTATGAGCTTGATCAATTACTCCGCCATCGTCTCGCCAACGCGACGGCGTATCGAGAGGGAAAGAAAAATCCTTTTAGGATTCGATTCGTCTCGCTTTCGCAAGGCATGGCCTTGAGCAGATGATTTAGGATCCAGGGTGTTTGCCGCAATCACATGGCAAGGTCTTAGCTCGTCTAGCTTTTTCAAAGCCGGTGATTTCAACGCGGACCGAATTTTCTAAAAGGCCACGCGCCTGGTTCAACATACCGAAGCTTTATTGATCGTTGAGGAAAAGCGTAATGGTTGTGGCTTTTTGTGCGGCGTCGTCGGCTATTGTGTACTTTTTCATACGGGGCAGAATCTCTTCCATCGTTTCCAGGTAAAGCCTGCGCCAGGTTATGGAGGGATTTTTCTTGTATTCCGACAATAGCAGCGAAAAGCGATCGGCATCGCCTCTGGCTTCGTTGATGACTTTTTCCTTATAAGCTTCCGCTTTGCTTTTGCGCTTCTGGGCCCGCCCTCTGGCTCTGGGAATACGCTCGTATCTGTCGCCTTCGGCCTCGTGCACCACGCGGTTTGCATCACCCCTGGCGCTAGCCACGTCCTTGAAGGCGGCGGCCACGGTTCGCGGCGGCGCCATGTCGCCGACGCTGACGGCCACCACGACGATCCCTGCGCCAAGGGCATCGAGGCGCTGACCTAAAAGCTCGCGCATATTGGCGATAATCTCAAGTTTTCTGCTGGTCAAAGCATCATCCACGTGCATGGAGCCGAGTTGCTTCATCAGGGTTTCTTCGGCCATGCCACGCATGGTTTCCTCGGGTCTCTGCATGACGGTCAGATAGGCGATCGGGTCCGAGATGGACCACTGCACCGTCACCTTGCTGTGAAGGATGTTCTCATCGCCGGTGAGAAACTCGCTTTGCCAATCCGAATAAAGAGAAACCAGGTTGTCTTCGCTTAAAGTATCCTGGCCTGACGGCGAAGCGCTCACTCCCACCACCAGTGTTTTTATCTCGTTGGCGTTTAGCTTCATGACCGCTGAAACCGGATAGGGCACGCGATAATGGATTCCGGATTCAATAGCCCTGGGCGATACTTTTCCAAACACGCGCACAACCGCTTTTTGGTCGGCATTGACCACGTAAATCCCAGAAATGACCCACAGCGCGACGCCAAGAACAGCCAGCAATCTGAAAGTTCTTTTCACGTTGGAAAATTGTGACGCCTGAGCCATTTATTGCCCGATTCCTTCCGCCAGAAATTGCAGCAGTTCCGAGTCCGTGGACAGTACCACCGTGGTCTTTTCGTCCAGAAATTTTCTATAAGCTTCCAAGGTTCGCAGTTTTTTATAAAATTGAGGATCTCTGTTATAGGCCTCGGCGTATATCTTCGCCGCCTCAGCGTCCCCTTCGCCCTTGACCTTTTCGGCAGTCCTATAGGCCTCGGATAAAATCCGAGAAACTTCCTTATCTGTTTCCGCCGTGATCATGGCTGCCTGTTCGTTGCCCTCGGCGCGGTATTTTTTGGCAATACGCGCGCGTTCACTACGCATGCGCTCGTAAACGGAGGCCTTGTTCTGATCCGGGAAATTGATACGCTTGAGAGAAACGGAAACGAGTTCGATGCCGTAGTTGCGCAATGTCTTTTCGGCGCTGTTCGCGGTCACCCGCCCCATAATCTCGTCCAGTTTCACCAATTCCGGGTTGGTCGAAACAAGCGCAGTCAGGGGCATCATCCCCAGAGAGCTGCCCAGTTCGGAGCGAATGGTGTCGCCGATACGCAGTTCCGCTCCCTCCCTGGTTTTGACCGTCTCCAAAAATTTCTGCACATCACGAATGCGCCAACATGCGAAGGTCTGGGTGAGAATATTCTTCTTATCCTCAGTAAGAAATTCGGAGGGCAGCGGTTCATAGACCATGATTCGTTTGTCAAAACGCAGGACCGATGCGAAAGGCGAAGGCAGCTTGACATGGAGTCCCGGTTCCTGAATGACTTTTATCGGTCTGCCGAACTTCGTAACCACGGCGATCTGCGTTTCATCCACGGCGAACAGTGAAGTGCCGACCACCGCGACGAGGATCGCGGCGACAATCAAAAAGCGAATGGCAAAACGGGACATGACAATCCCTCCTATATTGCCCGCGCCTATTTTCCCTCCCCACCCGATGAGCCGGTGGTGGGTAAAAAGCGCAGATCTAAAGCCTTCGGCGGTACGCCGGGGCTGACGATAAATTTTCTTTTCCCAGAAAGGGCTTTCTCAATCAGTTCCAGGTAAAGCCGATGCGCGGTCACTTCCTTAGCCAGCCGGTACTGCTCGAAGAGCAGGCGAAAACGATCCGACTGTCCAAGGGCTTCCTGCATTTTCTTATCTTTGTACGCCTCCGCCGATCTTTCGGTGGAAACGGCATCGGCGCGCGCCTGCGGAATCTTCTCGTTTTGCTCGGCAACGGCATTGTTGACCGTCAAGGCTTTTTCCTCTTTCGCCGTGGCCACGTCTCTGAAAGAGCGCACAACGCTGACCGGCGGATGCACATCCTGCAGTTCAATGCCGATGATCTCTACTCCAGCTCCCACCGCATCCAAATTTTTCTGAAGTAATTGCGTGGTCTTTTTCTGAATGACCTTGCGTTTCTCGGAGAGGATCTCGTTGATGGAAGTGCGGCCCATGGAAAGGCGAAGAACGTTTTCCGCGAAATTTTTAACCAGGGCCTCCTGATTATCCAGCCCAAACAGAAAGATATGAGGATCGGCGATTTTATAATGCACTACGGCATTGACATCAATCATATTCTCATCGCCGGTCAACATGATGGCTTCATCGAAATTTTTCTTGTAATAACCCGTGGTGTGCGCGCTGTGCCATTCAAAGGGCGCCAACCCGTTTCGCCGCCAGTCGGTTTTTTTATCGAAATTCGTCTTGAAACCGAGTTCAGCCCGCCGAACCAGATTTGTCTCCACTTTATAAACACGGCCTACGGGGTACGGCGGCGCGTAATGCAGTCCGGGGCCGGTCGGGTCGACCTTCGCCTTTCCAAATACGGTGACAATTGCCGAGGATTGCGCTTCAACTGTATAGAATCCGGAAAATAAATATGCCCCGACAAACAGAATAATCGCCGCGGACACAGGAGTCTTCCGATGCACTCGAAGCCAATCGCCAAGCGGCTTGAAACTGATGGAAATCTCTCGCCCCGTCGCCCATTTGATGAGATCCTTGGTTAATTTCAACGGCTTGTCAGTCAGCAGAACCAAAATACGACTCCGCCCGACCGCGCTGAAACTTTGATCCCGAAGCAAGCCCTGAATCGCGATAACGGCAATTTTGACGCCAATCTGCACTACAAAAACGACAACGACAATCGACGCCAACGAATCCAGCTTCAGCCCAATCATCTGGCCCATCAAGCCAATACCCGCTACGATGGTCGTATAAAAATCCATTATGGAATGATGACCGTCGGCTAAAACGCCAACCGAATTCTCTTCGCGACCCACGCGGATCTTATAATGTCCGAGCGCGCGGGCGATGAGCGCGCATACGACGATGCCCGCCAAACCGATGGGGATGTTGCGCAATTCGGCTGCAGAGCCTCGCGTGAGGCTTTCCCTAGCCAGAAAGTATGCGGCCAAAAAAATGGAACCGGAAATGATGAGGGCGATGATGTTTTCGATGATCGCCGCCAGCCGCCAACCTTTTCGGGACAGGATAACGCCGATGAGCACAAGCACCGATATCAGGATATCGCCCACGGAATGCCAAGCGTCAGCCTTGATGGCCAGACTACCCGTATAGACTACGAGGACGCATTTTATCGCCAGCAGTACTGCGCCCACGGCAATCGCAATGAGCGTGGCTTTTTCCGCTTTTCCAAAACTCAACGAAATATCCTACAAGAAACTAGTGTTCGCAAATCCGTTTCACATCTATTGAACTTTTGGCACCTCTCCATTCAACCGATGTTAGCGTAGGCTATCCGACCTAGCAGGTCAACTTATCGCGCTATACCATTGCCCATACAACCCAGCGCCAAAAAAAGAAGCTCCTGCCACCTCCATTCGACTCGCTTCGCAAAGCGAGCTATGGCGCAATGCCGCGCCGAAGTCATTTCAAGCCGAAGCTTTGTTAATATGCGTAGGCGGGCGACGGCGGGCAACGTAGTATCCCCTTCTTAAAATCGAATCGTCTCGCTTTCAAAGGCCTCATGCCGCAACGGACGCGCCTTGTCCATTCCAAACGTTGAGCACCACACCGATAAATGTCCTTTGTTTACTCAGTTCTGACTTTAATCATCTCCTGGCCGACGACATGAGCGAAGTTCCAAAAATCATAGGGTTTGGGGATAAGACTTTCACCGGGCTTGGTTTCAGGCATTGGCGGGTTCGATTTTAAGTCAATGCTCCAAATAAAATGGGCGCGGGGATTGAGGGAGCGCATTTCCCGGCGGACCGTTTCCGGGTCTTTTCCTTCCTTGTGAACAAGATCGGCGGATAGAACGATTAGGTCGAATGGATTTTCCTTTTCGACAACCATCGCCTCGGGAATCGACCCGGCGAGGATCGCACGGCATCCCATTCGTTCGAGGAATACTTGGCTCATTGACCGTTGGCGCTCACTTTCATCCACGATGAGTACGGTTTTATTGAGGGCTTCGGTAAAATGATAGGGTTGTTCAAACCAGACGCCTGGCCAGGAGGATGTCCGGACGACGATTTCACGGGCGACCCGTTCGACCTGTTCAAGAAACCATCCGGCGGGATCAAAGGAGTTTGTCGGTGACGAATAGGACCACACGACCGGCGGGACGTCGCCCGCCGTGGCGATCAATTCTCCCGTTTCAGGAATTGCCAGCAATCCGTGGAGCCAGGGGAGCAGGCGAACGCGCTTTATAGTTTTGTAATCCCGCGCATCCCTAAGCTCTACAACGCCGGTGACCGATCCCAAAAACAATAAGAACCTGTGTTGGTCAAATTCAAAGTTCCGGACACCGGCGGGCGCCGGATACATCCCCGATAAAATTAAGGTCTGTGGATTAAAAGCGCCAAATTTTAATATTTTTGGAAACCCCGCCAGCAGCCTTCGATTCGACAAATCGTAACCTAATCCGAACGCGAAGGAAGGAAAGGCGACAGAAGATTCAAATTTGAGATCAATGGGGCGAAGGCGAGTCAACCGATGATTCTGGAGCACAAGAACAGCCCCGGAATCAGGTATAACAACGAGATCGGAGATTGACCCATCGGGCGGGAAAAACGTCGAAGCCAAAGGATTTCCCGCTCGATCCACGGAAACCAGGTTGCCCCCGGCGTGGGCGATATAAAGAACATCTCGGGACGAATCCACGGCGAGAAGAATATCGTACGCGGTCCAGACTGGAAAATCAGCGGTCGGGATTTTACGCTTCCACAGCATCCGAAGAGATGGAATTTCCACGGCATACAGAAATCCCGTCTCTCCATTGAAGACGTATGCTTCACCTCGCTCGAAATCGAAGGCCGCCTCGTTGAAAATAAAACCCATATCGATATTACCGATAGAGCGCCACTGGCCGTCGGCGCCCCTGGCCAGACGCTGAATCCTTGTATCCAGACGTTGGTAGACTTCAAAAGTTCCAGGCCTTCTTTTGACGCAGTAGGAGAGCCCTGCATCGTTGATTTCTCCGAAATGAAATGTGGACGCGTCGCTAATGGGCAATCCGCGACCGAATGGTTGAGCCAGGGGATAGAGCGAGAGGGGCAGGATGACCGTCGCCGCCGCGAGGATGGGGCGAAGCGGCACCCAGGCCTTCGACGGAGCAAAGCGGTCCAGGGCATTCCACCACAATAAGGCAAACGGCTGTGCGAACGAGAAAGGCAGCAGAAAAAAGGCCAGACTGATCCATCTTGGAAATTTCGACCTCGCGACGACATCGGCAAAGTACAACCCAACGCACGCGGAAAGGATGACGCTTTGACGTAGATAAAGGGGATGGAGGAAGCTCGCTGATTCGCGCAACAAGTGATTAGAGAAAAAGCTCATCCCGAATCGCGCGATTAGCCATGGGATGCCGATCATGAATCCGGTCGACGCCAGCGAGCCCGCCGCGAAAACGACCCAGGGGTGATCCTTGATACGGCGAGGGAAGACATTCCGACGCATCAACCAAGCGACGAGGATTACGGAAATAAAAACGGCCAGGGTTGAAAGCGCGATGATGATGGCAAAATCGAAGAAAAAAATCGAATTCAGCACATTCCGCGCCGTCAGTTGCCGATATTCGGCAATACGGACGGCGATGACCTGATGGTAAAACAAGCCACACTTAAGAGTAAGCAGAAGTCCCGCGCACAGTATCCACTTTGTATGGGGCTGCGGATGATCTCTCATCGGATACGGTCCTTCGCGCAAGAAGTATATGTCCTTGTCTTAAAAACCCTTAAAGGGTTTGAAAATGGAAGCAGGTCCATTCCCATCCCGTCAACTATAGCTCTGCGTGCAATAGGTTCAAGCCGATCACAATCGCAATTCTTTCGTGAGAATTTCAAAAACGAAAAACATCGCAGGGCCGCGTTGAAAAAAGCAGACGAGTTCAATACGGGCAGAATTTTCTGGAACCAAGCCTATGTGGAACTTCAAAACTTAGTGAGTGCGCCCTGCCGGGCGCACAAATAAAAACCGCCCGCAAAGATATGCGGGCGGCATCAGGTGTTATTGTCGAGCTATTCGAAACACCAAACAATTTCCGGGCATTCGTTCTCCACGACGCACCAGAACTCATCGTCATCAACCTGATCAAAGCATGTTTCCATGCACATCATGAACTCGTCATCGTTGAATTGCCCGTCTTCATCAGTGAACCACCCACATTCGTCCAGTTTTTCACAATACATCGGGCAATCGGGCTCCAGAGGAGGTTCTTCCCGGCATTCATTCAATTCCCGGCATTCATTTTCGATTATGCATACGATGTAACCGAAGGGTTCGTCCCAGCACCAATCCATGCATTCGTCAAATTCCCCTTCGGGGATCAAACCGCAATCGACGTGCTTTTCGCAGAACTGCCCGCAGATCGAATCGAGCCAGGGGTCATCTTCGAAACATTCCCGGATATCCTCACACTCGACTTCCAGCACGCACCAGATGGAATCATCCGGTTCTTCCACGCATTCGATAAAACACTCGCTGAATTCCTCGGGCGGCAGCTCACCGCATTCCATGAGTTTCCAACAATAATCGATGCAGCCTTCTTCAAAAGGCTCCTCCTCGAAGCATTCCCAAATGTCATCGCATTCCTGCTCCATAACGCACTCGCGCATTTCGTATTCGCTCTGTTCACACATCGCAAAGCATTCATCCCAATCTTCGTCCTCGGGATCGCCCCACTCACCGTTTTCGGGATCGTCGTTTTCGTACCACATCCCGCATTCCATCATTTTGTCGCTGACCCGCTCGCAGCCGAGGTCCGAGTCGTCATCCCAATCGTCATCCTCATCATCATCCCAGTCGTCGTCCCAATCGTCATCCTCATCATCATCCCAGTCGTCGTCATTATCATTGGACCAATCATCATCTTGCTCATTGGCGTCATCGTCATCGTTGGCCGCATAGTCATCATCAATACCCTCGGCGTCATCGTCTTGGCCGGAACTGGAGGGCGACCTCTCCAGGCAACCGGCCAGAGCAAACATCGCCCCCAGCATCGCCAACAAACATAACGCAAACAAAAAAGAATCCTTCATCGCGTCCCCCCTAAACCTTGTGTTGAATTCAATCCACGTTTTTTATTGTTTTCTGATGGACGTGCGCCGCATAGGGCAAACCCCTTAGAATCTTCATTGGCATTGGATAATATTTACAAACTCACTGTCAATAGACAGGTCAGCTTTCGCGGCGAGTAAGACTATTCTGGAGGTAGAGAAGTCTGGCTTTTACAAAAAAAAAGCGGAAATCAGTTGATTCCCGCATTTTTATCCTGCCCAATAGCTTTTTTTCAATCGCGACCGAGCAAATCAATAAAGAATCGATCATCCAACGAAACACTGGTCAGGCACGCGACAAACACAGCACAAATCCGTGTTCCACCGCGTGCCAACACAATCGATCCCAAAATGGCATTTTTTCGAATAACTAATAGCGTTATCCGTTGTTCAGGCTTCGCCTAGTAGCGATCTCGTCCGCCGCCGCCGCCGCCGCCGCCGAAGCGTCCGCCGCCGCCGCCGCCGCCGCCGCTGCCGCCGCGCTTCTCTGTCGCAACGTCAACGCGAATTGTTCGCCCGTCGAGTTCGGTGCCGTTGAGTTCAACGGCGCGCGATGCGGCATCGTCGTCATTGAATGTGACGAAACCGAAACCTCGGCTGCGTCCTGTGTCGCGATCGGTAATCACGATCGCTTCGGAAATCTCGCCGTAGCTGGCGAATGCGGCATTGAGGCCGTCGCTGTTCGTGGTCCAGGCAAGCCCGCCCACAAAAATCTTCTTGGACATGAATCGTTCCCTTCTCGTGTTTTGGGAGTCTGATGGCGATGACTCGGTAATGCCTCTAAGCGATCATGGGGTCAGGCGATACAGACGCGGATAAGAAAGCCTATCACGTACAGCCAAAACGTTCCCGAACTGCAGCAAGAGATTACTAGTGCACTCGACGCTCCCGATTATAAAGACCATCGTCGACCGTTTCATGGAAGGATATTAGACCTTCTTTTTTTCATAAAACGCCCCGACAACAGATGGCCTATATCACAGTCAATTTATTAAATCAATGAAAAAAACAAGGAAAATTCTTAAAAATATCGACGAAACAACAAAAAAATGCTTATTGG
>CAZQAE010000119.1:0-11098 GCA_964591275.1 uncultured bacterium | reverse complement strand
AAATACCCATTTCCTTTGCCAGAGCGCTGATGCCCGTTTTCGTATGGGGCAGAAACTCATGCAGCGGCGGATCCAGAAGCCGCACCGTCACAGGCCTTTCCCCCATGGCTTTGAAGATTCCGATGAAGTCCTTGCGCTGGTAAGGCAAAAGTTTTTTCAGCGCCTTCTCGCGACCGGCTATGTTGTCGGCCAGAATCATTTCCTGTACGGACAGGATTCGCTTGTCATCAAAGAACATATGCTCGGTTCGGCACAAACCGATTCCTTCGGCGCCGTAAACGATGGCTTCGGCGGCTTGGTCGGGTTGGTCCGCATTGGCCCGCACGCGCAGATCGCGATACTGATCCGCCCATTTCATAAGCTGATTGTAGGCCTTGAATGTGACGGTCTGGCGAGCTTTCTTTGCAGCGGCGCCTTTGCCGAACAGAGCCTGCTTGACGCCGGAGGGCACAACCTTGACCTGACCGAGGATAACCTCGCCGGTAAACCCATCGATGCTGATGTAATCGCCATGCTTGATGATTTTTCCACCAGCCGCCATCTTTCCGGCTTTATAATCAATCTTCAAATCGTTGCAACCGGCGACGCAAACTTTGCCCATCTGCCGCGCCACCAGGGCCGCGTGAGAAGTCTGCCCACCTCTGGCAGTAAGAATTCCCTCGGAAGCCTCCATGCCGCGAATATCTTCGGGACTGGTCTCAATGCGAACCAAAATGACAACTTCCCCCGCAGCCGCCATGTCCGCGGCATCCTCGGCATGAAAGACAACCTTTCCCGTTGCGGCGCCGGGTCCCGCAGCCAAACCTTTGGCCAGCAGTCTTCCGCCTGCGACCGCCGCAGCTTTGTCCTTCGGATCAAAAACAGGCTTGAGAAGCTGATCGAGCGCGTTGGCATCAGGAATCAATCTCGTCAAGGCCTCTTTCGGAGTCGCTTTTTTCTCTTTCACCAAGTCTGTGGCAATGCGGCAGGCGGCAAATCCAGTCCTCTTCCCATTGCGCGTCTGCAGCATCCAAAGACGACCGTGCTCAATGGTAAACTCGATATCCTGCATATCGTGATAGTGGGAATCCAATCCCGTCACGATCTTTTTAAGCTGCTTATAGACTTTCGGCATATCTTTAGCGAGTTGGCCAATCGGTTTAGGCGTGCGAATACCGGCCACTACGTCCTCGCCCTGCGCGTTGATGAGATACTCTCCATAGAAGGCTTTTTCGCCGTTGGCGGGATTCCGGGAGAAGCCGACGCCTGTGGCGCAATCATCGCCGAGATTTCCAAAGACCATGGATTGGATATTGACAGCGGTGCCCCAATCCCCGGGGATCTTGTTCAGCCGACGATAGACCTTGGCCCTACTGTTGTTCCATGATCCAAAGACGGCACCGATGGCACCCCATAACTGGTCGAAAGGGTCATCCGGAAAGTCATTGCCGGTTTGCTTTTTGATGGCCTTCTTAAATTCCGTAACAAGGAACTTCAGATCGTCGGCGCTCATCTCAAGGTCGAGATCGATTCCTCTTTTCTTTTTCAGTTTTTCGATTATCTCTTCAAATGGATCTATTTCCAATTTGCTTTTTGGTTTCATGTCGAGAACAACATCGCCGTACATCTGCACAAGACGGCGGTAGGAGTCCCAGGCGGCGCGGGGATTTTTGGCCTCGAAACCCTTGACGATTTCATCATTGAGACCAAGGTTCAGCACCGTATCCATCATGCCCGGCATGGACACGCGAGCGCCGCTACGCACGGAAACAAGGAGAGTGTTTTTTGGATCGCCGAACTTACGGCCCATGATTTTTTCGACGCTCTTTAGAGCACCCAAAACCTGCTTTTTCAGCTCTTTTGGATAGCTCACGCCATGATCATAGTAGTACGTGCAAACATCCGTCGTAATCGTGAAACCTGCGGGAACCGGAATGCCGATGCCGCTCATCTCGGCAAGGTTGGCGCCTTTGCCACCCAGAAGATTTTTCAACTTTGCAGCACCGTCCGCCTTACCGCCGCCAAAAGAATACACATACTTCACGCCCATAATGACCTCCTCCGAATTTTCATGTTTGCATGGATCGATTCTCGGTCAATTCCAAACACTATCCCCGTTGATCTTCTATTTTCAAAATCGGAAACACACGCCGGACTGGAAACCCTTAACCCGCCAATGCACCCTATCATCTTCCGCAAACCTTTTTTTCCGTTTGATCCCAAAACCCCGAAAACGCACCTTTCGAACACCCCAGATTCATTGAAAGACCATGAGTTGTCAATCCCAGATACTATGCAATGCGACCGATAATCTCAGCGGCTGCCCTGGAAAGGCATGGATCCAAAGGGCGACTTCTCTACCCGGAAAAAACGAGATCATGCGCCAGCTTTTCCCAGGCACCGCCCATCGTTTCGTCACGAAAATTTCGTTGCAAACGCTCAAAAGCTCTCACGCCCATCATTGCAGCCTCTTCCGGGTCCCGCACTAATCGCGCAATCGCCTCGGCCATTGCAGCGGGATCGCCGGGATTCACCAGCAATCCCGTCACGCCGTTTTCAACATAATCCTCAATGCCAATGACTTTGGAGGCTATGACGGCCTTTCCCATCGCCATGCAAAACAGGACCGACAACTGGCCCAGGGACTGCTCCCTTTCCGGCAGAGACAGTACGACAAAAGGAGCGTCCTCTATTTTTGCCTTAAATTCGTGCATCGGCAAAAAGGGCAGAAAAGAGGCACCGGGCGGAATCGGGACGCCATCCCTCTCTTTTTCTTCAATAGACTCCCTTCCCACAACCAGCAGTTTCGCATCACAACTCAGCAAATTAAAAGCTTTGAAAAGAGTCGCCCAGTCGCGAAAAGCCCGTCCGTGATGCCCAGGCGCAACAATGGTGCCTTTTCCTTTTTCGCCGAGCTTGCGCTCCTTTTCATATTTGCCGATCCCGATGGGAATGTAAGTCGATTTTTTTGTGAGATGCTCCAGGTAGCGCCGGTAGTATTCCCTTTGTCCGGATGCCGCGTAAACGACGTGGTCGATTCTTTTCGATGCAAAGCGGAGCAAAGCCAACTTCGGCCCTTTTTTTATCCGTCCGAAAGATTCCACATCGAACACGATCAAAGGGATGCGTCGCCAAAAACACAAGCGCAGCAAAAACGCCAGCGGAAGACCGACCTGCGCGGAATAGGCAATCACCAGGTCCTTTGAAAAAGACAGAAAGAAAGCGGCCAGCGGCGCAAGGATATAAAAGCGCAATCGCGTTTTCTCAAATCGCGTTACCGGACCAAGATCAAATGTTCCCAGAAGACGGACTCGTGGTTTCGGATCCCAATGTGAGAAGAAGGCATAGTCGCCTATAAGACCTTTCCATTTCAAATTCCAGTTCGCACAAAATAAAATACGCATACGGTCAACCGCTCCCGCCCGGCAACATGGAATCATGCGGATCGCTCTCCGCAAGGCGTCTGAGGATTACAGACAGCGCAATAGGCAAAACCGAAACAAAAGGTTCCTCCATGTAGTACTCATGAAAGAACCAATACGCCAACATTATTGCAAAAAATATCGTCACGGCAACTGCGGTGGCCTCGACGAACTCGTCGGTCGTTTTCCTAATGGTCCGCAAGAGATTTTTGAAAGTGAAAACACATATGCCTGCAAAAGCGAAAAGGGAAAATAATCCGGTTTCAGCAAGCATGCGGGCATAGTCATTGTGCACGGGCACCCCTTGCGGCATCGAAAGAGAGGGAACGTCCCAGGCCACCCTTCGCCAGGGTACGGGATATTGCTGCATGAAGTCCCAGGAGTGCAGCGTGTAGGTTTTTACACCCCAACCCAGAATGGGATGCTCGGAAAAAGCCATTAATGCGTTGTAGAGAAAATAGAAACGGTCGAGGTATAACTGATCGCCTTCCATAGTGAACCGTTCACCCATCGCCTGATATGCGCTCACAGGTATCAATATCTGTATGAGAATCAACAAAACGGCCACCAGCATGAAAACAGCGAAAGCCGTTTTGACCAGCCGGCCTTTATCGCGCTCGAATACGTAATAAACAATCAGGGCAGCTGCGGATAATAACACGGCGATTCGCGTAAAACTGATGAAGATTCCCAAGGCCAAAGCGAGCAGGATCAAACCCCAAAGCCACCGGCGGCGAAAAACACCACGAAAGTAATAGGTCAGCGCGATGGAAAGTGGCAAAAGAAGAAACATTGCCAATCTGGGGCCTGATTCGAATGTCCCGGAGGCACGCCGAATCCCGCCGATCGAGTAAGACTTGACGATATCCATCCCGAACACATCCAGGTAATACGCTGGAAAAAATTTTGGGGAAATTAGGCTTTGGGCCAAAGAAAGAACAGACTGTCCCACACCCCAGGCCAGAATAATCACGATCAGAACCTGTAGTCTCTGACGACTGTTGATGGAAAATATGAGGGCCAGTCCGAAGGCCAAAGAGATCAGATAATACTTCATGCCCACAAGAGAAAACTTCCAATCCACGGAATTGAACATCGACAAAAAACAAATCGCCACGAATATGCCGATAGCCCCATACAGAGGCTCCACACGCAATCGGTCGCGACGAATCAGCGCTTGGGAAACATAGAATCCCAAAGACATCGCCGTCATGAATGAAATGACGCGCAAGCGATGTCCCAGAAGGTTGGCCCAAGCCACCGGGATTATTGCGACTGTTAAATAAATCATCCAAACGGGCTGTCGCAGTAAAAAGACAAAAGCGAATAGAACGACGACGGCGGCCAGAGCCAGAATATGGCTTTTTAGAACCAGAGCGGAAAGGAATAATGCGCCGCAAATTACAAGAGACGCTTCTTTGAGCCATTGCGGCAATTCCGCGACGCCGCCGGCGATGCCGAAGATGAGCTTTTGGAAACCTTCGTCGCCTGCGCGAAGCGTTTTTATGAAACCCTTGAGGCCTTTCATCGATCAAGCCGGCATACGAAAATAAAGTTGGTCGATGCGTACATGGGCCTTATGCGCCTCCTGTACAGTCGGTACAGAAACTTTGGCGTCATCCGCCGCTTGAGCGAAGGCACCAAATCCTCTCTGGACGTGTCGTAATCCATGGAAACCGCCTTCAAACCGGCACCGCGAATGGCGGACATATACTGAGTCATGGAAACGGGCTGCTCAATGTAGCCCATCTCGCGTGCGCCCGCGCTTTCGAGGTAGGCTTTTCGTCGCCCGAAGATCGGCAATACCGGTTCGACAAGTATCATTTGACTGCGCGCATCCATGAGAGCAACGAGAATGGCAAGCAGCTCCTTTTTTCTCAGCGAATGATGCAGCGATTCGGCCAGCAAAATGTAATCGTAACGGCTATTGAGGATTTTCCTTTCTGACAGTTCACCGATGTCATAGAAATCCGCCGTGATGAGGCGAAGGCGATCCGCACCGCCGCCTAATGCGCTCACGCAAGCCAAAGCTTCCTTTTCAAAATCCGGCGAGATGTCCACGCAGTCAAAATGCACGGTTGGATTCATAGCAGTCAATATGGCCGGGATGACCGGATGGCCGCTGCCAACATCGAGAAACGATTTGTTGTCCAGATCAAAGTTCGACCAGAATGCCTCAATGACAGGCTTCCTTTTTATCGCCATTTGAAAATCGAAGCTCTTGCCGAATTCTTTACGAACCGCCCTTTCCTCTTCAATCAGGCTGTCGGTTTCGCGGGTTTTATTTTGGCGCATGGCGATGGCCCATGGGTTTGGGTTTTCTCGCAAGGACGATGACAATATCGCCTTTTCTCATAAGGTCAGCCAGCCGAACAATCGGACTGGAAATGAATCTGGCAACGCGACTCTCCTCCAGGAATTTGGCCAGACCAAAATGCCCTCGGGACCGGGCATAAGTTCCGAAAGTTCTTAAGACCGCGCGAACGCTCGTGGCCGGCCACGTCGCCAGAACCTCAAATCCGCATTGTTTCAAAAGCGTGCTCAGTCCTTTTCTGGAAAAGAGATGAAAATGACGGGGTATGTCAAGATTATACCAATGCCGCGTAAAATGCTTTTGGAGAAAACCGTCGTTCACGGGCGTCCATATTAACATGTAGCCGCCCGGCTCCATCAGGTCCCATGCCTCTTTCAGAGCCAGGAAAGGATTTTCAAGATGCTCGAGGACATTGGAAATCACAACGGCGAAGTAAGGACTCCATTTCCCGATTTCTTTAGAGTCATCCGGGAATCGCCCCTGCGTGACGGTATGACCCTTTGATCGAGCGATATCGACGGCGCTTTTATTCCACTCGACTCCAATAGTCGTCCAGCCATGAGCTCTAAAGAAATCCATCAAATCGCCCGAGGCGCAACCGACATCCAGAACACGACGTCCTTCGCCCTCAAAAGCCAGGGGATTGAAACGTCCATAATCCGTTCGACTAAAAAGCCGAGCCATCAATACCGGCAGCGCCGAAAGCGCCGGCAAGGTCCACAAACTGCGCCGTCCCTGCGACACCCATTCCACGTATCGGCGGCGAAGTCTATGCGTAAACCCCGTGATCACAGGGTCATATCCCGGCGTCGCCACAGAATAAGGTTCGTAGTTTTCAGGATACAGTTCAGTCATCAGCGATGCCGTAGGCGCCGGATCAAGGCGCCACGTTCCGCACGACAGGCAACTGACAACCGAAAATTCATTCTTTAAACGCCCGAGACGATCAGTTCCCCGCACGATAAGCTTCGAGCGTTTGTCTCCGCACAAATTGCAGCGCGCACGCTGAAGATGCGCCGCTGTTTCCCGAGTATTGTCATCATGACTATCGAGCGATTCCATTTGCGCCTTCCAATATTATTCCACAGACTACAGCTGAACATCTATTTCTTTTCGTGATTCCGCCACCATACGCAAGGTCAATACTATGCCGGACAACAATCGCACGCCAAGCCTCGCATACACCGCGCCCCAGAATCCCCACCAATGAATGAAAGGAAACATCAGCGCAATGGTCGCAACCGGTCGCGCCGTCGAAGCAAAGTAATAAAAACGATGCAGCTTATCTTGTGAAATAAAATAGGTTTCCAGATAAGCCACGATCACCGCCGACATGGCTGAAACGATCATCAACATTGCTAGCGGCGCCACATCCTGATAGCTCGGAAAAACAAAGCGGATGAAAAAAGGCATAACGGCAAACGCCATAACCAACATGCCCGCCAGCAACACCAGAAGCCAAATAAGTTTCGACAAGAACTTGCGGGCGACTTCGGAACCTTCCATCCTTGCGGCCTTTGGCCACGCCAAACGGTTCACGGCAATACCCAAAAAACGAAAGGGCTCTGAAAGGCGCGAGGCTAGCCCGTAGGAAGCCATGATTTCCATGGTGAACAGCGTCCCAACCAACACTTGGTCAATCGTATAGGATATGCCGTTGACAGCCGCCACAACGGAAAAACGACGACCGAGACGATCAAAATTGTCGCCTAAGTCTTTATTTCTCAGCAAGGGCCGCAGCCTGGCCCAGGCCAGAAGATTTCCTGCTCCTCGCGCACCGACATTGGCTGCCAGAATGGCGCCCAGCGATCCGTGTGCCAGCGCCGCGAAAACCGTCGCGGCGCAAACTCCGGAGTTGACCAACCCGTTGACGACAGCGTATCGCCGAAATTCCTGCCGGCCATGAAGATAGGATTTGTAATCGTCGGCAGCGAAGGCGAAGGGATAAATAACGCATATTAAAGCCAGCGCCCAGGCCGAGTCCCCACGACCGGCGGCGTGAAATGCCAAGCTAATCGCCGCCAAAATCAGGGTGACAATAAAACCACCGATCATTCGCGCTCGCATGCCGCGTACAAAGGCTCCATCACAGCCCCGCGCAACGCTATGGATAATGGCGTTGCTCATGCCGGTCAACGTGATGGGAAGGAGAAACATACAGATGCCCAGCAGATAAACGTAGGAGCCGTAAGTCTCCTTGCTGAGCAAATTTGTTAATACCACGGTGGTGATTATGCTGGTCAGTACGTTTACAGCCTGATCAACGCCGAGCCAGGCTGCGCCCGACACGATGTACTGCGCATCGAGTCGGAAAATGCGTCCCAGCGAGTTAATGAGGCCATTTTTCATGAAAGAACCTTGCGGAAAATCCGGGCCAGATCATCGGCCATTCTCTCCAGGGTCAATCCATTTTGAATATGCCGCGCGGCGCGGCGCCCGATGTCCCGACAAAGCTCCTCGTCTTCCGACAGTTTTTGTATCGCCCCCCGTAGCGCCGTCACATCGCCCGGCGCAACAAGAAGACAATTTTCGCCGTCCACAAGCCCGTAGCCTTCAGCGATGGCCGCTGTTCGGCTGACGATGACGGCCTTCCCCGCCGCCATGCACGACAGCAGCGTAATCGTCGCGCCCGTATAATTGTTTTCGATAACCGGCAATACGACGAAAGAGGCGTCTGCGGCAATCTGCGCAAATTCATTGGGCGAAACCGGCTGCCGGCAAACAAATTCAGTCGGCAAATCAAGATTCCGGATATTATCCCGATGCGTGTGAACCAGGATTCGAATACCCGTGCCAAAAAGCGCCTCGGCGAGCAATTTCCAATCCCTTAGTGGGTCCAGGCCAAAGGCAACGCCTCCGCACGCCGCGCTGGATTTTTTCTCGTAAAATTTGTGGTCAACGCCAAAGGGGATGAAGTGAATATTATCGACCGGCACCCGGAAATTGTTTTGCAAAAATTTTTCTTCAGCGCGTGAGAAATGAATCACCGCCTGCGCTTTGCCCAGCAAGGAGCGATAGAAACGAAATCTAATCCCTCCATGAGCGAATGACTGCGTCAACCCAATCGTTTGATAAATAACGGGAGTTTTAATCAGCTTCAGCTCTTTCAAAAAACAAATGGGAAGACCTGACGAATCAGCCGTGGCGAAAACCAAATCGGCTTTTCTGATCTGATCGCGAAGGCGCAGAGCCTGCCAAAGATGGAATCCGGTCCGCCGGCCATGATCGGACATCTGATCGTCAAAGAACTTAAAAAGCCTGCCGATCCCCTTGATTTTGTGGCCCGCGTCGCACAGGACCGTATCAAAACCTCTTCGTTTAAGAGCATTGAAAGCGTAGAGAGCATCGTCAGGGCATTCCCCTTTCAGGTATTGCTCCTGCCGCGTAGATCGTGGCCTGTTGTATACGAACAGAACGCGGGGTTTGGACATTAGGCTTTATCCCGAATCGCAGTGAGAAGTTCGATTTCACGGATCATCAGTTTATCGATATCGAAGTGCTCGGCGGCAAATTCAGCAGCCCGCCCTCCAAGCTCCCTGGCCAATGGGGGATCATCCATCAATCGCTCCAGGGCTTTCGTAAAAAGAACCGCGTTTAAGGGAGCCAGCAAACCGGTTTGTTCGTGAATAACAAGCTCATTGTTTCCCTCCACATCCGACGCCAGGCACGCTAACCCAGAGGCCATGGCCTCAATAAGCGCCTTGGGATGTCCTTCGATTCGACTGGGCAGAACGAAAATCGAAGCTTCGGCATAAATTTCCGCCAGTTTTTCATGATCCACCGCGCCGAAAAATCTCGCATCGATTCCCTTGTCTTTGAACAAGACTTCGAGTTCGCCACGCAATGGGCCATCGCCGACAATCGACAAACTCGCGCGATCTTTCAGCGGCGCAAGCGATTCCGCCAGCAAGGCCAGATTTTTTTGCTCGGTCAATCTTCCTGTAAAAACGATTTTCGACGGATCGGTTTTTTCTCGATTCCCGGCGCTTTGAAAGAGAGACAAATCAACGCCGTTGGGTATCAGTACAATTTTATCGGGACCAATCAGCGAACGGACATGCGCTTCGAGCGCCGGCGTGGTGACGATGACGGCTGCGGACCGGCGAAGCGCGCAACGCGACACAAACTCGACCAAAGCAGCGTAAACCGGACGCCCTTTGATTTTCATAAAGCGGCCATAGCGATATCCGTACGTTACCACGAAGGGAATCTTCCACACGCCATTGGCGATAATCGCGGGCAACGCGGCTCCGGCGTGCATGACGCGCATCATCTTCAAAGATCGGAAACGCTCACGATGGAGCCAGGGCATGAGCATGGCATAAATCAGACCACGCCATTGCGGCTTGGCGGGAACGAAGCGAACCCCGGAAAGCGGCGTGTCGTTCTCGTCGCCGTATCCAAATACCTCCACGGCGTCGAAAGCTTCAGACCAACGCGAAAGATAGTGCTTGCGAAAACGCGTCCACCCGCCTTCTTTGGCCATGACAGCCATGCTGTCGCCGGAGTTCAAAATAACGCCCAGGGTTTTTTCTTTTCGTTTTTTAACAACCGTCTCGTGAACGGCAATGGTGCGCTGCGCGCATGCCTCCCAGGAAAAATCCCTGACAACGCCGGTACGCGCGGCGTTTTTCATGCGCTCAAGCCTTTGTTCATCGTCCAAAAGTTCATCGATTTTTCGCGTCAGCGCTTCCCGATCTTCAAGGGACAAAACGAGGCCGCTTTCTCCGTGACGCACAACCTCCGGCAGCGATCCACGATCCGACACCACCACCGGCACGCCAGCGGCCAGCGCCTCAACCACGGCCAGTCCGAATCCCTCCATGAGACTCGGGAAAACGAAAAGATCCATTGCCTTTAAGATCGTCGCCTTGGCCCGGGTGTCCACGCGCCCGGCGAAGGTGACATGCTTTTCGATATTTAACTCTTTCGCCCTTCGGCGCAGCCTATTCATCAATGAGCCGTCCGCCGAGATGTCTGATCCGACGAAAATGAGATGACGTCTGTCATCGCGCTGAAAAAGATCGGCGAATATTTCCAGGAGAAATCCGGGGTTCTTCCTTTCCGACAAGGCTCCGATGAAGCCGATCACGGTTTTGCCCGTAACTCCCATGTTCTTCTTGGCTTCCTCCCGGGTTTTCGGAGCGCCTTCAAAAACCGTGACGCCGCCGTAGGTGACATGCACTTTGTCGGGATCAAGGGACAAAGCCTGCTCGACCTGCTTTTTGGAAAAACGGCTGGTCACGACAACGGCGTCGCAACGCCGGCAAACGAATTTTAGAATTGCGTTGCGCAGATATTGATTCGGTTCGATATGAAAATCGTTGGCGATCAGTGGGACGGATGTCAGACAATGGAAAATCAGCGCAGCCGGACCCACGTA
>CAZQAE010000118.1:0-11725 GCA_964591275.1 uncultured bacterium | reverse complement strand
ACGCATCGGCGCGACTTGTTGACACGTTGGAAAAAGCCGACTTCACGTCGTTTTCGTTGGCCGCGCGGATGCGGTACTGAAAAGTATCGCCGCAGGCGGCGTCCTCGTCGGTGTAGGTGGTCTGGTCGGAAGGCTGCGTGGCCAGAGGAGTGTCCGACCAGGAAGCGTCGAAAGTTTTGCGATATATCTCATAGCTCGCCGACACGCCGGGAAGTTCACCGGCCCCCTGGCTCCAGGAAAGCAGGATTGAGCGCTGCGAGCCATCGTCCGCTTCTTCATCGAGGATCGCCGTCAGGTCTGCGGGGGCATCGAGTTCACAAAAATCGGCTGTAGCAGCCGCCGCACTCGACGGAGCCGATTCGCCGTAGTCATTGTAGGCCAGCACGCGGTAGGAATAAGTGTGCTCACACTCTGCGGAATCATCGTGATAGACAGTGACGTTGGCTGCGGTTCCCGCGATTGTCTCCCATTCGCCTTCTGTTTCAGAGCGCTGAATGTTAAATCCCAACTCTGTACCCGTATTGAACACCCAACGCACGTCGATTTGTGAAGGACTTTGCGCCTCGGCAGTTAAACCCGAAGGACTTTGCGGGGCGGAGCCGCTGCCGGAGCCGTCCGCGCCTGGAATCCCCGCTGCGCCATCTGCGCCCGAACCGTCCGCACCGTCTTTTCCTGCGTTCGGAGCGCACGCGATTGGAACCGTAAAAATCACTACGCAGACAATGAGAAAAAACCAAAGACGATTTGTTAATTTCATCGCGTCCTCCCGGCTATATCCGAATGTCTGAGGCCTAAACAATGCGGAAGCAAAGTCGCCGTATTAATCACCCATGAAATCGTCGTCACCAGCGCAAATTGACGCCTGCCATTGGCGCGCCTTCATGCGACACGTATAAGGTCGGTGTCCAGGCACGGGCGCTTTGGTTTTGATCCTTGTGATCCAAATAGAAAAACACAGCCGATGCTCCGGCGGCCAGCACCGTAACGCCCCCGGCGACGTACGTGTATTGGTAGTAATCAATGGTATCCTGTTCGAGCCTCTCTTTATCGTTTTCGTTCGCGCCCTGGTAAGCTTCGTAGTTGTTTTGCGCTGTCATATACAAAGCGGCGCTCGCCGCCAGACCCACGACGGATATGCTGGCTGCGGTCCATTTCGGAGTGGCCCAGCGCCGTCCACTCACGGCGAAGCCCATGCCGGGATCGGGCCCCGGTTCAAACACGAAACCCTGCGTGGCCGACGCAAGAATGATCTCACCGGTGATGTCGCCGCTCTTTTGCGGATGCTGCTTGTTCTTGGTGAGCCGCGCGACCTTTTTGTAAACGTATTTGTAAAGCTCATCGAGCGTGACGTTGCCGTCACCATCCCCATCGCCCTTGCCCTCCAGGGCTTCCAGAAAAGCTGCGGTGAACAAACCGTGTCCGTCGGCTTCCTGCGCAACCTGGTTAGACTGCGCAGCGGTGATGACGACGCGCCCCTTCCCGTAAGCTTTATTCGCAAGGTTTTTGGTAGGGTCAGCCATAACACGCAGGGAGCGCCCGGAGATTTTCTTGGCGAATGTCCTGCCGCCCATGCCCCCCGAATAACAGGAGTCCATGACGAAAACCAGGCACTCGGCCTGAATTTTGGAGAACACGTTTTCCAGTCGGTCAGTGGCAATAGCCGTCGTAAACAGACTGTTGGGGTCGGCGTCGAATGGAATGATGTATTTTGTGTACCCGTCGGCGTGTTCGTACTCACGGTCAAATTCCGGCGCGCCGTGCCCTGCGAAGTAGATAAACACCATATCGTCTTTGGCGGCGTTGTCCTGGATGTAGGCGAATGCGGCCAGCAGATTATTCAGCGTAGCCTTTTCATCGATCAGGAGTTTGACGTCCTCGGGATTAAAACCTCCGATTTTCGGGTTAACCAAATAATCGTAAACCGCTGCGGCGTCCGCGCGTGCAAAGCGCAGTTTTTCGATTTCGGAATTTTGGTAGTCGCCCAGGCCGATGACCAGGGCCAGGCGCTTTGCGCTCGCCGCTCCCGGCAAGGCCAGCAGAATGATAATAACAAGGGTTAGCGCTATGCGTTTGTGGGCCATGATTTTCCTCCAGCGATCAAGGAGTGTTCGAGCGTTGTAGGCGTATTCCGCCTCAATAAACAAAGTTCTACTTTAGGTACCTGCTTCCAGGAAAATAGAAACTATCTAAAATCCGTTCAATAGGCAAGAAAGCACCACTCAATTCATGGGAAGATATTTTCTTCGATGGTGGGCGCAAGTTGCGCGGCGATCCATTCTGCGCCAATCCGACTAGGATGTAAGTTGTCCAAAAACAAATCGCCGATTGGCTCGCCAGCTAGAAAGCGCGCACGCAGCCGCTCTTTCAGATCGAAAACTCTCACCTCGCCAAGCATGCTAAAATCACGAAAATGTTTGGTCGCCCGCAGGGGAACAGCGTCGCCGTCGCGGGCTTTCTCCAGCAGGTTATACGCAGCGGCGAAATCGCTGTTTTTCCAGGCTCTCAATCCGGCGATGTAATCTTGAACAACCGGATCAGTTGATGGGAATTTCATTCTGTCAATTTCAAACAAAAGATCGTGTAACTTCTCTTCTCTGAAAAGGTGGTCAAGCCCACCGTTCATCCTCTCAA
Source organism: uncultured bacterium (assembly GCA_964591275.1). Classification (GTDB taxonomy): domain Bacteria; phylum Lernaellota; class Lernaellaia; order JACKCT01; family JACKCT01. Next base: position 9,094 of record CAZQAE010000118.1, on the reverse strand, counting down.
GTAGTATTTTCGGCCATGGAAAATTCGTTGGCGGAAAAAAGGGATTGCTGATGACAGAAACCACCATCACCTTAGCGCCAGCGGCGCGTAAAAGTTCATCGATTGTTGCTAAGTTTTGACGAAATCTCTTGGTAATCTTGGTTATTTCATTAAGCGTAACCGGTCCACCGCTCGGTTGTTTTGCCGGTTCGTCGCGGCCACCCATTAGACGCAACAAGCAATGTCTGGCGAATACATAAAGTTTTCTACGGGCCAGAAATGCGCGCAGGCGCAACAGATCGCGGTTGCCATTAAAACCACCATAAAGGCGCTTTCCTGTCCAATCGTTATGCCCGGAATAAATAATGACGAGGTCAGGCCGTAGCTCGGCGGCGGATTCCGCGGCCCAAATCATCTGCGTGGAAGTTATGCCGCTGCCGCCCAGGTTAATGACCTCAATATTCCGATCAGGATATGCCTCCCGCAATTTGCCCTGCAATTGCGCCGAGAAACTTTCCTCCCTCGGCAAACCTACGCCGCGCACCGACGAACCACCCAGACAGACAACGCGGTAGGCGTCGGGCGCTTTGACTTTTGCGATTCTGATCGGATTGAACATCGCCTCCGCAACCGGATGGATTATCAGAACGGCTAGATCATCCTCGACCGGTATTAGCAGCGGTACGTCGCGTGCGTGGCTGTGCAGAAGAAAGCGATACGCAGGCGTCGCCTGGAAACCGACCAGGCGTAAAGCAAGCTCGCCGACTAAAAGCCCGGCGATAACCAGGAAAACAGAATACATGACGCTACGCAGGCGTCGCAGTTTCCAAACTCTCATGGATCCCCTGTTGGGTTTTCAGCCAGCGGCACTATATCGAATGTGCCTTGTGAAGGGAAACACCAATCCAGGTTGTTTTCCTCTGCGAGTCTCTTTTTTCGTTGATGCCCACGGCAGGACTTGAACCTGCGGCCTCCGGATTAGGAATCCGATGCTCTATCCAACTGAGCTACGAGGGCGAGATGGCTACGGCCCGACGACGGGCGATTATAGTCAATCGGATTTCTTTGTCCATGCCGGTTCATTCACAACAATTATTTACACCGTTGCGCTTTATTTGCTGAATATTTTCATAAATTTCAGTGATCGTTATTCCAACACCTCATCCTTATATTTCGTTGTCGCCGGCGTGGAGGCCGTTGTCGCAATACGGGATATAAACGATATTCCAGTCGCGCAGTGGATTCGCCGCCCAGCGACTGATATATCCCTCGTTTCGAGGCACGTCTATTTCAAATCCGAAGTTGTATCTCGGCTAGGCGGCGCCGCCTCCATCCATAAAAATTGTGAGGTTATTGCTTTCGCCAAGCGAGACGGCAACATTGGCTTCCGTGCCGTCAAAACACTTGAATTCGTCGATACAGTAAAAATAGCGTGTATAGCCGCTGTATATTTCCTCACCGCGCACAGGTTGAAAATCGAGAAAAGGCCAAAAAACCATTTTCTCAAACATCGCCTCCAACTTTTCACGCTGCAATTGCGCCACGTCATCATCTTCATCAGTAGAATCGTCGTCGATGTCATCATTTTCTGACGCATCGTCGTTGGCTTCGTCGCTTACATCCGACTCATCGTCGTCCGTGGCGCATCCTGCGCAGATTAGAGGGATCCACAACAAAAACACCAGAATCCAAGCTAAATCCTTAAATCGCATTTTTTATTCCATTTTTTGTTGTTACGTATGCAACACGGAAATAATATGCGCAACACATGAATATTCCAAGCCTTTTCGTTATTTTAGGATATTTCGTCAATCTTGGTTTTGTCCAATATATTCACGAGAACTCCTTCAAATATCGCGAGAAACATTCTTCCTCTTGATTTTTTTTTGAAAATCCATAAAGTGCCTCGGGAAAAATAGATATGACCATGCCCTACGGAGCCAGTTAAATGGTTGATTTCAGGAAAAAAGAGCTAGAGCGCTATCGGAAGATGCTGCTTGGAAGGCGCGAGGAAATTGTCGCCAAATCCAAGAACACTGTTAACGGCGGTGCCTTGTCCGGTGGAACACTGGGTGATGAGGCCGATCAGGCCAGCCACGCCACCGAAGCCGCTCTTGCCTGGCGGTTATTGGATAAAGATCGGAAATTGCTGAAGGAAATCGATCACGCCCTCAAAAAATTCGAGATCGGAGAATACGGATATTGCGAGGGCACAGGCAAGCCGATCAATAAAAAGCGTCTTCTAATTCGTCCCTGGACCAGATATTCCATTGAGCATAAAATGGAAATCGAAAAGGAAAAGAAGCAAAGACGCATCGGCGAAGGCACAAAAATCAACCAGCTTTTCTAAAAAAGCGCGAAAATTCCTCAAAGATTATGATGGGCGATCCATACGGGTCGCCCTTTTCATTTTTAGCGCACGGGAATTGATATGCACCGGACTAAATCAAGTCCGCGAAATCTTTGGACATTCTCCTGAACCAGAACCATCCCACCACGAGCAGGAGGATTGTAAAAACGCTGAAATAAAGAAATCCGTATGGATCGGGCATGACATCGCCCAGCAGCGCGGAACGGTACAGGTTGATGAGAGGCGTCAGCGGATTGAAAAAAAATGCAATTCGGATTTTCTCTGGGATAAGCCCCATAGGAAAAATAATCGGCGTGGCGAAAAACCAAAGCAAGGTAAAAGCTCCAGTGAATTCCCGCATGTCCTTGTAGAAAACAGAAAAGGCGCTGATGATCAAAGTTAATCCCAATGTGAACAAGAGTTGCAGCGGCCATATGGTCACAAGTAATCCCAGCATAAGGGGAGATGGAATCTGCCCTAAGGAAAGAATGATGATCACGAAAAGGAACATGGCGATTAATTGGTGAAAAAAGGCGCTGATGACGCAACGCACCGGAAGAATCAATTTCGGAAAATTGACCTGCTTGATCAGATCGCGGTTTTCCATGATGACGTTCGAAGATCGTTGCATGGCGTCCTGAATGGCCAGCCAGGGCAACATGCCGCAAAAGAGAAAGAGCCCGTAATTCTGAGGTCCGGTCGTTCCGCCGACATTGATATCGAGGATGTAGCCGAAAACAAGCGTGTAAACCAGGATGAGCAATAGAGGATTGATCACAGACCAGAACAACCCAAAAAAGGAGGCGCCGTAGCGATTGCGCAAATCCGCACGGATTATCCCCCAAAGAAGGTATCGATGCGTGTAAATGTCTTTGACTTGTCCAGGCAATGCAATTCTCCGCCATTTTCAGTATCATAGACGCGCCATGCGCAAAACAGCAAGACGCATGCTGAAGATCGCAAGAACTTTTGTCCATAAAATTTGCGTTGATCAACGTTGGCTTTTGCGCGAATAATTACCGAGGATCATGAATACGCCGCTTCCAACATACGTCGCCTTTCACACAAGCGATCGCTGCGACGCGCGATGCCTTCACTGCGATATTTGGAAGTTGAAGGAATCCCCGGAAATGCCTCCCGAGCGGCTTGCTGGAATTGCGCGATCTATCTCGCGATGGCTCGGCCCCATCATGATTCAAATCGCCGGCGGCGAGCCGCTAATTTCCCCAAACGCCAAGGCCCTCATGATTGAGTGCGCCCGATTGCACATGCCCATGACGGTCACGACCAACGGTCAGCACCTGGACGATCATTGGGCGCAATTGCTCACAGGCTGGAAAGTGCGCTACGTCAATATCAGCCTGGACGGCTTTAGCGCCCTTCACGACCGGATACGCGGCGTGCCGAACGCTTACAAAAGAGCTCTTGAAGCCGCAACGCGTCTTGCCGGTCGTGGAATCGTCAAACCCCGCGTTACCTGCGTGATCATGAAAGAAAACCTGGATCAAATCGTTGAATTTACAAAACATGTTTGCGAAACGCATTTCGACGGCATTTTCTTTCAGGCCATGGCGCAGCCCTTTGGCCAGACGCCCAGACCACGCTGGTGGCAAGATCACCCCCTCTGGCCCGACAATCTCGATCACGTCGGCAGCGTGATCGGCAAGTTGATTCAACTCAAAAAAATGGGGTATCCCATATTAAACCGACACGAACAATTCGAAGCCATGCGCGCCTATTACACAAATCCCGAACATTTCTGCATGGCGGACTGCACCGTAGGCGAACACGGCCTAACCATTGACCCCGATGGCACTGTGCGGCTTTGCCCCAGACTTCCAAACATCGGCAGCGCCCTTAATGCCGATTTGAAAGACATCTGGTTTTCGCAAAGCGCCGATGAATGCCGCCGAACAATGCGCCGCTGTCAAACGAACTGCCACTTACTGATCAACTGCGTTTTTGATAAAGATCAGCTCCTGGGAACAACGCGGCCCACGCCATGAAAAAGTCCGACCTCGCCCCTTATGGCCTTATCACTGCCGTTTTTATTGGCGCGCTTCTTTTTGTAGGTCGTCTTCCCAGCGTCCCACTGGACGACTCCTGGAACTTCGTGCTGCCCTTAAAGCACTTCATGGCCACGGGAGTTCCGGTTTTCGATTCCTTCAACAGCGCAGCAGCCGTTTTGCACCTCGTTTTCAGCGCGCCCTTCGTTTTCATCTTCGGTCTTGATTTCCAAAATACCGTCGCCTTCAATCTCCTGGTCACGTGGCTGACGCTCATTGCCATCTACGCCCTTAGCCGACAGGCTGGCGCCTCAAAAACTACCTCCACATTTGCCGCACTTGTCTATTTCGCCGCGCCGCCTGTCTTCGTCACGGCTTTCACATTCCAAAGCGATCCGATCTTCATTCTTTTCGAGGTCCTGGCATTGATCGGCTTCGTTCGTTACATGATTCGCCAAGACGTAAGGAGTTTAATTTTCGCATCAGGTATCGCGGCTCTGTCTATCTGGGGAAAGATGCACGGCGCGCTGATCGCACCCGCCGTCCTGGCCGCTTTATTTGCGAATGATAAACTACGGCGAAAAACACCTCTCGCCCATTACTTTATTATCGGATTGCCGACGCTCATTTCATTGGCAGCATTCAAGCTTGCCAAACCGCTCATTCATCCGGTCACCGCAACGCTGGATCGCAAATTCGCCGAATCATTAGAGCGGCTTTTCTCCCCGGAAGTCTGGCTGAAAGACGGAAGTTTTCGAATCGACATCGCGTGCGTGACCCTATGTTTCTACTTGCTTCCCTGGATCATTTCCTCGATCAAGTTCAGGCCGGATGGCGAGAAATCCCGATTAAAACCAAAGATATTATTACCGCTTGGGTTGATAGTCGCAGCGCTGACCTGGTTTTTCGTCATAGCCGCGCGATGGCAATCGAAACCCTGGGCCATGATCTCCAGTGTTCTGACCGAACCGCCAACCATGGAGCCAATGTCTCCTTACGGATATCTCTACCTTGGAACACTCATCGCCCTGCCCCTTTGGATTTTTTGGTCGCTCAACTTAAAACCAAAATTTTTCAAGGACCAAAACACCCCGATTTTCCGCTTGGGATTATTTATTTTTCTTTTCCAACTCCTTGCGCTCGTGCCCATCAAGCTGTTCATGGATCGCTATTTCCTGACGCTCTTGCCCCCGGTTATCCTTATGACGGTTATTTTTCCGCGCAAAAGTCCTCCGCGCACCTGGCTCTTTTCGATTCTGATCATCGCATTTTTCGCACTCAATATTGCGCGTGTTCGACAATATCGAAATGGTTGCGAAGCACAGTGGCAGGCAGCCGACGCGCTCGTTGCCGAAGGAATTAATTCACTAGACATCGACGGCGGCTACGCCTGGGTGGGATGGAATAATTACGAGAAATGCCAGGACATGCCCAAAAGCGCCGATTCGCCTAACCCATCCCCGTGGGTTTTGGAACTATGTCCACGCATGCGCCCAAAATGGAAAGTGACTTTCTATCCGCCGGGTATGGACGACGATTTTGTCATTTCTCGGCAATTGCACTACAGCGCGGGCCGGTGGCTTGGGAAGCGCCCGGTGTACGTGTTGAAAAAGCAGGGTGCATCCTCCGCGATCAAATTTGAATCTTAGAAAGGTCCGCTGTTTTAATCCTCAAAGGGATTGATAATCACGCCAACGCCAGTTTCCTTATGTGTCTTCAGGAAGTGGATGGCTTGCGCGCGGAAGGCGTCGCCCATGAGCGTGTTGTCCCATAAGGATAAATGCTCGATAGTGTCAAACTGGTAAAAGCCCGATCCCTCATGCGGGCAAGGCATGTGCTCCACCCATCCCACATCCCAGACGTAAGGTTCCAACTGCGGCCATCCGGCCGCTCTGTTTGCGTAGGCGCCCGCGATTCCGCCCAACATGTAATCTTCCGCAGGGCATTGCTGCAACACATCAGGAATATGCCCGGCCACAAGAGGATCCTTGATCGTATGGGGGAGATAATTGAATGGATCGCCGGCGTCCAGGACGTGCTGAAACATTCCGCCTATCATCCACACCAGATCTGCTGCGTTGAGACTCGGAATCAGGGGGTCGATCAGTTCTGCGATGGTCACCAGTTCGGACAAATAATTTCCTTCAATGGCGATCCCGGAGAGTTTGGCGCCCGCGGAGCTTAGAACAAACGCATCGATGTTTTCTTCAAGAGCGGTGAGAGTGCCACCGTTGATGGCGCCCACGGAAATGGCCAGAAAATTGAGACTATCCATGTCATAATCAGGCGAGCCGTCGCCGCCTTCGGGAATCATGTCATGATCTCCCAGCGTTTTCGCGGCGCGCGCCAACCACATCAGGTTCGAGATGGTTTCACGCAAGTTGTCGCGGAAATTTAATGGGTCAAGAAAATCGAAATAGCAAAGCACACTCGTTGTCGGGTCGTAGGGTATCGGCGCCCTGGAGCCATGACACGGAAAATCAATTCCCATAAACGCGAATCCGTTTTCCGCGAACAATGGAGCGAGGCTCCTCAGCGATTCCTTTGAATCGCCCACGCCGTGGCCGTAAAGGATGATCGGAAAGGGTTGGCCGTCCGCGCTGGCATCCGCCGCGGGCATGGACAAAAGAAATTCGATATTATGCCAGGCTTGCGGCTCGAACTCTCCGGCTTCGTTGCGCTGCCAGTATTCCCCGTCGCTTTTAAAAACCGGCGTCACCAGGCGGCCTGTCAAATAGCCTTCGAGATTCGGATCAGCGCTCGGCTCAAAGGCCCACCCGAATATTTCCGGATCACTTTCTTGCGCCAATTGGTCAAGTTTTTTTCTGACATCATCCAGATCTTTCGTGGCCCACAAAGTGTTGAATTCAGATATCGAAAGAATCTCATCGGCGCTGATTCCTGCCTGCCCTAATGCGTCAATAGCAGAATATATGGGTTCGTTGGCATCGTTTTTCGCCTGCGCGTTGTAGTCAGCAATCAGTCGCATCATGTCAATGGAAGATCGGTAGCACTGCCCTTCGACCGGACTCAAGGCTGTCGTCGCGGCCAGCACGTAGCGCGTGTTTTCATGCAGCGGCAAATATGGACGAATGAAAAATGCGTTGTTTTTCCATTCCACGGTAAAGGGCGCGAACTCGCCGTCGTGGGGGCTGCTTTCATCAGCCGCCATCAGCACGAGGCCGTCCGCGGCGCCGGGATCCATCTCATCGGGAATCGTCTCAGGATCGGGTTCAACGGACAAGGGAAGGTACAAATCCGCCGCGGGGGAAAACCCGTTCATGGTGTTGATGGCGTTAACGAGAAAGCCCGCAAGGCCAATGCGCGTCAGTTGCCCGAAAGGCTCGGCGATGCTTCCGTCGATTTGCACTCTCCTTCCGGTTATCGTGGTCGGATCTTCAACCGAGTACAGATTGTTGGGATAGGGAACCACCATGGGGAAAGATTCCGTGTTGAAGTCAAATTCCGGGCCATCCGGGCACGGATCGACGGGCGTCGTGTCGTCGTCTGCGTCGTCATCCTCCGCAACATCATCGTTGTCGTCGTCGCTCACGTCGTCATCGGGCGCATCCGCGTCGTCGTCATCATCATCGTTGCCGCACGCCGTTGAAAAAAGAGCCATAAGCAGTGAAGCGAAGAGCAAGGCCATGTATTTGTTTGGCAGTCGCATGTTTTCCCCCGGCGAAAGATGATTCTCAAAGACGATAGTACCAAAAGCAATCTAAAATTTCCAGGATCAAAGAGTTCGGAATTTAGGTGGAAAGGCGCAAGATTTCTCTTGAATGCCCACCAGACCCGAATGGCGACGACTGCACTGCTTGGGAAATTACAGAATGCGGAAATCAGAATTGCCCTGAGACTGAAATGGGGCAAGAGAGAAATTGCCCAGAAAGTTGCACTGAGCCTGAGTTCAAATGTGTTGAATGGACTGATTGTGAAGACCCATGCGATGACTCCACGTCATGGGAAGATATCAGTTGCGGTTTTGGAAACTGTTCTGATGAAGAAATGACTCAGTTGAGAACATGCCCGGATGTTTGCAACGAGCCGGTTGAAAAGTATGTCGAGTCGTCAGAGTGTCAATTGCCTGATAATGATGACAGCGACGACGATGACGGGAATGATGAAGGGGGGATAGTTCATCAGGCAGCAACGACGATCACAACAGTGACGGTGGTTGTGGATTGTTTTGAGAGAACAAAAATGGCATATTTCAGCAATGCTCAGAGAAACAAACTCTGTTGCAATCGGAAAACTCTTCGCAAGTCTCCTCATCAAGGCAGTCATTGCTGCATCTGATATAGTCACCCATTTCTAGGCAATTATCTTTTTCCTGATGCCACTCAACACACTGATAAAAACCGTAGCCAGGAGTAACAAATTCGTTGCACTCAACCGCGATACGATCGCAGATATCTTCCGGATAAATCAAACACACTTCCTCATCGGTAAAGCATCCGTAACTCTCCGAACACGCCCACCATTCTCCCTCCGGGCTGTTGCAATTACATGTAAACCCTAACTCATTCGGATCAATACCACTATCCTCCAGAATTTTTTTAGCATCTTCCTCAATATCAGTGCACGAATCCATAGAGCAATTTTTCTCCTCCCTATAGTGCAAATATCTATCACAACCCATGCCATTGCATTTCCAGCCTGTATCATATGTGCACTCTCTCTCCACTACATCATCTGTGTCATTGTCCGGGTCGTCATCTGTGTCATCATCCTTCTCCCTACAGTCACAACTACAGGA
>CAZQAE010000117.1:6859-11857 GCA_964591275.1 uncultured bacterium | reverse complement strand
GGCGAGAGCGCGGCAGGAGTCAGAGCGTCCATAGTAGCGTTGAGGCGCCTGTAACGGGCGTGGAGCCGATTTTCGAGCGGGACTTCGCGGAGCGCAGTTTCGGATTTCGTCCGAGGCGTGGGTGCAAAGACACCCTGCGCCGCGTGGCGGAGCTGTTGGAATCGGAATGCACGCACGTGGTGGACGCGGATTTGCGCAAGTTCTTCGATACGATCCCGCACGAACGGATCATGGAAGGTGTGAAAGCGAAGGTGGCCGACGACAAGGTTTTGAATCTGATTGAAGGTTACCTGCATCAGGACGTGATGGAAACGACCGGCCCTTGGACGCCGGAGCAAGGCACGCCGCAGGGCGCGGTGCTCAGTCCTTTGCTGGCCAACATCAGCCTGGACCCGCTGGATCGTCTCATGGCCGAAAGGGGATATGAGATGGTGCGATACCCCGATGGCCAGAATGTCGATCAGCTTGTGCTCGCGTGTTCGGTCGACGCGAGGATCGGGTATTTCACGCAGAAAATCCTGGCGAAAATGGCCGAAATCCGAGAAATGGAACGAGGCAAAGTCTGTCCAATGAAAGACCGCGACCATTGCAATCACCAGACATGGCAAGATGGACGCAACAAGGTTCGGTATGTCCACCAAGACGACTTGCCGGAATTGCAACGGGCTATCGACGGCTACGCCCGGTTTATGAATCTGGCACGCCTATATGCTGATGAAATCATTCGACGCTCACGACGGGAAAGGAAAAAGAACTTTAAAAAGAGGAAAAGGGACACGATATCAAGCAATAGGCCTAAAAAGACTAAGATTTAGATGCGTTTGCCCTGATTGTTCAGCGTACCCGACAGATCCCAGATCTGGTAGCGTGCGATACTCAGACTGTCGCGGACTTCCCAATCGGGAACGTGAGCGGGTGTGACGCCGAGGAATGTGTATTCTCCAGGCTATTCATCCGGCGTGATTCCCGCGCGTTTCTCGGCAAGCCAGGGCAATGTGAATGAGGCTTTGGTCCATAGTTATTTTATTAGCGCCGATGTCTTTACGATTTTTTTTCGACATCGATATAGCGAATTCGGAATGAGTTGAAAACCACAATCTTGCAGAATTTCCACTGTTTTGTACCGGCGTTTTTCGTGTAAATTCCTGTTGCTGGAAAATGGATTTCATAATATTATTGACAAGCAGGGGCGCTTTTGGGTAAAAGGTGCGCCCCGAGCGGATTCGGCAAGGTGCCGTGCTGCTCTTATGGGACGGCAAAAAGATTGTGTCCCCATCGTCTAGTGGTTAGGACGTCGGGTTTTCATCCCGGCAACAGGGGTTCAATTCCCCTTGGGGATGCCAAACTTCCCATGTTGGGGAGAGGAAGCAGCGTATGGAGTATCAGCTTTCTGCGCTCAATCCTCTCCCCATTTTTATCTCGAATCTTCGGCCCGATCTCGATCCGATCAAAAAATGTTCTGAAGAATCGTTGTTTGGTTCCCACATCAGCCGTGCTGAACGTCTCCTTGAACTCCTTGAACAGCTTCTTCACTCCGTGGCTAATACTATTGAAATCCTCCTCTCGAACTTTCGCGTTTTCCAAGGCAATTTCAAGAAGTCCTTTTCGTGTCTTTAGCTCCTCTACTTGCGTTTTTACATCCTCGCCTTCAAGGAGACCCTTTGACACAGCAGTGATGATCCGCTGTTTCTGTCCCTCGATATTATTCATTTCCTTGACGATTATCGCTCGATCCGTTTTCTTTCCCACACACTGGACTGTCTTCTTCCGCCAATGATGATATGCCTTTTTGGGATCGAATTGGGGGAGAACATGGTTTTCCAGAACATCCGTTAAGTAACTCTCGATCCGTTGTTGAGAAATGCCACTGTTTCCACAATTCGCCTTTTTTCTATCAGGCTTATAGTAGCCGCAATCTCCGTGATAAGGCGCATGACAGCCGTCATCGGCACAGAAGATTAACCCTGCGAGTGAATACCCGCGAGAACCTTTCGATCTTCCACGGATGTATCGGTTCTGAGTCGATTTGTTGCGTCCGAAGACCAGTTTTCCCAGTTTTTCAGTTATTATCGGCTCGTGTTTATCTCTATTGATAAGAAGGTCACTTTTTCGTCCCTTAGCGGGATGACGGTCATACACAAGATGCCCTGCATACTCCTCCCAGTTCGCCTCAAAGCCAAGAATCGTAGTGTCATTCCAGTGCTTCGATCTGGTTCTCTTATGGTCCGGCGGCAGGATGCCTCGCGCCTCTAAATCTCGGCATATCGAGCGCCTGGACTCGCCTCTCGCTCGCTTCTCGAATATCTCACGCAAGATGGGAGCATTGGCCGGGTCAGGCTCAAACTTTGATTTTTTCACATCCTGCCCATCCTTGTTAGTACCGTGGATCGAATAGACGAGCCGATAACCAAACGGTGCGCGACCTCCAGCGCGAAATCCCTTTCTGATATTTTGCCTCTGGCCACGGCGTGCGCCGTCTGCACACATCATCTTATGAAGCTCATCAATCGCTTCAAATATCTTTTCGATAAAGTCGTCGTAAAAATTGCCTGAACGTGGGAGTTCTGCAAAAACTACCTCGACTTCGTAATCTCGTCGCAGGAGTCTTTTTGCGTATTGCGCTTGGAACTGATCCCGACCAAAACGGGAAGTGTTCAAGGAATAGATTTTATCAAATATGCCCGCTTTTGCATCCAGAAGCATCTCCGCAAATTCTGGAAGATCATCTTTCGTACTGGACCTCTGTGGGTCTTTGTAGACCTTAATGACCATCTCTCCTCGACCACCAGCTAACTCGCGAAGTTCATGCTCTTGCGACTCGCAACTTACGTTGTGCTCATCCTTGCTAGACCGGCAATAAATCGCAACTCGGATACTCTCATTTTCACGATTTGTTTTCATCACGTTTCTCCTTGTATTCCAGAGCATGATCCGGCACAGGCTGAATCAAAGCCAGCAAGGCGGAATACATGTCAGCGCTCGGGGTCCAGTCCATAGCAAAATCCACTTTTTCGGATTGTCGAAACTCGACATCAAATATCCGAGTTTGCGATCTCCGTTTGGATTTGCACACCTTATCACAAGAACTGTCAGACTTCTCACGATCTTTTTTTCTCGTCAAACCACAGGTTTGTCGTTTTTCGAGACGCTTGCAGGTGTTCTCCTGCCCCCTTTCTTTGGTTGAAGAAGATTCGGTGACTTGATCTGTGCGATCCGTATGGCGGTCCATGAGACCTCTCCTTACAGACTGGGGCGACGACCATGCCGTCCCACCGGAGAGCGCCGCAGCGTCCTCGGTTGCACCTTTTGGTGTGCGGATTGATACTTGGCAAAATCAAATTCTCCTTATCTCTCTGCTCCATGTCAGCCCTTTCAGCATTTGCCGATCATCTGGGCTGAGCCGTTCTCAGGTTGCCTAGCAGTATTAATGACAACGCCGTCATGACGTTGAACGTGTTTCGGTTATCAAAGGATTCTCCTGTGGGGGAGATTTCATATCTTTTTTGGCCCAATTGACTACTTTCGTGCTCCGGCGCTTTCGGGTCTGCTGAATCTCGAACTCTAAGTTTCGCTTTGTTCCAAACCGCCAGACCGGATCACCCCTCCATTTCACCCGCTCGATGATGTTTGGATGCTGCCCTGTTCGAGCGAAAAATTCGCTAATCAAGCAGGCCGTGGCCGCCGAATCGGTAGGAAGGTTCAAAAGTGCGTCATTGGGTAGTCCCGTGAAATCGATACGGTCAACCGCACGCATCACCTGTGGATAGGTGAGTTTTTTGTGATCGAGTTGAAGGCGTATTCGCCGTTCAAGGACAGGTCGGCCCAACTCTTCTTCTATCTGGCGCTTGAATGCATCGGAAAGCAGCGGCCCGAAGTTGATAATTGTAAGTGGCTTTTTCATGATTTGATTGAGATTTTTGGTCATGCCAATGCCTTTCCACTCGTAGTGAATTCAAGATGACGAACGGTCGCTGAGATTTCTGATGGGCGAAACGATTCCGCACGTCCTCGGCGAAGTCCTCGCCGAGGACGTCAGTTCAAATTTTTGCTGCTGATTTGTTTTATCCATGTCCACGTCGTCGCCTTTTTCTCGGTGAGAAATTTTTCTCTCTCATCTTTAAGCTTACAAAGTTGGCAAAAACCGATTGGCAAATTTTTCAGATTTATTTTTTGAAAACGGAAATCGCCGCTATTATAAAGGCGATTTGAAATTCTGGACTTTTGGAAAAAGGCGAAATTGGCGTCATATTATGGGGCTTTGAGTTTGAGCGTCGCTCGAACTCCGTCACTACCAATTGTTACTATTTTGAGATCAATTAAAGATTATCACAAAATAATTGTGCTGTCAGGGACGCAGAATCATATGTATTAGCTTAGTGATTGTGTCCCCTTCAACTGCCGAGTGATTGTGTCTCCATGAAGAAGGACAAAATCATTATGAGTCACAAGGAGTTGCGCGTCAGCGTGTTGGGTCGTGTGCTGCCGGGGGACCTTTCCTTAAAGGAGGGCGCACGATTGATGGTCGTCAGCTACCGTCATGCCAGACGGCTCAAGGCCGCGTTTACCCAATCCGGTCCGTCGGGCCTATGTCATGGCAATCGAGGGCGTGCTTCATTCTTGCATTTTTCTCCTCTGTGCCATTTCGATAGCGGCGTTTTTGTCGCGGGATGCCGCCATTGAAGCAAAGAGATCAACAAGTGATTCTTCTTGCTCAGGAGTTAACGCCGGAGGTTCCGCCTGTGCGCCTTGAGAGGGCGCTGTACCGCCCTGAGAGAGCGCACAGGCGCTTGAAGCGGGATCGGTGGTATTAGCTGTGGGGGGAAGTGGTTCAAGCGCTGGTGGTGGTGTCGAATGGCCTATGCCAAGGGATTCCAAGGGCAATTTGGCAGATTGGATTTCCGGTCGTTTCTCAACTGGGTTTCCGTGATTTGAATCAACTGATTTTCCGTGGAGTTCCTCAACGGGATTAACCGAAAATTCTTCAACTGATTTTCCGTG
>CAZQAE010000117.1:0-6759 GCA_964591275.1 uncultured bacterium | reverse complement strand
TTCCGTGGAGTTCCTCAACGGGATTAACCGAAAATTCTTCAACTGATTTTCCGTGATTTGAATCAACTGATTTTCCGTGGAGTTCCTCAACGGGATTAACCGAAAATTCTTCAACTGATTTTCCGTGGAGTTCCTCAACGGGATTAACCGAAAATTCTTCAACTGATTTTCCGTGGAGTTCCTCAACGGGAATAACCGGAAGTTCTTCAACTGATTTTCCGTGGAACTCCTCAACGGGATTAACCGGAAGTTCTTCAACTGATTTTCCGTGGAGTTCCTCAACGGGATTTACCGGAAATTCTTTAACCGGAAGCTCCATTTCGCCAGTTCCCGGATTTGTGCTTTTCGCCAGTTCTAAAGAAGGTGTTTCGTGCCCTGCGCGAATAGCCGATGGGTCGACACGTAGTGACGATTCCATCGGCCAAATTGTAAAGTTTTGTTCTTGTAAAGCAGTAGTACTTATTAGTGAGTCGCCTGGTGACACTCTCACATAGTCGCGTGGTGGCACTATCGTTCGGTCGCCTGGTGACACTATCGTTCGGTCGCCTGGTGACACCCCTAAAGAGTCGCCTGGTGACACTGTTGCAACGCTCAGATTGCTTAGTTTTGACGTGGGAGCCCAGGCGGCAATGAGCGCTCGTTCAAAAACCCTCAACCCATGCCGATTCTTCGTGGCGACCGAAATGAGGAGGCCACGATTTGTCAGGGCGGAAACAGTCCTATTTGTTTTAGATTTTGACCAATGAGTGACCATTATGATATTTGAAATTTTCGGCCACGCCACATTCCCTTTTTTCAAATTCGTCCATCGCAGGACCAAGACAATAAGCCGGAACTCAGAGTCAGAAAGATTTTCGCCGTTATGGTCGATGATCTCGTTTGGAATTTTGGTGTATTTTCCGTCCGAAAGGGCTTTTGTTATTTGCCGCCTCGTTGATCGTTTGAATCGTCTCTGGGAGATAAGTTCGTTACGATTATTTAGAAGCTTCAAAGTCGCTTTGGTTTTTGTTAACCCCCACCCGGCGTCACCTGCTAATCGAGGTACAGAGGCACGGGATTTGCACCCTTCTTTTGTATTCATGTATCGAATGATATTTATGCGAAGCCGAAACTCAGGATCGCTCACTTCGGGATCGTCGATCAGATCGTTTGAGACCTTTGTATAGCCTGAATTTGAGCCAATTTTCTTCCTATTCGGCTTTGTCGTCATTCTTTCTTGTCCTCCATTGAACAGCAATACTGATTGCATTTCCCCACTACTATTTTACCAGCCAGCCCAGAACTACTTTTACGATTTCTTCATTTTTCAAGGCCGTTATCCTGCCCAAGGAGAACGAACAGGAGTTGGAGCACATGCCGGACTACCTGAAGAACCGCCTTCAGCTCGGCTGCACGACGCAGGCCATTGACGACGGCTGCGACGAGCTTTCGGCAGGCAACGGATTTCTGGCGATCCCATTTAGGATCGAGCACAGCGTTTAAGGCATCGCGCACCGCTGTCAGAACGTCCTCAGGGACACCACGGCGTCCACGTTGATCCAGAAAAGGCATTTCCACTCCATCAAGTGATATTTCCATCCAATGTTTATCTTCATGGGGAACGTCCGACCCTTGAAGGCGTTCTCAGGGCGTCGAAGGAGGCTGCAACGCTT
The DNA here is from genome assembly GCA_964591275.1 of uncultured bacterium. Classification (GTDB taxonomy): domain Bacteria; phylum Lernaellota; class Lernaellaia; order JACKCT01; family JACKCT01. The sequence goes on along the minus strand of CAZQAE010000117.1, from coordinate 5,107 downwards.
GAAGGGCGTCGGAGAAGATACAAGTAGAAAGGAGGTGTTACGATGACCGATACGAATCCAGGGATGGCGGATGCTAATGAGCGAGAATCGCCAATGCTAACGGCAGGCGAAATCGCAGAGAAGCTCCATTTATCAGTAAAAACAGTCCGAAAACTGGCTCGTGAGGGCTTCATCCCCTCATGGAAATTTGGAAGCGCACTGCGGTTCCGGTGGACAGATATTCTTGAAGCTGGAGTGTTTGAGTTCGAGCGACGCTCGGACAATGACTAATGGGGTACAGCCTTTTGAACATGGCGGAAGGCATGAACCTCATAATGGCAATCAAAGGAGTAATAGGCATGTCGAAAAAAATGATGATCGAAAACATGAACGAACCAGTCGCCCCCGAAGATCGAGGAACGGACGCGATTCTGTCGGCTCCAGACCCAATTAGCCCCGACCAGCCATCATTGGAACTTGCTGAACATTTGGAGGGCTGTTGGCTTGTCGATGGCGGCAAATCTCACGAACTGGCAGGGCGCGTCCGTGAAATAGTAGCTGATAAGCATAAGACTGCATCGGGGACAACGTCTCAGACGATCTGTTCACTTGAGCGCATGGCGAAAGACGTGAATGAGCTTTCAGAAAACTTTGAAAAAATCTCCACCCATTTATGGGCATCGCCTATCCCTGTGGACATAGAGACTGTGGACGCAGAGCAGCACCCTCTCTGGGATCAACCCGAAGACATATGTGCCGACGATTTAGCCCAGATGGCCGATGACGCCGATCTGCGTCCACAACAGAACCTGTTGTTGCGGGCTCAATTAGTGGATATCGCGGTTGGATTAATTTGGAAAGTGTTTGAGTCGACGGAGATCGATGGTGAGCTGAACGAATGTGTCGAAGATATGCGGCGGCTGGCCTTCAGATTGGCAACGAAAAGGTGAATTCTGAACTGAGTAGATTTTGAGTCACAGTGCCGTCGCGGTCATCGGCGAGGTTCCAGAAACAGAGGACTGGAATCGCTAAGATCGCCGGTAGAGATGAAAACGTCTGCATTATTTAATTGGAACCGATGAATGATCGCCGACCGACACATGTTTATCGATGTCATGGATAAGCGGGATGAGTGGGAGGCGTATGCGAGAGGATTTAAGGTCGCGTACAAAAGCCGACACAAAATGCAAAAAACTTTCGCTAAAATCATTGACGATTGGGAAATTCTGTAATCGTGTTCGTCCTGATTGTCAGCAACAAAAATCGGCATTTCAAGAGGATATTCGGTGCGACCGAAATATTCTCATAGAAAGTGTAATGAAATGGAAAAAAAGGTTGAACAAAAAAATGCTCTTGCTGCGATAATCCGGGGGCGAGATTATTTCACCGCATTTTACCGTGACGACATATACGCCAGCCAGGAACATGATATCGCGTGTGCAATGATATGGGGTCTGGAATTATGTGGTATCCTGACAAGTTTGGTCGATCCACAAACGTTGGCAGAGGCGGACCTCCTAGCCGCCTCAATGGAAATTGAGGATGTGCTGAATGAAAATATTCCCAGCAACCATTCATACGAATTCCTGACGTCATTGTTGTGGTGTGCGGCAGAGCATGTGGAGAACCTGGCTCCCTCGATTGCCCAGATTATTCGGAGTGTTGCCGAGATGGAGGAATCATCGTTACTCGAAGGGTCTCCCTTCCCAGATTTATCGGAGGCTGCGAAGGACGCCCTCTGCCAGGCGCAATCCGAAATTCAGCAGAAACTCAATTGCTCTGCCAGCGATTAAATTTGAGCGCCCTTGCGTTACTAAAACGCCTGTGCGCTCGTTCACACGCGCCGACGGCGAGCGCTTCGTTCGGACCGTGAAATACAACCTGTGGCTGTGCGCCCAATACGGCGTCGAAGTTTCCGACGATGATTTGCGCCGGATCGTCAAATGGCTGATCGGGGAGTTTTACGGGGAGCGCTTCGTTCGAGGGGGGCGGAAGTGGTACTCATTGATTTGAGGAAGATTGATCTGTTGTAGGAGCCTATCAGTGGTTAGTAGGAAGAATTGCGAAGGCTTGGCGTGACGAAGACCGAGTGATCAGGATTTTTTCGATAATCATATTTTACAATACGTTCCGCCCCGACCATGTCCTTCCCTTGCATAGTTAGCCGCCCGCAAAACATTACAGCAAACCACGGAAGCCCCGGAATCGAACCGGGGCTTTTACTATCCGGCGCAATCAAGAGAATGCGGCGGTGAACTCTTCCACGAATCAAATTGACGGCAACGGCTCCGGGCGGTGGCCCGTAAGATTGATGCAGCGGTGGCTTCCCTTTCTGTTGCGAAGATTCTGGCGCTACGTGGCTCATCGCAGCCTCATCGAGATTCTCGCTCCACAATTATCTCCAAGGTCTCACGCGCACCTTCCTCGTCGAATAGACGGGCGGCATACTCGGCGGCGAGCAGATCGGGTGGAATATATTTTCCCCATTTCTCAGCCCGCTTATTTGCCAGCGCCAGCGATGTGAATCCTGTTTTCTTGAATCCTTTGCGGGCCAGTTTTTCAAGTTGTGCCTGCGCTTCCGCAGTGCCGAGTTTGGGCATTAGCAGCGCCAGGCCAAAACGCAAGGCCAAAACTCCGGCGCATATCAATTGGGCTGTTAGAGCGTTTATGATCCGGTCGCCAGCCCACGGAAACACCAGGCTTCCGAACTTGCCTGCAACGATAGACCGGCGATCCAGATTCATTTTCTCGAACCAGGAGCGCCCCTCATCCAGAAACTCTCTTGCCTGGGCGTCGAGATAAATGGGCACTTCGCTGGAAGAATAGACGCCACGCATTTGTTTGCGAACTTCGTCGTGGACCAGAATGCCGCCGCCCGGGAAGATGGGCAGTTCACCGTATTTCGATGGATGAAGGTCGATGATGCGCTTTCGCTCGTCCAGGCGTTCCACCCGCCATGAGCGTCCGGCAAAGATCAGGGTTGAGTCGGGTTTTATCGCGCTGGTAAGAGGAATGGTGCCAATCTCATGTCCATCAGCAAGGAGCCGGTACTCCACAGGAGTGTTGAAGGCGGCGTAGAATTTGAAATTACTTACGGTTTTCAAACCATAATCCGCCAGGAAAAGCGCTCCTTCGGCATTAGGTTTCAAGAGCTTTCCCTCCATAAGCTTTGCGACGAGACGGTCAAACGCTTTTTCCTTAATCCCCCTGAATGGACCGGAAACGCACAGAATTTTCCGAGCTTTATATTTCTCGATGCCCATGTGTTCCGCCACCACGGATAATAGCTGCTGGATGAAGGTCGAGAGGTGATTGCCATATTCACGCTGCGGTTCGCACCATCGCCGTCCCATCAGTTCGATCATGGCGATGGTCTGCACCAATGAGGGACGAAGGCAGGAGATACTGGGCTTATCTTCCTCGATCATTTTTTCTGTGATCATGATCCGCATGGCGGGAGGATGCGCATCTGTCCGTCCCGACCGCCCTATGCGCTGGCGAAGGCTGGACACGGACGGCGGACACCCGATCTGCGCGATGTTTTCAATTGCCCCGATGTCGATGCCGAGTTCGAGGGTTGATGTGCATACTGCGGTGGCCGGTATGTCCTTGTCCTTGAGGCGTTTTTCGGCAAGATGGCGCTTCTGCGCCGACAGGTTCCCGTGATGCGGAAGGTAGGTTTCCGTACCTGTGTCCGCCTCAGATAATAGTTGAGCTTGGTACGTTAGTGACTCGACAGTTCTCCGGCTATTGGTAAAGATCAGGTTTGAGGAATTTTTCAACCGCTCGTGAAGGTCGCCCACAATCCGAGGGATCGAAGTACCTTCAGTATTCGCATGTCCTTTTTTCGGGGAGGCTATCACGTAGCCCCTTACGCAAAGCCCGATGTTTAATGGTGGAGGCGTGGGTTGGATAATTTCGACCGATCCACCATCCCCGGGCCGAAGAAACTCAGCGGCGGCGGATAGATCACCCAACGTTGCACTCAAGGCAATCCTGGGAATCCTTCGAGCGATGGCGAGTTCCAAACGGTTAAGCAGAGACTGAAGTTGACGACCGCGTTCGCTGCCGATGAAGGCGTGCAACTCGTCAACGATGATGTATTTGAGTTCGTTAAACGTCCAACGCATATCATAGCTGAGCCTTATGAACATTGCCTCCAGGGACTCCGGCGTTATGAGAAGAATGCCCTTCGGATTTTTGACCAAGGCACACTTTTTACTCCACGGCGCGTCACCGTGCCACGGGCAAACGGATAATCCAACGCTTCGAGCAAGCGGTTCAATGCGCTGGAATTGATCGTTAATCAACGCCTTTAACGGTGAAATGGAAATTGCCTGGACGCTGGACTCTCTCGAATTCAGGGAAGACAAGCGGCTGAGAATCGGAAGATACGCCGCCTCCGTTTTTCCACCTGCCGTTTCCGCTATCAAAATCACGTCTCGATTGGCTGCCAGGATGGGAGGAATGGCCTGAATTTGGACATCGCGCAGGCCGGACCACCCTTGCTGCCTAATCCAATATCTGAGTTGAGGGACAAGTCGCTTTTCGGCGCGTTGCAGATCGGAGGGCTTCATGTCCTTAGAGTTCCACTGACACTAGGTCAGTGCTGAGATCATGCCGCTCGTTCGACGGAGCTTCCTCGATGTTTTTTTCGGATTTGTACATGGCCGGATAGCCTGGTCCGAGCGATGGAACCCAGACGGCGACTCCTGGCCTGTCAAAATATTTAATTACTGGGCAGACGGCTTCGGAGGAGTGGACGACGTCCATGATCGGCGGAAATTCAACATCGTCGTTAGAAAAGAAAAGAATCGGCGACCACGTTCGCTCGGATTTTATTCCCTCATCGCAAAGCATGACGGAGGCGGTCATGTACGGTCGCGCTTCGGAGAAAGCGGATACCATGTCAGCCAGATGTTTCCGGTCGGTAATGCAAACAAGGATTCCGTCCGGCTTGAGGAGGCCCCCAGCCTGGGTCGCCAGGTTTTTGATCTGCGTCAAGTACATATCGAGATTAGGTTCTACAATGATGAGATCGAGAATAGCACCCTCAAATTCCTCATCGGCCTCCTCAGGCGTCCACCTCATCGGCGGTGTAATCATGCTTCTTTTACTTTTTAAGGTG
>CAZQAE010000116.1:0-11897 GCA_964591275.1 uncultured bacterium | reverse complement strand
CCCCATAAGCGCTAACTTTATTTAATTGACATAATTCCAGCGATATTCCATAGTTCCATTGTGTTGATTGCACTTGAGGAAAATAACGATGGAAGATTGGAAGCTGCTGTTGTCCTTTATGCCCGACAACTGGGATAAATTGGCTTTGGAAACCGGCGTGTTAAAGGGCTTGCACAAAGACAAAGATGTGGAGAAGTACCTGAGAACGCTTTTGCTCCACGTAGGATGCGGCCACTCCTTGCGGGAAACCGTCGCCAGAGCAAAGTTGGCCGGCTTGGCTGACATCTCCGACGTTGCTTTGATCAAGCGCCTCATCAAAGCCAAGGATTGGCTTCATGGCATGTGCGTCGAACTGTTTGAAGAACGTGGAATAGCATTGAAAGATGGAAGCGATTTTCAGCTAAGACTCTTTGACGCCACAAATGTCAAAGAACCTGGGAAGACGGGCAGTCTGTGGCGCATACACTACAGCGTTCAGTTTCCGTCTCTCACTTGTGATTTCTTCAAGCTGAGCGCCACGAAAGGCAGGGGAACCGGTGAATCCTTCTTTCAATATCCCATAAAGCAGGGAGACCATATCATTGCCGATCGCGGCTATTCAACGGCTTCGGGCATCCATCACGTAGTTTCCAGAAAGGCGTTCGTCATAGTCAGAGTGAATACGAATCTTCCCCTGAACAACCTGAAGGGTCAACGGTTTTCATTGCTGGATGAAGTGATGCGCGTCAAAAAACCGGGAAGCGTAAAATCATGGCGGGTGCTGGTTCCCCATCGCGCCGATGCAGGCGTCCCGGGACGAATTTGCGTGATTCGTAAAACCGAGGAGGCGATAAAGTTGGCTCACAAAAAACTTAAGATGAACGCCAGCAAAAAAGGACACTCGATAAAGCCCGCCACTCTGGAATTCGCAAAGTACGTTATCGTTTTCACAAACTATCCCGAAGAATCGTTTTCTGATGTCGATGTTCTCAACTGGTACAGGTGCAGGTGGCAGGTGGAGTTGGTCTTCAAAAGGTTTAAATCAATGGCCGAACTCGGGCATCTTCCCAAACACGGCGGCGACAGTTCCAAGGCATGGCTATACGGCAAATTGTTTGTGATTTTGTTGACCGAAAAATTGATAAGACATGCCGAATCCGTTTCCCCCTGGGGATATCTCCTGGAAGAAACTTCGGCCTCACAGCGTCTGGCGTGAATTCAATTTTGCATTCAATCAGGTGAAACGAGCAATAGAGCCTGATCTGCCGCTTGAAGATATGATTGAAAAGTGGAATAATATTGCTAGTTCTTTAGCTGAAAACAAGCGTCGTCGTATCTCTCAGCTATCAGAGGATTATTTGCGTCACAACTGATAAAATAAAGTTAGCGCTTATGGGGGCCTGCCCCTACGACCTGGGTCACCTTTTATGTCGCACACGCACATGTTGGTTCCCGTCCTTTATATGGCCCTTTTTTTTATTTGAAAAAATCTTTCAATTGTCGGACAATGTGGTAAGAAAGCGACAACAAAGATTTAATTGGGGGATGATGATGAACACCTTGGGACGGATCACATTTTACCTTGCCTTGACATCTGTTTTGCTGATCACGTTTTTCATCATGGGCTGCGGGGATGACGACGACGATGACGACGATTGCCCGGCCTGCGACGACGACTCAGGCGACGATGACGACGGCGTGGCTTGCGCAACGGACGACGAATGCGCGGATACCGAATATTGTTCCAAAGAACCCGGAGATTGCGAAGGCGATGGGATTTGCATGGATCTGCCGCTTGCATGCCCGGAAATATGGGCGCCGGTCTGCGGCTGCGACGGCATGACATACGGCAACGATTGCGAGGCGAATACATCCGGAACAAGCGTCGATCACGAAGGCGAATGCTTCCTTGAACCGGATACCTGCGTGACAAACGATGAATGCCTAAGCGGCCAATATTGCGTGAGGGAAACGGGGGATTGCCTGGGGGATGGTTATTGCATCGAAAAACCCGAAGCCTGCCCCGATGTGTGGGCGCCGGTCTGCGGCTGCGATGACATTACCTATGGGAATGAATGCGATGCGGCTATGGCGGGAGTCAACGTGGACTACGACGGCGCATGCTACATCGAACCGCCCGTCTGCACGCTCAACGCAGAATGCGTGGCCGATGTGGAATATTGCGCCAAGGAGCCTGAAGATTGCGATGGCGAAGGAAGCTGTCAGGACAGGCCTCTTGTATGCCCTGACGTATGGGATCCGGTCTGCGGCTGCGATGACATTTCCTATGGGAATGAATGCGATGCGGCTATGGCTGGCGTTAATGTGGACTACGAGGGCGGTTGCATTCCTCCCGATCCTCCCATCCTTCAATGGTCTCTGCATTTCGGCGATGCCGGCATCAATCAGAAGGTGCTTGATCTGACGACCGATCCTTTCGGCAATATCATCCTGCTGGGTTACTTTGATGGCGAATTGGACGTCGGCACGGGAATGGTGAGCGAGGGTTAAAGCGACGTTTTCATTGCCAAGTTTCAAGCCGGCGGAACGTTGACCTGAATCAAACGCTACGGCGACGCCTCCGCGCAATATGGCTTTGCCGTGACAACCGACTCTGCCGGGAACATCTACGCCCTCGGCAATTTCGTCGGGACCGTCAACTTCAGTGCCAGTCCGGTCGATGCGCTGGTTGGCGCCGGCGGCATGGAGATTTACATCGGCGGTTATTTGTTTTCCATGTTCAATTTCGGCGGCGAGACGCCGTGGCTGGTTTCCGACGGGGAGGACGACGCCTTTTTGGCGAAGGTGTCGAACTAAAAATTTGCCTCGGAATTTGACACAGCGCGGATCCAATGTGCTTTGCGCGATGGTGAGGTGAAATTTTTCGCTGAGTACACAAATTTTTGCGACGGGAGAGAAATCTCTTTACAACTTAATAAGAGGAGTCCGCGATGTATGCTGAAAAACCAAAATTCAACCATCTGATTGCTATTTGCATAATCACTCTTCTTTTTTCCATGCTGTTTTTCGGCTGCCTGTCCGACCTGTTTTATGAAAAAACAGTGGATCAACGCGAAGTAAAAGTGCTTGTCATCGAAAGCGAAGAATCCGGTTTGACGTGTAACGGCATGGATCTTTATGACAAAAAAAATGTCGGCCAGACTCTTTGCTGTTCCTGGTCCTTCCGAGAAGAATATCCGATGCCCGATACTTGTTCGCCCATGCATTCACGTGATAACAAGTTTTGTTATTGGGAAAATAAAGAGCCGAACTCATACCAGGTTCAATGGTTCACGGAAAAGCGCCACCTTGAAGACTGCAATCAATATGGAAAAAAAGAATGGTGGTGTAAAATTGACTATGATAATGAAGAGGTCATCGCCCTTCAATCCTATTGCGCCGACTGCCGTTTGGATATTTGCTCGGCGGTCACTAGAAATAATCGTATTTACCTGACCGCCGTCCAAAACTTTTGCCCGATCGAGTACCCGGAGTCTCAACCAGCGTGTGAACCATGTGATCCATATGACGGAGTCGCCACCCGCCACGTTCACTATATCCGCATTCCAAAAACCGATCATTTTCCAATTTATATCACCATTTACACGGGTCAAAACGATGACGCCGAAGCGTGCGAATATCCTGAAGAGCCTCCGACATGAGTCTGCCATGAGAAGGGAGGCGTGTTTCAGAAATGTGGAAAATTGGAATTTCTCAGGCAATCCCTAATTGATCGCTATGACGGAGCAGCAAAAAAATAAGGCCTAAAGTTTGGGCTGGAATCTCTCGATCTAATTGTTAGGGGAACGGGTTTTTTCTTTGATTGTCATTGACCTCGTAAAATCTTGCGGGTAGATTGGGTTCATCGGAGCCGTGAAGGTCACGATTGGAAGGGTCGGAAGGATCAATTAATGCCGAATTTCATGGGCATATGCCCGGTTTGCCAGGAAAAGACTGATTTTATGCCGTGGGAGGGGACCGACAACGTTGCCCTGGAATGCGTCATCTGCGGCAGTATTATCCCTGTGCATCGGCTTCATGAGGATCTGGATCCTTTTCAAAGACGGATGGACATGGATATTGAACAGCTCCTGCATGCGCTGATGCTATTCGATTCCAGGCCCACATGATTCATTCTGGCGAGGTTTTCGTCAGTGACCAGTGTGATTGGCGCTCAGTGTGGGAACGGCCAAAGGAATGTGGAATTTCGAATGTTTTTGGCTGGATTTTTGATTAATAGATCACCCTTACAAATAAACAAAATAAATTGCTTTGACTAAACGGATTCTAATCGTTGCGCCGGAGAAATCCGCCAGCGGGCCTTTGAGCGAAATCCTGGTCCGCATGGGGATGGGCTTTAGCGTGGCTGAATCCATGGAAAGCGCCTTTGGCGAACTCGATCGTCTCGCCGCCGACCTGATTCTTTGCGAGTTCAAATTGCCCGACGGCACGGCCATTGAGTTTTGCGAACGCCTGCGTCGCCTTGATGAGTCGAGCAAAACACCCGTCATCTGCCTGGCGAGTTCGCAACAGGCGGAACACTACTCCGAAACCCCGTCGGAACTTGTTGTTCCGAACGATTGGCTTTGTCGCCCCGTGAGCCGAGACAGCGTCGTCGAAAAGGTGCAGTACTGGCTTTTCGGACGCGATGCCGCAGGCCCGCCATTGAAAGTGGATTCGTCAATAAATGAACCGCGAAAGCGATTCAGACAGGGAAAGCAGTCGGGCACTTTTGGACAAACGCCCTTCGCCCGATTGATTTATGAGCTCATTGAGCATGACGGTCCCGGGCGATTGCGCGTCAGCAAAGACGAAACAACAATCACAATCCACATTTCAGACCGGATGATATGTGGTCTGGATTCCGAGCTGTTGCACGGCGAGGCCCTAGGCGATTTTCTCATCAGGACCGGCAAAGTCGGAAGGGAAGTTCTGGCGAAGGCCCGGCAAACGAATCCCGAAGACGACGCGAAGCTCGCAACTTTCCTGACGCACTCGGGGATAATCGGCGAAGCGGACATGAACGAAGCTCGGATTGAATATGCCGAAAAGATCATGCTGCGGCTCTTTTCCTGGGAATGGAGACGGGCCAAATATCATTTTCATCACGACCGGCAGTCTCCGAATGTCCAGGTCCAACTGGCTCTGCATTCCGGCACGCTGATATTCGAGGGCGTGCGTCGCCATTACTCCAACGACCGCCTTGGAATGATTTTTGCGAAAAAGGATCGGTTGTCCAGCCTGCTCTACGGAACACCCAAGCCGCCAAGGGCGCTTCCCACGACGGCGCATCGGATACTCGATGTCATCGACAATCATCGCTCGGCCACGGAAGTCATGGAAAGCTCGGGCCTTGCGCCTTTGCGTTTTTTTCAAACCCTCTACGCCATGTGGGTTATGGACCTGGTGCGTTTCGGTCCCAATGTCCAGGATGCCAAAACCGGCATAGATAATTTTTTGACAGCCGAGCAGGACGCTTTCGTGGAGTGAGGGCGCCTTCTGTCATTAGTCGATGCATACCCGCTCACTTATCGCCTGACGGCGATTTTGCCGTTCGCGGCTCGGTTTCGCGCCTAACTCCATTTTTTATTATTTGTTGAACTATGCGTGGCGGCGCTAAAATTTGGGTCTGAGGGTTTTAATAATAGTTGGATGATTGCATGAGAGTGTCGTTACCGTTTACACTATGGGCTGGGCCACTTGAAACTCAGGAGATTCAACATGAAACGCCGGATGCTCTTACTTTCCATAAGCATCATCTTTGTCGCCGCACCCGTCGCATGGGCCGATTGGGTAACCGAAACCGTCGCCACAGTGGGTACGCAGGGCGAATATGCCGGCATCGCACTCGACAGCAACGATATTCCCCACGCGTCCTGGTATGACGCCACCAATGCTCAGCTCATATACGGCGTGCGCAATTTCGACGGCTGGGATACGACCGTCGTCGATGCGAACCAGAAGGGGCGCTTCTCGCACATCGCCATCAACCCTGTTACCGACCAACCGGCCATCGCCTATCGCGATGATCTGGGCGGCGAGGCCAAGTATGCCTGGTACGACGGCGCCTGGCACAACGAGCAGATTGATTACTCGGATTTCGAGGACGAAGGGCAGTGGATCGACATTGCCTTCACCAGCCAGGGCGTTCCTTTCGTTTCCTATCTCTTCGACAATGGCGCCTTCGAGAGGATCGGCGGTAACGCGTGCTGGAGAATCGGCGGCTGGTGGGATTGTCATCAAGTGCAAGATTGGGTATGGCCCGCCGTGGTCGGCTCCCATACGGCCATCGCCATGGACAGCGGTGACCAACCGCAGATAGCCTACCGCGATGAGCTTGGCGGCATTCAGAAATTCGGGTGGCGCGACGGAGGCGGCTGGAACACCGAGGACGCCGCCGACACCGCCGATTCCAGCGGCGAGTACGCCGGCATCGCTCTGGACCTGGGCGACAATATTTATATCAGCAGTTTTGATAGCGGGCTTTTGGCCGATAACTGCATTGCCCTTTTCACCAAGACCTCCGGCGGGTGGTCCAAGGAGCAGATCGAGTGTGACTCCGCCGACGATTTCGGCAAATACTCCGACGTGACCGTGGCGACCGACGGCACGATTTATGTGACTTATCACGCCGACAACGAACTTCGCCTAGCGGTCAAGCAGGGTGGAGATTGGGCCATTGAAGTCCTGGATGCGGACCCGGACGCCGGGCAATGGACCGGCATCGCGCTGGACTCGCGCCAAAGCCCGCACATCATCTATTATTACGCTGGCGGACGCGACGTCCGTTATATCTGGAATATGGATGCGCCGGAGGTTCTGGCGATCACGCCGGAATCAGGCATGAACAGTGAAACCGTGTCGGTGACCATTACCGGCGCAGGGTTTAGTCCCGAAAGCACGGCCAGCCTTTATTTTCCGGATTCGGACACGGAAATTCAGGACACTAATCTTGATATAAATTCAGGGTCCGAACTAACCTGCGATTTCGATCTGGACGGACAGTGGCCCGGCGTCTGGGATGTGCACGTGACGAATCCCGCCGGAGTTGGCGCGCTGGAAGACGGCTTTACGATTGAAACCGAGACACCGGTTCTCACCGGAATCAGCCCGGACATGGGGCGAAACGGCAACGATTCATTCGATATCACGCTGACCGGCGAATCTTTCGCCGAGCCAATGACTGCGGTGCTTATCGGCCCTGGTCGCGCCAACATCTTCGCCGATTCCGTCGTACTGGATTCATTGACCGAGGCGCAGGCGACCTTTGATCTGGTGGATAGAAATATCGGCGATTACGACCTGAAGATTGCCACAGACTTCGGGGAAAGCACGCTGCCCGGCGCCTTCGAAATTGCCTGCGGCCTGCCAAAGGCGGATTTCAACGCCGCGCCGACCGCCGGCATCGTTCCTTTGTCCGTGCAGTTTACGGACCAGTCCACGGATTATACAGACTGCGTGATTCATTCGTGGGAATGGAATTTTGGCGACGGCGAAACATCTGTCGAAACGAACCCGATGCATGAGTACGCGCAGGCCGGCATTTACCAGGTGACCCTCAAAACGACATCCCCCGGCGGCGCCGACTCGGAAATCAAAAGCAACTGTATCGACGCGCAGGATGAGCCGGTGGACGATGATGCGGATGACGACGCGGATGACGATGACGACGATCAATGGAATCCTCCGAACGACGACGCAGATGATGATGATACTGATGACGACACAGAGGAAGCGGGAACCGGCGACGATGACGACGACAGCGCCGGAGGATGCTGTAGCTGCTGACAATAATTTATCAATTTATGTTATAATAATTGTCCACTGATGGGGCGGCGAAGAAACAAAAAAAGGTATGGCCTTTTTGTAGGAGGTTGCGACAATGCGACGCTGTTATTATTTCATTCTGTCAACTGTGTTGGTCTTGGCCTGCACGCAATACGCAAACGCCCAATGGGTGAGCGAGACAATCGCATCGGAAGGCCAGCAGGGAGAGTATTCTTCCATTGTCCTGGACTCCACGGACACGCCGCACGCGGCCTGGTACGACCGAACCAATGCCAGACTCATGTACGGCAAACGCCTCATCGACGGATGGGACATCACCATCATTGATGAAGGCAGCAAGGGCCGATACGCGCACATCGCTCTCAACCCAACCACCGACCTTCCCGCCATCGCCTATTACGATTCTTCCGAAGACAATGCAAAGTTTGCATGGTTCGATGGTGCGGTTTGGAATAATGAAGAGGTGGAAGACACGAGCGACAACCAGGGTGAGTGGATCGACCTGGCCTTCAACAATGACGGCGTGCCTTATGTTTCATTTCATTTCGACGAAGAGGATTTCCTCAGCGAACTGGGCCTGATGGTCTGCTACAGAGATGTTTCCGGCTGGAACTGCACGGAGGTTGATGACAGGACAAGGGCTCTGGGCGTGGCGATCCTGGGAACGCATACGGCCATTGCCTTTAACGGATATAACCAGCCTCAAATCGCCTATCAGGATGAATTGGACACAAGCCTGAAACTGGCTTGGAATCCGGGAAGCGATTGGTACACTGAAAAGGTCTCGGATCTTCTGGACCTGAGCGGCTCCTATAACGGCATCGCCGTCGACGGCGGCAACAACGTTTACATTAGCACCTACGATGAATCGACTTTCGGAGACAATTGCGCCTCGGTTTTCATGAAAATAAGCGGCGCATGGTCCAAAGAACAGATAGAATGCGGTTCGAGCAGCACCGGAAGATACTCGGACATCGCCGTTGGCGATGATGGAGTCCTTCAAGTGGTTTACTACGCCGGCGGGCGGTTGCGCTATGCCGAAGATAGCGGCTCAACCTGGGGCCTGTACACGCTGGACGTGGAACCTTCCTACTGGTCGAATATTGCTCTGGATTCCGCAGGAAATCCCCACGTCGTTTATTACAGTTCGATCGAAATGGATTTGCGCTACACGCGACTCCTTGGCCCGCCCTCTGTTACGGCGGTAACGCCCGACAGCGGCATCAACACCGAGCCGACCGGCCTCATCATTATCGAGGGCGCGGGTTTTACATCAGACAGCGAAGTCACCCTTTTCAAAGCTGATACGAGCGACGAGATTCAGGGCACAAGTGTCGATGTTTTGAGCCAGACCACTTTGAATTGCGTTTTCGACCTCACTGGCGAGTGGCCGGGCTTGTGGGATGTGCGCGTGAGCAATCCCGCCGGTATGGGTGTTTTGGAAAACGGATTTCAGATCACGACGCCGGCGCCGGAACCGGCCTCCATCGATCCGGCCATCGGCCAAAACGACAATCCCACGTTCGTCGCGACGCTGACCGGTGTTTATTTCGCCGATCCGCTGACGGCCAAGCTGATCGGTCCGGGTCGGGCCCAGATCGTCGCCGCCAGCGTAACTCTAAACTCTCTTGATGAAGCCGAGGCGACCTTCAATCTTAAAAATAAATCCATCGGGACATACGATCTTCTCCTGGAGCATGAATTCGGGAACAACACGCTGGATGCCGCTTTCGAGATCGGGTGCGGGCAGCCCGCTTCAGATTTCAACGCCAATCCAATCACAGGCGCCGCGCCGCTGGCCGTGAGTTTCAGCGACCAGTCCATCGTTTACACGGATTGCGGCGTTACTGATCACCGCTGGACTTTCGGCGATGGGGAAACATCATCGGAAACAGGACCCTTGCACGTCTACGAAGAAGGCGGCGTCTATGCGGTCTCCCTGCAAATTACAACCGGCGGCGGTTCCAGCATGGAGACCAAAACGGACTTCATTACGGTCACCGACGGACCTGTGGACGACGATGCGGATGACGACTGGATTCCCGACGACGATGCAAGTGATGATGATCTTTCTCTGGGCGATGACGACACGGAAGAAGTGGATAGCGGCGACGATGATGACGCCGACGACAGCGGTTGTTGCGGCTGCTGATCAGTCAGTCAATGAACATGCAATAATTGAATATTGTGCGGCACACCACAATTTTGCTTATGTCTGGTTGCGTTTGGATTTCCGCATTCGCGTGGCGCACATCGCCCCGGCTTGAGCTTCATTAGCTCCCCAGGCCTTCTCGCCTGGGGAGCGTTCACAGGTATTATTGCTTAAAAAGAATGACGCTTTCGTTGCTTTTTTAAGGCAATATCGTGATGCAGATATCCCGCAGCTTGTTGCTCAGGTTTCCCCTGCCGTCGGTAACCTCGACATCGCAGCAGATGGTTCCGTTCCACCCGTCGAAAGGCGTCGGGATGCCTCCAATCAAAAACGGATTATCGCAATTGGGGCAGTCGGGCGCGCCATTGGTGAAATCATCCCAGAAAATCCGGAAACTACCGAAAAATGGGACCGAAGTTCCCGCCAGCCAAGTATAGACCTCACCCCCTGATAGATCATTGTCCTCGTCACATACAGAAAACTTCAGGAGCGAGTCCAAGTCACCTCCGCCGCCGACTATGTCTGGGTCCCAAAAACCGTTGCTGATCTCCGGACGGCTGTCGCCGCTTGGATTGAAGTTGCGACACTGTTCGCCCTGGGCTACGGCTTCTGAATCACAGTCGACAAGGTTGAATCCGACGGCGCTGTACTGAACTTGAATCTCACCAAAGAGATCATCTTTTTCTGCCTGAATAGTCAAAGAACGATTCGGCCCCTCAAGCGGGCTGCACACGCCGATGACGTAGTTGCTCCGCGACCAAGCCTCCAGCAAAGCAGAAACCGACTCAAATGCATCGACTAATTCCGAAGCTTCGTCGACCATGACGAAATTCTCCGGCGAGCTGGCCAATTCGAGAAGGTCATCTTCATTGTAGTCGCCGCGGATGCCGATGGAGTAGGAACGGGCGTTGGAATTTTCAAGCCGCGTCGTGGCGTATTCCCGCATGGTTTCCCGGTCACCCGTTTCGTGCGTTCCATCGGTTAAAATCACGAGGGAGCGCGAGATCATTTCGCCGCTTCCCTGGTCGTCGACCAGATCCAGACCCGCCGCGAATGCACCGTACAGATTTGTCGAACCTCGTCCGGGATCGTTGCGAAGTTCTTCAAGCGTGGCATTGAGGGAGGCTGAATCCTGCGTGAAATCATGAACGAATTCCGAAGCATCCGTGCTGCCGAAAACGTATATGCCGATGTAGTGTTTGAAACCCTCCGGCTGTCCTGCGATCATCATTTCAACGAAAGTCTCCGCACCGTTGATAACATCATTGAGACGGTTGTTGTCGATAATCGAGTAGGACAGGTCCAGAAGCAGGATCGAGTAGAATTCGAAATCAAGCGCTTCCATCAAGGCCGAAGAACCGCCTTCCGACAAGAAGGGCTGCCCTGTTTCATCATTGATGACGGTGAAATTATCGCCGGTCAGGCCTTGGACCGGATTGTTGTCGCAGTCTGCAACAGAAAAGACAACGCGCACGCCGGCGGGTTCGCATAACTGCGTGTATCCACGTTTATTGATGACAAGTCCATCACATGAATCATCATCATCAACGTCGTCATCATACGAATCATCGTCGTCTGCGTCATCATCGCCAGCGTCGTCATCGCCTGCGTCATCGTCATCTGCAGCATCATCGTCAACGTCGTCGAACATAGGAATCTCATCGCCGTCATCATCGTCATCATCGTCGTCGCCGGAAAGACTCATGGAACTGCATTCGCAACCGAAAAACGGCGCACAGATAGCAAAGGTAATCACTAGCAATACGGGCCATAACTTCATAGCACACCTCCCACAAGGAAACGGTTACGCCCCCAAATAAAATGAAGAAACCGCCCAGAAAATAGCATTGCAAAAACTAACTGTAGAAATGGTGCCACATATTTGTTAGCATTACAAGAGATGAAATTTTATTTTTGGCGCAACTCGGAAATTCTCGCGATTCGGAATTTGGAGGAAACATGAGATTCCGGCCCCCAT
>CAZQAE010000115.1:0-12265 GCA_964591275.1 uncultured bacterium | reverse complement strand
CCGGCCTGCTCGCATCTTCCTCGATGGTGTGCGACATTCACGAAGGCGAAGCTCTTGAGTTTTCCTTCCTCGCCACTACTGATGATAGTCCCACCGACGGCTTCGACTGGAAAGCACTTCCCGCCGGCGGAGAGTGGGCCGCAGGCACCGCGACTTTCGACAGCGACGCTGACGATGATGTTGACGACGACGACGCTCAGGGTGGCGACGATGACGACGACGACGACGACGGCTGCGGCTGCTGATCGCCGAATCGCCTGATTTATTTCAAGTGACCGCGAAGCCCCGGCGCCCATATGGCATCGGGGCTTCGTTTGTTCTGTGCCGGTTTTGGGTGTTAATGCCTTTAGGAAGATTTCTTGATTTTCAATCCAAATATGGATACAAAATGCGGGGCGAACGAAATACACGAGGTTTTCAATGCATAAACGCGTTCTCTTCTATTCCATTTTAGCCATAATCGTTTTTTCATTTGCATCCTGCGGTGGTTGCCGCAAAACCCGCCCGGAGACGGTTGGTTGCGACAGCACGGAGGAACTGGCCCAGAAGTATCTTCAAGCGGTATCCACCAAGAATAACGACCTGTTTACATCGCTTTTATTGACTAAAGACGACCTTCGGCCCTTTGCGAAGCTCAACAACAAGCAGGGATTCACCGTTTACCAGCAATTTGTACTCCGGGATTTTCAGATTAAAAACCGGGAACTCCTCGGCAAACCACTAAAGTTCGTCGTTTTCAAGCTGGGCCGGGAAGTTATATCCAAAGATCAATACGCCCTCTATAGAGGGTCAACCATTATTGCGGAGTATCCTGATGGCGGCGGCATAAAAAAAATCAATCTGGAAATCAACTTCATCTCTCGCCTAAACCAAAAGTGGAAGATTTTTTCACTTCGGTACCTCAAGGACGCGAAAGGGGCTAATCCCGGAATTCCGGCGATACTCCCCGGCGCGAAGTTCGGTCCCGAAAAAGGCAAGGTTCAGATGAAGATCAAGAAAGTGGAACCGAAGCCCGGAGCTGAAACCGCCAAAGAAAAGCAAGGAACGACGACTGACGCGCCCATTAATCCGCCCCAACCCGAAGCTTCGGGGCCAACCGAAAGTGCGCCGGCGCCGAAAATGCCGTAATCGTATTTAGAAAATTTCAGACTTGGCTAAAGCTCGATAAATGATTCCGGCTCGCATATCGTCTCCCAGTGGCGTTGCGTGGATGTGATCCATAAACAGCTCACATCGACCGGAAAGTTGAGCGTCAAGATCTATCACAAGAGCCTCATCGACAGCCCGGATAATCCCGTTCACGACTTTCAAGCCATCGCGCAATATCGCTTTGGATTGCGACGGGCATTTGTCAAAGCACCATGGCGTCGTCATCAACACGGCTGTTGCTCCGGCGTTTCGGGCCTCGTCCACAATACTGTTCATATGGTCTGAAAAGGCGGCGGCAAATTCGCCTCCGAAATTTGGCTGGTCCAAAAGTTGCGCCTTGCGCCAGAGGATATAATCGTCAAGCCGGTATCCCATCAAAGGAGGCAGGCCTTTTTGACGCCGCGTGAAGGCATAAAGAAAAATACGGCGCGTGCACCAGCGGTCGAACAGGTCGCGGAGTCCGGCGTCGGACGGCGGAGCAAAAGGTTTTCTAAAGTGCGAATAATTCGCCTTGAAGCCGGCGTACATCCCCGCCTGCAAATCATTGTGCCCGAAGGCGGCAATGACAATATCCGGGTCCAGCGCCAGGCCGAGATGACGCAATACGTTCAAACCCTCCCTGCTCGTATAACCGGGGATTGCCAGATTGGCTACGGCTGCTTTGTGGACGCCGTTTGCTTTCAACAGGCGCGTCAGGCGCGCTGGCCAAGCGTGTTCGCCGGCGCTTGTGGAGTCGCCGAGAACGATGATTCTCAGTTCGCCGGGTGCTTTCGGAATTTCCGGCATTGGCCCGGTGAAACCGGTCTCGCCGATACGCGGCGGCGACGGCTGGAAAGTATAAAGATATTGTGGATGAGCGCGAAAGTTGTGGATCATGCCCTGGCTGCCGCTTTTAGCGTAGCGCGCCAGTTCATCGTACCCGGCGGGTCCCTTTGCGGCTCGATAGATGAGGCGAAACGCGCCTTCAGCGGCGAAAAGAACAAAGACGACGGCAAAAATGGAAAATGTAACTTTCTTAGTGAGCTTGTTGATATTGCTCATTTCAAGACTCTAGCATTCAAACCGGTCGAAATCGATAGCGGCATTGAAATATGGCGACTGGCATGAATGGCACTAAGTTAAGCCTTTTTGTTTCAGCTTCTGTGTAGACATTTCTTAAAAACGCCTCTTGGTTTCCACAAGTTTTGCGGGTGGCATGGACAAGCTTCTCGGCCCGAAGCTCTGTGAGGGCGCTTGTCCGTGTTTGATGTATTATAAATTGCTTTAAGATAAACAAGACACGGACAAGCACTGTTCGCTAACGCTCACAATGTCTTGTCCATGCCTCCCGCGATTAACCTGACGCCCTTTCCTTCTCATTTTGGCGACTTTCGATTTACTGCGCGAGTGATTCACCGATTGTGACGGGCTGCCGAAGCCAAATGGAATAATCACCGAAGCGCTTGGCCAAGGCGAAGTTTTGTTGGATATAATCATCCAGCAACCGCGCTCCATCGACTCCCGGTGATTCGGAATATTCCTCCCGGCGCAAGACAACGGCGCGAACCCGCTTCGACTCGATTTCGCCCGCTATCCGATTTTGCACTTCATGCGTAGTTGCAAGCCCCGGATGGAGTTCGTGGAATTTGGTGCACGAAGGCCTGTCGGCAAGAAAATAGAAAAGAACATCATTGATGAAAATCCGGTCGTTTCTTTCATTGGCGACAAGTATCTTTTCGTTTTCATCCGTGTGTTTCCGGACAAAGCGAATCGCCTTTTCATAATCCGGCGTGCGCTCGTCCCAAAGAATCCCAGCGCCTTTTTCGATGGTGAATCCATGCCACGGATGACCCGTCAACCTGAGCTTCAGAGCATAAGCTTTGCCGCGTAGCGGCGGTGCCGTCAGGGCCGTCAGCAGGCATACGGCGATGATCCAATATCCAAGGCTTTTTTTGGACAATTTCCCGATTTTCGAAACGAGGTGTGCAAAGAGCACGGCGGCCGGGATCGTGGTCGGCAGCAGGTTTGGCGGCGCGGAACGAATGATTGTCATGTAGTGGAGAAACAACCCGAGAAAGATCAGGAAAACAATGATGCGGGTTTCAGAACTCCTGGATTTTTCAGGATTCTTTTTCGCCTCGCGAAACAATCGAAAAGCGCTGGCGATATACACGCCCAGAGGAAAATAAAAGGGCAGTCGCTTGGCGCAGGCAGCCAGATATGCGCTCGCGCCGCCTTCTGTGATGATGCCGAGATCGGGCAGAATCGAGGGATAAGGCAGGGCGCGAACTTTGGGGTAAACTTTAAGCGGGAAGAAAATCAGGCAGTCTATCATCTCCCGGATCGGAATGAACACGGCCATGATGATGGCGGCGGGCATGACGATGGCGAGTATCCCGCAGGCAAGCGGCGCGATCCCTTTGATGGTTTGCGTCCCCTTGGACGCTGTTTTCACATTGGCGGGAATCAAAATGAAGAGATGGAAGGGAATGAGGATGAAAAGATGCGCGAGAAAAACATAAAAGCCGACATCATGACGGACGAGCGTTGCCAGGCCGATGAAAATACCGGACAGCCAAAGATTTCTGATACGCAGATTTTCCAGATAGCGCATGAGAAAAAATGCGGCCGCCAGACTGAGGACAAGCGCGGTGGGAACAGGCTGCGCGTAAAAGCCGTATGATCCTGCCGCCGTCATCACAATTCCGGAAGCGACCAGGACGCCGAGCGGATTGGATATTCGCCGCGCCAGAAAGCCCGCGCCGATCACAAGCATCCACATGACCACGACGGACCAGATGCGCGCTGTGGCCAGAGTGTTTCCGAAGATTTTCAAAAGCGCGGCCAGCAGGTAGAAATTCCCCGGCGGATACATTGTCCAGAAATCCCTATAGGGGAGTTCGCCGCTGATCACGCGCTGCGCGCCGTAAACGGCGACGCCTTCGTCGTATATGTTGATGTCCCGGTTCGCGTCGAAAGCCAGGTAGAAAAGGCCGGCGAAGGCAAGGCACAAATAAATGATTTTAAGGCCCGTGCGATTGTTCGTGCTCGCCAATGGCGGCTCCTTAACTCGTTTTGCTTCCTTTGATATCCAAAACGGTCGTCAACAGAATCGACAGGCGGATGATCGCGTCCACCTTGTCGCGCCCGGCTATGGCGTTAATCGTCAGAACCGCGCCTCTGTCTTTGCGCAGCAGTTTGATGAGCTGACGATGGGAGGTTTCCGAGGTCTCCAGATTTTTTGCATCAATGGGCAGGCGGTCAAAATCGCCGATGATCTTTTCGATCTTGCGATCCGCTTCTTTTTTTGTGGGAGCCGAAAGCGTTTTGCCCGGGCGGCATTCGCGAAAGCTTTTGCGCTGGTCCGCATCGCCGGAGATCAACACTGCGCCGGCGATGCCGTATTGAAGGATCGTTTTTGAAAATGCTATCGGAACGAGCGCTGGCGTATTGTCGAACTCCAACATCACCTTGTGGCGTCCCGCTTCAAGGATTTGTTCCGGCCTGCATTTTTTGGTCCTCATCAGAGCCTCCCGCCTGCGCCACGCATCGATTCGCTTCTGATCGCCCGATAGAAGCGTCGCGGGCGCTGTGCGTCCCTCAAAATCCTCGGGACGAGTATAAACCGGATGTTTCAGCCCGGCGCTAAAGGAGTCCGTGGCAATGTTTTCCTCTTTGCCGACAACGCCGGGTATCTGCCTGGCGACAGCATCCACCACGCACAGCGCCGCCGCCTCTCCTCCCGAAAGGACGTAATTTCCCACCGACAATTCGCCGTCGCAATAATGATCGATCACGCGCTGGTCGATGCCTTCGTAGCGTCCGCAAAGAAGGATAAGCCCCTTGTCGGTCGCCAATTGCCTGGCGAGATCGTCGGTGAGCAATTGCCCGCCGGGAGACATGGCATAAACGCGAGCGTCAGGATTCGCCGCACGAGCTTCTTTGATGGCTTTAACCGCCGGTTCGGGCTTCATCACCATGCCCGCGCCGCCGCCAAAAGAATAATCGTCCACGCGGCGATGCGCATCGGTTGAATAATTCCGCAAGTCCGCAGTCTCTACGGAAATAATTCCGTCTTTGAGCGCCCTGGACAGCACGCCGACCGAAAGAGGCGAATCGAAGTACCCGGGAAATATGGTGATGATGTGAAAACGCATCAAGCCAACTGCCAACCCTATCGTTTCGAGTGAAGTCGAGAAATTACTGAATAATCATATCTAAGGACGATGCCGCAACGCGGGTATCAAAATGCCTCGTATAGAAACGACACATCCCCGGCGGCGGCGAAGATCAATGCGGCGGCGGCGATCACAAAGAGCAATAGCGCCTTGATCATCTGGACTGTCCATCCGCCTTTCAGGTTTAACAACCGCATCCGCCTCCCGTGTCGTCATCGTCATCATCATCGTCGTCGTCATCGGCCTGGAGGTCATCGTCGCCAGTGTCGTCATCATCCGTATCATCATCTATATCGTCATCGACCCAGTCGTCGTCACCGTCGTCGTCACCATCGTCATCGTCACCATCGTCATCTTCAATATCGTCATCGTCATCGGCGTACCAGTCGTCGTCCACCGCGTCGCCGTTATTCAGAAAATTGCCAATGGCCAGATCCCAGGACACCATGAATTTACCATATGTATCCGTGGCGTTCATGCGGTCACACCCGGCGGTGCCGCCGTAAAGCTGCCCGATCACTTCCCTGTCCGCGTTGAAGAGCGGGCACCCGGAGGAGCCGCCCTCCGTGGAGCTTTCCGAATAGCGGACTTCCCAGAAATTCCCATTGGTATTGACAATATTGCCAAAGGTGATTCGCTTCCATGCGACATCGGGATGATGCACGGCGATGATCTCGTCGCTCGCCTCCAGCGGATCAATGGACCAGCCCAGGTAGGTCGTTCCCTGCGGGGGCGCCTCGTCGAGCAACATAAAGGAAAAGTCCGACATAAAGCCGTGGCCCTTCAAATCGGCGCCGCTCGATGTGGGAAGCCCTTGATAACCCGGAGCCTGCCCATTGCACGTGTCCGTGTCATAATTCCAGTAAACGATAACGCCGTCAGCCTGCCATTGATTGCTCAGGCAGTGATTCGCCGTCAGAAACCAGGGCTGCCCGGTCCGGCCTCGGTCCGCCAGGAGGCTGCCGGTGCACATGCCGCCGCCGAACAGGGAATCGATATACAAAAGGCCTACGCCGCTTTTAATATCATCCCATTCCGGGTAACAACTTGGGTCCAGATAGCATCCGGCTTCCTTTGCCGTCGGCAGAATTGGTTGGATTCCGTGACTGATTTTATCAACAATAAGTTCCGGAACCGCATCGGAGATCACCTCAATGAAAAGAATGTCTCCATCGGCGATGGGACCCCAGAAGTCGTCGCTGAGGGCCGTGACCGTTCGATGCGCGAGCGAAGCCAATTCGTCGCTCACCCCATATACGAATACCTGCGTGTCCTCGGAAATGTATGCGAAATGCGGTCGAAGAAAAAAAGCCCCGTCGGATTTGATGGCTGTGCGCCACGAAACAGCCCCGTTTGGCCTCCTAAAGCGCGTCCAGTCGCCTGCGGTAAATGCCGGCACATTCAAATGCACGCTAACCAGGCGCCGCCCGCCGCCCTGCGCTCCGTTTTCCCGCACGGCGGCTTCGTAGTTCCCCAAAAGCTCACCCGGCGAAAGGCTGATGAAACGCGTCACGGCATTCGGCCCGGCTGCGGCAAGAGCAGGCGTCAAAATTCCCTGGTTTGCGTCGGCGAAAGTCAGCGAAGGAGTCGCAAGGAAAATTCCGATCAGTGCGACGGAAAAAATCAGGCTAATCGATTTCATAAGAATCTCTCCATAGTGCATGGCGCGCATTCAATCGCTCGGCGCTGTTATAACAGAAATGAAGCCGTAAAAAAAACGCTATTTCGAAAAAAATCCGAGCTGTTGCTTTGAGTATTACAATACTGGACCGACATCACCTCTCCTCTGGACGCAGGCTTCAACATAGGTCAGATTATATAACCGATGTCGGATAACTCTCTCAACGAAAAAAAGCGCCCGGCCATTTGGCCGTATCTCATTATGCTGGCGCTGCTGGCGGCGCAGCTCGCGTCGAGTCTCGCCTGGCTCGACGCAGTGCGATACCCCTTCGGCGCCTTCCATCTTTCCTGGAGTTACGGCTACGCGCATACGCTGCAGGAGCAGGGCCTTATTGCCATGCTCAACAAATGGGGCGGCGAGACCTATTATCCTCCGATGACCGTCTCGCTTTGGGCCGTTTTCCACAATGTCTTTGGCCTGTCGCGCAATTCGGTGCCGTTCGCTAACACCTTCTGCTTCCTTCTGTGTTTTCTCTGTCTGAACTCTCTGGCTCGTCGCGCCACGCAGACAAACTGGGCCGGACCGCTGGCCTGCGCGCTGATGCTGGTTGCTCCGCACCTGGCTTTTTACTCCCGCGTACCTCTCTATGAAGTTCCGATGGGCGCCATGCTTGTCATCATGGTCTGGGGCCTATTGGCCTCGGAGCGATTCTCCAGGCCTTTGCCCCTGGTCGCCGCCGCGCTGGCTTTTGCGGCGGGGATGCTCATGAAATGGACCTTCGTGGCTTACGCTATCGGCCCGCTGCTGTTCACCGTTTCCGAAAGCTTTGTTTACGGCTATTGGCGAAAGCGCGACGGCATGGGACCCTTTTTGACCGGACGGCAGATTCTCGTCGGCGCAACCGGCCTGATTCTGGCGGGAGGGCTTATCGCCCCGTGGTATCTTTTCGCCCTGTCGTGGAAGGAGATCGCGGCTACGGCGCCCGCCGACGCCACACCCGGTGGCTTCGCCGACCAGGCCCTGTGGTATCTCAAGCTGATGTACAAGCAAAATCTCTCGAAGCCTCTGACAACGGCGCTGGTCGTTTGCCTGCCCTGGCTTGCGGCGGGCAAACGCATAAGGGAGGGCGCATCCATTTTGGCGGCGCTGCTCGGGGCCTACCTTGTTTTCACCCTCATCCCGCACAAAGACCACCGCTACGCCACGACGCTGATCCCTCTTTGCGCGCTGGGCATAGCCGTGGGGCTGGCCAACGCAGGGCGGATTCTCGGCGGCGTGTGGGAAAAGTGCGCCGCTCTTGTGGGAGTCGGCCTGGTCGTGCTGGGCGCTTGGAATGTCTATGACATGAGCTTTCGCAAAAACATTTTGCCCCTGGACTCAGGACATCTTGCCGAAAAGCCCATTGAGTGCCTCAACGATTTCGACAACACTTTCGCAAAATTGCAAAATCATCTGCGAGACTTTCCCGAAGATAAAGTTGTCACGCTGGCCATTCATCCTTTCTCGCCGATGACGCTGTCTTTTCATCTCGACCTGGCGCAATACTTCGTCAATCTTTATAACGCGCAAGGGAGCCGATCGGCGCTGGCGATTGGATTTGAAAATCAGGATTACGAAATTTTTCCGAAACGCTACCTGGAGGCGGACCTCCTCCTGGTCACGCAGGGCGTTTGGGACATGAGCCGCGAGCAGATGGAAAAGTCGCTCAAGGATATGACCGATTTCAATAATCCGGGCGCCGCGCCGCCTCCTTTGCCCGAAAACGATCC
This sequence comes from uncultured bacterium, assembly GCA_964591275.1. Lineage (GTDB taxonomy): Bacteria > Lernaellota > Lernaellaia > JACKCT01 > JACKCT01. The sequence continues at coordinate 3,569 of CAZQAE010000115.1, read as the reverse complement.
GCAATACCGCGAATTGATCGAAGCCTCCTTCACGGAAGTTGAATCCATCCCCACGCAATGCGCGGGCGTCGTGCATGTTTATAAGAAAAATTGAGTGATACCAGAGGCAAATGAGCCTCGTCAGAGGCGACAGTTTCTAGCCCGTTGCGCAAGAGACTGTCGACAAATGGAACGCGGAGTTTTTTCTTTCCCAGGAAGTGGCTCATGGATTCGATACACGATTGCTTCCTTGCGGGAGTACGGAACTGTTGCACGCACAAGAGATTTAGCAATGGTGGATTTCCTTACGTTGAGAAAATCGACAGTCTTGCAAGCGCCGGGACTGTGCGTACGTTATCAATTCGCACGAAGCCCTCCTTGGAGGGCGACACAAAAACGCCTCATTATTATCCGATGATCACAATTTAGAAAATCTGTCGCCCACTTTGTGGGCTTCATTAAATTGTGAAATGCCTCTATCCTGACGGCTTACGCCGCCAGCTAATATTGTATTGCCTTGCAGGCTTCAAGTCGGAAATGAGAGCGATGAAAAGGCCATTACCGATGAATCAAGTTTATCAGGCGATCCACAAGTTCCACACCAAGGTCAGCATACCCATTGCTATAAGATGGGAATCGACGAAAAAGTCTCGACGTACGACGCCGGTTTTGTCCACCAAAATGCCGCGGCGCAAAATATATACGGTTTCGATCAGCATCCAGAAACCCAGCGACCATGCCACGGATGGGAATATTTTCAAACCGGCCAAAAGAAAAAGCATCACCGCCAGACCCCCCGCGCTGGTGCGAAGCAGGCGCGTGGTTTTTCCTTCGCCGATGACGATCGGCAATGTCTCTCGGCCTACAAGCCGGTCGGCGCCGATATCGGTCAGATCCATAACCACGGAACGAATTCCCGTAATCATGAAAATGAATACGAAAGCGAGCGTGGTTTTAACGATATCCGCGCGCGGGGAAGTGAAAAAGAGCGGAAAGACGGACACAACGGCCCAGGCCAGCGCGACGAAGATGTTCTTGCTGGCCGCGATGTCCTTCAGCCGCCGAAAGCCCAGCGGCGCATGCAGGCGCTTGGGGACAATCTGCACCGAATAGAGTATGCCTATCACGCTGGCCGACAGGATCATCAGAAAAGGCAGACACCCCATCGCCAGGCTGATGCCGACAGCCGCCAGGCCGGAGGCCACGCCGAGCAGCATCATGAATCTCGTATGACGTTCATAAAAACGCACGCGCACCGGATCGTCCCGAAAGCGGTCCTGGCCTTTTTCGGTAAAGCGGTTGAGGACATGCATGGACAAAACGTAGAAAAGAACAAGCCAGAAAAAGCGCCACTGAAAAGGCACGCCCTGCAAAACGGTGCCCACGTAGCACAGCGCCCCCGCGCCGATGGCGGTAAATATATTCGTGACGATCAGCGTGGACAAAAACAGTTTGACCGTCGCCAATACCGGAGCGCGGTGCCGATCCTCCAGCGTTTGGAGGTAGGCCATAACCCGGTCAATGCTCCAGGAGGGCGTGCTGGCGCCGGCGGTGACCCCGATCTTTGCAAAGGAAGAAAAATCCACGCTGTATAACTCATCTTCGTTTTCAATGTGCCAGGTCGGCAGCGAGAACTCGTCACGGGCGATTTCGGCCAGGCGACGCGTGTTGCCGCTGTTTTTCCCACCGATGACGATCATGGCGTTCACGCGATCGCACAGTTCGAGAATCTCCGCCTGTCGCTGCACCGTCGCATCGCACATGGTGTCTCGGACAACGGCGTTGGGAAAACGATTCTTCACCTGCTCCATCGTGCTTTGCCACTCCCGCACGTTGGCGGTGGTCTGCGTGACCAAAAGAAATTTGTCGTCTTTTTGAATTCTGTCCAGGTCTTCGGTCTTTTGGATCACCAGCGTGTTGCCTTCGCCGGCGTAGCCGACAAGGCCAATGACTTCCGGGTGATTCGGCTCGCCGAAAATAACGACTTTGAAGCCCTTTTTTGCATGATTGGCCACAAGTTTTTGAACGCGCCTGACGACGGGGCAGGTATTGTCCAGGACCTCGTCCGCGCAGTTTTCCAATTGCTGTCTGAGCTTCGGCGGAACGCCGTGCGCCCGGATGACCACCAGTCCTCCGTTGATCTCCTCAACACTGTCGGTTGTCTGCACGCCGCGCAGTTTTAAGAGTTCGATGACCTGCGGGTTGTGCACGAGGGGGCCGAAGGTCGTGACCTTCTGATCAACGGCGACATCGAGTTCGAGAGTTTTATTCAGCGCCCGGCGAACGCCGGAGCAAAAACCGGCTGCTTTTGCGAGGATAAATTCCATGATTTTTCTCTAGCGGACTTAAAGGACCGCCGCCCGGCTAGCTGGTGACCGCCGGCGTTCTTTCCCCAAATTTTTGCGCCCAGGCGAAAAGACAACCGGCAAAAACCAGCATAGCGATCGATATCCACTGGCTCGTGGAAAATGGTCCAAAAATTCCTCGGATGGCGTCGCCGCGCATGAACTCCAAAAAGAATCGCCCGATGCCGTAAATCGCCATCTGCATGGCGAAGAGTTCTCCGTAGGCTCGATTTGGACGCTTGTGTCTGTACAGCAGCAATAAGCCAAACATGATAAGCCCAAGGATGGCTTCGTATAGTTGTGAAGGATGAACCGCGAGATTGCCGAAGGCTTTAAACGCTGGGGAGCCTTCCGGAAAGTGAACTCCCCAGGGAAGCTTTGTTGGCCCGCCGTAGCAGCATCCGGCCATGAAGCAGCCGAAAGACCTTTGAATAAAAAGGCCTAACCCAAACATTGTAGCGGCGATATCCACCAGGGGCAGCCAGGGATGTTTTTTGTATTTCACGTAGCCCATGCTGCCTGCAACCGCGCCGATATACCCGCCATACAGAACGACGCCGCGGCGCATGGTGAACATTTTCATGGGGTTGTCGATGTAGTAAGGAAGTCGCACAAGGATTTCCAAAAGCCTCGACCCGATGAGGATGCCGATCATGGCGAATAAAAATCCACCCAGAAGAACCTCTTCCGACCATCCTTCTTTTTTTGCGCGGCGCAAAGTGAGGATTATGCCCAGAAGCAGACTTCCGGGATATGCGATCTGATAACAGTGAATGTCATGGCCGAATATCGTCAGCAATACGGGGTGCACGTTGTCATTCCTTTCCCAAACCGATCGATTGAAAATTTTAGCTTCGCTTTTCTCTAAGCCGCGCCAGTCTAGCGAAGCGGAGCAAAAGGTCAAAGCAAATTTTGCGGAAAATGCTGACTGGCATGAAGGGCGCTAAGATAAGGGAAATTACAAGGGGTTGATGCCAAGGGCGAATCAAATGCGGAATTGCGAATGCGGAATGCGGAATTACAAATTCGATATGATGACCTGGCCATTCGCAGCAGCGAAACCGAGCCGCGAACGGCAAATCGCCGTCAGGCGATGAGTGAGCGGGTGATTGTTCGATAAGCACTTGAGTCACGCCACCATGTTCGTGTACACGCGGTTTTTGCCGTAAAATGCGTTCTTGCTGGATAGATGCATACCCGCTCATTGTCGCATCTTCGCTAAAGCATCAGATGCGACTGGACATT
>CAZQAE010000114.1:0-12598 GCA_964591275.1 uncultured bacterium | reverse complement strand
GAGATAAATTATTTTCCAGCAACGTCGCCGATTCCGATAGCCCCTATAAGCCGCTTAAGGTTGTGCCGAAAGACAGTCCGCTGGTTCCCTGGAAACCAGGGCCGCAGGAAGACGGCTTGAAACCGGCCAGGATCGTCCCGAAGGATTCACCGTTGACTGCGTATGGCACTGACGGAAAGCCGTTGGGAGGTGGGTCTTCTGTAGAACAAGTAAAGGACAAGGATAAGAAATGCATTCCATTTATCTGTCGATTGCGCCAAGAACCGAAAAGGGTATTAAATTGTGAAATAAAAAATGACACAAACAATAAGAGTATTGAATATCTTAATAAGCTATTCTACAAAGTATCAAGTAATGACATTTTTACTTTTTATTTGGAAATTGATAAAACACTTTCAAGTGTTTTGAGGCAAAGAGAAAATATCAAAATAAAAACAGAAGATAATAAAATAAAACTCTATGAGGGTCATATTGATAATCCTGCCATAATGGAACAATTTTTTACCCGAATGTCAAAATCGCCATTAGTATTATCTGGAGGCAATCCAGATAATCCCTTGCCATACAATTTAGGTCAAGTTCAGAGAAATCCACCACCTTGGTATCATGGGTTTATTTTTAACTCATATGTAACATTAAACGGATCACCAGTACCAGGTGATAGTTCGAGAAGGAGTGGCCCTGTCTCCTCTGGCGTTCCAGCTTATGTCAAAGTGGGTACGTACCACACTGGAAGATCGATTCTGGATTTTAACTTTGATGTCGGCATTAGAAGTAAAGTACAATTTGCGGAAAAGAGAGACTTTATTGATGTACTATGGAATGCAGTATTGTCTGGTGACGAAAGTAAGTATTATTCTTTGATTTTGTTACTTGCTTCAGCGGACTATTTATATTACGGTGTCAACAAAAAAAGCACGCCGCTATTAATGGATGTCCCTCAAGAATTAAGAGAAGGAGCTTGCAGTGGAAAAGATACTGTGGCTTTTAACCATATTGAGATCGGTGTAAAAAACCCAGGTGATAAAATTGTAAATATTAGTGATATTGAAATATTTTTAAATAATACACTGATTTACTCATGGAAGCCTCCTCATCCTGGGTGGAACAGAAGCATTTCTTATGGTCACCCATTGGTTTTGGATGAAGGGATAAAGAAGCATAAATTGAGTCGGGTCGGCATAGAAGGACTGCCAAGACCGGATTCGATTTTGGCCTTTGCGGCAAATGAATTAGGACAATCCTGGCATCCGAAACGGCCCGGTCAGTGGATAAGATATTGTAGTGATAATCATGTTTTGTTTTGGGCAGAGAATCCTGTCTCGTGGTGTAGTGATTTTGCTCTATATGTGATTAAGAATACAACTTCACATATGCACGAACCTGAGTACAGAAATTCATTACATAATTGGGGGTCTGATTTCGTTGACAGATACTTTTCCGATGAAGCTTTCGAGAGGAAAATAAACTACATTACATGCCCTTGGTATAGGTTCAGCAGATTTGACTTTCAAGATGTGAAGCCTGGTTTTTATACAAAAATCAGGAGATCAACCCATTCGACTTTCTTTATCGAGTGGGTGGATGGTTTTGATCCTACTAGAGATGAAAATGTATTCAGAGCCATTGGTGGCAACCAATCAAAGCGAGTCAACATTTCGGATGATTACACATTGAAGGAAGCTACAAGTGAGGATGATTCTGCTTGGGGTAATTGCCCAACAGTTTCGTGGAGTGAGCACTGTAATCCAGATACTTATCCAGATGGTTTCATTGATGTGAGAGATAACACTTGAGAGGTGTAGAATGACCAACAAAAAAATCCCTTGCATGCTCGTGATAATTATCAGTATTTTCTTGTGGCAATCTTGCTATCACAAGGCTTCTGATGACGATGACAACAGCGACAGTTCACAGGATGACGATGACGACACGGATGACAACGATGATGACGAGAGCGATGATGACCTGACAGGATGTGATGATTATTATTCATGTGGCTGTAATGATTATAATGATGGATGCGTTGAATATTTTGTTGATCCATGCTGGGATATAGGTTGCTCCACATATGAATCGTCCATGGACGGTGTTTATACCTGCCATTCACGTAGCATGTTTATTGAGAATGCGAAAGCGTTTTTGATATCTAAAGGCATTGAGCCTTGTGGTGAATTGATCGTTAGAGCATGTGAGTATGATCCTGAGCAGCTTATAGGTGCTTGTGCGCCGTCCTATGGTTGCATAAGAGCTTGGGACATATGCGAATACTTTGATTAAAAGAATTCGTGACAGTTGAGAATGGCACTAAAATTGCCGTTCCTGCAAAACAGTCTAACTCGTCGTCCCTTAAAAAGCACATAACTCATTGATATTGCTTGACAAAACCGCAATAATGTGCTACATATTTCACCAGGAAATGGCCATATTAATCCCCAAAACCGGACCTACTCCGCCAATGCAGGCAGCTTGGCTACGAATGTTGGATGAAAGGAAGGCGAAAAAACCGGAGTAAAATCCTTTTTCGCATCCGATAAAAATACTCATCCCCCGCCTTCGAAGTTCAGATACGAGCCGCCGTCCATGTGGAGGTTGAGAATCTCCTGTGTGTCAGGATGCACGGAAAGAACAAAACTTCTCGCGTCGCTTTGAATCGGCGGCAGGTCGCTGAAATCGGTGGGAATCTCTATGACGCCGTCGTCAAGCTGCGTGGCGATGAAAATCAGGCGCTGCTCGGTTTCGATCATCGCGGCGATAACGCGCTGCCCGTCTCGATGAAAACTGACCGGAGGCAGATCGCCTGCTTGCGGGGCTACTGGCTCCACCGACAGGAAAAGGGCGTCCGAACCTTGCGCGCTCGCCTCATAAACATCATGCGTTTGGATGCCGCTGTGCGTGAAACCGTGGTCCCGCTCGATGATTTCGTATTCCACCCCATCGAGGTTCGAAGCCAGGTGAAGGCCCATGACAGCGCTTGGACGCTCGATAAGGGCCTGGCCGCCTTCCACCGTCATTTCGCCGTCAGTCGAACCGCCGGCATTGACATGAAATTGCCATGTGAATAGCCGCGAGTTTTCGGGCGTGGCGCGGTCGATTGTAAAGAAGGAAAAGCCGGGAATCATGCCGACAAGGCGCTCGACATCCGTATGGGCGTAGGTTGCGTTGACCCGGACCATTTTCAGCCAGTCCTCATCCACGAGATCGCTAAGGTAAGCATCCACGTCGCAGGCAAGGCCGAAAAGACCCGACGGCGGTCCCTGCCCGTCCACGAGGATGAGGTTGTGATTCCATGCATGGGCAACGCGATCTCGCTCGGTCCAGCTAATGTAGCCCGAATCGACGGCAAACAGTTCGCCCAGAGCGTAGAAGATGAAGCTCGTGGCGTCGGGTTGTTCATGTCCCGTGCCGTGAGCACGCGCGTTGCCGTGTTCGCCGATAACCAGCGCATAGAAATCATCGACGCCCCAGCCGTCGCGCAGGATTGCCTGCCCCGCCGGTTCCATTAAAATTGTCGGGCCGAAATCCGGCGGCTCGGAAACAGGCGCCTGATCGAGCAGGGCCAGGTGCTCCAGGTCCAGACTTCCTCCGGCGTTGCGGCATCGCTGGCTATCGGTGTAAATCCATTGCTGATGAGGGTCCTGGTGAATGGCCGCCATAAGAGCCGGGTAGCCGCAGGAAAAATTCGCGTCATCAATATTCGGCGCGTAGCCGTTTGGCATGACAAGAGACAATCGCCATTTGTGCACATCGGCCAGTCTGGGATCGACCCAGGGATCCGGGACCTCGGCATTTTCCTCAACGCACGATGGTGAAAAACGGTTTCGGCAGTCGATGCGGTAGGGATACGTTTCGCCTTGTGCAAAGCGATGATACGCCAAAAAGAACGGCAGATAGCATCCCGCGGAATAGTCGAGATAATTCGGTCCTTCCGCCTGGCAGCCGCCATCACAGCTTTGCCAATCCAAAAGAAAATACGTGGCGTCGCCAATGCCATAGTTGACGTACCGGGCGGCTTCGGGAAGGAAGTTCAGGGTCATGCCGACAGCGCCTATTCCTGAGGCAAAGCGGACGTTGTGGTTGTTTTGCGTGAGACCGAGGAGAATCCTCCACAAGCCCTCAACATGGTATGCCCAAAGACGCGCGGCCATTTCACGCAGGCTTTGCATGCATGCGGTCAGTTCCTCGCTTGAGACCAGTTCAAAACCCGCCAACAGATCATAGGTCTGGCTGAAATAGAGCATCGCGGCGCCGCCCAAAATCGTTGCATGGTCGAACTCGGCGAGAGGCAAAAGGTCCATGCGGACTTCCGACATATCGAGAATCTGCGAGGCTTTCAACGCCATTTCGGGATCATCATCGACGAAGGCGACGAAGGCGACAGAGCGTGCGATGAAACTGTTGCCCTGCAGAACGCCCGGAGAGAATACTCCCTCCGGCTGCGTTTGCGCTTCGCGGCCTGCGCGACTGAGAACGCGATTGTATTGGGCGACGTATTCGGGAACGCCGTCGAGTATTTTTTGTTTAACAATCTCCCAACCATTACGGTCCAGAAGTAAACGCGGGTATTCGATAATTTCCGGATGCCAGGACAGGGCGTCGGCGGGATTGCGTGGGTCCGTGCCGTCTGATTCTTCAACGCCGTTCGTCACGCCGTCCCGATCCTCATCGCCTTCAGGATCGAGGGGTTCGGTCGTGTCATCATCGACGTCATCATTGAGGTCATCATCCACGTCGTCGTTTAGATCGTCGTCAAGATCATCATCCGCGTCGTCGTTGAGGTCATCATTCACATCATCGTCAAGATCATCATTGAGGTCATCATCGGTATCGTCGTCGGTTGCTACATCGGAGGATGAATCGTCGTCATCGTCCCCGCATGCACAGGCGAAAGCCAGCGCCGCGACGAGCATTAGTAGCATCAAGCGCATGTGAAAATCCCGCATTATTGTGATCACTCCCAAAAAATGTAGCCGCCGGCGTTATCAGTATTGATATTTTCGACGACGGAAAAATCTGAAGGGTCGAAAATGACCGTTTGCGCGTTGATCCAGTCGCCGACAAACACATGGCCGGAAAATGGGCTGATGCGAATGTCAGAAGTCCACCAGGCGCCGCTTATTTCAATGGGATTGGCATCGCCGCGAAGTACGGAGTTGTCGCCGGTGTCGACGACGTACACAAAACCGTCAAGGTTCTCGCCAATGAAAGCGAAGCCTTCGGAGTTTATCGCGATGTCGCCGGGGGCGCGGCCAAGCGCAAAACTGTCGACAATTTCGCCGGAAGCAATGTCGATCTCGTCAATGACGCCATGCTGGCCGGCGTAGTCGCCGGTGCAAACCACGTACAAAGCCGAATCGTCGGGCGAAAGCGCCAAACTTCCCGGATTGACCTGCGAGGCGTCAATCAGTGTCGTTTCACCGCTTTCGAGATTCACGTCCGCCACACGACCCGGATCGCCGTAATCGTTTTCATCCGCATCGAAATAATTACAGGCGACGAAAGCCCGCCCGGACATCACTTCCAATCCGTTGGGCGTGCATCCTTCCGGCAGTTCGTAAATTTCAAAAGTGAGGTCCAGCAAGTCGATGCGGGCGAAGTTGTCCGACAACGCGCCGGTCACGAAAGCATAGTCGTAAACAACTTTGATATCACGGGGGCTGTCGAGTCCGGGAACGATCAGGGTCTGTGTTTCTCCGGAGAAAAGATCGACGATGACGATGTCGGCGGATGCGCCGCTACTTTCGACAATGTAGGCATGGTTTTCCCAAATTTGCATGTCAATGGGGTTTTGCGCGACAGGGCCTCCGACCTCGAAGTGATCGTCTTTCACCCGGTCCCTTCCCCGGTCATAAGAAGCAATAACTCCGGCCACGGCGTCAAAGAAAAAGATGTCGGCGCCGACGATGACTTGCGCCTCGCCCGTGACATCGCCAAGGCGTGCGTACAGCGCGACGCTTCCGTTTCTTTCACCCGTGGCGAGGCCGTCTTCATCGACCGTCAATAAGGATTCGTCGCTGGTGAAAAAGTCAAACTCGGATTGAGTCGATGTCGCGCCTCCCTCAAAGTGCGCAACGGCTTTAAAGGTCTTGGAAAATCCCTTGGGAATCGCGCGCGTCGGCGTTTCAAACTCTATGCGCTCAAGGCCGTCGTATTGGGCGCTGTCGTCGTCCGGCCAGAAATCGTCATCGCCGGAGTCGTCATCGTCCAAGTGATCGGAATCTTCGTCCGAGTCATCATCATCGTCGTCGCCGACGCATGTGCAGGCAGCCAGGAAAAGAAGCAAAGCGAACGCCGCCATCAAAGGCCATGAGGCGATTTTGGCGATGAGATTATTTTGTGTCATATCGACCATTCATCCTTTGCCTGATAATAACCGAAGGGAGGACAAAAGTCCTCCCCCCGGTTGTCTCGATCGATTTGATTGTTGTTTTATTGCCAGAAGCTGTAGCCCTGGGCGAAGTTCGTGGCCGGCGTGCCGGAGATCGTGTAATCATCCGGACTCATGATGGATGTCTGCGTGGTTCCCCAATTGGCAAGGTACAAGTCGCCGCCAAAAGCGCTTACGGCGATGTCCATAATGCCGCCCGCGCCGGCAAAGAGAATCGGAACATCCACGCCACGCAGAATTGCATTGTCGTCGTTAGTGTCAACCACGTACACCAGCCCGTCGGTCCAGAGCGCGTCGGCGTCGCCGATGAAGGCTTTGCCGTTTTCGGCAATGGCGATAGGACCGGGCGAGTTGCCCAAATCGAAGAAATCCACAAGCGTATCGGAGGCCAGCTCGATTTCACTCACGAAGCCGAAGGCCGAAAAGTAATCGCCAGTGCTCACCACGTACAAGGAACTACCGTCGGGCGTAATCGCCATGTGCTGGGGATTGACCCTGGGCAGATCAATGAGTGTAACCGTCGCGGGATTTTCGCTTAGGTCCAAAACGGCCACCTGGCCCGGATCGCCGTAAGCCCAAGTGACCGGATTGTAGCGGCTGCAAGCCACGTAGACCTTATCGCCGACAACCTCCATATCCCCCGGCGCGCAGTCGGCGCTGAGGTCATACAGTTCGGCCTCCTCGGTCCAGAGGTTGACAACGGCCAGATTGTGGGAAAGCTGGCCGCTGACATAGGCCTTGTCATCAGCGATCTTGACCATCCAGGGGTTGTCCAGCCCCACGTACTCCAGCGTGGAAGTGGTTTTTGTGAACAGATCAACCAGAACCAATCCGCCGTCCTCCGCGTCGGGAACATCGTGCGCACCCGAGTCGGCCACGTAGGCCACGCCTTCCCATATTCCCATGGCTGAAGGCACTTCAAAAGCAATGTCCCTGGTCGCGGCCAGGTAATCGTCCGTGACTGTTCCCGTGATGCGATCATAGGAGCTCAAAAAATGCCCTACCGCATCGAAGAAAAACACATCGGCGCCGACGATCACGTCCGCGTGGTCGGTCATGCCCTGCAGGCTGACCGAGAGCGTTGCGACACCGTCGGCCACGCCCGTGGCGTTGCCGCTCTGATCAACGGTCAGAACACCCGTGTCATCGCTTTCCCATACAAAATTTTCATCCGTTGTGATTGTGTCGTCGGACCACTGCGCTGTGGCGACGAAACTCTTTGTGACGGTTTGCGGAATGGCTCTGGCGTATTGATCCAGATATAGGCCGACCAGTTCAGGCTCCGTGTCATCGTCCAAATCGTCATCGACATCGTCGTCTACGTCGTCATCGACGTCGTCATCGACATCATCATCCACATCGTCGTCGACGGGCGGCGTCCCGTCATCATTGTCATCGTCGTCATCATCATCTCCGCAACCGATTGCTAATCCGGCAATCAGGGCGAGAACGATAAACAGGCCGCTACGAAGCAGTTTTTGGCTAAACATGAGAACCTCCTTTGTAAAGCCGTTGTCAATCGTTCGCCCGACGGCATGGAAAGGAGGTTTTGGCAGATACGCACCAAAAACCCCATCGTTTCCGAGGGGGTTTTTGTGCTGCCTTCAAACCCGCCCCTTCACCCGAAGGACGTACATGTGGTTTGTGATTTAACGGGGCAGGTTCCTGGCTCCAGGCTTTCTTTAAGGCCTGTTACAGTGGCGGGACCGCGCCGGACTTTAACCGGACTTCCCTGCGGGAGTAGCATCCAGCTCCGCAAACTCCCGTCAATCAGAATGTCCCGGTTGCTATACCACGGCCCGAAAAGAGGCGTCAAGGCATGCCCGGTTTTCATTCCGGGGCAAATCGGTCTAAGCTGTTTTGAGCAGCTTTGACTCCGGTGCGCCGGATTGGAGATGGAAAATGAAGTTTCGCACTAGTACATCGTACATTCTAAAGGTTCGGATATAGTCGTTTCAATTTGATTCGTGAATCGCTCGTGGTGAACTGCCAGTCGATCTTGGTTTATCGATTGTTTCTATCGAAATTCCATGCCGACACCTTCGCTCGCAGCTTTTCAATACTGTCGATGCGATTTGCGAGGCATTGTCGTTTCAAAACACTCAGTTCGATTTCAGCTATATCCAACCAGCTTCCGTGTTTCGGGGTATAATGTATCTCAATCCGATCGGCTAGGCGGCGAGCTTCTTCAGGGGCAAATGCCTGGTAAAATGATGCCATGTTGTGCGTGTTGAGGTTATCCATGACCAAAATCACTTTCTGTGCGTGGGGATAGCGCTGGTCCAACATCTCTTTGGTGTAGTGAGCCCAGTCAATCCTGATTCGACGTTCCGTGATTTTCACATTGCGCTTTCCGGCCAGCGGCTCCACTTCGAGAAAAATGCTCGCGACTCCTTTTCGGACATATTCATCATCCATGAGAACGGGATGCCCCGGAGCAGCCGGAATCGGTTCATGCACTTCTCCGATCAACTGTACGCTTGATTCATCCATGCACACGACCGGAAAATTCGGATCAAACGGACGGGCATAAACATCAAGCACATCCTCCATAGCCGCTACAAAACTCGCGTTTTGGTCGGGCGGGATTTTCCAGTATTTTCTGAGGTGAGGCTTAAGTTCATTTTTTTAGAGTATTGCATACGGTCATCGGCGAAACGCTTGGCACTATCCTGAGCTCAACCATTTTCTCGGCCAGCAGCCGTATGGTCCATCTTGAATATCCCTTCGGGGCTTCAGTGCACGCAAGCGCCAACAGGCGGGCGTCGGCGAAATTCTTTCCATCTATACAGCACTTTACGATTGGCGGTTGGCAGCCGATGTCATCGGCGAAAAGTACGATGAGGAAAAAGCCGGTCAGGCTAGTAAGCTTCTTGAACTCATGGTGGGCAGCGCGAAAGAAATCTGCGATCTCTCAGATGGTGGGCTTAGGCTTCTTACTGAATTGTACACCGGGCAGGCGGTTCTGCGTGATCTGTGCGACAGCGTCAGGCCCAGCCAGGGTAGTGAGCACCATTTCGCCCACTGCCTGGAATCGATCACGAAAAGCTCATACATCTACGGCGAGTTGATCGCAATGTCTGTGGTTTTGACAACGCTGTATCAGGTTCGGCCCATGAAAAATATCATGGCATTTCTCGACAAAGTCGAGGCCTCATACCATCCGGCGGAGGTGGGGGTGACTTACGACGAAATCTGGAAGACTCTGCTGCGCCTACCGCAATACCTGGAAGAAGAAAAGCAGCATCTTTTCGGTATCTATCACCATAAAGGGATGGACGAAAAGAAGGCCGAGGAACTTATTGCAATATTCCGGTCCGTCATGGGTGATTGATGGCTATTGGAAAGTAATCGTAGTCGTCAGTGAGCCGCCTGCCGGCAGCGCAGCGCCCAGGCCGATGAATTGCGTGCGCTCATAAACGGCTTGAGTCGAAATGGAATCAAAGATATCCGGCGCAGCGCTTGGAGTAAATTCACCGTCTTCCGACAGTCGAAGATCGACTGTCAGATCCTCGCTTGCGTGGCTGGTAATCGTCACCGTCCAGGCGAGTCCGTCCTTGACCACGCGCAAATCGTAGCTACCATCTGAGCCTGCCGGCATCCCCAACATCTCCAATTCCGGCCAATTGTTAGGCAGGCGTGGAAAGAGCGACAGGCGATGGTTGGGATAATCAATATCGGCGCCGATGAGATACTGAACCAGGGCGTTTAGGTTGTAACCGCCTTCCCAAGTCCGAAACCGCGATGTGACTTCTGAAAAGATGCGACCGCTTTTTGCGTGCGTTGCGGTAAACATGTTGTGGTTGCGCCAGTGCATCTCCGAGTAGTTGCCCGACAGGCTCGCGGTGAGGTCCAGGGCGTTGAAGGCAAGCTCACCGGTCGGATGATCCACGCGTGCCGCGTTGTCCAGAAAAAGCCCCGGAACCATGCCGTCGTATAAGATTGTCGGGCCGTAGCCGAAAATGGCTTTGGGCGACAATAGCGTGCCGTCATCGCGCATGAGATAGGAGACGAAATGATCCACATGCGAGCGAGCCTGTTCGGTATCGGGATCGAGATAGCCCGTGAAAATCGGCTTGGTGGACACATCCTCAAAAGACAGCGGCCAAGGTTCCAAGGTCTGCTTGTCCACAATGACCGCGTAATGATCGCCCTGCCAATAGTATTGCTCAGTCGCCTGCCTAACCTCATCGGCAAGATGGGTCCAGGTCTCGACTTCGGCATCGTCGGCCAGATCGTCGGCCAACTGGGCCATACGCTCCGCCGCCGCGACGAACAAGAAGCTGGAGTTGGCTGAATACCAGTTTACTCCCGGCTCCTGAATGCTCGGAATCACAAACATGAGTGGATAGCGGAAAGTTTCATCGCCGCTAAAAGGCAGAAGGTTTTCCGGGGTGCGCTCCTGCAGCGTGAGCGTGGCACGCAGAAATTCGTAGCGCTCCCGGATCGTATCCAGGTCGCCGGTAATTTTATAATAATGTGCATATCCTAGAGGAATGTAGCTGGGCGATTCGGCCTTGTCGCGTCCCGGCATGAAATTCACGCCTTCCCAAAACTCCCTGGGGTTTTGCGGGTCCGTGGTATCGCCGATGTCAATATCCAAGGGCATGGAATTACGAATGGCCTGATGGTCGATGCTGACGCGGTAGATATAGTCCATCATATTAAATGCATCTTCCACGCGTCCGATGGACAGGTAGAATAACGTAGCGCCAAAGGTATCACGCAGCCATGCGCTGGTGTAGCGGCTCATTTCCGAGACGCCGCCGCGCTCGTCGGTAGAAGAAGCGATGGTGATCTGCATGCCTTCGTAAAGGTCGTTGACCTTTGGGTCCGGCGTTCTGAGCGCAGCGCCGCCTCCCAGATACTCGCCCCACCACTGCCGCGTCTGTTCCAGAAGACCATCGAATCCGGCATTTTCAATCTGCGTTCGAATATCCGAGACAGTGGTCTCGCCGCCTGTGGAAGTGAACGCGAAATAAATAAGCGCCGTCTTTTGCTCACCCGCTTCGATTTTCTCCCACGTCGCGGCGAGGCCCTTGCCCGATGGATGTATAAGCACGCCGGAATCGTTTTCAAAGCCGCCGATGTACAAAGTTTTTTCATCATCGCGCACCTGCGTGATGTGTTGCTCTACGATGGCAACGCGTTCCTGGCTGTCGTACCAGGGCTTCGTATGGATCGCTACATTTTCGATGCTTTCATCGCCAAGGTTAACGGCGATAAGCATGCGGCAGATAGCGTCAATTCCCGGCGGCGTAAATGTCACAGTGTATAAGGCCAGTGTGCGGTCTTGCGTAATTTCTTTGGTGACCATGATCGCCGCGCCGCGCACGCGCCATATCCACTGCTCGTTAAATCTTTTCTTCTTTTCGCCAACCCAGAACATGGAAGGGCAGTCGCCGAATTTCCCACTGGCGGCCTGGTAAAAAGGACCGGTAAATTCGGTGAGCGTGTTCAGCGGATCGTTCAGGCCCATGAGAGCGAATACACGACCGTTTCCGAAACCGAAATCACCTTGTTTCCCGCGGCCCATTGTGTCGGTTGGCCCAATGTGATCGAAGTACAGACTCGTATCTTTAAGCCACGCGAAGTCCTCAAACCATTCGGCGAAATCCGTCGGAGCATTCTCGAAAGGCCAGTAACTGATGCCATCGCCGGTGTCATCATCGTCGTCCGCATCGTCATCCGTGTCATCATCGTCCGGCCCGGGGTCCGTCAAGGAATCGTTGTCATCGTCATCATCGTCGCAGGACCACGAGGGCAAAATGGCGATGACAAAGAGTAGAGCAGTGATGATGATTCGAGCTTTTCCCGCTTTAGACATGTAATTTCCTTTGGGAAGCGTTTTTCCAAGCCGCAGTAATGACATATATCAAATGGCATAACCAGTCATGCAGGGGAAATGTCGAACGGGAATCGAGGCGCCCTGAGCAATGGACAATGGTCAATTATCAATTACCAATGACCACTTGGCGCCCCCTGACGATTATTTGGATGGCCTGGCTGTCAATATCCATTGTCTCCCGGTCAGTCGCCGGACAGACTGCCAAATAGCGTCCGCAGAATTCTGACTTCATACTTCATACTTCATACTTCATACTTAAATCCCATCCAGCGCCTTTCGAACTGCTTTGGCCAAGGCTTGGATAGTAAAGGGCTTCTGAAGGAAATGTGTGCCCTTGTCCAGAACGCCGTGATGAGCGATGG
>CAZQAE010000113.1:0-12754 GCA_964591275.1 uncultured bacterium | reverse complement strand
GAATGAGAACAAAAGTTCACGAGACAAGAGGCAAGGAGAACGATAAATGAGTAAAAGAAAATTCACTTTCCTTCGGTCTGCCTGTGCGTATCCGCTACCAGACAGACATTCAAAATTCAACTCCCTGAATTTTGCTATCATCCTTCCTGTCTTTGTCCTCCTTGCATCTTGCCTCTTTCTAGCCCTCCCGGCGTCGCTGTCAGCAGTCGGCGAACTCAAAGTCGGCGTCCTGGAACTGCGCAACGAAGCGGGGATTACGGATCAGGAGGCTAAATACCTAACCGACCGCGTGCGTGACGTGGCGAGCCGCTCCTTGGCCCGGCATGGATTTCTGGTTATGACCCGCGAGAATATTCGGGAGATGCTTCCGCCAGGCATGGACCTGGCCAAATGCACGACCGCATCATGCGAGGTGGAAGTGGGGCGAAAGGTAGGCGCTGATTATATCGTGACCGGCGAGATCCTCCGCTACGCCGGAGATTTTCGGGCCAACATCAAAGCCCACCATAGCGAAAGCGGACAGTTCCTGGGAGCGGAAGTCGCGCGAGCCGATAACTTAAAAGACCTGGAATCCTCTGTGAGCGAGGCCTCCGGGCGGCTCTTCGCGCTGATTCGCCGGCATACGGGCAGAGGCACTGCAACGCAGCCCGGCGCAAGCGAAGGCTCCATCGGCGAGGCCGGACCGGGAACATGGGATTTCAATGCCGCGCAAAAAACGGTGGTGCGCTTCGAGTGCGATCCGAAGGATGCTGTCGTAACGGTGGATGGCAAACTGCTGTGCCGCAGCACGCCGTGCAGCAAAACCCTGCCCGTTGGCACCGTAGCGGTGAGCATGGACGCCGAACGCTATAAACGAAAAGAAAAGACCATAAACATCGCCAAGGGCATGAAGACGATTTCCTTCAAACTCGACCCCAACTTCGGCTGGCTGAGCGTTGAAAGCGAGCCAAGCGGCCTGGCGGTGACCATCGACGGCAAGGACATGGGCCACACGCCAATACAGAATAAAGAGTTTGATCCGGGAAGCTACGAAGTCCTGGTGACCGACCCGCGTTATTACGACAAGGGCGAGCGTGTGAATATTTCCGTGGGCAAATCTCGGACCGTATCGGTAACGCTCCCTCCCCGCGAAGGCGGCATTGAAATATCCGCGACGGACAAGAACGGCAACGCCCTGAACGGCGAGGTTTTCGTTGACGGTGCAAAAGTCGGCGATGCGCCCGGCGCCTATAAACTCATGGTCGGATCATATGCCATCGAAGTGAAAACTAAACAAGGCACATGGAAAGGCAATTTCGATGTGAAGGAGCGGGAGGTTATGGAAATTATTGCACAAATAAAACCTAATGTTTTCTCCAACACCATCGCAAATAAACTAAAAAGAGTGGCAATACTCGAGTTGGTAAATTCTGCAGGTATAGATGCGTCGGAGGCCGCTTACCTTTCATACGTTGTGCGTACCAAAGCTATTTCAAGTCTGCCAGGATCGCGCTTTATTGTGTTTACAAAAGAGAGCATTAAATCACTGCTTCCCGAAAACGTGAATCTAGCCGAGTGTAGTTCAACATCAAATCAGGTTGAGATTGGTCGCATAATTGCCGCAGACTACGTTGTCACCGGTGAAATACGCACATTTGCGAATCAATACCGAGTGACGTTAAAAGTCCATCATTGCTATTCTGCTGCAATTCTTGGAGCGAAAACTGCAAAAGCGACAAGCCTCAGTGAAGCAGAGGAAATTGTTGGCGAAACAGCAGAACAGATTATGGAGTTGATCCGTGATCACACAGATGCAAGCTCCAATTCTATGCCACAGCCGGACATACCGTCCGATAGCTTTGGTGTGAAAGTTACTCCTATACCAGATGTACCACCATCTTTCAGATTAGTAGCACATTTTGTACCTTATTATTCTATTCTTCCAGGCACCCCATGCAGTCGAGAAAAACGCAATCTTGGCGACGGATTGTGGGAAAAAGATATTGTCATGATTAAAGTAACAAATGAAACAGGCGTAAATATTTACGCCAAGGTTAATGGAAAAAAATACACAGGAATCGACAAATTAGCCATTCCCGTTAGCTCTATTCCTGGCATGCCAGATAAGGTGCACATTCAATGTTTGGCAAAAAAAGGACACTCGAGATCTCTTGTTGATAAGACTTTTTTGTATAATGCGAAATGCAACTAAATTGCTTTTGCTTTTCTGATATTTTTATCCAATTTTTTACAAAGCTGTTTCATTGTTATAGGGACTAAAACACTACATTGATCGTCGAGGCCAGATTCCCCAATTTTCTCAATCATCCTTCGCGCAGCGAAAACCCACATCCACGTTCGTGTGCGTCGCTTCATGATGGCCGCGATTGGAGACGCGTATTCCGTCGGGTCCGTCCATGAAGCCCCCGCCACGCAGGACTCGGCCCTTTGACTCGCCCCCGTTGACCGGATTCTTCTTCGGCATCTTCGCGTACCAGTCGGCGCTATAAGCGTCGTAGCACCATTCCCATACGTTGCCGGAAATATCGCAAAGGCCAAGAGAGTTTTTCGCAAAGGAACAAACCGGCGCCGTTTCCGCGTAACCGTCGTCGTATTTTGTAAAACGCTCTGTCACCCATGTTTTGTCGAAAAGGGAATCGTCCGCCACGTTCAAAAAGCTGGTCGGAGGCTTTGGCCGATTTCCCCAAGGGTACTTTTTGGCGCTGTCTCCCTGGCGCGCAGCTTTTGCAAACTCGGCTTCCGTTGGCAGGCGCTTTTCCTTCCACTCGCAATAGTCCTTTGCATCCTCCCAGGACACGCCGTTGACCGGATGATCCTGCCGGTTCGCTTTGCCCCAATTGTAGTATTCTACAAGGTCACTTTTGGGATGCACTTTCGGCTCCCGACATTTTCCGGCGATGACGCATTCGGCGTAGTCGCAAACGCTTACCTCATGCACATCCATCCAGAAGGCATCGACGTATATCTTGGTGATCGGTTTTTCATCATCGGCGCACTTTGTGTCCACGTGGGAGGGGCAACCCATGAGGCTATATCCGACTGGAATGAAGATCATCTCCGAGTCACTTTTCACTGGCGGCGTCGGGACTGGAACAAAGGCGAGAGGCTGCTGATTCACCTTTGGTTTCGCGTTGCCTGCGTGAAAGACCATTTCCCCTTCTCCGTCCCACCAACCATAAACGGGGTGCTGCCGGCCATCGCTACGCTGCGTGGTACGCTGCTGCCCGAATAGGGCCAGCTCAGCAAAGGTCACGTAGCCGTCGCGATCCGTGTCCGCCTCTCCGCCGAGGCCTTTGAGGAGCATATCAGTGAACAAACCGTCCTCGGCAGGTTCGCCCTTGCCCCCTGCGGTGATGACCATCTTGCCGCTTTTTCGCATCGCCGCCGCCGCGCTGGGCGATGTGGTCGCCATTCTTCCCGTCAGCAAACCTGAGAAGCAAGCGTCTGCGACAAGCAGGACATGCCGCGCCCGGTACTTGTCGATGAGGATATTGCGGATCTCCTTCATGGACAAATACGTGTAAAACAGGTCCTTGCCCTGCCCTTTCTTGCCCCTAACAGGCACCAGGTAACCAAGCTGGCCGCTCACGCCGCTTTCGGTCTGGCCATGCCCGCTGAAATACAGGACGAATCGGTCACCGGGTCCGAGCTTTTGCGGAATCACGTCATGCAAGTATCGGAGGATTTCTTCTTTCGTGGCTTGTTCGTTCAGAAGCTCGTAAACGGTGAAGCCGTCGCTGGTCAGTCGGGCAGCCATCTTCTCCGCGTCGTTGACCGCCTCCTGGAGCCTGGGCCAGCCCTGCGTGTAATCATCGACGCCCACGACAAGAGCGACGCTGTTTGCATACCATTCAAATGATTTTTGTACTTTCTCGCCACTGAATCCGCCACCTTTGTCATCGGCACGCATGATGGAAGCAGGCAGCAAAAGGACCGCTACAAACAGGCATATCAGGCAGACGCCAAACACGGGAATATTGCGTTTAGCAAAGGCATTTTTCATCATTTCCATAGTCTCTTCCTTAAAGGGCACATCAATTGACATGCCAAGACTTTAAACCTAATCTCAGCGCATTCATAGGTTTGCTGAAACAACTCTCGCAAAGGAGATCATCAAATGCTCAAGCTTCTTTTTGGCCGATGTCTGATTCTTCTGGCCGCCGCCAGCCTGGTGCTTGGCGTCTTTTCGTGCGCGGCGAAACCCGAACTGCCTGCGAACGTAATACGCGACGAAATGTCCGGCGCGCCGGACTGGGTTAAGCATGGATGCGATTCCTTCTGGGAAGAAAATGAACGCAGCAAAGTCATCTGCGGCGTAGGTTCCGTGGGCAGCACGCGCAATGTGTCTCTGGCCCGATCCGGCGCTACCGGTCGCGCAAGAACGGAGATCGCGCGTTCCCTGTTCGTCAAGAATAAGGCTATGCTCAAAGACTATCAGGCCACCACAACGGGCGGCGAGGAGTACGGAACCTCCGCGGCGGACGAACAGCACCTTGTCGATGTCTCCAGGCAGCTCACGGAGATGTCTTTATCCGGCACGGAACTCGTGGAAACCTGGATCAGCAAAAACGGCACCTTCTACGCCCTGGTGGCCCTGAAGGTCGAAAAGTTCAAAGGCGCCGTTTCACGCATGAACGTCCTGAACGAAGGCGTGCGCAAAGCCGTTATCGATCGCGCCGACAAAGCCTTCGCCGAAATGGACGCTGCCACGGACAAGGGCAAGGAATAGTTCCTGTTCGAAAAATACCTACATGCGGAGTGGCGAATGCGGAATGCGCGGCAAGCCCAACAGCGCGCAGGTCCGTAGCGAAGAACTCTAACTCTAAAAGTAATGTCGTGTTATTTCACACAAACCCCTGAACGGGGGTGCGGAACATAGCCAATAACGACAGGATGACAATGCGACGAATCATCAGCCTCACAATCTTTTTCATTCTCCTAATCTCTCACGCTGTTGCGGCGCAAGCTGAATACCGGATCGCTGCTTTGGAATTTATAAACAAGGCGGAAATCACCCAGGATGAAGCGCGACAACTCACGGAAATCGTCCGGGAAACAGCTCTTCAGACCCTTCCTTCCGAACAATTCATGATTCTGACGAATGAGAACATCGAATCTCTGTTGCCGCCTGACATGTCCCTGGCCAAGTGCAGTTCAGCCAGTTGTGAAGTGGATGTCGGACGAAAACTCGGCGTCGATTATATCGTCACCGGCGAAGTGTTCCGTTTCAGCGGCGAACTCAGGGCGCGGATCAAAGTCCACCACTCCATGTCCGGGGCATATCTCGGGGGAAAGACAGCGCATGCGACGACCCTGAATGACCTGGAGAAGAGAATTAGCGAACCCGCTCAAAAAATCATGTATCTCATTTTGAAACACTCGAAAAACGAAGGTGGACTAACGCCGGGGGCCCGAGCACCGGCCATCGAAAATCCCGGTTATCTGGATGTATCCGGCTTCCCTACCGGTTCCATGATCTTCATCGACAACAAACCGCACGAGGCTGTGGACGAAAGCGGAGGGTCATACCTGGCGCTTCCGCCGGGCAGTTACTCATTAAGAATCGTCACGCACGGCGGCAAAGAGATGCGGCAGGAAATACTCATCGAATCCGGAAAGAAAATCCCGATGGCCGCCAGCGAGGAGATGGCGAAAGCGCCTGCCGCTCCTTCAACCGGGCGAACGGTGATATTGCGTGTGGAATCGGTTTACAAGGACCACAGAGGACGGCAAATTCCCGAAACGGGCGCCAAGATCATCATCGACGGCAAGGACACCAGCAAATCGACGCCACACGGAATCGTTATCAAAAAACCCGGCCTACACAAGATCGATCTCATCAAGCCTCTTTTTCACAGCACGAGGAATTTCGCTGTCGTCCTGGAACCGGACAAGCCGCAGCAGAGCGCAACGATCCCATTGAATCCCGCATTCGCTCCGATTCGCTTCGATTCAAATCCCCCCGGAGCGCAGACACTGATCGACGGCAAATCCAAAGGACGCGCCCCGTATGAGAATCCGCGTTTTGAAAGCGGAATGTATGAACTCACTTTCCGCTATGAGAATTATCATGATCTAGCAGAAACGATCATCGTCAAGGACAATGAGCCATTCGAGAAAGTCTATGCGTTGAAACCCGCCTTCGCCATGCTGGGAATCGAGATCAAGCCAAAGGACGCGCAAGGAGCCGAAGTTTATCTGGACCAGGAGTTTTTTGCAAAAGCGCCTTCAAATCCCAAACTCGTGCCCTCCGGCGAATATCTACTGACGGCCAAACATCCGAAATACAAAGAGTACAACGAGCGAATCACGCTTTCCGACGGGCAGGAGATCACGCTGCCGGTGAATATGAGCGCCAACTGGGCAATTCTGGAGATTCAAACGGAGCCTTGCCCGGCGCAATTAACCATCGACGGGAAAAGCTACGGACAAAGCGGTCGGGAAACCATAAGCATCGACACTTTGAAGCCGGGCGATCATTTCCTGGAGTTAAAGCCCACGGACGAACGCTATCAGGCAATCACAAAGACGATCACGTTGGAAAATCAAAAGCGTCTCCAACTGGAGGAATCATTCGAAGCGATTTTCACGCGCCTGATTTTGGATTCGGAGCCTTCAGGGGCGCGCGTTACGCTGGATGGGGAAAAGCTGCCCCATTCGACGCCGATCATTCAGGAAGTCATCATAGGAAAACATCAGGTTCGTCTCGAAGCGCCTGCCGGCTTCGTCCCCATGGAAACGAGTATCGACCTGGACATGAAACCGGAAAACGAGATCACGCTAAAATTCAGCAAAAAAGGCTTACTGAAGGTTTCCAGCAATCCCTCGGGGGCGACCGTAACCGTGGACGGATCATACAAGGGTTTAACGCCCGTCACGGTGAACAAACTTGACCGCGGCTCCCATTCGGTGGAAATCACGAAAACCGGAATGGTCGATGTTAACAAACATATTGCAATTGCTGACGGACAAGTGACAAAGCTCAACGTCCATCTTGAAAAAATTAATAAACAGGCGATGCAAAAATCCGATCCTTTCCTCGCCATGGCGACGGGTTTCGTCATGACGCCGGGAAAGAGAAAACTCCACATGAGGTTGAAAGATGACAAGAATTTGGAAGAGGAACATCTGCCCGATCCTTTGCAAGTCAGCGATGAGGATATGGGGGACTATTTAACGGGCGGACATTTGGATATTGCCTTTTTTCATAACAAAATCCATTTGGGATTCATCGTCGGAGGATCCTGGTATAAAAATAAAATTCAAGACGGGTCCGTCTATACCTTCCAAGGAGGATTTTATCCGGGCTACACGCACAGATGGGGTCGTCTGGCGGAGTGTTTTGACCTTATGGTGCTTTGGACCGATTACTATCTGGACATTGAAAACAAACAAGGGGAAAGTTTCCAATATAAAACAAGAGACACCATCATGGAGCTAATACCGCGCAATAGATTGATCGTCTATCTTGGCAAAGACCCATACGCGGTGAATGGCGCATTCGCCGCCTTCGACCTTATGATGAATTTAACAAATATCCCGGCGGTTGGCTTTGGCGGGGCATTGGGCTTCTATTTTTAGTGACGTTGAGGAGAAAAGAGTATGCGTGAAAGATGCAATTTCAATCGGCCAAGAATCGTATCTAGGCGATCACCGATTATCGGTTCTGTTATTCCGCTTATCACGGCGATTGTGTTGTTCGCGCAATGCGCTCCGGGAACCGGGAACGAGGTCATCTCTCGTTGCGCAATGGCGCTCGATTCATTTTATAATCGGTGCGAGGTGGAAGGCGTCTCCAATGACGCCCTTCCCACGAGCGTCGCGGCTTGCGAGAAAAATGAGGACGACTATGAGTTTTTCCTTGAATGTTACGATAAAAATAGCTCCTGTGATGATTTTGAAAGCTGTTTGGACGGTGGTGATGCCTCCAGTGACGATGATGACGATTTCACGCCTGTCGGCGAATGTAGCACCGAGGGCGTTTACGATGCCATGGAGTTTCTGACGGAATGCTACGATTTCTTAAATGGCGATGATGAAGTGATGGACGCGGATATGGCTTGTGAGTATTCCGACGCAGCCACCGTTGACTGCTTCGTGGACTGCTACGACTCCTTCGATGAGTGCGGCGGCGCTGTCGATCCGCTGTTCGACTGCATCGAGGCCTGCATGTAGTCAATAGAAACGGAACCTAAGAAAAAGTCCGGGGAGTGGCGTAGGAATGGCGAATGCCGAATTTGGAATGCGGAATGGCGAATGCGGATTTTGGAACGACCACAATTCGGAATTTCGAATGCGGATTTCGGAATGAAGGGCGCATGCCAGAGCGGCTTTTTATGAAAAGAAGCATGGAGACATTAAGATTTGTTCCAGGCGCTGATAAAAGGAAAGCTAACTCGATCTGAAGAAAACATGGAGGACCTGCTCACCTCCAATGTCTTCGGGATATTCAAGTATCTGACGCCGTCCGAAGTGCTGTTGCCTTTCATCGGCGAGGCAATCGATCTGCGTGGAAAGCATTTGGCGGACCACCTGCCACAGGTCGAATCCGCCGAGTATAAATTCTGGCCCTGGCTGACCGAAAAGGCTGCTACCCTGCCGAACCCGATGTGCTGATCACGCTCACCGATGTTCAAGGGGAAAAGACGGCTATTTTGATTGAGGCGAAATACTGGTCCGGAAATCCTGCTTTCTATTGCAGCTTGCCTATCTCCTTGCCGTTAATATAACACAAATTGCCCTTGATGCTCGCGGCGACAGCGCCATCAAGGGTTGCGTCCGGATTGATTTCTTTTCCTTCAAATGGGTTTTGATGAATCCCACCATCTTTATCGATCCAGCCGAAGTGTGCACCTTTGGATTTGACCTTCCAGTCAGAGCTAATCTTGAATATTTCGGATTGATATGGCCATGACCCACCCAGCACGGTAGTTTCCTTGTCGATCATGATGGCGCCGGCATATGGACATGAGCCGATTGATTTTCTCCCCTCCTTCTTACCAACCTTCTCAGTCCGGTCAGGCTTGGGCATGTCTTCCAATTTATCCGCATCAACAAGGATTTCCATTATCGTGCCTATTTGGATGGCCGGCCAGGAGAATACGTAATAAAACAGCAATGGCACTGGAAAGAATACCAGCCCTCCGTATGGGACGAGGTCACTCAGCATTACAAGTATTTTCCATATCGGGCTACGTATGAATAGGAATCCTGCGCCGCCGAAAACAACACCGACAACAATCGGAAACAGGGCCATTTCACCAATGCTGCCTACGTCGCCTTTAATTATCATATGAATAAGTACAGCTACGCCCAGAACGCAGCTCCAGATCATGGAAAGTCCAAGTGCGATGAACCATCCCTGGACGGTCAATTTCATTTTAGTGATTTTTTTCACGGTGTAATCTCCTTCTTTATTTTTTAAGCTGTATTTCCTTAAAACTGCTAATTCGGTTCCGCGGCCTCCGGCGCCGGGTTGAGCCTTTCATCCATCTTCCCGGTCTCGGTTTCCTGTTGGATGTGAAGGAAAATGCCAAGCAGTTGCGCGTAGAGCATCATGATGACGCCAAGGGGAATCATTAGAACAGTGAAGCAGAATTCAAAGCCCAGCACCTCGGAGAATTTGCTAATGAATCCCGTCAGGTGGAATCGAGTAAGGGCTTTCTGGTAACGCCAGGCGCTGACGACGGCGATGACAATGGCTGTAATAATCAGAATTGCATAAGCCAGAAATCGGCTAAACGTGGCGAAAAGGCGGAAACTTTGCCCAGTCCCTCTTTTCCGCAGCGAACTGATCGAATTATCCAACTCCCGGTTTTTCGCCCGGAGTTCATCGATGCGCGGCGCAAGTTCCCCTAACTCCTTGTCCAGACCCTTGCGATAGTTGTCCAGGTCCAGACCCTTGCGATAGTTGTCCAGATAAAATTCTCCAATAGCCTTGTAGAGCTTCCCGAAGCGGCTGAGAAGTTCCGTATCGCCAGCCAGCTCCCATGACTGCTTGAGGTAGAAATATGTGTTCAAATCACCGCCGACGCGAGCATCGGGGTTTTTGAGAAAGTAATCGACGTATCGGGACACCTGCTTTTCAAAGATATCGCGGGCGCCAATAAGGTCGCCGGTTTTCTGGTGCAAGGTTCCCAGAAGAGTCCGGTAAATGATTGTCTCGCCGTCAGGGACGTACTTGGCGGAATCCAGAAGCAGAGGGTCTTTGACGCGAGTAGTTCCGACCTTCCGTCTTTCGATGAGTAAACGGCAGGTCTCCCGGGCCGCAACGAATTGTTTGTTGTCGAGGCAGTGTTTCAGATGTTTTTCCAGCGATTTTTTGCTCCACAATTGTTTTGCAATTTTAATAAGCACCAGGTCCGCATCATCCGGGCTGCCATCATCGGCAAACTTTGTCGCCAGTTCGTAAAGACTACTTTGTTTTTTCGTAACTTTGATTAATGATTCATGGATCGGCCCAAGCTCACTAACCAGTTCCTTACCCAACAGCAAAGAACGATATTGCATCAGGTCATTTCGCCGTTTAAGCTTCGAGGCAGCTTTGGCGATCACATCCGGCGCCAGGGCGTTCTGACCCTTGGCAAGACAATGCTCGGTCAGACGCTTGAACTCGCTGAGCTTGCGAGCCTTGGACAAGGCTGAGCTAAGGGCAAGCTTATGCGTTTCGTCATCTTTCCTCAGGTTCGCGTAATCGGACAGCGTCATGAAATCATCGAAACGTTTGCCAACCTTCAGTGCGCGCTCCATGCCGCCCTGAGCGATGTCTGCAAGGTTCATTTTGATCGCCAAATCGATCAGCGTGAGCAAGTCCTCAACCTTGTTTCCCTTGGGCAGTCCCTTCGCCAGCGCCTCCGTTGCCTGTTCGGTCTGGCCAAGCTGGTGGGCATAAGCAGCGAACTGCACGAAGTCAGTACAGCTTCTCGCCTTTGAGAAAGCTGAATCGTAGGCATCGCCGGCGTTCTCGGCGCTCTTTTCCTTCGCGTATTTGGCGTAGGCAAGATAGTCAAAACTTGTTTTCGCTTTTTTGTAGGCCTCGTTCATTGCTTCCGAAGCAGGTTCAGTCATGCCGTTTTCATAGGCGTAGCGCGCAAGGCTCAGGAAGGCTGACGAACTCCGTGCCGCCTTTAGCGCCTTTTCGTACATTACGCCGCTTTCTTCGCTTCGCCCGAGGCCGTGCAGGAAAGTCGCGGCCTGGAGGTAGTCCTGTGTTTGTTTCATACGCTTAAGGATAGTGGACAGGGCGTTTTCCGCCTGATCCTTGACGCCTGCATCTAACAGAAATTTTATGGAATCAAGAAGACTCCGCTGTTCCTTCGTGTTTGCCGAGAGCCCCATGATGGCCAGGTAAACTCCTTCCGTGTCTTTGGCTTGCGTGAAGTACCACAGGATGTTTTCGCCAAGGCCGTAGGCGTCGCCCTTCAACTTCAGGTTTTTCTTGCCGAGGATTTTCTTAAAAAGCTTTGCGGCTGTGGCGCTCTGCCCGGCTTCCAGATACAGACAGCCCAATGTGTAGTCCGCCTCCAGGCTCCCAACGCGCACTAAGTTAAGGGGAATCATGCGGTCGCTGGAAACGCTGATCTCTCCGATGTCCACCTTGCCTTTCTTGGCAATCTCTATTTTCACAATGGCCCTGTCCAGATCGGAGGCATCCAGCAGGCGGTTGATCATGTCCAGCTTATCGTTCATTTCCTCCTGCAAAGGATGATCGTCTGCCGACGCCGCGAAGAGACTGGTTGTGTACAGAACAAACAGGACAGCGCCGATGACAATGATAAATTTCCGGTAGTGCTCGAAAAGGTCGCGTTTGCGATAGAATAGATATAAAAATGCAAGTATTAGCGTGATGTAAAAAAACGGGACCGAGAGCCACCCCATTCCCAGGCGAAGAGCCTTAAGAAAGAGAGCTTTGAAGGCAAGACGTGAACGGATCGATTCAATACGATCTCTCTTTAAGGCGTTTTCATTTTCCAGCTCCTCAATTTGCGAATAAATTTCCGCTTTCTTTGCGTCGTACTCGCTTTGAATCTCTTTTTTCTTTGCCTCGTACTCGCTTTGAATCTCTTCCTTTTGAGCCAAGAAGGCTTCATATCCCTGGACATCCAGTTGATCTTCCCCTTGGGCAAAGGCCAATGAAGCAGTAAAAACGATTGCAATAATACTTAAGATTATCTTCTTCATTACTGGCATCCTTCCATTGAGGTTCCTAAGCTTTAGACTACGTCAACCTGTCCTCGATCAGCGGAAATTGGATAAATCCGATTAACCTTTATGCGGGTTACCTAGCCCCGTAGCAGCGCCTCACAAGTTGTGGAATACTAAATTCGGAGGAACGCTACCACTGTGGCAAATTGTCGTCAAGTCTGTTTTCGTGCTCAGCATTGGCCGGAAAGCTGATAACGGGGGATTTTGATTTTCACGCTCCATACCGGATAACAGGCTCTGCTGTTCTTGGCCCAGCACCCGTGCATAGGGATTGTTTACTGAAAACCTGTCGCGCTCATATAGTCTCTTTTTGCAATGTTGCTCCTGGTCAAAGAGCCAAATTAATTGGCCTATGCTTCCCCATGCAAACCTGGCTGTAAACTTAAGTGCTGACCTTGCGTTTCCCTTCCGTAACGATAAGCTTATTCGGTGCGCCCGGATATCCCGCTTCGACTCTGGACGCATAAATCTCTTTTCGGAATTTTTTAAGATGCTTAGCTAGTTCCCATCCCAGAACTGCGATGGGACTGGCGTGGTTCCCCGACCCAGA
>CAZQAE010000112.1:0-12833 GCA_964591275.1 uncultured bacterium | reverse complement strand
GGTCGGTGAAATGATTTCTTCAGTCATAAACCACACGATCCGTGAGGGGCCATTGGCAGGTCAGCTTGAATCACTCCAGCCCATGAGATTCTAGGAATAGTTCCCCCATGCGCTGACAAAGTATTCCTTCGACCCCAAGCTGATGGACCGATACCGGCAAGCCGAAAAAGAAGCGCGGGCTGTTTGAAATGAGAATTCAGACGAACCGCGAAACGGACGTTGCCGGACACATTAATAATAGGGCAATTCTAGGCCGAAACGAGCGTGCAACCCTACGGAACCGGACACCAGCCACTCCGGCGATTGCCAAAAATGCCGTCAAAGCCTTTATTATCGGCGCTTTTATGAAATATCAGACAGAAATAAGTGTAACCTGGCGGCGCATTGATTCGCACACGTTATTATATGCCGACTCTTGCGCGAAACAAGCGTCCAGGGCGACGTTCAGAGCGCAAACGCGGCCTGGCTGGCATGATTGTACCTTTCAGGCGCACGGCGCTCAAAACGGCTCATAGGGGTAGTTTTGCGTAGCCTATAAAAAAGGGCGATTGGTGGGAAAAACAGGCTGACAAAATGAAGTCACCTTTCAGGGCAAGAAGGGCATTCAAGCAGGCGGAGAAATATCAGGGGATTGACGAACGCGAAAATAAGCCTGTATCGTGAGCCGGTCAAACAGGAATTGCGAAACGGCATGAACCAGCATCATAATATTGGCGTGATGATACGACTTATACGTAAATTAACCCCAAGGAGGTTCCCCATGAAAACGATCAGCCTGATATTTCCTCTTGTTTTGGTAATAACCCTTTCTTCTTTCGCCTACGCCGAGGACCGCCTGCCGCAGGGCACGTGGACCGTTGGTGCAAGCTCCGGTCTCGGCTTCTCGATTGGAGAAACAAAATATGATTACGACTTTTCCCCCAGCGATACCAACAGCGAGTTTGATGTTGATTTATCGGCAGGCGCGGGCTATTTCTTTGTAAAAAATCTTGCCCTTGGACCAAAGTTGCTCTTTTCGTACGAATCCGACAGACAGGACGAAAGCGAATATCGATCCGCCATATTCGGCATTGGTCTGTCGCTAAGGTATTATTTTGCTGGCGAATCGCCGCTCGTTCCATTTGTCGGCATCGGCATCGCAAAACTCAAAGGGTCAGCATATGACAAGGATATCTACGAAGTGGAAGACGAAGATGGTGACTCTTGCGACACCAAGGAGGAGAAAATCAGCTTCACTATGTCAACTGATGGCGAATCTTTTGCTCTTGACGGCGGTTTGGCCTACTTTCTCAACAAACATATTTCCTTAAATGCTGTGCTTTATTACTCGATAATGAACTTGGATGGACAGGTAAAATTCAGCGACGACGACAGCAAGTTCGATCCCCATTCAAAATCAGAATCCCTAAGCACCTATGTGGGTTTTTCGTTGTACTTTTAGCCATGACAATCCGCCCCTACAAAAAAGGTTCGCACAAAGGCTGGCGCATCGAGATCGAACACAGCCTGCCTGGCATGATTGCACCTTACTTTTTTATGTCCATGACGGGGGTTTCCTGTTGCCCTTGATTGAGTGCCAGGATTGCAAAAGGCAGATCAGCGACTTGGCACCGACATGCCCCGGCTGTGGTCGCCCGATGAAAGAGAATACCGTCGGCGGCGGCGGAGCGCAGCCAGCGTCGGAAATTAGAAGGACTATTAACCGATGCGCCGCGTGCAACAAGGATGTCGCCGCGTCTGCAAAGATTTGTCCAAATTGTGGCCGAAGGCTGGGTATGCTTGATGACATTACCTCCATGTTTCCCGCCCCTGGTCCTAATGCGAAAACCAACTTGAATGAAAATGTTGAAATGACCTATCCTTTGCTCATCGGCATCGGCATCGTTTCTATTGTGATTTTCGTGTACGTCTTTTACTGCGCATAAATGGGGTATGAATTGATCCGGCCTTTCCCATGTCCATAACCCGCTATAAATCACAGTCCGGCAAAGAGGGTTACAAGGTCCATGTATGCCGCAGCGTGAACGGCCAAGAAAAGCGATAGCAAGGCAATCAACCAGGCGGCGCAATAACTTGTTAGCCTGGATCAGATTTGCTATGCCCCTTAGGACGGGTCGGGCTGGGGCATCGACATGGACGAAGGGAGATTGAAATGGCAAATCAAGTAAGGGAGATTTCCTGAGAATAGCGAACCCGATATAGTGACAACCGATTTGCAGATTCAAAAACAAGGAGCGGGGAAATGAATATCTGGAAAAGTGCCGTTCTTATCCCTTTGATTTCGGCTTTGGCTTGGTGTCTGGTCTTAGCCGTGGCTTGCGACGACGATGACGATGATGATGATGGTAATAACGACATGAGCACTTACTCGCCAGAAAACTGCGACTACGTGTGTGACGTACTTTTTGAATGTGATAGCTTCCCTCCCTCTAGCCAAGAAGCCTGTCTTGAAATATGCGATGATTGGCTAAATAGTTACGAAAAAAACTGTAGAGCCTGTGTCATAAATTGCCTCCATGTTTGGGAGGATACCTCCTGTGATGAAAATGAGTACAATAATTGCTTGAATTCTTGTTACTACAACTGCTCCTGATGGTGGTAAAGATAAATCATAATAAATCTAACTTGACAGCAAATTTGGCAGAAACCCAGGCAAACTTGCGTGAATGACGATTATTTTGCCTTGGATTTTCTCTTGCCCTTCATTTTCACAACCTCTCCGCTTTCCTCATGCTCTCCGAAAATCCCGTGAAGATCGCTAAAGGCTTCCGGCGCAAGGTGCGCGTATCTTTGAGTCATCTTTTGATCGGCACGGCCTAGAGTATTTTGGAGTTTGAAAAGATCGCCGCCTTTCATTACGAAGATGCGTAAAGCTGCGATCATACGGGCGTTCCTTGCGAAGACCTGGAAATATGTGACGAAGAAAATGATTTGTGTGTGACAACCACCACGACTTCAACGAGCACATCGACATCAACGACGACCTCGACAACCACAACGACCTCGACGACCACGACTGTCGAACCAACAACCACGACCAACATTTCTACAACAACGACCACTATTGAACCGCCGACGACTTCAAGCAGTACGACACCGTCGATGATTGGTTCGCTATATTAGCCGCCCGTAAACCTATTTTTGGAACTCATTGCCGAAGATAAAATTCCAATTATTTCATTCCAATAAATGGGGGAAATGCTCGAGTTTTTGCCAAATTGCAGAAATTTTCTGCAAAATGGATAAAAACAAGCTCATCAAAAAAGGGATGAAAAAAATAATCAGACTGATTTCGCCTCAGCCCATAGGGGCTGTCCAAGAGAATAGCAACCACTTCAAAGGAGACAGGAGGGACCGATAATCTCGTGTCAGGTGCTTCACTTTTCAACCGCCGTTCACGCCCGAAAAAAACCAAATTGCCGTGATTTACTTCAAATTGGTTAATATGGAGCATAAATATATCCAAATTACTGGCGTGACCGGCGTTCACAGCGAACTCAGAAACCGGAAAAGACGATTCCCTACGTTGATGCAGAAACCAGGAGCAAGGTGCGTGTCTCGGAGTATGACGCAGTGCGTCAATCTGTGGGTATGGGTGGGAGGCTTGCTGACGTATTTGGATTTGAAAATATTTTAGCCGGACGAAGAACCGTTACTTTTCGTCTGGTCCAGACAAAAAGAGTTTTGGTTCGTCAGGAGCCAATTCGCTTGATCCAATCCCAAATCGCAGCCGAACGCTGCGAATTCGATCAAAACGCCCCATTTCATTTCACGGAAATGAAAACCGTTTCGGTGTGCCAAGGGATGCTGCGCCTAAGCTCGCCCAATCCGTGATCAATATTCTCGGTGAGTCCCTCTCCACTGTCAGGGGACGATTGAGAGGCTTGGGTGAGGCGAGTTGGTGGTGAACGCAAGGGGAAAGTGTACCGGAAGGTCTGGCGAGTATTGGAAGGCTTGGATTAGATCGAAAAGAGCCAACTTAATGTTGGCTTGCTCCAACACAAAAATTCCGCCTTATGTGAGAAACTCAAGCAAGTTATTCTGCTTCCTGCTTCATGGCCATTTCCCGATTATTGCAGTGTCCAAAAACGACCGTACTTGGACACCAGGGATTTCACTAAAATGGGTATTGAAATCTAAGCTAAATTTGCTGCTTTTTCAGGGCCGTTTTTGGACACCCCTTTTAATGCCCTTAAAAGTGAGGTTCATGGAACACCAAGTTCCCGCGCAATGCACTTTTTGCTCATTCCTTTAGCGAGAAGCTGTTGGGCTGCTTTGACATCAACGTGGTTTTTCGGAGGACGCCCAAGTATTTTGCCCCGCGCTTTAGCTCTTTCTAGGCCAGCGCATGTTCTTTCCTTGAGGACGGCGAGTTCAAACTCAGCGAGGGCGCTGAATACCGTTAGAATGACCTTGCCCATCGGGCTGGAAGTATCGACAGTTTCACGGTATGAAAAAAGATCGACACCAAGATGGTTGAGTTCATCGACGAGGCCAATCAAGTGTTTCGACGAGCGCCCCAGGCGGTCAAGGGCTTGAACAGAAACTAAGTCCACCTGACCTCTTCGGACGGATTGCAGCATGGCGGCAAGCTGAGGCCGGTCGTCACGCGCACCGGAGGCCACATCAGTGTAGATGCCAACGATTTTCCAACCTCTGGCGTCGGCAACCTGTTGGAGTTGGAGAGCCTGATTTTCTGTAGTCTGCCCCGCAGTTGAAACACGAAGGTAAAAAACCGCTCGTATCTTATTAAGGCTCTTCATTTTGACCTTTTCCCTTCCGCCTGCTTTTAATCACTTTTTTGGGTGCGACCGAGATTCGATCCAAGATTTTGCCTTATTTTATCCATTGACCAATCTTCTGGCGGTTCATAGCGTTCTGCCCTGGTAAACCAAATGGCCAAGCCCTTCACGTTGTGATATGCGCCGGGTGTCGTGGTACGTGGTGGTACTTGCGCTCTTTTGCCAAGCGACCCTTTTTTCCCTGTTTTTGACCAACCAAGATTATTGACCATAATAATTCGGATTAATACTCCCACGGCCTGACGGAACCGCGTTGTATTATGACCATCCTCTAACCGTAAAAAATTATCGACATAGGGTTGCATTTCAAATTCAATAATCAATCCTGCTAAAGGCGGTCGGTCATGGTCAATCTCCGATTCGATCAATCTTCTGATTCTGTCAGGATGGACAAAAAAGGCGATGACTTTTTGAAAGTTGATTCTGGTGTCGTTTGTCACATCAGAAAAAGTTTTGCCCTGCTTGTCATTTAGAAAATCAGCAATTGTCTTTAGCATTGGTCAAACCTTCCATTAGCGCAGCACTTTCTGTGCCGCTTGTTTTCGTACCTACATAATATAGCCCTCCCGATTCTGTTTGTCAAGTTCTTTATAGAAAAAAGGATGTCTTTTATTTTGAATTCATTATTTGGGGATTGTCTACTTGACGCAGGGACGCCAAGAAAAGTAAAATCAGCCACATGGAACACAATAAAAGCAAAATCACTTTTGGCGCAATACTTAAAAGAGGACTGCGCGACACTCTTGTTTATGGCAAGGATTGGAAAATCAATCTATTCACATCTTCTTTGTCTGCTATCGCGCCATTGCTGCTCTCCATTCTTACAAAGAAGGATGGTGGCGCAATGAAAGAACTATTTTCAATTTATCAAGTCGTCGGGATTCTATTAAGCGCCATAATAATTTCCTTTATTCTAAACACTATATCGGCCAAAAATCGAATCAGGCGAGATCGCCAGTTGTTTGCCGAAAAGATGGCTGTATTCCAGAAGGAATTACATAAATTTTTGAAAAGAGGGGAAGACATTAAGAGCGAGGCTATGGAAAAAGACGAGCATAGATTTGTTGAGGAAAAGAACAGGTGGAAGGAAGAACTAAAAATATTCCTTAAAGAAAATTGCAGCATTGCACCATTTTCTTTCGGTGAATTGGTAGCCCTGGAAGAAAATCATCCCGCTGTCAGGGCTTCAACAAGAGTGGTTATAAAAAGTTCTATAAGAGAAAAGAGATATCCAGCATTTTGGGGCGACCACGTTCTCCTGCTGGAAAAACTGAACATTATGTACAGAAAGCACTTCCAGGATGAATAACCTACGCCGTCAAATCCTTATACTCCATATTCCCTGCGGCTATTATCTCCCGCATGGCGTCACGAAAGATGAAGCGGTTTTTTCGATTGTTGAACCTGAACTCAAACTCGTCGAGGTAAGCAGCCAGATGCTTCTTGCTGACCTTATGATAGGAGCCGACCAGGGAGCGCTTGAAAAGCGCCCAAGCGCCCTCGATGGTGTTTGTGTGGACGTTTCCCCTTACCCATTCCTCGGCGGAGTGGTTGACCGTCTCGTGCGTTGTGTTCTCGTCGCTCATGTCCCCGTAAGCGGCCCAATCATCCGTATAGATGGATTCTGCATCTGGCGAAACATTGTCGGCCACGAATTTATGCAGGTCTTTCCTCGACCGACTCTTGCCCTTCTTGATTTGGACGTTGCCGCCGCGCTGGACTGCCCCGACGACGAGTTGCTTATTGCCCTTGTAGCCATGTCCAACGTTCTTTTTCTTGCCGCCTACCCACGTTTCATCAATCTCTATGATACCGGAGAGCAGGGCGTCGGGCGTTTCCAGAGCCTTCCTGATCCTGTGACACAGATACCAGGCCGTCTTGTAGGCAACCTTGAGAGTGCGCTTGAGTTGATTTGCGCTTACGCCCTTCTTGGATTCCACGATCATGTAAACCGCCAGAAACCACTTCCAGAGAGGCAAGTGGGTGTCGTGCATGATGGTTCCCGACGTGACGGAGAACTGATAGCGGCAATCGTCGCACTCAAGTTGATTGCGCTCGTGAATGCGGGAAATAGTTGTTTTTCCACAACGAGGGCAGCTTATTTCGTCAGGCCAGCGAAGCAACTCAAGATACTCTCGGCATTTGTCTTCGCTGTTGAAATTCTCAATGAGACTAACGAGGTTCATTTCGTATGACTGAGACATCAAAGACTCCAAGAAAGAAAAAGAAGCTGACTGAATTGACGGACAAAACCGTTATGCGAAGGCTCTTTCCGAAAGAGGTTGTCCGTGAGGTTGAAAAGGAAATCGGTCATAAGAAAAATGCTCCTAAGCGATCACAGGAGGCAAAGTAGCATGAAGCGAACCCTGTACCAAGTAGATAATTCCCCATTATTTAGCTGTCGTTGAGGGGGCCGTGGCTGACAAGAAAGTGGGCCATGATGGGTGCTAAAACACCTTTCAGAGGGACTGGCGTGGAGAAGATGCGCACTGGTGCGGGATTGAACCTGCGCTGACCATCGCCCACGCGGCGGCGGGTTAAAAATATTCTCGAAAAAAAAATCGCGCCTTGCGCGGCGGCTTGTCTATGCAGCGAGCCTTAAAAAAGAGACGGTTTCGTGCCGCTTGACCAAAATATTGGCGTTATGGTACGAGTTATACGTGAATTAAAACCAAGGAGGTTCCCTGTGAAGATGACCAGCCTGATACTTTCTCTTGTTTTAATAATGGCTCTTTTTCTAGTGGCTCCTGTCGCCTGTGATTGCGATATTGATGACGAAGAAGAGGAGGATGACGACGAGGACTGGATTGCTTCTGCCCGCGAAACATGTGAAAAATATGAGAATTGCTTCCCTATCAATTTCGGGGTCGAATATAACAGTCTTGATGAATGCGAAGACGACTTCGCGGACAGCGACGCAGACGACGTATATTGTTATAGATGCTGTAGAACCGATGTGACTTGCTCGGCTTGGGAAGGCTGTATTCATTCCAATCCGCATTATTAATAATTGTCAATCGAGAAGTCCATGTCCATAACGCGCTACAAATCACAGTCCGGCAAAAAGGGCTATAAGGTCCATGTATGCCGCAGCGTGAACGGTCAGGTGCGGCGCTAGAACCAGAACGGGAGCACCCTGCAAAGCAAAAGCTGTTTGGAAGGAGGAATTAGACGAACCGCGAAACGGACGTTGCCGGATGCACGGTGGACTTTCTACCGGCCCCAAGAGCAAAGCGGGCAGGGATTCCATATCAGCTATACCGGCTCGGCAAAGCAATCAACCAGGCGGCGCAATAGCAGGGGATTGACGAAAGTGAAAATAAGCCTGTATGGTGAACTGGTGCAATTAGAAATGCGATAATAGGCATATTGAGGGACAAAAACAAAGGGAGATTGGCATGAAAAGACTTTTGGTTGTTTTTGTGATTCTAGTTTTATTGCTATTAAGTTGTTCTCCCTACAGATGGTCAGCATCGATCACTGAGAAAACAAATGTTGCAATACCGAAACTCGATCCGATAGAAGGTGACGGTTACCGGATTCGGAGTGTGGAATATGAGGGACTGACGGAGGACGAAGAATACTTCCTTGTTTCTGTAGTAATTGAAAACACTGGATCAGACGACATTTTTCTCTTATTTAACGAGTTAGCTTTCGTCTACGAGGGGCA
Organism: uncultured bacterium; assembly: GCA_964591275.1. Classification (GTDB taxonomy): domain Bacteria; phylum Lernaellota; class Lernaellaia; order JACKCT01; family JACKCT01. The sequence continues at coordinate 4,361 of CAZQAE010000112.1, read as the reverse complement.
AGTTTATAGAGCTTTCAACGCAAATGTAAAGAAAATAGTCTCTGATTTGCAGATTCCAAACCAAGTAATTCCATCCCAGACAATTTACAACGCGGTGATTGCGGTGGAATCGACAGAGTTTATTGGTGAAAAGTCTAAAAAGTCAGGATTTAGTGATATCACTGTTGAAACACCAATTGATCCCGAAGAACAGGCAGCATGCTATATAACGGCAATGCTTTATGGTGGGTATTGCTGGTTCCTTTGGGAACCGAGCCAAAAATATTATGATCGGGCAGAAGCGATGGTGGCAGAGAAACAAGCGGAATGGTTGCCAAAACACAATTTAAAAAAATATGACATTGATGCTGCTAGAGGTTCGATAAAAATTCGACTGAAACGGACGCTTGACAACATCAAAATTGATGTTCCAGTCGAGGTGTTCTTTAAGCGAAGTATCAGTTTTTCTGGACTGAAACACCAATAGATAATACCCTTGTCGTAAATATTTTGGATTTGTCTACATGACGCAGAGGCTTTGGCGCATGGGAAAAAGACACAAGCAACACAGGAATATTTATGGTTCATCGAGAATTACCCGCGAAAGCCCGTTCAACACTTTGGCAAAGAGGTGACGGCGAAGGCCAGGGAGCTATTGGACGGGCAAAGCATCAAGCTACGCATGGACACGGCGAACGCGGCCACCGGCCACCGGGATAGATACAAGCGGCTCCTGGCGCATGTTGTCCTTCCAGACGGGCGCATGTTTGCGGAAATGATGATCCGGCAAGGCTACGGCCACGCCCTGACACGATACTCCTTTGATCCGGCGCTTATGAAGCGATACCGGCAAGCCGAAAAAGAAGCGCGGAAAAACCAGCGCGGATTGTGGAAGCCCCCTATAGGTTGAATGAACGGCCCCGGGCGATGCTCCAGGCATTCAACGTAGCGGCGGCTTCCCTTCGCGTTACGAAATGAGTATCGTGGAGACGATTAAACAACGGAGTGGGAAAAATGAAGACTTTGAAAAGCGTCCTTCTTATCGGCTTGATTTCCTGTTTGGCGAGTGGGAAAATCAACGCTGATGGAATTACAATGGAGAGACCATGAAAAGGAAATTCTTTATTTTCTTAGCATTTGCTGTGATTTTCTTATTCATCCAGTCAATGGCCTTCGCCCGGAGCAATCGAGGCGATGAACATTATCAGGTTAAATCCTGCGGTAGCGTCATCGATACAAAAACCGGGTTAGAGTGGTACGTCGGACCTGACAAGGGTACAAGTTGGAATCAAGCTCATTCATGGGTTAATAAATTATCCGCCTGCGGGGGCGGTTGGCGCATGCCGAGAAAAGCGGAATTGAGAGCAATTTACAAGGAAGGTGTGGGCAACAGGAACATGAACCACGTATTCAAGACCACCGGTTGGTGGATTTGGACAAGCGAGGCAGAGGGTTCTTCATCTGCAAAGGCCTTCGACTTCCTCTATGGCGACGAGCCTTCGGCCAATCGTGACACCGCCTATTTCGATGGTCGAGCTTTTGCGGTTCGTTCGAGAAGGAAAGATAGGAGTGAGCCAGCCAAAACGCAAAAGACTGCCTCCAATTTACCGACATCATTATGCGGCGATTCGTCTTATGTCGACTCTACCAGTGGTCGTTATCAGGTTACATCCTGCGGTAGCATCATCGACACGAAGACAAGGCTTGAATGGTGTGTCGGACCAGACAAGGATACAAGCTGGAATCAAGCCCGTTCATGGGTAAAAGAAATATCTGCCTGCGGGGGCGGCTGGCGCATGCCAAGGAAAAAAGAGTTGAGTAAACTTTACGAAAAAGGCGTTGGGGAAATGGACATAGACCCCGTGTTTACATCCACTGGAAAATATGTCTGGGCAAGTGAAACAAAGGATTCTTCTAACGCTTGGCTCTTCGGCTTTCGCTTTCCACAGGGCCGTGAGTTTTGGGGCCGTCGTATCGCCTCCTCTGGCGGGCGAGCATTTGCTGTTCGCTCCCACAGATGATGATGAAAAATATTTAGTCGCCAAAAAATACTGCGGAAAATCCTTCCCCTGTTCCAGGCCGACCTCAATCAGCGGCGGTTCCTGGTACAGTGATCCGGGCGGTGTGCGTGCGTCGATGGCACTCGTCCACGATGATTAGATCAAAGAAATCCGGCGAAAATTGCTTGTAGATGTTCTTCGCTTCCTCGACTCCAGTGACCGCCTGGTAAAGGGCCAGGTAAATCTCATAGGACTTGTCCACTTTCCGGCTGTGAATCTTCGTCATCGCCTGACCGAAAGGTTTGAAATCATTTACTCGGGTCTGGTCGACCAGAATATTCCTGTCAGCGAGAAATAGAATGCGCTTTTTCAGACCGGCTTTCCACAAACGCCAGATGATCTGAAAGGCGGTGTATGTTTTTCCCGTGCCGGTGGCCATCGCCAGAAGCAGGCGCTGCTGTCCTGTTGCAACAGCTTCAATGACGCGGTTGATGGCGACGGACTGGTAATAACGCGGAGACTTGCCGCTGTCATCGAAGAAATAATCCTCCGAGACGATTTTCTCTTGGTTATCGTTGATGTTTTTCGTCTTGCAGTAGCGTTGCCAAAGTTCGTCGGGGGACGGGAATTTGCCGAGGGGAATTTCTCTTTCGATATCCCCTTTGGTCTTTGACAGATCATGTTCCAGGAATGCGTCGCCGTTGGAACTGTATGCGAAGGGCATGTCGATCATGGACGCATATTCCAGGGCCTGCTGCATTCCATGACCTACGGTGTGGTTGTTGTCCTTTGCTTCGATGACCGCAATGGGGATATTGGGTTTGAAATAGAGGATATAATCGGCAAATCTTTTTTCCCCCCGTGTGGTCATCTGACCGCGAACGAGAATCCTGCCGTCCGTGATGGTTACGTTTTCCCGTATTTGGGTCTGGACATCCCAACCGGCGTCAACGATGGCTGGCGTGATGAACTTGGTGCAGATGTCGGATTCACTGAGGGATTTTTTATCGAAGGCGCTCATGGAAAGGTCTCCAGGAATCGCAAAGCCTAACTTGCACCATGACTTCATTCATAGCTCTGTCTTTTGGATAGTATGGACGGTTTCAAAGCAAGTCAATCTGCCAACATTGGCTTTTAGGTTGCTTTTGACGACATCAAGGATTTGCCAGAACCCGCAGGTCTAAATGGAAGCGGTCGCGAGGGGATCACTCTGAAAGGTAGCCCTGTGGTAGCCTGGCAGAATCAGGTAAACTGAAAACATCAGGAAGTGGCTCCTAACTAATTGAATTGTTTGCCTTTTTTATCTCCCGAGGCGACACACTGTCTGAACCCACCTGGACTATCGTTGTGCCTTTCTGGGTAGGCCGTCATGTTGCCAAGCGAAAGAGCACAAAGTCACTTAAAATCAGGCGTATAGAGCGTCAAAAGCGGGCACAGAAGATGGTAAAGATTATGGAAGGGCAGGGGCTTGGATATCGAGAGATCGGGGCTTTATTCGGCGTTTCTGGGCCAATGGCGTTCAAGTTGATAAAGGAGTTGAGGACAACCGGTAAACGGTGAGCGGACGAGTGGTTATCAAGCACTTGGCCTACCTTCCGATATGGAACACCTTCGGCTGCTTTCTCCGCACGTGCCAAAACTCCTGACAAACCAACAGCGTTTTTCTCTTGGCTGGATTTCAACCAAAGGATCAGTTGCCAACATCGCGGATCGTGGCCGCATGTCCGAAAAACCGCGCTCTTCGACCGGTTCATCAAAACGCCATGATCCTTTTCTTCAAGCAGATATCATGACCAAGGAGCAAGGAGGAATGCATGAAGGCAGAGACCGAAGCCGGATAAGTGACGATGTGTCATGGGTGCGCGACGAAATACATGGGCGTAGTTTTGCGACTTCATGAAAAAAGAATCCCGGCCAAGGGGATATGACCAGGGAGAAGTTTTATTGCAATTCGTGCGAGCGTGCCGGATTGAGTAACTTGGTATATTTTGCAGATTTAGGTCGAAGAGATTTTTGCTGGCTTCGTTTGAGGAAGAGCGGCAGTTTAGGGATCGCTCTTCCAGCACGCTCGCTTCCGCGAAATTGGGCTTTATTGAAATTTCAATGAACAGTTTGCCATTCGAAAAATTGGCGAAAGTTGCCTACCGCATTCTTGATTATCGGCAGTAAAATGACGGGCTTGAGGATTGTTTTTTTTGCTCCTATAGAAATACTGAGAATTATGTTGAAATGAAGCGAAAGTTGAGAATGAGGAAGTATTTTAGGGATTTTGGATAACTAGCTGAAAATGTGTTGCTAAATGCCCTCTGTGCCAATAGGAGTGAGAGAAATTGTACAGGTGAATTTAGTGTATAATTCGAGGGCGTGAAGGAGAACTCGAAT
>CAZQAE010000111.1:0-12881 GCA_964591275.1 uncultured bacterium | reverse complement strand
GCGTTCAGATCTCGCAACGTCGGTTGCTCCATATCCACAACAGTAAACATGCCTGCCGTTTCAGAGTTATCCGTGGTTTTAGCAACAGCATCCAGAAAATTATCGATATGCACCAGCGGGACTCGCTGGTGCGAATCAATGGCAATGCCCCGCCTGAACCATGATTTTTGGGAAGCAAAACGCCTCCGGCCATAGATCAAACCTGGGCGGAAAATGATTAAGCGAACAGCAGTATTCCTCGCACGATTCTGAAGTGCTTGTTCCGCGAGCAATTTGCTGCGACCATATTGTTCCCCATCTACAAGCTCGGGCACGGACGATTCCTTAAGCACCTCGTTTCCTGGGCGATTCTTGTATCCAAGCGCGGCAATGCTGCTCACATAGATGAAGCAAGCCACACCAAGCTCCGCCGCCTGATCGAAAAGGGATGTGGACCAATCAATATTGACTGACGAAAAATCATCCCATGTCCCATCATCGCCAACTTTGCCTGCACAATGAATAAAAATGTCTCCTTTTGATAATATCGCGGGGATATCTTCATAGGTGTGGCATGAAATTCCTAGGCTTTCCAAAGAGTTAAGTGACCTTTCGGCGCGTGCCACGCCTAAAACCTTATCTCCACGATCATGTAATCCTCTGCAAAGTTCACCGCCAAGATAGCCATTGGCTCCGGTTATAATCCAGCGTTTATTCATGGGCCTGTGTTTGTCCATCATTTTCGAGTGTGCAATTGGACGACAACGCCAGCGCTTCGGTGACAAAACGCTTCCAACAAAAACGCTTCAGTACATCTTCCCGAGCGCGAGCGGCCATGGTTTCATAATCTCCCTGGTCGAGTAAGAGAATTGAATTTATTTTCTCAGCCAATGCAGAAGCGCTGACTTCGTTGACAACGCCACCCGTTTCCCCATCGCGGATGATCTCAGAGGTTGCCGTTAGAACACCACGGCCATCGCCCGCGAAACCTACCGCCGGCGTTCCCGAAGCCAACGATTCGAGATAGGTCTGGCCGAACGATTCAATCGTTGTAGGCAGCACAAATACCCGGCTGATGGCGTAAAAACCGGGAAGCATTTCGTGGTGGGTCCCGGCAAAAACCACGCGTTCTGCGAAACCGAGGCGATGTGCGTACGCCTGGAAGCACGCCTTTTCCATTCCACTGCCGACGAGCACCAGCTTTACCCGGCTATCCAAAACGGAAACGGCGTCCATCAGCTTGGGAATTTGCTTGGCGCACGAAAGTCTGCCTACGTAAAGCACAATCGGCTCATCGCGGCGCAGTCCATATTTTCGTTCGATAGCATCGAAATAGCGGGCACCGTTCTCAGGCGAAAATATGCCACAATCGACTCCGGGCGGAATCACGTTGCACGAACGAACATCTTTAGGAAAATCGGCAAGCAACTGCTGGCTCATATTCTCGCTGAAAGCGACAATTTCACATTGACGGGACAATTTTCGCTCCAAACGAGAGGAGGCCAGATAAGCCGAAGGCCAAAGGCCCAGAAGCATGAGTCTTCGGCGCAGGGGAAGTCCGTGGGTATGCAAATACAGCCCCCGGCAGTTCATTTTTGCGTTGGTTGGAAATATTTGGAGCAATGGGCCCTGGTACCCCCCGAGCCGGATGCCCCAGGCCAGCGTAGACGAGCGAGACCAGATCGCATCAGGCTGGAATTCGTCAAGTAGAAGGGGAATCGCTCGCTTGGTAGTTTCCACCGCGCGTAGGATCTGCGCATGGGGCCAACGAGCCGGTGTAAAAGGGGTGCGGATGATTTCTATCCCTTCACTTTCCATTCTCAAGGGCTCATCCGGGGCGGTCTGAAAACAAAATATTTTTACTTCATGTCCGGCGGCAAGAAGTTCCCGGCCAATAAAGCGAAGCGAGTTTTCTACGCCGCCAATTATCGGGTATGCTGTTTTATTCGCCAGGAGTATTCTCATGCTATCTCACTATCAATTCTCACGGCGCAGGACGATAAGTGATCGTAAGTCTGTTGTCCAGAAGTGAAAATTATTCAATTTAGTGTCGAGACGATTGCCGGTTTGCGAAACTTCGGTTTCGATGCGCTCGCTCTTCGGAGCTAGTCGTCAGCAATGGTTGTGGCTCAGTATTTTATCCGTTCACCTGATTTCTCTGCCTGATAAAAGCCATTCGACAAAAAGGTCGGTGCAGGTTTTGATTTCCTGAAAGCTTTCCTTGAAGCATTCCAGAGGCAAGCCGACCGGGTCATCGATCTCGCAGCCGGGATTATCCGGCGAGAAGTCTCCCAGCAAGTGCGTCTTCCCCTCGGCGATGGGGAAGTTGTCGATGATCGACTGGCGATGCCCTTCTTCCATAACCAGGATCAATCCGGCGGAGCCCACGGGGAGTTGAATGATCCCGTAGGAGACGTGGGAACGAATATCAATGCCGTTATCAAGGCATGCCGCAATTGCTTTATCATCTGCGGACTGACCGGAAATGTTTAGCGTTCCGGCGGAATAAACGTTGATATTGTTCACTTTCAGGTCCGATAATTTCTCTTTCAGATAGCCTTCGGCCATCGGGCTTCGACAGATGTTCCCCGAACAGACAACGAGAATAATTTTGACATCGGCTGGGGGAGGTCCGATCCGTTCGACCACTTTCGCAACCTGCGTTTGTTGGCTTGCCCCGTCATTCATAACGATATCTCCCTTGGATTCCACAAATTTTCGCCGTCCAGTCCTGAAACTCCCCTGGGAAGGGCTTGCAACTCAGGCACGGCGTCTCTTTTTTTCCGCCGATGACCGACCGCTTTGGAGTCATCTTTCCTCAATGCTATACGAAGGTTCGCTCCCGGACAAGCGAAAGGATCGGGAAGTCGGCTTGGAAGGCACGACTGATTGCCTTCGCGTCAGCGGCGTGGTTGATATTTTTTCGTTCAGGCATTAAATGACGTGATTCGGGCTTTTCGAGTGCACCTATTGTCATCACGTTCCAAGTAGGATTCAATGAAAATTCTCTTCGTGTCCGGCTTCTTCCCTCGCGCTTGGGCAGATGGCCTGAAACAGCTTTACCTGTGCGGAGAATGCACTTGCCAAGCGAGATCGTCTTTTGATAAACAGTCATGAGTTTCGATCATGACAAGAGGGTAAGAAGTGAAAAAAATCGTCATTACGGGAACTGCAGGATTTATCGGATTTCATCTTGCCAAACGGCTTCTGGCCGAAGGGCGTGAGATTGTCGGGATCGACAACTTCAATACCTACTATCCAAAAGAGATCAAGGAAAGTCGGAATGAAATTCTGCGCCGCAATCCTGATTTTACTTCCTGCGTCGTGGATATTTCACGTACGGATGAATTAGAGGAAGTATTCAAAAACCACGATATTGATCTCATCATCAATCTGGCGGCTCAGGCCGGCGTGCGTTACGCACGCATCAACCCCATGGCCTACGTGCAATCCAATCAGGTTGGTTTTCTCAACATTCTTGAGATGGCTCGGCATTACGGGGTGAAGCGAGTGCTGTACGCCTCGTCCTCTTCGGTTTACGCCGGCGTGAAGGATGCGCCTTTTCGGGAGGACCAGTATGTCGACCGCCCGATCAGTCTGTACGGAGCCACAAAGAAATCAAACGAACTGGTGGCTCACTGTTATTCGCACCTGTATGGGATCCAGACAATCGGGCTGCGCTTTTTTACTGTATATGGCCCATGGGGTCGACCGGACATGGCTATGTGGATATTTACCGAGAAAATGCTGGCTGGTAAGGCGATCCCGGTTTTTAATTACGGCAAAATGTCTCGGGACTTCACCTACATTGACGATATCGTGGATGGCGTAGCCAGGCTGTCTTCCGCGGAGGGGATGGAACCCTATGAAATCATGAATATTGGGAATAATCGCAGCGAAAAACTCATGGATCTCATTGATCTGATCGCGAAAAGCCTTGGTGTGGAAGTACAGTGCGACATGCTTCCCATGATGACTGACGATGTCCCCGCGACCTACGCGTCCATTGACAGGATCAACAAAGTCTGCGGTTTTGAACCGAAGACCACGATTTTTGAAGGCATTCCCCGTTTTCTTCAGTGGTACAAGGAACATCCAGAGCTGGCCGAATTGGTGAGATCATGGAGAGAAAGTTTTTAGTGGAGCGGGATGGAATTGCTGAATCAAAGGTTTGGCGGAGGTTTTGGTCTTTTTGAAAGATAAACCAATTCCCGTTCCAGTTGTACTCCGAATTTATCCAAAACAATTGCTTGAACATGCGCCGCAACAGCCTTGACCTCATCCGCGCCGGCGCCGCCCATGTTCACGATAAATCCCCGGTGCCTGGGACTGACCATCGCATGACCGATCTTGAACCCACTGAGTCCGGCTTCCTGGATCAGTCGTCCCGCGTAATCGCCGGGAGGTCTTTTAAAGACAGAACCGCAATTCGGATACTCCATGGGGAATTTGTTTCGTCGGGTTTCCCGAATCTTCTCCATCCGGGCACGGATAATTTTCGATTCTTCGTTGGAACCCCGTTTGAAGCGGGCGGATAGAACCAGACCCCATTCCTCTTTGAACAAGCTAGTCCTGTACCTCATGCCAAGTTCGTGGACCGGTTTGGTTACGATCCCGCAAGTCTTGTCGATGTAGGTGACATCGATAAGGAAATCCTTGATCTGGTGGTCGTTCGTGCCAACGTTTTGCATGATGGCGCCGCCGACGGCGCCCGGTATGTCATAAATATATTCAAAACCAGGAATGTTGTGCGCGGAGGCGAACAGCGCCAGATTTTCGTCCGTCGTCGCCGCGTTGCTTTCGATAAACTCGCCGCGCAGCGTCGGGAGCAATTGATCGCTGTAAATACGCAGCACCAAGCCTTCAATGCCGCTATCGGGGGCCAGGACATTGGAACCCGCCCCAAGAACCGTTAGAGGAATTTTGTATCGGGCGCATATCCGCACGGCAGCGATGATGTCGTTTGCGTCCGCTGTTTCCAGCAGCATCTGCGCGGGACCGCCGATTTTATAGGTAGTGAGGTCGGACAGCGCCACGTTGAAGCGAATGTCCCCGTTAACAGCCTCTTGGAGCAATTTTTCGTAACTTCGCGTCATCCAGATTCTTTTCTCCATCAATTCACCGAATCAGGTGCATTTTCAAAATGCTGCCGCCTTGCCGCCAAAGTCGCAAAAGCCATGAGATTCTTACAGAATGTATGCTGTTCTTCAAGGTCTGCGCACTGTGAATTTTGATCCATTATTTTTGTCTGGTGTTTGTGTCCCTTTCAACGGCTCTGCGAAAATGTTTCCATGAAGAAGGACAGAAGCACGCCCAATTCGGTTAGCCCATCAGGCGCGCCGCAATCATCGATTTGCGCATCCGGCGGCAGAAGTTCCTCCCAGGTCATAGACCGCGGGAAGAGGCTGCCTGGCGTGTCAGAAAACTCACACGCCCCCCGGGAAAGTCGCCGTCGGCATTCCCGATCCCGCATGGATGAGCCTGACCTTCTAAGTTTTTTTCTTTTGAAATAATATGACGTAGCTGCTTTTCTGGTTGTCTTGAGACCGGCGCGGTGATAGGTTCGCCGCCGGGCCATATAGGAGATCGCGATGAAAATTCTTCTTGTTTTTACAAATATTCGAACCCTCATTCAGCAAATTTATCCGACGGAATTCGGTGCTCTGGCCGCCTGGCTCAAGCCTCGGGGACATGACATAAAAGTCGTTGTGGTCAACCGGGAAAACCAGATTCGCAACATCAAAAAGACCATGGATTCTTTTAAACCGGATCTCGTGGGCTTCACCGGCATCAGCGCTCAATTCCCCTACGTGAAGCGATGTATTGAGCTAACCCGGCGATGGGACAAAAAAATAAGCATTCTTGCCGGAGGCAAGCACGCCACCTTGCGACCGGAGGATTATCTGGCGCTGCCCGAAGTGGAGGCGGTATGCGTGGGGGAAGGCGAAATAGCTTTTGAGGAATTTTTGAAAGCGCGATCCGTGGGACGAGGTCCCGAAGGGATTCCCGGCTGGTGGTATCATAAAGACGGCGTCATAATTCAAGGCCCCAAGGTGGCCTTCATTGAAGATCACGACAGCCTGCCATACATGGATCGTGATATCATTGATTATCAGGAGAATATCGATACCAACAGCCAGACCGTGACGACCATCATGGGGCGGGGATGCCCGTGGTCCTGCACCTTTTGCAGCAACGCGCGACTCAGGGCGCGAGGGACAGGAACCTATGCGCGCAATCGCAGTGTTCCCAACCTGCTCGGCGATATCGAGCAACTCAGCCAAAAGTACCAGTTTTCTTATTTGTATTTTCGGGACGACACCTTCACCTGGGATCGCCAGTGGGCGATGCAATGGTGCGAAGAGTATCCGAAAAACTTTTCGTATCCTTTCGAGATTCTCACCCGTTCCGACTGCCTCGACGATGATCTGCTGAAAATGCTCGCCGATGCCGGATGCGCGAATATCTGGTTGGGATTGGATTCGGGAAACGCGCACATCAGGGAAAAGGTTTTGCGAAAAAAAGTCAGCGTGGACAAGATGACGCAGATGACCGACCGAATGCTGGAATTGGGCATTACGCCGACGATCACAAACATGGTGGGACTGCCATACGAAACCGAAGAGACCATCATGGACTCCGTACGTGCGAACCGGCGAATTCATCACCGCGTTGTGGCCATGAGCCAGGGGACCGGGACTGGTCCGAAGGTCTTTACGTTCAGCCCTTTTCCCGGCACCGAGTTATACGAGCTTTCAGAAAAAGAAGGATGGCTAAAGCCGATCTGGTATGGCTTTCGGGTTTACCGGGATTCGCAAAACGATATGCCGCAGTTTTCAAACCGGCAGGCTCGCCGTGCTCAGCAACGCTTTCGGTATTTGGTGTACAAGGAGCGCTTCCCGTGGCGTGCTCTGATGTTTCTGATTTTCGACAATCATAAAGTACAGGCCATCGCCAGCTTCATCCCACGACGTCCCTTCTATTGGGCCATGCGTTTTTTGCGGAAAACTCTGGCGGGCATCGTCAAGATCTCAGGAGAATCCGTCCAGCAGACGCACTGAGGTCATGTCGCGCCCCTCTGTGCCAATAAGAGTGAGACAAATTGTATTGGTGAATTTAGTGTATAATTCGAGGGTGTGAAGGAGAACTCGAATGGACAAGCAACGAAAAAGCGAGGATGGATCGTTTTTTGGGGCGCAGAACAGCAGAAAGAAATTTTCCTACGCCGAAATAATTGAAAATTGCATCCGATGTCCATACTCGGTTTGAAAGCCGTGATTTCCTTTTGGCCCTGGTAACTGATGCATAGGACAGAGTGCTCCACTTTTCAACCGCAATATGTTGCACTTTTCGACTGGCGTTTACAACACTCTGCGAATCTCTGTGATCAAATATTCCGAGAATAGTTATAAACCAAAATATTCGCGGTCTTTCTCAATCAAAGCTCCGATCAATTCTGCGATTTTCTTATGGCCGAGTCGGGAAGGATGCAGGTCGTCCAAGTACCCAGAATCGCCCATGTTTCTAATCTCGCGGTTTATGTCTATAAAGTGAAGGTGTTCGTTCGAGGCATACTGTAAAAGCTCATGGTTATAATCCATTACATCGCAATCTTGGTCTTTTATCGGATATGTCAGCAGGATTAGTTTGCTGTTATTCTGATTGCACCAGTTATGAACGGCATGAAGATTAGCGCGAAACTCGTTAATTTCAACCCTTTTTCCTTCGCCTTCTCCTTCCCAGTCGATCGAAAGAAACAAAAGGCATTGTACTACGGCAAAAGGTGTTTTGCGCAGTAACCATCTGAGCCGGTTTGACGCCGGTGCTCGTCGTTCGATGTCCCTGAGGTTCGTCCTAGAGGTCCAATTGTCGTTGGCGCCAAAAAGAAAGAGAACAATCGAGGGGTGAAATCGGCTTCCTTGTGTTTGCAGGAAGACTGAACCTTGATAGGAGCTATATCCGGCAACTCCAGCATTTACGACCTGAATTTGTCTCTGAGGAAACCGGTTCTTTAATCTGTGCTCAAGTAGCCTTGGATAGCAGGAGCCATCCATTACTCCAAAACCGAAGGTGGTTGAACAGCCCAAGGCCAAAATTCGAAATGCATCGGTTCCGTTTGAAAAGTAATCCGGGCCACGAAGGCATGATCCGTTCACTTGTGAGCCGAAAGTTGAATAGTTTTTCCAGAAAAGGACGGGATCATATTGAATAACGGGAAAAAAATCATCAAGCGGATGGAGGCTTCGATGAATAAGAATGTGGCAATATATTGGAGGGGTTTAGAAAATCGACCTTGATTTCGAAAAAGCCAGCCGGAAAAGTGAAATAGACTATAAATATATATGACGAGGGGTAAAAGAAAGATTGCCATTTTGATATTAAAGCCAGTGAAGAAATGCCTTGAAATTATTAATAGAAATACATAAAGGACACCAAATGCCAAAGTTCTCACATGTCTGTGAAAAAAGGCAATAAATCTCAGGCGACGACTTCGCTTGTCATGTCCTTTGTGAAATTTAAACAATGCGATCAAAGTTTATCCTCAGAGGATTTTTTTCACCGAAATCTGAACACAATAAACAGTTTCGCTATAACTCCATCCGGTCCGGTTCGTCAATAGTATTATTTAGACTCTTCCCTTACTGTTTCGCTAGATAAACTGTCCGGGAAGAGTCTGACTAGTCGCCCCTGAAAAAGCACACAAGTGCATGATATTGCTTGACAATTGATGCTGTTATGTGCTATAGAAATCACCAGGAAATGCACTGATAATCCCCAATTCTCGGTGATTTACGAAAGCAAAACCTCAAAGGAAAAGAAGGCGACCGGATCAACGCGATTCTGGCGGGAGCCGGTTACAATATCCGAAAGATGTTGGCGGCCTTAGCCAATTTCTTTTTGCGCCTGCTTGGGAACATCAAAATACGGCTTATTGCAGTCTTGGGTTGGAAAATTTCAGATCGTAATCCCGCGATTTGCAGTAACCCAGCGGCTTGAAATGAGTTTTCCAGGCACGACTAGCTATGGATTCCTATTATGCTTTTTGGATAGCACCACTCTGAAATTCTTTGCCTATCCCCTCTTTTTTCTTTTTGTCGTCGCCCACCCGATTAACTATAGGATCGATGGAGAAAAAAAGGCGGTTTTTTAAAAAGACCATGCGCCGCGAAATGATCATTCAGGCCGAGGCTAAAGACAGTCCATAGAAAAAGGGCAGGCCGATGACCTGCCCCTGATGAGTGTCGGATTGATTATTTTATTAGCTGCGATATGAGCATGACGACGATGCCCATGAGGGCGCCGCCGGCAATAATGCCCGCGCAGATCGTCTCCACGTTTTTGCCCACGATCTTTTTCCAGAATCCCTCTTCATTTTTCGCAATTTTATCCACGGCCCAGAAAAAGAAACCGCCCAGGAACATCGACAGGCATGTGTTGAAGGGAATCACGAAAGCCAGACCCATACCCACGCCGGAGATGAAAAACTTGCCCTTGGTGACGGTTCGGAGCACTTCAAAGAGAATGCCGATGAGGGCGCCTATGGCCATGGCCCAGATGGCCGTCGGGTGCAGGAAGGAAAGGCCCTTTGTCAGTACTTCGGCGACCGCCCGCCAGATGACCGCTGCGGGCATCGGCAAAGCTTCCGATGTCAGATTGGCGATGTCGTAATTGAACATAACCAGATAAAAGACCGGGACCGATACGAGACCGCCCGCAATAATGCCGAGCACGTGCCCCATGGCCTGGTGCCGTGGTTTGGCGCCGAGCATATAGCCGGGTTTGATATCCATGAGCAGGTTGGAGGCGTGTCCGGCCACTTCGCCGGTGATGCTGGCGCTCATCAGGTTCGTTGTGATATGTTGCCCGGCGCAAGAGCCGCGTAGGTCAACTGCGTGAGCTTGCCCAAAGCCCCGGTGGGGGTGATGGCCGTCAGGGCCGTCGAGTTCACTGCGATCAGCGTGAACACGAAGACCAGCGGAATGGCGATCAGACCAAGCCACCAGGCAACGTCGAAGTACCAGTGCCCGAGAGCGACGACGAGCAGGCCCGCAATGGGGATGCCAAGGACGAAAACCTTCATGGGAAGTTCAATGTTCTGTAAAACATCCTCGGTCTTCTTGCCGCCGAACATGCCGGCGAAAGCGGAAAAGATCATCTTGGGCTTGGAAAAGAAACTGAACAGGGAGGCGGTGGTCATCATGGCCACGCCGCCCCACAGGGACCACATGGTGATGGACTTGAAGGCGCTTCCTTCAATAACGATAATGCCTTGGTCAATGAGAATTGGGGCCAGAAAGACAAAGTTGATCACAGCGCCGATCATCAGCGAGATGCCGATACGGATGCCGATCAGTCCGCCGACGGCGTACATGACCATATCGACATCGAGATTGATCGTCAGGTCCGACATCTTGGTGCCCAGGAGCTTGAAGGAAAAAACAAACTTGTCGAGAAGCCCGGCAAGCTTGACGGGTATGTTCAGGAATCCAAGGTGCAGCGAGGTCATGATGGTGGTGCTGGCAATGAGATTCCAAAAGGCTGAGGCGGCGCTGAAAATGATCAGGAGCTTCGTTTTGAGCATCCCTTCTTTGGCGTCGTCGCTGTGCAGGCCGTCCATCACGATGCCGCAGGCCTTGCCTTCCGGGAAAGGATGCTGCTCTTCGTTGATGAAACGCTTCTTGAGCGGGAAGGCGAACAGAACGCCCAAAAATCCCAGAGCCATCATCCATGTCATCGATTGCCACATGGGAATGATTTTGTTGGTGACGAGCATGTAGGCCGCCAGGCTGGAGATCAGCGGCGCCGTCATATAGCCCGCCGCCGTGGCGATGGACTGCATGGCGTTGTTTTCCAGGATCGTCATTTCGCTGCCGATATTCAATCCGGCGAAGGCCTTCCACAGGCCGTAGGAGAGGATGACCGAGGTGATGCCCACGCCCAGAGTCCAACCGGTGTGTGCACCGACGTAGAGGTTGGTCAATGACAGCACGCCGCCCAGGACCATACCCGTGGCCGCGGATCGCGCCGTAAGCTGCGGCATGTCCCCGCGATAGACGTTCTTAAGCCACCACTCGTCCTTTTCTTTCAAGGTCATCGTGCGAACTTGTTCGGGAGTCAGCTGCTTTATCATCAAAATCCCCACAGTGATTTAAGAAAACAATTCAGACCATTTCCCAGTTAACACAAAACAATAAAAAGCGACAACCCTTGCAGAAGCTAGAATTCAGAAGTCACATTAAAAAAAGTACCTCATCCGTAGGTCCGCTTTGAAATCAGATGTCTTTTCGCCAAATTCGCTTTCGGGCGGACCGTACGTCGCGCCGGCTTTGAGTCGAAACTCGAAGTTTTCCACGCCCGCATAGCCCATTTCCGGAAAAGCCGAAAAGCTGCCGTCGTCGATGTTGATCATGCCGGTAAAAGCCAGGGAAAGATAAACGATATCAAGCGGCTCTGGATGCGTGATTCGCGCATAAGCGTAGTGACGCATGTGGTATGGGCGACCGTAGCCGCTTTTCGATGCTTTGCCGGCCATTTTTATTGGGTTTTCGTTTTCGCTTTCACCGTAGATTTGATAAGCGTCCTGCGCGAAAGAATAATAAGTTTCCGTTTGCTCCTTGCTGTATCCTGATTGATTGAAATAATACTCGATAATGAAGGTCGTATTGGTTGGAGCCAGATAGCGCACTCCCACAAGCGAACTCACAACATCGTGCTTCTCATTTTTCAATTCGCCACTCGAGGTCAGCAATGCCTTTTCCTCGTCGTGACGAAAAGCCCCCTCGCCATGTACTTCCAGGTTCGGAAGGATATTGCGCGAGATATCCAGGCCAAATCGGGGTTTAACGCTCACACCAGCCATTCCCATCAGGTCGATATCGGTATCCCATAAAAGAACGTAGAGCTTCAGAGCTGCATTGGGGCCATTTTCGTCGCCCAGTTCCTCGTTTGCCGTTCCCAGGATCGGGACGAACACCGGAGTAACAGCCAGCGTGGCCAAGGCGCCTGGAAACGAGCGTATGAAATCGAAATGCGCTACGTAAAAGCCTTCCATAGTTAGTTCCGGGTCATTAGGATCCTTGGGTCGGTCCAGAAAAGCCACCGGGTTGAACGCATAGCCTTTCCCCCACTTCATGACTTTCTTCCCGGCGTTGACCACGAAGGCCGGACTGTCCTGGACCGAAAGAAATGCCTCCTGAACGACGATCCGGTGGTCCCATTCCAATCCGTCGTAATCCATAAAGGAGTCCACCCGACCCTTTAGCGCGGCGTTTCCGGATCGATAGCTTCCCTCCAGCATCAACTCCAAATCCAGCAAATTCATAAGGTTCGGAAGATCGCCATCCTGAAAATATTTCAATCTGTACGAAGCAGCCTCCTGGTCAGGCAATATCAAGGCAGGCGTCAATCCCGCCAGACCGCCAAATTCGTAAGGCTTTTTTTCAAACTCAGACATGTCAAAATCGTATTGCGATTCCTCAGCTTGCGCGGGAAAAGAAAATGCAAACAACAATAGGAGAATGAAAACCGAAATGATGTTATTGATTGCGTGTTTGGTCATCAAAGGGAGCGCAAATTCTTTCTTATTGCCTAAGTTCTTCCACTCTTGGCATAAAGTTCAAGCTAAAGGCTTCATCCTTTAACTCCTTTGGCTCAACTTTTAGAAAGAGCATGATGGACTTGTAGCCCTTGTGCAGCGGGCTGTCGGTTTCCAGGACCGCCGGACGGACGATCCCGTTGCCGAAGTCCTTGATCTGCTTGTAATAAAGAGTTTTGATCAACATGCCGGTGGCCGCTCGACACTCGATTTCGATTGGCGCCAGCGTCTTTTTATCCACCTTCATGGCCAGTTGGTCATAAGCCACGGACCGGGTTTTGGCCTTGAGGTTCAGCAGATAATGATC
>CAZQAE010000110.1:0-13480 GCA_964591275.1 uncultured bacterium | reverse complement strand
ATTTACGGCGAAAATGGCTCTCATGGTCGCACAAGGACAATTCAAGCGACCCGATGGGACGCGAATGATGTTGTGCGTGATCACCAATCCCCCCAATAAATTGGAGGGCTATTATCGCAAAAGTCCCTATGGGACGCCCCCGCCTGCGTCAAAATTTCCTGCACATTCATTGAAAGGATTTGCATAAAATATTGGCCAATTATTTCGCTTGTCTTAGCGCCATTCGTGACTGTCACATATTTTTTTTGGGGCACCCATTTTAACTTATTTTATAGATATTCACCAATCGGGATTAATCACAACTCAAGCGCCCGTCTTACTGGACTAATCGCCTCCTCAATTTTATCCTCAAACAACTCGATAGCTTCTCCAAATTGCTCCTTTTCAAAGAGCAAGAGTAGTTTTTCAATGAATTCGACAAGTACATGAAAATTTTCATAGCAAGACAATGGGAATGATTCTTTGCGAATTTCCTTTCGTATGTCTATTATTATTGCATTAGCCTCCCGACCTTGTTCTTCCAACTCCGCATTGTATTTTTTTGAAAGCATTTCATCGAACCTATTTTGAGTATGACCAATTTCGCCAAAAATCTCTCTGTACTTTTCGAAAATCGTGAAACTACCAAGTAATGAAAATATCTTCCCAGCAAACTCAAGGATCGGATTTGCATCAAAAGGAATCTTCATCAATTCGTCCACAGCTTCATGGTCTTCATCTGTGGGAAATATCCTAAGCCAATTATTCTCTCTCTTCGTCTGTTTTCTCAAGAAATGAACTATAAATAGTGTAATATCCAACAACAAAACGTTTGCTCTTCAATAATGGAACCAACAGAAAACACTCGGCGATATCTGTCATGCTTTCCAGTGCCTCTGTTATTTTGAGGCGATATTTTTGTGTCAGCCCAATCGTTTCAACTGAGAAAGCAAGAGCAATGTAGTTTATGGGATAATCAACATAGATTTTATCCGGATATACGAATTCAATGCCCTGCTTCTCGAACTCCACCATTCTTGCTTTCAATTTCCTCAGTTTTGTACGCTCAGCAGCATCTCGTATTTCTTTCGCATATGCACGCACGTCGTAAATTATACTCGCAGGCGGATAGATCAGCCAAGCTTCAATCACATCAACCATTAGACTGAACTTCTCGATTTCGAGCTTGTTCAAATCCCTGGTTCGAAAATAGTCAGGGGATATTTTGAAAACAGATTCAAAACCATCGTGCATTGCTGGCAGGTGTTTGACACAATCAAGCAAGTTCCGGTGGGCTAGTCGTTTCATATTTTCATCGTTAAATTCACTTTTAATGTACTGTAGCAATTGCCTGAAAAAATTTGAAAATGAAGTTTCCCACGGATTGATTTGCTTTGTAACGCTCTCTCTCAATGGACTCAATAATTGTTTTGGAGGGTCTGGTTTGTTTTTCAGAAGCTCTTTTATTTTGATGATAGTCGTATCGAAGTTTTCATTTGGGTTACTTTCTTTTCCTTTTTGCGCTCGGATTCTTGCCACACACAAATCCGAAACGAATTCAATAATCGTTCTACGAAGCAAATCCCAATATTTCAAATATTTGTTGTAGGAATCCGGCAGATAAATTTCGCGAGTTAATTTTGACCAAGCACTGTTTCTCGCCTTTTGAGCGAATGAAAAAAGATTTTCCGCAGGTGGACTCTTCTCTGCATCCGGAACTGGCGGGGAAAGCCCCAGTGGCACCAGCCAAATTGGTTTTGTTTTATATGTCTTTAGAAACGGTAATGCGGATTTCCATTTTTCTAGCCGAGACCATGCCGCAATATTGGGCTTTTCATCTTCTGATTTTACAACAAAGCATATTGTTAAAGTCTCGTCGGATAACTCAACTGATAAACAATCAGTATGATATTTAAGATAGCTTAAAAGTGTTTCTTGATTCTTTTGGAACCAATCCAGATATTGCCCTTGATTGTGCCTGTAAGTCGCAAAAAGAAATTCACACAACGCATCACTTCCCATCTCAAAGAAATCATCGGAGTTGAAAATCTCCGCGATCAATTCTTCACTTCTCGGAAAAGAAATCCCCGCTTCGGTGCCCATTTCAATTATTTTTGCGAGTCGGTTCGGATTTTTTTGCCAGTCCACCGATCCAATCAATTCTGGAATATCTTTGAGAAAGTTCACGAAAAATTCAACTCCTTTTGGAATCGATTTCGGCACCCGGCTGAGTTTAATTAGGTAATTGAGATTCTCCCCTCCTGTTGCATCCTCACCCTCTTTCAATGTACTTGCTGCTTTTTCAAAAGACTCTCTCAGCCGATCACCAGATGGTCCCAATAGCGCAGAAACAAAGGAGGCACCTGCTGAACCGGAATGCTCCCAAGCAAGATCAAGTGTGGGTTTGATTTCTCGAATGAACATTCGCTCGCCCGCGTCGTATAGACCATCTAGTACTTTGGTCAATCGTACCGGATCCTTCAAATCTTTCAGTTCAATAAGCTTTTGCTTGAATTTCTCAACATCGATCCTGTCATCAACAAGACAATTTGAGATGAAGTCAGGAAGAGAATCGCTTTGGACCGAAGATACGTTAAGTATAGCGGTGGTTGTCCGGTTCCGCAGATCGTTATGGAGCAGTTCAGCGATATGAGACGATCTGACTGGATGTAGTCCGTAAATCGTGCCTTCTTCCGTTCGTAGGTATTCACCTTGCATTGATTCGATGGTCTTGTACTGATCCCTATCAAATTCAACCGTTTTTTCGAGTTCATCAACCAAAAGACCGACACCATAGGTATCAGCAACAGAAACTCGTCTCAGTAATTCAATTTTGGCTTTGTCTTCGCGATTCTCTACAATGATCCTGATCTGATCGCTCAGCAAATCCCGCAACATCTTTCCGTGGGAAATAAGAAAAACATACTCAAGGATCAAAGCCGGCTGATCCAGCATCTCATACGCCCACTCTGCTGATTCCACGGTCTCGTGCACTCTGCCTCTATTCGCTAGCACACGATAGATTTCTTTCGCGTCCTCAATATTGAAAGTGGGATCGAGTATTTCCATTTGCCCGATATTTTCTCTTCCGTAACGGTGCCAATCCTCCTGACGTACCGACATAAGAAAGCAGAAATCAAGGGTAAGGCATTCCCTGGCAAGTTCGGGCCATTTTTTCGTCCTTGAACCGACGTTGTCCAACAGCACTATAAATGGCTGTAGATAGTTCTTCAGAAACTGAAGATATTTTATGATAGATTGAACCTGCTCATCAGTCTCACAAACATGAATTACAAGGGTATTTTTTCCCGGCCAAAAATCTCTTGCATATCTGAACAGCAGCGTTGACTTACCGTGTCCGCTCGGACCTCTGATAACGCATATTCTTGATTTCCTAACAGCTTGTTCGACCAACGCAAGCCAATCAGTTCTGCGAACGTCCAATCCGGCCACGATATGACCAGGACGCACTGGTTTTGCATCAATGAAATCTTCCGGACTGGCGTCTGGTTTCCAGGAAATATAACTGATTAAACCTTGCCCCGGTGCGTTGAAGCGTTCATTGGCAATTGCCGTAGAAATTGATTCATGAATTCTGTCGATGTCTGATCGGAGTATGGTCTTCCTTTCACCTGCCCATTCGAGAAAGCGCCCCAGCAGAGCGCGTAGATATACATCAACGATGTCGCTGTTGAGACCATAGTCTTCAGCTAGTTTCCGTTTCAAATGCACTCGAATTTCTTCGTCACTGATTGATCGGATTGCAATTTTCGATAGAAATGCTTCAACTTCTTGAATGGAGGGTTTGGGAACTCCAAAGATATTCCGGCATTTATTCACTAACCTTTTTCTATCTTGTGTGCCAATTTGTGAGAACCGGGTCAGTTTTTCCAGGTCTTTTTTTAATTCGAAGTTCACCAGCAGTTCAAAACAAGCATCTTGATTTTTCCTATACACGTCATAGAAATTTGAAAAGACACTCTTCACCTGGCTCCAAGTCCAAGGTTTTGATGACCATTTCACTTGGATAAAATTGTTCTTGCCGACTGATCCTCTCAAATCTAGTACATCAATGTCCTCGACACCCTCAAAACGAACACTGAATACCTCATCGTTTTTTAGTTCAAGCACTTTGAAGATGGAACAAAGCATCTGAAATAGAATTCCACGGATGTTTGCGGCACCGTGGTAACGCTCGCGAACAAGGGCTTCCAAAGTATCTGTTGATGTTGCAAGAACTGTTTTCATCTTTACGCTTCTAATACTGCCCGATATCGGGATTCGTTATGACGGCAACCAACCGTTTGATCCGTCAGGTCACCATCGTGCAAAGGGGAGTGAAAGTTGTTTTTACACTTACCTTTAGTCATTTGTATTTTCGAACCTTTATTAGACATCTTCAAATGTTTTAAGGAACGCCGATTGGACATGTTCAACTCGATCATAGGCCAATTTCCTTCAAATTCTTTCGAATTTCTGTCTCCCAATTCCGCCTTGTTTTCTAATCCTCCTTGCCTGTCTTCTTGCGTCGAGTTTTAGCGTCCCTGTCCCTTTTCTTGCATTGATGAAGAATACCATGAAATCCGACGATCAACAAACGGAAAATAGCAGGTCGGTTTAAATGAAAATTGGGGACACGCATAAAGTAGGAAGTATAAGCATGAAGTTAGGAAGCGAAAACCGTTTGGCGTTCAGCGCCCTCGCCTGTGTTCATCCTTTGGAAGAAATTTATAGAAATGAGCGATGCGCCAAAAGGTTTTTCTTCGCGCCATTCTTCACTGTCACGAATTATTGGTAGTATTAACCAACCGTGACAGCTCAGGAAACTTTCAGAGAACCCTTCACAAAAATCCACGGGGGCATGAAGTAGCGTATATGCGTGACGGTGTCCGGCGCAACAGTCACCGTGATCGAATTTTCGCCGCAACGTGGTTTGAAAAGATACACGAAGTACACCGTGACCTGGTGCTCTCCGGGCGATAGCTCGAAGAAGTGCCTGCCCCAGTATTTCTTGTGCACCGCTTGGTCAATCTCGATTCGTGGCGTGCAAAAGAAAAATATAAAGGCCAGCCAGAAGAATCCTGTTTTTACCTCGACTCCGGTTTTACTTTGCTCCGTCATCGCATCGTCTCCTTTTCTTTGCCATTGTGTTGAGAAATTTTATGAAAGCGAACGCCATTGTCAAGTAGACTAATTTCCCACCGCTTGCGGCGGGGTAATTTATTTGCAGAGCGAAAAATTTTTGATTTTGCTAAAAGCCCTTTCGCAGGCGAACAATTATAAAAATTGCGTGTCCCCAATTTTACAAGCCACCTGCCGGTCATTGTCGCCAAAGATATCGACTGGTGATATATTCGGAAAATGCTGCATCTTTTCAGGCAACACAAAATGCCTCTTTCCTGCCACATCTTGCTTTGGAGGCTGACATGTGGGCCAAATTCAAGCTTGCGTGTTTGATTGTTTTCGTCGCCGTTTTTGTTCTCGCCGGAACTGTCCCGGCAGGCGACAAAGAGGCGAAACCTCGCGCCAGGCAAGCGGGACTGAAGTTCGGCATATTGAAACCCGGCGCGCTCAACGCCATCAGCGATGTCGCCGGCGTGAAGGTGGGGCATCTGACCTTGATCGAGGGGATCGAGGTTCGCACCGGCGTGACGGCGATCCTGCCCCACGGAGGCAATCTCTTTTTAGAAAAGGTTCCGGCGGCGGCGCACGTGGCCAATGGATTCGGCAAACTCGCCGGCTACACGCAGTTAAGGGAACTCGGCGAAATAGAAAGCCCGATATTGCTGACCAACACATTGAGCGTGGGCGCGGTTTTGGAAGGCGGCGTGAAATATATGCTGGCGCTGCCGGGCAATGAAAAAGTCCGCTCGGTCAACATTGTCGTTGGCGAATGCAACGACGGATATCTCAGCGACATCCGGGGCTTGCACGTGCGCCCTCGGCACGCCATCAAGGCCATTGAAAACGCAAAAAGCGGCGCCGTGAGCGAAGGATGCGTCGGCGCCGGAACCGGGACGCTTTGCCACGGCTTCAAGGGCGGCATCGGCACAAGCTCGCGCGTGCTTTCCAAAACGCGAGGCGGCTATACGGTGGGTGTTTTGGTGCAGACGAACTTCGGGCGGGACCTGCACATTGAGGGGGTTCCCGTCGGAAGGCTGCTGAAAAATCACGCACTAAATGCCAAGCCGGATGAGATCGCCGGAGGTTCGCGCATGATCGTCGTTGCCACGGACGCGCCGCTCGACTCGCGCAATCTCAAGCGACTGGCGGCCCGCGCCATGCTGGGCTTTGGAAAAACCGGCGGAGTATCCTCAAACGGCTCCGGCGATTACGTGATCGCATTTTCCACGGCAAAGACCTTGAGGATAAAGCACGGCTCCGGCTTCACCGGCGGCAAAGTTTTGGCCAACAACAAAATGACGCCGCTTTTCCAGGCCGTCATCGACGCCACGCAAGAAGCCATCATCAACTCCCTGTTCGCCGCGCGGACTACAACCGGCTTCAAGGGGCATAAAGCACGCGCTCTGCCTGTCGAAAGGGCGATGGAAGTGATCCGGCAATGGGGCAGATGAGTTTGCTTTGGCAGGCGCTGAAAATGTCGAATTTGACGCAATTATTGTCATTCCGACTGAAGCGAAGCGAAATGGAGGAATCCCTTAACCATTCATTTTTCAAGGGATTTCTCGATTCGTCCTTCGGACTCGCTCGAAATGACAACGCGGCTTTTTCTTGCAAGTAAGCGTTTTTCAACAGCCCCGCTGTCACTTTTTTTTAGTCAGGGCGTCGAGGGGGTTGGGCTTTTTTTCTTGCGGGGTTGAAAGCTGAAGGCTGAGTTTGTCAAACAATTCATTTTGCCCGGGCGTGACCGATGGCATCGGCGGGGCTGGTTTATCGTCTAAGGGGTTGGGCTTTTTTTCTATGTTGCCGGCTAAAGCTGCGGCGACATCGGAAAAAGTCTTTTGTTTTTCTTCGTCCACGTAGCCTTCCTGGAAACGCTCGTCGATTTTATCGACCTGCTCGCTCATTTCCGCCTCGCGCTTTTCGCGGGCTTCGTCAAAGGAAGGCTCGTCTTCAGGCGTAGGCAGGGTTTCCATCAATTGCTCATCATCAACGGCGTAGCGTTCGTCGTAAGCTGCGGGGATCATGACAAGGACGCCGTGATCCACCATGCGGTGCAAGATGAAATACACTTCTTCCAGCGAGCGGCCCACCAGTCGGGACAAATCCTTCGCCGTCGGCGCCCGCCCGGTATTGTCCTCGTAAGAGCCGGCCTTGTCGCAAATATTCTGCGCCCTTTCGGCAAACGGTTTGCTCATGAGAAACTCCCCTTAGGTTTCACCCTTCGCTACGAACCTTCGCCCACTTCGTGGGCTCGCATAAATTTCCATTGACCCTATTCCCAGGGCTCGCGCCCTGGGCTACAAACCGTCGCCCCTGGCGGGGCTTTTGTCGAATTCCGAATTGCGAATTCCGAATTCATTTCGCATTCCTTCAAATCCCCCAAGGTCCCTAACGGGACGCGGATGAATAAGGTTTGATCCTTGATCCCCCCAATAAATTGGAGGGCTAAATTCGCACAGTCCCTAACGGGACGATAGACAATTACCAGACCCTGAACCCTGGACCCTAGACCCTGAACCCTAGTAAACAACTCCTTGCGCCCAGGTGGACGGCGCCGGTCCCATGACGAAGTCCAGCGTGCCGCCGGGGGCGATGTCCTTGTGATGAAACCAGGGGACTTCCAGGGCAACGCCGTTGAGCATGGCCGACTGCACGTAAATATTTTCTTCCGAGGAATTTTCCGCAGTGACGACAAGGGTGTTTTCGCCCATGCGGACCGTGGCTTTCGTGAAGATCGGACTGCCGATCATATAATCGCCCGTGCACGGCGACACCGGGTAGAAGCCGAGCGCGGCGAACACGTACCAAGCCGACAGCGTACCGCCGTCGTCGTTGCCCTGGATGCCGTCGGGCTTGAGGCCGTAGCGATGTTTCATGATCCAGCGGCTCCGGTAGGCGGTTTTGTCCGGGCGACCAATATAATTGAAGAGATAAGCCGCATGAATATCCGGCTCGTTGCCGTGGAAATATGAAAAGGGCGGCAGCCAGGGCACTACGTCGGGATCCGAAAATTCGAAGAACTGCGTCAATTCGGCCTCGAACTCATCGGCTCCCCCAAAGAGTCCGATCAGGCCGGGAACGTCGTGCGGTGCGAACCATCGCCAGTGGCGGCAGTTGCCTTCGGTGTACCAGTCGTAATAGAGCCAGGGCGAAAAATTCGCTTCCCATTGCCCGGCGTCATCTTTGCCCCAGAAATATTTGTCCGTCGGATGCCACAGGTTTTCGTAATTTTTCGAACGCTCCATGAACATCTCGTAATCATCTTGCTCGCCCAGCTCGTCGGCCAGTTGCGCCAGGCAAAAGTCGTTGTAGGCATATTCGAGGGTTCTCGAGACGGCGCCGCCGTGCTGCGTGGACAACCAACCTCGTGAAGTCCACTCGTCGATACCGTCTCGGCTACCGTATGGCTGGCCGCCTTCTACGGCGTGTTCACGCAGTCCGGCATATGCGGCTTCCAAATCGAAATCGGTGATGCCCTTCACCCAGGCCTCGCCGATGACCGAGTCGGAATGCGAGCCGATCATGCTGCCGGTATCGCCCAGGCCCTGCGCCCACTTCGGATAGGCGCCGCCCTGCTCATACATCTTGAGCAGGGAAACCACGAGGTCGCGTCCGATTTTCGGCCGCAGAAGAATCATCGCCGGATGCAGCGTGCGGAAGGTGTCCCAGAGCGAAAGGTCCGTGTAATAAGTGAAGTCGTCGGCCTCGTGCGTCTCGCGGTCGAAGCCCACGTAAAGGTTGCCTTCCTCGGTGAAACTCGTGGGCAGCATGTAGAGATGATAAAGGGCGGTGTAGAATTTCGTGCGCTGCACGGCCGTGCCGCCCTCCACGAGTACGTCGCTCAAATAATCGCGCCACACATCTTCCGATTCGGCGCGAGTCGCCTCGAAATCCCAGGTGGAAATCTGCGCGTCGAGGTTTAGGCGAGCCTGCTCCACGCTGATGATGGAAAGGCCGACTTTGGCCGTGACGCTTGTTTTGCCTTGCCCGAAGCCAACGTAGGCACCGATGTCGTCGCCTTCTTGAAAGGTATTTTGGGGGGTGCGGATGTCATTGCTGAAGGTTCCGTAGTCGCTGAAATCTTCCGAGAATCGGGCGACGAAGTAAATGGGCAGGCCGCCGTAGCGTCCGGTGAAACCGCCGTGCTGGTAAGTGTAGCCATACACTTCGTTGGCCGCTGTATCGACCGTCACATCGGCGTCCTCGCAGTCTCCGATTTCGTTGGCGTAACTGACGTCGATAACGACGTAAGGCGTCTCGGAAACATCCGGGAAAGTATAGCGATGAAAGGCCGCGTTCATGGTGCTTGCCAGTTCGACTTCCACGTCGAATCGATCCAGATGCACCGAGTAATAACCCGGTGCGGCGCTCTCATTGTCATGGCTGAAAACCGAGCGATAGCCCGAGTCCTTGATGCGCTCGTCGTTCATTCCCACGACGGGCATCAGATTGATGTTGGCCAGATCCGTGGCGCCGATCCCGGGCATGTGCATGTGTGTGATGCCGCGAATGGTGTTCTCCGGGTAGTAATAGCCGCCGGCGTGGATCTTGTTATAAGCAAAGCCGCCCCAGGATGTGTCCGGCGAAAGCTTGACCATGGAGTTGGGGCGAATGGGGCCGGGGATCAAAGCGCCCATGCCGTAGCCCCAGCCACCGGTTCCGATGAAGGGATTCACCCACTCCAGCGGGTCATCGACAGGCGCAAGGTCGTCATCCGCGTCGTCGTCAGCGTCGTCGTCGACATCGTCATCCGCGTCGTCGTCGGAATCGTCATTCAGGTCATCATCCGCGTCGTCGTCAGAAGGCGATGAGTCGTTATCGTCGTCATCATCGCCGCAACCGCAGCCGACGATTGTCATGGCGGCAAAAATGGCCAGGAGAAAAATAATGGAAAAAGTCCTTTTGAATATCATGATGACCTCTTGCTTCGAAAAGCTTAGGGGTTGGCATTCCTTATCGTTTATTCTGCCACGACGGCCAGTTGATTGAAAGTGCGATGGCGATGCAATGGCTGTCGCTAATGGGAAATAGATGACAGGCACGCCCAATCAATCGCTTTTCTCAGGCGTTGCGGAATTTCCGGCGTGCAGGCTGCTCATCATTCGTTTCTTTAGTTCCGTCTTCTGGCTATTTTCTTCCACCTTCTGATTTCTATCTTCTAAGCTCTGACTATGGATTGCTCCGAGTGCGATAGCTAATGCCAAACCCGCGATCTTCCATCCGTGATAGATGATCTGCTCACTGAAAATCCAATCTCCTCGAAAGAAATAGTACGGCGTCGGCAGGGCGCAAAAAGCGGCGGCGATCCAGAATAAAACTCCCCGCCTGGAAAGCCCCAGCAGGGTCAGCAGCGGCAGCGCCATAATGAAATGGTGTTCCCAGGTGTGCTTGTAGGCCAGCAGCGCCAGCGCCAGCCAAAGGCATAGCTGCATCGCGAGGTCCGGCCCCTTTTTTCTAAGCGTGAGGACGAGGCCGATTCCGACGACGGAAAAAAACACGAAGCCGACCATAAAGGGAGCGAAGGCTTCACCGGCGACAATGCCGACAAGCATCGCAAGCCCCAGGTTGCCCCGCGTGAAACCGTGTTCCGCGCCGACCCCCTCCAGCCGCAAGTTGGCGAGAAACTCGTGGAATGAGCCTTGGAAGGCGACAAAATGCGGGATGCTCGTTAGGGCGATGAGCACAGCAGCGATGATCAGCGGCCACCACTTTCGCTCCTTGATGAGCGAGGGCGCCGCGAGGATCGTGTTGTGTTTCCAGCACAAAGAAGCGGCCATCCATGTTGCGAAGCCGTGGCCCGAAAGCCGGCGCAGCGAAGCGGCGGCCATGAGAACGAAAAAGGCCTGGATGAGATTGAACTGCCCCAGGCGCAGTTCGAGATACATCGGCGTGTACAGGAGCCACAGGCAGGCCAGCGGCGCAAAGACGGCAAGTTTTCGATCCGCCAGAAACCAAACGATCAGCAGGCACGCGCAAAGGCACAATTCGATAACGCCCACCCAGGCGAGGTACGCAAGTTTCGGAGGGAGGATGCTGAGTGGCGCGCCGATGATCGCGGCGGTGGGCAGATAGCGAAAGCCGAAAATGCACGGTGTTTCGACCGTGTCCGGCCCCTGTTCGTAAACGGAGCGCCCGCGGCGCAGGTTGTCGCCGGCGACGTACAGGGCGTAAAAATCGCAACCCTTTTTGGCAATGACGTCGGAATCGAAGAACAGCGGGCTGCTTTCATCTTGCAACGCGGCGCTAAGAATGATTAGGTGTCCCGCAAAGGCCGCCAGCAACAAAGCCAGCGAGGCAACCTTGCGCACACCCGTTGATTTGAAAATATTTTCCGCCACTTCAACCCTACTGTATATCCTGATTTTGACCTGCCTTGTAAATGCTTTCGTTTTTGAGCTGGCGGATTCCAACGGTTATTCGTCTCGCGGCCAGGGTGTTCCGCTGGACGATTCGTGGATTCATTACATCTACGCCGAAAGCTTCGGGACGACCTTTCGCCTGGATTATAATCCCGGTCAAAGCGAGTCCGGGTTTTCCAGCCTCCTCTGGGTCATCTTGTTAGCGCCGGGAGTCTGGTTCGGTTTCTGGCCGCCGGTGTTATCCAAGGTGCTGGGCCTGCTCGCGCACATCCTGTGCGCCTATCTGATTTTCGATATATTACAAAAAAAATCTCGCCGCGCAATCGCCTTCGGCGCAGCCTTCGTTGTCGCTTTGGATCCGCTCATGTGCTTCGCCGCCATGTCGGGCATGGAGACGGTACTGTACGCAGCGGTCATGCTTCTGGCGCTTCGGGAACTGCTGAAGGGGCGATGGCGAACGCTGGGCCTGGCCCTGGCGGCGTGCGCGCTGGCCCGGCCCGATGGATTGATCATGACGGCGACGGTCTGGACATGCCTTGCGCTGGGGCGAATCCGACTTGGAGAAAAGCGACGGGATGATGCAATCCGCTTCGAACATCTCATATGGATCGTCGGCCTGCCGATCGCTGCGGCCGGAATTTGGATGGCTTACAGCCACGCGGCGACGGGGCACTGGTTTCCCACCAGCTACTACGCCCGTGCGCATGGCTTGCCCGGCGTTTTCAATTGGGAAGCGCTACTCGTAGCGAAACGCGGCCTGGCCGACACTTTTCCGCTGATGCAGTCCGTGGTCTCCGTCGCCTTCATTCTTTTGGGCCTGGTCGCCTTGGCAAAAAGCCCCATGCGCTTTCGCCTTCTATCCATCGCCCTGCTTCCAGCCTTACTGGCCTTTTTTATGGGAGGCCGCGTGATCGAAGTGATCGGCGGGACCTTTCCCGGCAACCGCTACCTTGTTCCCATCTTTCCCTTCCTGGTTCTGGCGGCGGGCGGCGGAGCGCAACTGGTCGATGAACTCATTCACGAAAAGATATTTCAGCACCGTGATTTCGCGTTCCTGCTGGAACCGATGGTCGCTTTGCTGCTCATTTTCGCGTTGACGGGGCTTCCCTACAACTACTTCGAGCGAAGTCGTTTTCTGAAAAGCAGCTTCGCAACCATGTGTAGCGATATCCACGGAATGCAGGAAAGATTCGGGGAGTGGGTTCACGACAATGTTTCCGAAGAAGCCACAGTTTGCGTTTTCGACGCGGGGGCGATTCGATACTTCGGCGAGCGCCAAACGGTGGACATCCTCGGGCTCAATACAGCCGGCTTCCCTCCCCAAGACCCATCGGAGATCAGGCGCAGGTGCCGCTATTTGCTTACATATCCGATACATTCCAGCGCGCTGATCGAAGCTCTGTCTCCAAAAGAAGTTCACCGAATCGATATTCCCGACAATCAGGCTTCCGCCGATCGGCTCATGGTCGCTTACGATCTTAGCGGGAAAGCCCCTTAGATTCTGGATTGGCATCGCAAAGCCTCGTGTCATGTCATCCATTTTCACGATCAGTTGGATGACAGCCCCTGAACCCTGACCTAGCCCCTGAACCCTGCCGCCTGACCCCCTCAAATCCGAAAAATCTTGTTTTCGTAGGGATATCCCTTAGCGCCTGGGCGGATAAGTTGGTGCGCACCATGAGCGCCAATCGGGTAAAGGAGTATCAAATTTCTGAAAGGGTGTAGGAAAATTCGTGATGATTCGGCAGGGATGAGAAGCAGCAAAATCCCTAAGTGCTTGATTTTATTGATTCCGCGTTTTTGGCATTAAAATTGCTTATTGACTGAAGTAGCTAGCCAGCTCTTTGACAACAAAAAACTGACATCAGGAGAGAGCATAAACTTTTTATGGATACGAGAATTTTTAACTTTTGATTTTTTTATTGCGCTATTGAGGGGCGAACAGTCCTTTAATATACCCCCCGCCCTCTGTGCCAATAAGAGTGAGACAAATTGTACTGTTAAATTTAGTGTATAAT
>CAZQAE010000109.1:0-13742 GCA_964591275.1 uncultured bacterium | reverse complement strand
GGAATCCATTAGTTCGGTTATTTGCAGAGCGATAATTTTCCGATTTTTCCAAAGCGCAGATATAGATGGAGTAGCGTTTTGAATACTCAGTATTTGCCATGTTTTTTTGTAGACTCGAACATGGCAATACAGTTTTCGGGATTCACTCCAGGATGCAGGGAGTTGGACGAGCTGATGATCAGTCCGCCTCCGGCCCCGGCGTCATTGATGGCCGAAGCGACGGCCTCATCAACTAGTTCGGGCGTTCCATTGGGCAGCAGATCTACGCAGTCGATATTGCCAATGAGGCAGATTTTATCGCCGCATTCGTCTTTGACTTTCTTGATTGTCATGCTCGCCTGCGGCTCCAGCGGATTCAGACCATCGTAGCCCGTATCAATAAGTGTATCCATCAATTTCCAAAGGTTTCCATCGCTGTGGCGAACTACTTTGATCCCTTTTTCGTGGGCTTTGTCTACGATGCGGCGGTTGTAGGCATTGACGAATTCAGAAAAATAGGCGGGGGATATCAGCGGTCCGTTCACTCCGGCGATATCGTCTTCAACAACAAGAACGTCAAGGCCTGCTTCGGCCAGCATCTCCAGTTGCGCCAGATTGTATTCCAGTGTGATGCGGGCGATCTCATGGACAAAATCCGGGGCGTCGAACATTTTGAGCATTAGATTTTCCATACCCGTCAAACGCCAGCTTCTAACGAAAGTCCCACGCATGAGCCAGAAGATGGCTTTTTCTTCCGCGAAGCGCGCCTTGGCCAGATCGAGCATAGTCAGGTGGCTGCGATCCGGAATCGGTGGCGTGAAATTCTTGAGCGCATCCATATCTTTAATCGGATGATCCACGGCGACGGGGATGCCATACTCTGAAAGCTGATACGTCACGCCGAAATCATCTTTCACATGCATGTCGTCCACGGTTGTTTCATGGCCGATTTCAAAGGACGTGAAACCATCCACTCCGAAGCTTTCGTGGATGAGAAACAGCGCATCCAGGAGCTTCATTTGATCGCCGATTTCCATGTTGCGGAAGAATTGCGGCTCGGGCAGTCCTTGCGTGAGATGTTTGCCGATGCCGATGATTGGCGCTTCGTTAATGCCGTGAATATAGAGCGGTACGCGGTCCGGCTCTTTGAGTTCCAGGGCTGTCAGGATGCGTTCTTTACCGTTCATCAGGCGTGCTCCTTTTTGCTTAACTTGCGATCTTGAGCGGACAACTTATACTGGCGCAGGTCAATTGGAAAGAGAATTCAAATTGTGGGGCGTCATTTTATGGACAAGCTAAAAACCTTCGTTCGAACCGGCGACGCGCCGGCAGTAGCGAAGCGAGTGACAGAATTGCTGGAAGATGGACAGGAAGCCGAAGCGATTTTAAAAGAGGCGCTGATTCCGGCCATGGACGAAGTTGGCGATCTATTCCAAAAGGGAGAATATTTCCTGCCGGAGATGCTCATCGCCGCACGGGCCATGAAGCAGGGAATCGCCGTGCTGAGGCCCAAACTCGTCGCCGAAGGTGTTGAGCCTGTGGCTAAGGTGGTGATCGGAACCGTAAAGGGTGATCTCCACGACATCGGAAAAAACCTGGTTGGAATGGCCCTGGAGGGTGCCGGATTCGAAGTCATCGATCTGGGTGTTGATGTCCCCGGGGACAAATTCGTTGCAGCCATTAAGGAGCACGAGCCTGTGGCCCTTGGAATCAGCGCCCTGCTCACGACAACCATGACAGCCATGAAAGACATAATTGCCGTCATCGTAGAAGCGGGTGCGCGTGATGGAGTCAAAATCATGGTCGGCGGTGCACCGCTGACCCAGGCTTATGCCGACGAGATCGGTGCGGATTATTACAGCGAAACCCCGACAGCTGGCAAAGAATTCGTCAAAGGATTGATAGAGTAATGTTTCTGGCTATTGGCGAACGTCTAAACGCCACAAGAAAGAGCGTTGCAAAAGCGCTGGGAAAACGGGATGCGGCATTCGTGCGAGACGAAATTGATAAACAGATTTCAGGCGGAGCCTCGATCATCGACCTGAACGGCGGAACCAGTCCCGATCAGGAACCAGGCAATCTCGCCTGGCTGGCCAACACGGCGGCTGCCCACTGCGATGTTCCCATCTGCGTCGACTCAGCCAATCCTGAGGTTATCGAGGCTGCCATCGAAGCCTTTTTAAAGGTGCGAAAAGCCTCGGCGCCCGATGCCTTTGAAATTCAGCCGGGCCTGCCATGGCTCATGATAAATTCCATAACCGCAGATAAGGAATGCTACGAAGTGCTTTTGCCTTTGGTGAAAAAATACAACTGCGCTGTTGTGGCTATGTGCCTGGGCGCGGGCGGGGCGGATGCGGGCGTCGATGCGCGGATAACAAGCGGAACAGACCTAGTGGCGCGAATGATAAGCGACGGTGTTGGCGTGGAAAGGATTTTCATTGATCCCCTCGTGATGCCTCTGGGGGTGGACGGTCAAAACGCCACGGCTACGGCAAGCGTTATCAAAGAATTGAAACGGCGATACCCGGGCCTGCGTGCAGCTTGTGGGTTGAGCAATATTTCCCTTGGCTTGCCCGCACGTAGTCTTCTGAATCGCACTTTCCTGGCCATGCTTATCGGCGCCGGCCTTGATGCTGCGATAATGGACACTTCTGATGCCGGAATGATGAGGAGCCTCTGGGCGGCGCTGGCGCTCAATGGAAAAGACGATTATTGTGCCGATTTCATCAAGGCCTTCAGGCAAGGGACATTGACCAAGTGATTTTGCACTAAACCAAAAACTATTAAAGAATCTTCCATGCTCTACCCCAAAATCATCACCTTCGAAGCTCAAACTATCCCCATCGACAAAGCCATCGTGCTTCGGACCATCGGATATCCAAAAGCCCATCGGGCGGCTGCTCCTGTCGAGGAAGCCTTGCCGAGATTGATAGAAGTAGCCCGTGATGTGGCTGCGCCAACGGCCTTGTACGGGATTTACAATATTCAATCTGTTTCCAAAGATACTGTAGCCATTGTCAATGCGCCGTCCTTCAGCGGTTCGCGCGTGGCTTGCGCCATGCAAGGCGCAGGCAAGGCGCTTCTGTTTGTCCTGACTCTTGGCAAAGGCATTATGGAAGCCTCCGCGGACCTTGCTGAAAAAGATATCTTTGAAGCATTTCTCCTGGATGCGATTGCATCCGTGATGGCCGAAGCCCTGGCCAACGTATTTCAAGACGAGATGGGCAAGCGCCTGCAGGACAAAGGATTATGGGGAGGTCTCCGATTTAGTCCTGGCTATTGTGACTGGCCGGTGTTGGAGAATCGCGCCCTGCTGCTTTTCATTGATAGCCAGAAGATTCATGTTTCCATGACAGAAGGTGGCCTGATGGTTCCTGAAAAAACCATTTCCGGCATGATCGGATACGGACCGGATAGGGAAAATGTAAAAATCAATCCCTGCATCACCTGCAAGCGATCCGACTGCAATCACAGGAGGGACCTCGCCATGCCCTAAGTGGTAGCATCTCGGTAAACAACAGAGGCTAATCTTTTTGGCAATGGACCATTTTTCCGCATTGAGATTGGAGCGATATAAATGATTTTCAATGAAGGATACGATCTGGCTCAACTTTCCTATTTCGATCTGGTCGATGGACGCCTGACGCTTGCGGATCGGTCAATCGCTCCGGTGATTGATGCGCACACGCACATCGCCATGGCCTACGTGATGCCGATGCGCCTGGATATCCTTTCCGTGGCGGAGCCCGCCGAACATTACCTTCCAATGAAAGGTCGGCGTATCGATTTTGAGATCTACCTGAACAAGAACTTTTCAGACGATGATCTTACGCGGATGAAAAGGGATCTGATTTGGAAAAGCCTAAGCGCAGGTGGGATACGCCGAACCCACACCGTCGGAAACCTCCAAAAGGAGATGGAAGAACTCGGCATCAAACACAGCGTTGTGCTTCCCATCGATTTTCCGATCTTGTCACACAATGCGGAAATCGTTCTCTCTATTGCGCGCGACCGGGCAGCTATAATTCCTTTCGGCAGCGTCCATCCCTATGCATGGAACGTGGAAGGAAAACTCGACAAACAAGTCGCCATGGGGGCGAGGGGGATAAAGATTCATCCGGCCGTGCAATTGATTCGCGCTGACAATCCGAGAGCGATGCGGCTCTATAAACTGTGCGGTCAGCGGAAACTGCCGGTTCTGTTCCACTGCGGGCCGGTGGGAATCGAGCCGAAAATGGGCCGCGAATTGTCGCAGGTTATTTATTACGAGAAGCCCATTGCAGAAAACCCTGAAGTCATTTTCGTTCTGGGGCATTCCGGCGCGCTTCAGATGGACCAAGCTCTCGACTACGCAAAACGCTACCCCAATGTCTTTCTCGAAACTTCAGGCCAGTCACTGACCAATGTACGTCGCATCCTCGACGAGGCGCCTTCGGATCGCGTGATGTACGGGACTGACTGGCCCTTCTACCATCAGGCATTCGCTCTGGCCAAGGTTCTTATCGCGACTGATGAGGATATGGAACTGCGGCGCAAGGTCCTCTACAAAAACGCCGCCAGGTTATTCAAAATGGCTTAGGTCAGCCGTTTTGCCGACGCATTCCGAATCAGCGTGTCATCAAGCACCGGACTGGTTTATCAGGTGTAATCACCCAGCCATTCCGGTTCGCAGGCCAGGTCGTCGCAATCGGAACAATCCATCGTGAAATACAGGTTTGTAAGATCCGCGTCGCCTTCCGTGATCTCGTCACAGCGCTCTTGGGCGTATTCCTGACTACATGCGCCATCGACCCGCCGCCGCCCGTGTCGTAGCACGTCGTTTGGCGAATGGTCGTGTTTGTGAAGTAAGTGCATTCGTAGTGGCAGACGCCCGTCGGCTCTTCGTTGTCGTCATCCGCATCATCGGCGTCGTTATCGTCATCACCATCATCATCGTCATCCCCGCAAGATGCTCCAACGCTTATGAGCAATGCAAGAATAAACCCGAGAACTAATATTTCCAAAACCTTAATTTTCATTTTTTCCTCCCGTTGTCACGATTTGGAACTCACTAAATAATTCGTCAACGCACCCTGCAAAGTCAAGATAAAATCCGTGCTTTACTTTTCAACCGGTGATCACAAGCGTTTTACCGTTCATGGCTATTCACGCTCATTCGCCTGCGTTGCTGCCAAAATTGAATGCCCTTGCTTGTTGATCAAGCGTAGCTTTCAACAGGAACAACATCCCCCGGTAAGGCTGCCTTCGGGCCAATTACTATCTTCCTCGTCCTTGTCTCTCACAGGCGCGTCGGAAGCGTCATCATCGTCAACAATATCGTCGTCAATATCGTCGTTTGCCATATTGCTATTTGGCGTATTGTCGCTGGAATCGTCGGCTGCGTTGTCGGCGCACGCCGTCAGGAGCACCACTGAGATGATGATGGAAAGTAAAAAAATGCAGTGCTGGAAGTGCTTCATTTAAAGAATTTGCTATTTGACAACGATGGTGAATTCGATTTCCTTAGCCGGTTTGTCTTTCATCCACGGGCGTACGAGCCGGACCGTGAGCGTGACCTTCCCTTTTCCGACCGCTGTAAGCGGCCAGATAACTTTCACCGGACCACCGGCCAGCGGAGCCTTTTCGAGAACGCGCGTGGATTTTTCACCGATTTTCAGGATTTTCTCATCGACTTTGTTGAGTTCCCAAAGATAACCGGTTCCACCGGACATGCGCAGGACAAGCTTCGCCGTCTGGTTCAGGGATAAAGCGAATTCTTTGCCCGCGTCCGCTTCGGTGATTTCCAGGGCGTCGGACCCGGTCGGGCCGGTCGCTGCCGCATTGGAGATTGTCGGGCCAGACGCTGTCGCGTCGGAGATTGTCGCGCCGGTCGCCAGCATAAGTAGCGGGATCAATAGCCATTTCATCCGAACAAGCAACCTCCTCCCGAATCATCATCATCATCGCCGCTGCTGCCGCCTCGATATCGTCGTCATCGTCGATGCACTCGTCGTTTTCCTCGTCGCATTTCCCAGGTGCGCAAGGGGCAGGATTGTCTTGGCAGTCAGTGTCTGCGTCGCAGAACTCCGCGCCACATGCCGCGAAACGTTGCATGGATTTTCGTCAAATAGTTTTTATCTTCTTCTGTTCCCATTGTCGTCCCGTCTATACAACGACAGGTCACCCATCAAGGGCAGGCTTGGGCTGTCGTCTGATACGTATTAAAGCAGGCGTCAATTGCCGCCTGGGTCACGCTTGGATCATTGGTTGTGCACCCGGTGACATCCTGGATCAGGCAATCAAAAAAGTCACATTGCGCTTGTTTTACGCATGAATCCGAACCATCCCAGTACTGATCGAGCAGCGTGAGATATGTGGAGCAAAATTGATCGGCAACAGTGCTGTATTCGCTACCCCAACAACTATCATACCAGGCCAGGCATTTGGCATTTAAATCGCCGCAGTCATTTGTGCCATTGCTATCGACATCATCATCACCGCCACCGGTTCCATCGCTACAATCGCATTCGTCACATTCGTCACAGTCGTCTTCTATGTCACAGGCGATCATGCCAATCAGCAGCAGGTTTGCAAAAATGAAAAAGATTGCCGCCATAGTCGAGAATTTCATCAGTAAGTCTCCTAAGTTATTTTGTTTCCAATTCCACATAAGGGAATAAGGAGCCGGTATTGCGGTCTCCTCAAAAATTACTTCCTGGAATACCCATTCTGTGAACAACTGCAACTTAACCGCAAATTCCGGACGATGAATCATTGTCATCGTCGTCGCCGCTGCTGCCGCCTCCGTTGTCATCATCGGCAGCTGCGTCATCGTCCGCATCGTCATTCACGTCATCATCCGACCAGTCGTCGTCTGTCCAATCATCATTAACGTCATCGTCGGCGTCGTCATTCGCGTCGTCGTCACTATCGTCATTCACATCGTCGTTTAGATCATCGTTGACATCGTCATCCACATCATCATCCACATCATCGTCCGGTTCTTCGACCACAGTGATTGTGCCTTCGACGTGATTGGAATCGGCGCCGCAGATGTCCTCGAAATACGCCTCGAAGGTAAAAGATCCTGGCTCATCCAGCTCGAAGTAAAATTCCCAATAGAGTCCGGATTCATCTGTGCTGCACCCTAAAAAGAAGGGATTTTCGCCCAGGTCCTGCCAGGATCCCTCATCGATATTGGCCCATAGCATGCCGCCGGGAAGATTGCACTGGTCGTCTTCGTATTCAAACCATACTTCCAGGTCAACGCCGGGCGGAACCTCAATGGGTGGATTGATTTCAATGGTTTCTATGAAATAATGCGTGCTCAGGATTCTTGGCGCCGTATTACCCACGCAGGGCTGCGGATTGGTCTGGACGGTGAACTCGAAGGGCAGGACATTGCCCTGGTGGCCCGCCGCATCCACAAGGTAGAGCGTGCCTTCATGGATGCCGATGTCGAATACTTCATCGAGTGTAAAAGCTAAAGCGCCGGTCGCTTCCATGTCCGTCAAGTCCATGTAGTAGTCATCGTTGTCGACTGTGAGCAGTAATTGCCCTCCGTTGAGATCGTTGTTGGCGTCAGCGTAGTCGAAGACGAAAAGCATTGTGGCGGCTTGCGCCGGCGTTACGTAAACCGGCGGGTACATCAGGTCGTCGTTGTCATCGTAAAAGCGCATGTAGTCGATGGTGGGCGGATCGCCAATGGGCGGCGTGCCGCCTTCATCGAAACTGATCCAGTTCGCTTCCTGTCCGAAGCTGGAATATCCGGTGACTTCGCTGTAGGCGATACGGAAATAACCGTTTTCTCCCCAGTTGGGAGTCCAGGAGTTTTTCGCAATAAAATAGGAACCCGCATCATTGTAGCCAACAAGCAGGATCGCGTGTCCGCCTTCAAAGCTGCCCCATTCCATGGTGTATACACCGGATTCGTAGTAGCTGAAGTCCGAGTACACATCCATCGCAACAACCAGGGGGCCATGCTCGTAAAGGGCGTTCTTAAGGGCAGTGATATTTTGCGAGACGCTGCCGCGCGACTGCGCCACGTACAAGCGGTCATCGGAATCGTTGCAGGGAGAGCAGGAGGTGTTGTGCGCCACGTAGGGAAAGCACGCCTCGTCCACGGTTCCAGTGTTGACCAGAAATTGCAGTGGCTCCCAAAGAGAATAAGCGCCGTTGCAGTCATATTCATCATAGCAATCGCTGACCATGTACTGCTCGGACAGATCGATGGACTGGGGATATCCGCCTTCGCGGATGGCCGCCGATTCCAACGCTCCCACCGCGGCGAATGCCCAGCAGGCGCCGCATTGCTCCTGGTCCCTGACGTCGGTGACGGCGTTTTGATCTCGCCAGTCGTAACTGGAAGGAGCGCGAAGGTTCGTGATCGAGGCCGCAGGAAGGGGGTCGGGGTTGTGAGACTTGATATAGCCCAGCTTCCGGCGAAATTCTTCTTTAGTGAATTTGGACGGCCCGGCTTGCCACTGGGCGTCGGCGGACGCGATGGCGGCGCGGACATCGCTCAGTTCATCGGCCAGCGCATTGCCGGCCGAAAGAAAACCGACAACAACGCATAGAACGACTAAGTGGACCGTGAGTGCTTTCATGGGTGAATCCTCCTCAGAAAAACCGAGCCGATTCTATAGAAAAAATCCTATCGAGACAAATCCCGATTTTTAAATTATTCGTAATAGTAAGTTTCCTGACAATGAAAAACGGGACAGTGTAAAGTGGACATCTCGCCGCGATGGGTTTTCGCTGGTAAGACAGCTTACAAAGACACTGCAATTTTTGAATATCGTACCTTTGATTATTATCTTGAATTAAGAGATACTTTGGGCCAATCAGCAAACGGAGTTTTATTTTTGATCGAAAAAAGGGGGTGGGGCATGGCTGAATATTTGGGTAAGATCACAGCGCAGGGAAATCCCATGACGCTTGTGGGAGATGAGATCAAGGTTGGCGATAAGGCGCCGGACTGCACGGCTATCAACAATGACATGAATCCGGTGAAGCTTTCGTCCTTTTTTGGCAAGACCATGGTGCTGTCTTTCGTTCCATCCCTGGACACCTCGGTTTGCGATACCGAGACGCGCCGCTTCAATCAGGAAGCGCAAAAGCTTGGCGATGAGGTGGTTGTTGTGACGGTGAGTATGGATTTGCCCTTCGCGCAGAAGCGATGGTGCGGCGCTGCGGGCGTTGAAAACGTCGTCACGCTCTCCGATCACAGGGATGCCTGCTTCGGCGAACACTATGGGATGTTGATCAAGGAACTGCGGCTTTTAGCCCGCGCGGTTTTTGTCATCGATAAAGAGGGAATCGTGCGCTTCATCCACCTTGTCAGGGAAGTCGGCGATGAACCGGATTACGAGGCGGTCCTGGATGCGGTGAACAAGCTATGAGCTTGACCAGATAATTTATTACCCACCCCACTCGGTTTTGAAGAACTTGCGTATCGTGAGGAGGCCCCAAAGGCCCTTACTGGGCGGCACACGGTATGACCTGCGCTATAGCTCAGCAATCGATTTGCAGGCTCTGACCATAGAAACAAAAGAAAAAGCCATCGCCCGGGATCGAACCGGGGACCCCCTCCTTACCAAGGAGGGGAAATAGCCTTTTTCAAGCAAAAGCTCTTGACAAACGTCTCTCCAAAAATGCATCATAAGTACTTGATATTAAAAGACTATAGACATATTATCTACCTTGGTGGACACAAGGTCAACCAATGCTTCTTAAGGCACCCATTGCACAACAACGCACAACATGTTATCTTTAGTCCAGTCAAAAGGGAGGTGCCAACGATGTCGAAAATGGGATTGCCGAGAGAATACAAGTCACATGGGAAGGTCATCGGGTACCGCATCCAGTGGACGATGCCTGACGGGAAACGGAAGGGAAAAACTTTCCCTTTCACGCGATTCGATGGGAATCGAGCGGAAGCTCGCCAAGCAGCGGTTGCCGAACTCCGAAGGGTGTGGGGCGAGCTTCAAGCGATTGCAGACGGTCGGTCGTATTTCGACCCAGAGGCCGAACGGCAGACACTCAAGGAGTTTTTCACAAGTAAGTGGAAGAAAGAACGTACCGTCAACAGAAATCGGCCTGAGGCCAACGACCAATTGTTTGCTCATCTGGAGTGTATTGAACATTGGCCAGTACGCCGCATCCAGCGTGACGCAGTCGAACTAGTGCTTGCAGAATTGAGGAAGAAGAACCTTTCGAAGGGAACTCAACAAAAGGTACTTGGTTTCCTTCGGATGATTTTGAATCACGCGAAGAGGCACGATCCACTGGTCAATCCGCCTTCCACGCGCGGCATCCTTCCATCTGGTGGAGTATTTGAAAACGAGATTCTTGAGAGCAAAAATCAAGTTGATGCCTTTTTAGGTGCGGTGGATCGTGACGACGCCCTGGCGCTTTACGCGGTCGCCATCTACGCCGGGTTGAGGGCTGGGGAACTGGCTGGGCTGCGTTGGGTGGACATCGAGATACACCGTCAACAGATTCACGTGCGTCACTCGTACAATCATCTGCCAAAAAACGGAAAAACTCGGGTGGTCCCCATTTTTGACAATCTACTTCCGTTCCTGAAAGACTGGGTAAAACAGGCAGAATCAACCGAACCCGACGACCTCGTCTTTCCATCAACAAGCGGCGTGATGCTTAGACACGACAACCACGTCTTTCGTGAATTGTATCACCAAGCCCTCAAAAGAGCCCACTGGCCTGAAAAAGACCGCCACGAACTGCCATGCCTTCGTTTTCATGACCTTCGTCACACCTTTGCTAGCCAATGGCTCATGGATGGTGGCGGCATCTACCAATTGATGAAGATGGGTGGCTGGAGTAGCTACAAAATGATCGAGGATCGTTACGCCAAGTACATTCCGAGCCGGTACAAGGGCACCGACGGGATGTTCGGCCTGACACGTTCAGCCGAACCGTCAAAAACGAAACCAAAGAAAAAAACGGATTCGGAGCAAGCGACGAAGCGCAAAAGGAAGACGAAATCCAAGGCCGCTAAGCCAAGACGGGGCCCTTGAGTTCCTAACCGATCTTCTGGGTCTCCTTTTTTCAAGTTTCCGTACATGTACGGAAACGATAGACCCCAACGTGCGCCCGCGTGCGTAACGCGAAATTTTTTGAGCCGGAGTTTTGACCTGCCGACACGTAGACGCGGGTGAGCGCGGGTTCCAAATCCCCTTATTGATGATGAAGACGTTGGCAAACCTCGGGCAGGGCCTGATAGGTAAATGGCGTTGATCGAAGCGTCAGCTAATCCAACCTGTAATGTTTGCGGACGTTCATCGCCTTCCAATTGAGGGCTGGATGCTGGCGGATAAGTGCCTGCATCTTTTCTTCTTGGGCTAAAAGCTCAGGGATGATCTTTCCTCGGTCGTTAAGATGATCGAGGAACTTAATCTCGTTTGGACGGAGTGGCAGCACGGCAGACATCAATGAGCGAACTTCGGACACACGTTGTTCAGCCCATGCTTTGGCGTCTCTGAACGCATCGGTTTCTACGTTCCGAAGCGTAGGTAAAAGTTTCCCTCGCAGTTCAACGGCATCGCATTCAATATTTTCGATGGTCACCGTCCGCCAATCCCTTCGGCTCGCACCACCGTAGACCACGAATCCGAGCCTGAGACGGTCATGGTCGAGGTCATCCCGTCGAAGTAGTGCATACGCATCAAACAAGTCGCGGCTCGCCCCACGGTCACACAGGGCGGCGAGTTTTCCGGCTGCCAGTTCGTGAATATCGAGCAGGGGCACTTGGGTGGCCTGAAAAGAACTGACGAGGTGGGAATCACGCAATTGAGTTGGCCACAGTGGAACGCGCAATATGAAGTTCAAGTCGAGTTCCAGGTTCCCACCCTGGCCGGTTGCTCCGGTGTACTTCAACTGCCACTTGCCTCCGGCATGTTCGGTCGGGATTCGCCGAATTGTAAACCCTTCACGGCTACAGACCGCCTCTATCGCTTGCTCAACTTTTGGGCGCTCGGCCAGCATCGTTTCTCTGTCATTTGCGCCGACGTAATTGAGATCGATATCAACGGAAAGACGAGGAACATTGAAAATGAATAAGTTGAGAGCGGTTCCGCCTTTTAGGGCGATGCGTTGTCGAAGATAAGGATGGCTTCGTAACCCATTGAGCAAGCCAATGAGCCTGAAAACCTTTTCCAGGATTTCAGCCTGAAAACCCGTATTCGCAGCTTCTCGCGCCAACTCTTGTGCAGTCAGGCTCACGCCGGTTCCTCCCAATCACGTTGCAGCACACGCTCAGGCACCACAAGGTTCCAGCCCGAAACCAGCTTTCCCGACTCCCTTTTACTGCCAAGGTATCGAGGCTGCAACGGTGCCCGTTTGCGTAACCGATCAAGATAATGATCCTCGACCAGGAGAGCTTCACGATGCTGTTCGAGATAGAATCCGACACGAGCTATCGTAAGGGCGGAGCCAAGGCGAAGGGCGTAGGCCACGACAGCATCCAAATCAAAAAACTCTACTGATTCCAGACAGCGCCATATCTCTTCCCAGCCGCCGCCATAAGTGGGCGAATCCAGCACGTCCACCATCGTTCGTTCCAGGGTTGTCACCCTGACAACGCCACCGGCGTACCGCTGTTCCAGTATCTGCCCACCGGCATCTTTGAGCTTCCGTATTTTGGCAGGAAACAGCACGGAGAAAAATTCCATCCCGCGAAATCGAAACGAGTGCTGATTTCGCCAGGCTAAATATGGAAACCGTGACCACATGGAATACGCCCTGCCGTGAAATTGAAGGGCGGCATGGTACGCCACCACAGCGCCCTCAGCGAGCTTCGTGGACATCAGATAGGGGTCAACTTCAACCTGATCCGAAGGGACGCCATTGGGCACGGTGGCGTACAAGCCTCTG
This sequence comes from uncultured bacterium, assembly GCA_964591275.1. Taxonomy (GTDB): domain Bacteria; phylum Lernaellota; class Lernaellaia; order JACKCT01; family JACKCT01. Next base: position 890 of record CAZQAE010000109.1, on the reverse strand, counting down.
CGAACACGCAATAGCCTGCCACCGGCCACATGCTGGGCAAGGAGGTTATCTGCCGTGAATTTGCTACGCCGTCCGCCTTTCGTATACTCGATGACGAACTCGTTGCGAGTAAACATGGGGTGCGTAGCGAAAAACTCTAAATGCTCCATGACTTACCATTTCCCTCTATAGTCACCATAATTATGATGATTGCAGAGAGAAATAGCAAGTATGGATAATTTCTACGATTTGTGCCGAAAGAATTTTTAGGCTGCTTGCTTGTCGATTATCGCTGCAATAGTGATTATTAAGGTCATTGCGTAGACTTTCGGCAAGTGCCGAGAAACATAGAAACGGTTCCATAGACCGTATCGTAAAAGAGCATTTAGCAGATGCCATCGGTAATAGGAGAAAGCGAAAGGAGCGTTCATGGGGCGAAAGGAAAAAAAGGAAGTGGAAGCCAATGCCTATCTAACGAGTCGAAAAAAGAGTCGCCGAAAAAACAAACCCGAGTTCGATGTCGTGTTCAAGCCTGTTGGTGATCTCAAAGGAATGAAATTTGAAACTTGGACACCCACAAATAAAATGTATCAGGCGCTTTTTGATCTCCTTCCTTCAGATGATTGACGTTGGGAAAGGTCGTCTATGGAACACCTTTGGCTGCTTCCCTCGCACATGCCAAAAACTCCTGACAAACCAACAGCGTTTTTTTCTGGCTGGATTTCAATCAAAGGATCAGTAGCCCAACATCGCGGATCGTGGCCGCATGGGAAACAGTAATATTTACACGATGCACTGGAAGCTCTCATCGACCGGCAGGTGAGGACGGCAAATCGGAAGCACCACACAGCCTTGGCGGCAAGGCCGATGCGGATTATCAACTCTTCTCTGGCAAGCAAAACAAACCACGC
>CAZQAE010000108.1:0-13789 GCA_964591275.1 uncultured bacterium | reverse complement strand
AGTTGGCAGGAAGACCAAAACAAAGGCGAGGGTCTTTTTGAATCTGTGTTTATTCAAAACGTATACCTGCCAAGTTCATTTGTGGCGCGTTTGCGCCCGCGACTTGGCCCCCATGACTGGATCGAAAAGGCGTGGAAAGCGGCGATCGAAAAATTGTGGGAAAAAGCGAGAGAAGAAGACATGGAAGAGGTTGAGAAAGAAGATATTCAAAAAATGGACGTTGCAAAAGAAAAATTTATCCAAATAAAGATAGAAGCGTACACGCGAGAACTTTTTGTTGTTATATTGGAGGATGTTGGAATATCAAAGACGAGTTGGAGTTTTTCGACGGGGCTGCTGGTACTGCCGCATTTGGCTGAATACGAGATAAAGAAGCTTTTGCTTCGTTTCGTTGAGCGCCGATCTCGCCTAGGTGGCAGTGTCGATGAAGAAAATAAGGCGCCGTTTCCGGAATGGCTGGAACCACTGAGAGATGACATCCAAGAGGAAAACAAAACTGAGCTTCAACCGATGTCGGAACGGCGCGCCCGAAATCTGAGGTATTGTCTGCAATACCTGACGTACAAAGGGAGGGGTATCCCACGAAAAATCTTGCGGGAGTTTTATGGAACGGTGCGCAAAAGAGGGGTAATGAACAAGCCGCCAAGCTACTGGGTAGGTGAAAAAAAAGATGTAGGGCTGATTATTTATACGCCGGCGCTGGTTCGGCAAAAGATGAAGTTCTTTTCAACCATCGTCGCGCGGCTCGAAGATAATCCGGATATCTTTCGCGCACTGGATGACAAAGGTTGCGTGGCAACGTTTCATATCATTGACTATATACTCAAGTTCTACCAGACGGGCTTCACGTGGCTGGACATCGAACATGCGAGTTTCATGACGCAGCGCGAGGAGTTGTTTCCCAGCCGCGAATTAGTGTCTTACATCCTGCGGACACTGGAAGACTTCTTGATTGAGCGCCTGGATCGGCGTCACCGTTCATACAAACTTTTGCCTCGCGCCCAGCATGATTTGGCTGGTCTCTACCTGGCGTTCGGTCCGGAACAGATTGAACTGCGCTTCACAAGCGCGGAATTTGAAAATGAGAAAATGCATTTGAGTCAAACCGTAGAAAAGGTTGTGCGAGTTGATGCCGGCAGTCGCTTGGAGTCGTTTAAAGCTCAGATACGGCTGGGGGAAATCGAGGAACATTTGGGTGCTTACGACAACGCGAGGCTGGAGTACAGTAAAGCGTTGCGCTGGGTTCGAATGGACATCGCCCGCATTTTGGCCGCCGGAGGCCAATCCTTAGATTGCGACATTGAGCAGACTTTTGTGGTCACCTATTTCACGTCAGCGGTCGAAGTGTTGCAAAAGTTAGGCTATCTGTATGAAAAGGAGCGCGAGTTTCGGAAGGCGTTGGGGTGTTATTCGGAGGCGGTTCGGATTCACGAGGGCTGTTGGTCCATGCAGATGAAGCGTTCACAGAGCATTTTAAATTCAGCGGACAGAAACCTTCCCGTCGGCCTGTTGCCAAAATACAAAAGGAAAATACTTGACGTCGCGCTGGAAATACTGAACTTCGACCACGAGCCGGATAAAACAAAGCAACAAAAATACGGCATTCTCACCGAAATTATTGACTACAGAGCGATGTTAGATGCGATGGTGCCGGAATATCGGTGGGAGGATATCGCGCCGTTCACCTTGTTCAAAACGGTTTGCGGCGAAAAGGTTTTTCCAGTTTATCCGGAAACTAAATACGAGCCGCAAGAGTTGTTCACGGGACACGAGCCTCATGGCCTGCCATATACGTTGAACATGATCGCCGTTGTGCTTGAAAAAACGTGGCATCGGTACGCCTGCAATCGATACCTGTTGAATGTGTTGGATTATTATCGGCGAATTCATGATGAATATGGGAAGCTCGATCAGATGATTTTCATTGGCGAACTGCTGATGCGCCGCCGCGACATTCGGCGAGCTACGGCATGGTATTTATTGGCCTTGATCAAATTTTCGGAGTTCCAAAAAGGTGATCAGGTTCTGGACTTGACCGCGAAAATGCCGGAGCAACAAAGCCGGATGCGAGCAAAACTCTTTGAACACCTCGGCGATGTGTTTTTTGCGAGCCGGGGAACGGTGTTTCTAACGAAAGACCAAATGGAGAAACTATGGGAGGACATGGACCACAGTGAAGACGTGGAAACGAATATTTCTACAGCGCTAAAAGACATCCATAAAATAATTCGGATGGAAATGATCGATGATCGAACAGACGAATATTTCTATACGCAGGCTAGCATTCACTATATCGTCAACGACCAGATTTTGCGCGCCTGTGATGTGTATATGAAAAAACTCGTTATTCGTCACGATCGAATGATTCTCGACTTCAATAAATACAATTCCGAGAAGAAAACTAAAGAAAAGGAGTGCCTATTTGGGGAAATCGTCCGCTCGTGGTGCTCGTTTTGGGTTGGAACTGAAAAGATAATGAATTTGCTCATTAATGCAAGTCCGAAACTGCGAAAGGCGTATCCATTACGGATAGGTCGGATTATCGACCGCAGACGATTTGGGGCGCTTTATACTCGCATTGGCGGGATGATGGCCACGGCGAGTGGATATGATGACACCCTGTATTCCTTCTATTGGGAAGCAGAAAAAGAGAGCGAAAAATGGGATGACAACTGCGATTTATTACTAACGAATCTGCAATCTCCCCCACCAAAAAAAATGGAGGGTCCATTCAATCGGCGAGAACAGTATATTGCTCAGAGAATCGACGCCTTCTTTCCTGGTTTCTCGAAGGAGAATAAAGAAGAGGCGGCCCCATTTTCTCCAAGTGACGAACCCTATAATCTCGCCATGAATTTGATTGCAAACACGGATATTTTTGAAACATCGCAGGCAATAAACCGCATTATCGGGTTTTTGGTCGACAACGAGAAAATGGTGGAGGAGAAAAGCGGCGCAGAAATAAATATTTGTGAAGAAGGTGAAATTGGTTATTCGAGTCCGCTTTCCGGAATCCTGGCGCAACCGTGGCGTAATACTTCTGCAAGGCCGAAGATCGAAGATTTTGCCGAACCGCTACGATCTTGTTTGAAACATCCGAATGGGCTGTTGTTCGGGATGGTTTTCTATTTGATCGAGTTAATTTTAACGAAAGTCGATTCAAAGGAAGAGGGTAAATCCCCGGCGGATTTGAAGCGCATAAGGCGAGAAGTCCGTTTTTGCTACCGGGCGGAAATTTGCTATCTCGGGGCGAGAGCTTGTCTTGACGACAACATCAACGACTTAGACAGCGCAGATGCGTGCCGCGGCGTGGGTGTCCTTTATGTGAAAGGATGCCACATGGTATTTCAGTTGCGGAAGTGTTTTAGCGAGCTTGACAATGAATTGGAAGGAGTGGGCCTCGACGATATTGATTCGGCGCTGGCGTTTCTGTATCAACAGTTCCACCGTGCGGCAAAACGTTTTTTGTTAACGGCCATTGAGACCTATCGGCAGGAAAGAATTCATGAACGCTGTGTTCGTCAGTTGCTTGGGAATACGTGGCGCGCTCTTGGGGATTTGATGTGTGTTCGAGCTGAGGTTTTAACCTCGTTGCTGTCGAATGAGATTGAAGAAAGTGATGCAACCTTTGCCGGCCTCTTTGGCGAACCGAAGGACATGGCCGAATCTGGCGGGTGCAACCCAAATCAGGACAAATTAAAGGGCAAATGGAAGGACATGGACAAATTTGTCGGATGCAACCCGGAAAAGGACAATGACGATGACCTAAAAGACGTTCGTCGACAGGCCGACGAGGCCTATCGAAAGGCATGCAACCAATTCTTGTCGGAGATAGAGGATTATACCAAGCGTTACCGGTTTTCACATGAGGCCTACTTCGCGCATAGAAACGTAATGGATCGGCGAATGCATTTTAAAATTTGCGAAGGGATTCAGCGACGACACTGGAATTATTACAAAGACAATGCCAGGGGGAAAGAGGCGTATAAGATACTCGCTGTACAGATGTGGCGACTGTCGCTAACGGAGGGGAGAAGGCAGCCGCGAGTTCATGACCGTCAACAATGGCTCGCCGATGTTTGTGATTCGATGGCATTGGCAAACGAGATGTGCACGATAAAACCATACGTGGAAATTAAGATTACTAAAGACAACAAGAGGACGATCAAGTGGATCAATAACGCTAAACAGGCTCCGACTAGCGAAAAAGAGCAAAGCGAAAAAGAGCAAAATAAAAAGCGCCTTTTCTTTCGCAGTTTCGACGACGGCGTAGCCTTCGATCCGGATTGGCAAACTGAAAGTTGAAATAAAAAAAACCATTCGCGGTATGGCCTCCGCACTTGCTATCGCGCGTGTTGTGACGCGGCAATGCGTCATAGCCGTGGGGCAGAAAATTCGATCTGGGCAAGATTTTAGCAGGCAGGTGCGTTGAGAAAGTGATCGGCATTGTGATTTCGTATAAAAATTATGCTGACAAAATGTATCTGTCACCGAATAGTTACGTCTGCCTCTTCTTGTGAGCCTACCTGTCGCGTGATAGAAAATCTTTTAGGATGAGTGAAATTTTCAAACATTGGGCCGTGCCCGCTACGCTTTTGTGTCTGCTGTGCGTCGCTGTCTTTTTTTCAGACATGCTTCGGGCGCAAGGGACGGAGGGCGTTATTGCTGGCAGCGACGAGGAAAACCATCTGCCCCGCATGATGCACGTCTATCGCGCTCAGCAATTCAATCCCGAAGGTCCGCTTTTCGATAGAACGGTGGACTATTGGCCCAACTGGTGGCCTCCGCTGACCTACTGGCTTGGTGCGCAGGCCTTTCGCACCTTGGGACCCTCGAGACAAAGCGCCGCCGCCGCGATAGCTTTTTTTCATCTCATCATCGGTCTCGCGGCTTTTGCGGTCGCTTGGCGTTTCGCCGATCCCTGGACAGGATTGTGCGCGGCGCTGGCGGCAATGCTTTCAAGCTCCGTCATGCATTTTGCGGGAATTATCGGTCTTGACTTGGCGCTCGCCGCGATGGTCGCCGCCGCGATGGCCTGTCTTCTATTGAGCGAAGGATTCGCCAGGGCCGCGCCGAGTATTCTTTTCGGGATATTCTGCGGATTGGGGATGTTGGCGAAAATCACCTTTCCGATTTTTTTGCTCCCCGCTGTTCTCGCTTCGCTGATCGTTTATCGCAAGGACCTGAATCTGCGCTCCTGGGCTTTGCTCTTTGTGGCCTTTTCCAGCGCCGCGCTTCTTGCCTCGATCTGGTGCTTTGAGCGCGCCGTTCTGATTGCCCGGGCCTTGTTTTTTCACCTTGTCGATTATCAGACCAAGCCCGACGTCGCCGCCTTTCATAGCGAAAGCGGAACCTTCTTTGCCACTGATCTGGCCGAAGCCGCCGGCCTCGGCATATTATTGCTCATTGCGCTGGGTCTTTGGGGAACTCTGATCCGCCGCAGGGCGCCGGAAATCGTCATGGCCTCATCCGTTCTGGCTTCATTGGCCATCGTGGCCGCAGCGCCTTCCAATCCCGAACGTTTCTGGCTGCCGGCGATTCCCGTCGGCCTTATGCTTGGGTGCGTCGCAATGTCGCAAATCAAGGCGAAGTCGAGCCGGATCGCCGTCGCCGCCGTTTTTGTCATCCTGATCGGCGGAGCCTCCGCATCCCGCATTTATGGCGCTTTCAAAAACGTTCCCCTCATTTTTCCGCCGAAACCAGGCGTCGCGGCGCTCAAAAACCACGAGGAGTTCGTGAGCGCCGTTTTGAGCGAAAACATCTCCGAACAGGGGCAATTTTGCATCTTCTCCGAATCCGACCGGATTTTCCACGAAGGCTACTTGCGCTATCTGGTGCAGCGCAGGCGACCTGACCTACAGGGATGGGTCTGGGGTCCGGTGCATTTTCATCACCGGCAGCTTGAGGATTTTCTTCACCGGCTAGAGACTTGTGAAACGGTAATTTTTCGCACGAGTCGCCAGGAGATAGAAAAACCGGATAGGCAATCCGTTCTTCGCGCCGTGCATCTCGGCGAGGCGCATTCCATGAAACATTTTGACGGGCTTCTGGCCAAAGGGTATTTTCCCAAAACCTTTGATATTGAAAAGCGGTTGTCCGAATCCTTTGCGCCCTTTGAATACGCCGGGGAAATGTCTCTTGAAAAACAGGCGCATGACGATGCAGCAAACCGGATAGTCATCCTGAGAAGAAAACAAGAGCCTGACGAGCGCGAGGGCTAAGATATGAAGTATGAGGTATGAGGTGTGAGGTATTGGTTTCGGATGGAAGCGCCAGCCGTGTCTATAGGTACAGCGGGCGGTGGCATTGCGTCATGTCAGGGCTGTTTGAAAGAGGAAAGCGATAGCCACTCCTTCATTCATACTTCATACTTTCCCCTTCCTATGTTAGCGTGCCGTTCCGATTCACTTGGCAGGACTATTAGGAAAGTGAAAATGAATTGCCCAGCCTGCGACGCGTCGGAATCCGTTCCCATGGCCGAGGCCATGGGTCCGAAGAACGCGCCGGTTACATATCGCCGATGCATGAAATGCCATTCCATTTTTTCTCCTAAGCTTATTCAAACGCCGATGACGCGGGAGGAATGGATCGCCGCGCCGCGCCCCGAACCGGATGGGAGCGACGCTTGGCGTCTGCTGTCTCCCTTCGGCGGCAAGGCCTCTGTTGCGCTGGCCGGACGTGCCGACCAGGCGCTGATCAGGGCTTTGGCCAATAATGGATGCGCGGCAACGGCTTGCGACGCCAACAGGGACATCGTCGCGCAATGCGCGAAGCAGGCGCTTTCCGTCAAGTTGGGCCGCCCCTCCACTGGAGCGCTGAAAGGTCGATATGATCTTGTCCTGACCGAGGGTCTGTTGGAATACTCGGATGATCCTTTCGCCGAACTTGTCGAGATAAAAAACAGTCTGAATCCGGACGGTCGGGCGAGAATCGAAGCCGTTTCCTGCGATGGCGAACTCGCCGGGCAGATGGGGCCGGATTTTACGATCTTTTCCCCTCCCGCCGCACGCACGCTGTACACGCTTGACGGTCTGACCATGCTGGCGGCCCGCGCTGGTTTCAAAATGATTTCGGTGGTGCGAAAACGTCGCGCGCGCGCTTATAAGTGGTTGGCGAAGCAGCAACCCTATCCTTCAGAGCTTTCCCGTTTTATTGCCATGCGCCTTGAGGGTGTCATGAAAAAACCCTCGATCATCGTCCTGACCGCGCGGCCTGATTGACAATGAACTATCGATTGGGTTCCCCCGCCGACTTGTCATTTGGCAGCCTTGTGTCCTTTTTTCACCAAAACTTTCGGCATTCCCGAATGATGCGATTTTCCGCCATCGTCATTATCGCGGCCTCATGCCTTGCGGCTCCCGCTTTCGCCTGGGAAGAAGTGTCGGGATTGCGCTTTGAGGACAAGGGCGAGGCGAGAGACCTTCTTGTCGCGCTGGACCGGCAACGGGCCTATATCAACGCCATGTCCGGCGGCGCTACGCTAAGAATCGGCGGCGCGAGGATCAGCAAAGAGCAGCTACTAAGCGGCATTCATAAGATGACCGGCATCGTCTTGAATCATTATGACAAGGCGGATTTTTCGGATCAGGTCAACGCCGCTTTTCGCGTGTATCGAACGAGTTCGCCGAAAAAGGCGCGAAAGGCGCATTTCACAGCCTATTTCGATCCGGTTCTTGAGGCTTCAACCGTACGCACGGATCGTTTCCGATTTCCCATATACAAACGTCCAGCTGATCTTATCGAATCCGGCGGCAAGGCGTACCGGAAATCCGGCGGCAAAAAGATTCTCTATTACACGCGCGCCAAGATCGAGGGCGGCGCACTCACGGGCAGGGGGCTGGAGGCCGCCTGGGTCGATGATTACGTGGAACTGCATTTCCTGCACATTCAAGGTTCCGGCTACCTACGTTTTGCGGACGGGAGCATGGCGACGCTGCATGTATCGGGAACAAACGGTTACGGATTCAAAAGCGCCGTTCGTATGATTCAGCGAAAGGGTTTATGTTCCGGCGCCTATATGGAATCGAAACTTTACCTGAAAAATCACCCCGATATCGCCGCTGCATATTTGCCACAAAATCCCCGATATATTTTCTTCAAAACAAGCGATGAACCGCCCTCGGGCATCGGCGGCATCCCGCTGACGCCAGGGCGTACCATCGCCACCGACAAACCCCGCTATCCTGTCGGCGCCATCGCTTACATCCGTTATAACGCCCCCGTCGTGGATGAAAACGGAAAGGTGATGTTAACGAAATCGACGTCTCGATTTGTCGTGGACTCGGACACCGGCAACGCGATCAGGGGCGCTGGCCGTGCCGATCTTTATATGGGAACAGGCCCGAAAGCGGAGCTTTTGGCCGGAGCAGTCAACACGTACGGCGAGATGTATTACCTGATTCCGCGGTGAAATTTTCAATCTGCATACCGAGTTTTACAAAACTCTGGCAAACCCCAAGCGACTCAATATCCTGGCCCTATTGGCTCTGGGGAAAATGACCGTGGGTGAAATGGCCAAAACGATCGGCGTGCCCCTGGCCAATATCAGCCAACACCTGACCATGCTCAAGTCGAGAAATATTGTCAATCCGCGCAAGGATGCCCAAAACGTGTACTACAGCCTTGTCGATCCGCGTCTGATCGAGGCTTGCGCCATGATTAGGTCCATACTTTTGGACGGCATGAAGAGTCGAGGGCTTGTGGCCAGCGACGTTGATACAAAGGTTATGGTGGTTGAGGAATAAGGGGATTTTTTTTGCGCCGTTAATTGCATACATTCGCAACAACAATAATAAAGAGGTACGAAAATGAAAGCAGGCGAAAAATTAGTGGTTGTTGGATGTGGGGGCGTAGGCGGTCCGGCTTCCGTGCTCGCTAAAAAGCTCATGCCGGAAGTTGATGTGACCAACATCAGAGATGATAAACGTTTCATCGTCAGATGAGCACTCTCACACGTAGTGGCCGGTCTGGTTACCGAAAACGCTATCGTAAATCCTGATGCCAGGCTTACTGACGCGGGAGTTAACGTTGTTATTGATCATGTCACTGAAATTAACCGGGAGGCGAAGAAGGTTTTTGTCGCAAGCGGGAAAAGTTTCGAATATGACAAATTAATTTTCGGCCTGGGATCACGCCCTACAATGTCTCCCATCCCGGGAAAGGATCTGGACGGCGTTTTTATGCTGAGGCGATCCGAAAGTTTATCGAAGTGAGATCGCCGTTCTGCTGAAACAGTCAGCGCAACGATGGACTTTCAGAGCAAGCACGCAATGATCCCGGGCGCTAAACCGTGGTCGCTGAAGCTGGTATTCGACAAGGGGAAAAGAATCCTTATAGGTGGACAAATACTGAGCGTCGACAGGGTGCCGATAAAGGAGATCGACGCCATAAGCGCACTGATTATGGGTCGCAAAACGGTTGAGGAACTTACGGTTTTCGCCACAGCTGGAAATCCGGATATTTCGTCCGAGCCTAGCTTGGAGCCAATAACGGTTGCTGCGGAGCAGTGCCTGCAAAAACTTGCCGGATAGGCGTTGCCGCTATGTGAAATGGACCCTATCGTCAAGACCAGAAATGGTTTTGACGATGGGGTCCACTTCAAATTGATCATCCGGCTTCTCCCCAAAACATTTTTCAAGCTTTCCAAACGTGAATATGATGTTATGGTAAATCGGTGGCATCATGGATTGAATCGCGTTGTGGAAGTACAGAAAGGTTTTGCTGCTTGATCTAATTTTTCATCTGATAAACTCATGACGATCCAATTCCGATAGATAACACGTTTGAAACATCTGGTCGCAATTTTGAAAGAATCCTTGAAGGATCAAAAAGTATTGTTGACCGACGAGCGAAAGGTCTCGTTAGGTAGCCGCTTCGGCGTCGCCGTTTTCGCGCTGGCGCTTGCGGCGCCGACGGCTTACGCGGCCATGGCCTTCGGCGACGGTCACGACATGGTAAACCACGTACTGACGGGCACGGCGAGCCTGCCTTTTCAACAGCGGATTCTTTCCTATTTGGCCGTCGGCGGCGTTCACGTGCTTGGCGGTGGTGCCTTGAGTTTGCCGTCGGCGGAAAGCATTTTTTATTTTTTTGCCTGCGCCTCCCTGTTTTATCTGTTTTACTTTTTACTGCGAGATTATTTCGATCGAGTCACCTCCTTGTGGTCGGTTTTTTTTATGGGCGGAACTCTGGCGATGGCTTGGATCATGCCTCCCTTAAGCTTTCGATATCCCCATGATGCGACAACGCCGATATTCTTCATTGGCCTGACCCATGCTATATTCACGCGCCGTTGGCGGCTATGGTATCTGCTGCTTCCGTTAGCCATGCTTAATCGTGAAACCGTTGTTGTTTTGCTGCCCTGTCTGTTTGTGATCGAATGGCTGCGCGGCAATAAAAAAGAGGCATGGATTCATGCCGTGGTTTCCCTGGTCGTCGTGCTGGGGATGAAAGCTTTTGTTGTCTGGCTATTCTCCGGGGCGCCATTCATTTTCATGCTGGACAGAAATATTCTGGTGCTTTTTTTTGGGATGCGCGGCTGGTGGCCGCACCTGGGGATTTTGTCCGTCTACGCCGGACTGTGGTTGGCGTCGCCCTGGGGATTTTCGCGCCTGCCTCGGGAGATGAAAGTCATGTTTCTTGCCCTGGCCCTAGCCGTCGTGCTGATGTTTACTTTCGCCAATATCAACGAAACCCGCGTTTGGTGCGAATACGGCATATACGTTGTCCCGGCGGGCGTTTTGGGATTAGGCCGCCTGCGCAAAAGCCTGCGGCGTTTCGGGCCGTCATTGACAGGATCTAAAGACAAGGCGTGACATTTAGCCTTTGAATTTGATTCGATATTTGCGACTTTTCATTATCCATTAAACCAACAAAACACTCAGATGCGTGGAGATTCGCGGAAAAGAGAGCGCTCGGATCCGACTTGCGTCTTTACTTTTATTTGCAATATGATAGGACCCTCTCGAAGAGGGTGAACTAAACGCATCGCCTGCGCGAATGCTCCTTTTGGATTTGCTCCGGGCGTTTTTTTATTTTGAGGTGAGTTATGAGTTTCGGTCACGAGGATGATTTTGCCGTTCCAACGCGGCGCATTCTTCCTTTGCTCCCGCTACGGGACATCGTTGTTTTTCCCCACATGGTTATGCCCCTGTTTGTCGGGCGAAAAAAATCCATCGCCGCTCTGAACGAGGCTATGAGCAAGGACAAGGAAATCGTGCTGGCCGCGCAGGAAGTGGCCAAGTTCGATGAGCCTGCGCCGAAAGATATTTTCAACTTCGGGTGCGTCGGCCATGTTGTTCAGATGCTCAAGCTCCCCGACGGTACGGTCAAGGTGCTTGTGGAAGGTCGAAAGCGCACGAAGATCAAGGAATATCTTCCCAATAAGGATTTCTTTCTCGTGTACTGCGATGAGGTGGAAGAGTATTTCGTTGAAACCGTGGAAATCGAAGCCCTGATGCGCTCCATCCACGGAGTGCTTGAAAAGTATATGCGGATCAATAAGCGCGTTCCGCAAGACCTTTTGAGCAACCTGTCGTCCATGGAGGATCCTTCCCGCCTGGCCGACACCATTGCCGCGCATCTGAATCTCAAGCTCGGCGACCGGCAGAGGATTTTGGAAACCTTCGATATTCAGGCGCGGCTCAATCTGATTCTCAACCACCTGCACGGCGAGATCGAGGTCATGCAGGTGGAACGCAAGATCAAAAAACGGGTCAAAAGGCAGGTTGAACGATCGCAGAAGGAATATTACCTGAACGAACAAATGCGCGCGATCCAGAAGGAATTGGGCGATCGGGAGGATCCAAGAAGTGAGCTGCGGGAACTTGAAGAGCGCATTGCAAAAAAGAAAATGTCCAAAGAAGCCACGAAAAAGGTTGTGTCGGAGCTCAAAAAACTCAAGATGATGAGTCCGATGAGCGCCGAAGCCACCGTCGTGCGCACTTTTATCGACACGGTCATAGGCCTGCCTTGGTTTGAGATGGCCAAGGAAAATTCGGACATCGACAAGGCGGAGGCGATTCTCAACGAGGATCACTACGCACTGAACAAACCCAAGCAGCGTATCGTCGAATATCTGGCCGTCAACGCGTTGGTGGGCAAGATCAAGGGGCCAATTCTGTGCTTCGTCGGTCCTCCGGGCGTGGGGAAAACCTCCCTCGGAAAATCCATCGGCCGGGCCACGGGGCGACCTCTGGTGCGCTTGTCATTGGGAGGCGTGCGGGACGAGGCGGAAATCCGCGGGCATCGCCGAACCTACATTGGATCGCTGCCGGGCAAGGTCATTCAGTCGCTGAGCAAAGCCGGCGTCGGCAACCCCGTGTTTCTTCTCGACGAGGTGGACAAAATGAGCCAGGACTACCGTGGCGATCCCGCTTCGGCGCTTCTGGAAGTTCTCGACCCGGAGCAGAATCACGCTTTCAATGACCACTACCTGGACTTGGATTACGACCTGTCCAACATCATGTTCGTCACCACCGCCAACACCTTGCAAAGCATCCCGGAGCCTCTGCAGGACCGCATGGAGATCATTCAACTGCCCGGTTATACCGAGCAGGAAAAAAGTGAAATTGCAAAACGCTTTTTGTTAAAAAAACAGTTCGAGGCCAACGGGCTTGATGGCCGTCCGGTCAGGATCACAGATTCGGTGATCATTAAAATCATTCGCGAATACACACGCGAGGCCGGCGTCAGGAGCCTGGAACGCGAGATCGCTTCAATTTGCCGCAAGGTCGCTCGTTTTATCACCAGGAAAGGAAACGAGAAAAAATCCGTTTTGGTCACATCCAAGAATCTGCACAACTACATTGGCGTGCCGAAATACCGATTTGGGCTGATTGAGGAAAAGGATCTGATTGGTCTGGCCATGGGCTTGGCCTGGACGAACGCCGGCGGCGAAATCCTCCCCGCCGAGGTTGTCGTCATGCCCGGAAAAGGCAAAATCGTTATCACCGGCAAGCTGGGCGAGGTCATGAAGGAGTCCGCGCAGGCGGCCCTGAGCTATATTCGTTCCAAGGCCGTACCATTGGGCATTGATACGGATAAACAGGAAAAGACAGACGTGCATATCCACATTCCCGAGGGCGCCATTCCCAAGGACGGGCCTTCCGCCGGGATTACCATTGCCACCTCCATTGCTTCGGCGCTGACCGGATTGCCGGTGAGACGCGATCTGGCCATGACCGGCGAGATCACGCTACGCGGTCGCATCCTGCCCATCGGCGGCCTCAAGGAAAAGCTCTTTGCCGCGCATCGCGGGCAGGTAAAAACCGTTCTTGTTCCAGGGGACAACGAAAGAGAGTTGAAGGAAGTTCCGACCGAGGTGACAAAAAACCTGGAAATCATCCTCGTCAACACCATGGACGAAGTCCTCAAAGTCGCCCTCGTGAACGACGACCCGGAGTTTCTCGTGAAAAAGGTCGAGGACGAGGAGGCGAAATCCGTTGACGCGCCCGATAGCGCAACATTCGTGGACCAAGCGGGCGAATTGATTTAACACCCGGCCGGATTAGTCCTCGTGGATTTATGGGGCATGTGATCTTGGTTAGTGCAATCGTGTTGGTGGTTTGCTGAAGAAAAACCGCGCCTTTTGGCTTCCAGCACAAATTAATGGGTTCTGCGGAACACCAACACAGCCGGGGGTGGCTGTGTCACACGCGTCTTGCTTTTCGTAAATTTTTTCATGACTTCATTTCAGTTTGTTTGTTCATCAAATAACGCTTTGCTTATCGTGAAAGTTTTTGATTTCATGCCAGCCTATCTTGTTCACGATAAAGCTGTCGCAAGGCGA
>CAZQAE010000107.1:0-13822 GCA_964591275.1 uncultured bacterium | reverse complement strand
AGACCGTGGCGCGGGCATCCGGGGTAGGTGCAGTTGCATCGGTCGTTATTCTTTTTTTCATTCGGACATTTGACGCTCATGGATTCTCCTCATGTTTATTTCGATTGAGTTTGTATTTGAAGAAGTTTCGACTCGTGGGCGTTTAGAGTTCCGAGATTGCAGACGCCGTTTATCGCTGTAATATTTTTTCCGCTCCATATTTCGACGATATTATTCACTCCATCCACCGGAAAATAATGCGAAAGATTAATGATACGTTTTTGCGGCGCATCGCTCCAATTGGCGACGAGGACCAAATAGCCGCTTTCGGTTTTCGCCACCGCTGTGTCGGGGAAGGGCGAAGCCATAAGACCTTCGACGCGCGCGCCGTCCGTTCGCAGGGCTATTGTCTTTTCCGCCAAATCAAGCCGGTCGGCTTCGACCAGGTCCATGTCGTCAGACAAAAGAAGCATTCCGCCCGTCACGGCGTATACAGAAGCCATCGACTGGATTTCCCTTAAAGTCAATTTGTTTTTTCGACGCCGGATCATCAGGCAATCCGGGTCGTTGATCCAAAGCCTGCCGTGCATGAAGGCTCGTGTCATCACGTTACGTAGCGCATGGCGCGTGGACAGGACGTTTTCGTCCGTAGCCAGGGTGCTGAGGATTTTGTTGTCCCATTTCGGCGTCACATCGCAGCCGATGCGCATTGCGTCCACGATGCCCACAGCCGGTCCCAAGGGGCAGCCGCAGCCGAGCAGGAATGCGTCGCCGATAGCTTCCCGGATCGTTTCCAGGCCCAGGCGCAGGGCGGACGCTCTTGTGGAGTTCGGATCGTAGCGCGTCGCGGGCAGGGCGGCGCTGTAGCAAAAATCGATTTTGAAAAATTCAACCTTCCACTCGTCGCGCATCGTTTTGAAAATATTATGGATGTGCTCCAGCGCCCTGGGATGCGTTGGATCAAGAGCGTACACGCGGCCTCCCCAGAGTGGGTTGAATCCTCCCGAGCGGGGTCGGCCCTTCTCGTCTTTCAAAAACCAGTCAGGATGATCTTGAAAAATCCTTGATCTCGGCCTCGCCAGAAAAGGCGCTGTCCAGATGCCTGGCGCAAAACCTTTGTCGCGAATATCTGCCATGAGCTTCGGTACGCCGGAAGGAAATTTGTCGTTGGATGTGAGCCAGTCGCCGATATTGGTCTGAAATCCGTCGTCGAGCTGAATGAATTTGATAGACAATTTGTCTTTTAATTGGGTTAGGCGGCTGAGGTTCTTACGCATCTCTTTTTCGTTGATGCCCGTGTAGTAGTGATACCATGAACACCAGCCCACGGGCGCACCCAGTGCGGTGCGGGCTTTCATGGCCTCGCCGCAAAAGTCGGCCCAGTTTTGCGCCGCATCGGTTGTTGAAGAGGGAAAATCAAACCACAGTGGTTCGGATGAAACGCTTTGCCGTGCGCCGAGTTCGATGCCATCGAGATGATAGGATGCCTCCAGGAAAAATGGAGCGCTTGGACTTTCTTTGCTGTGAACCCGGATGTCGCCAAAGCCGCGAAGGCAGGTTAAAAATCCCATCCCGAGCGTTTCGCCGCCGACTTTGCTCGCCAGGACGGTCATTTGCTCCGAAAGGAAATGTCCGGGAATGCCCGCGGAAGGGTTGGCGGGATTTTCCTCCATCTCGCGCATAAAGCGAAGCCACGGGCTTTTTGCAGAGTCCTTGATTTCGTAGGCGCGCGTGGCCGACCAGGACTGCCAGCCCATTTTGAAAATGGAAAGGTCCAAAGGATTTTGGCCAAGGGAAAACTCATCCGCGTTTTGGGTCGCAAGGCGAAATGGGATGAGGCGATTGATTCTTAAGGGCGTGCGCCCGAAATTTTCAATGGAAAGTCGAAATACAAATCCTGTGAGGGCGTGCGGCGTAATGCGCAGGGTCAATGCTAACTCGCCGGCGTTCGATTTATGCTCGACGGACAGTTGAAATCCTCCAACCGTATTTTCAATCTTTTCAAACTCGTGGAAATGAAGGCATTGAGATTTGGAATTATAAGTCAGTTCCAGTCCGACGCCCACACCACGCATAAACACGCTTTGGCTTCGCGTGGAGCATAGATGCAGACGCTTGTTTGCCGCCTCGACTTTTAGCGAAGAAGTTGATAATTGCATGACAGGTTCGGCGATCCAATCATTACATCAGTGAAAAATGATTCGCAGTATTCAAAAACACGTCCATTGCCAAAGACCTTTTAAGCGTCTCTTTTGTCTTTTGGCAATACTGTGTCTAATGGCGGCTTGCTCGAAAAACGAGGAAGCTCCCACGCATCCCGCAACGCCGTCGTCTTTTTTGGATCCCGGTGATTATGCTCTTGCATTCGAAAATGGCGGGCGCACACGCAATTACACCCTTCATGTGCCGCCGGACGCACGCCTGGGAAAAGCCCTGCCATTAGTGTTCCTGTTTCACGGCGCAGCTTTTAACGGCAAGTGGTTCAAGGAAATTATCGAAATTGAGGACTTGTCGGACCGCAAGGGTTTTGTCGCCGTTTTTCCCGACGGGACCGGAAACACGCCCTGGTTGCTAACGTGGAACGCCGGCAATTGCTGTCGTTACGCCAAAACCAACAAGGTTGACGACGTTGGCATGACGCTGGCGCTTGTCGAGGAACTAAAGAGGATAGTGCGCGTGGATGAAAAACGCATCTATGCCGCCGGGTGGTCCAATGGAGGAATGCTTTCATACCGGCTGGCCTGTGAGCACGCCGATGTTTTTGCTGCTGTAGCTTCCGTGAGCGGTACGCTGGGAGTTAAAAACTGCGAGCCTTCACGCCGGGTGCCTGTTCTCCATTTTCATGGCAATCGAGACGAATACGTTCCCTTCAAGGGAGGAAAGGGCGAAAAGACCAAAGCCGTTGAACCGCAGCAGTCAGTGGACGATTGCATGGGTGTTTGGAAAAAGATCAACGGCTGCACGGGTGATGCGAAAATGGAAGTCTTAGCCGACAAGGTCAAAGACGAAACCATTGTGATCCGTCGGCGCTGGAAGGAGTGCGCGGATGACAGCGAAGTCGAGCTATATGTCATCGACGGCGGAGGCCATAACTGGCCCGGCGCGAAAACAGCCGCCGATGAAGCCCTCGGCAACCTCACCATGGACATCAGCGCAAACGAGATCATCTGGGAGTTTTTCTCGCGCCATCACTTGCCGTAGTTTCAACCGGTCTTCTATTGGATCCTAAATCTAAGGTCTAAATACACACATAAAATTATTGTGGGATTTATTTTTTGACGTGCTGATGAATCGGCTGTCTAAGCCTTTGCTTGGCGACGGCGCTTCGGTTTGTGAGTAGGTAGATTGAGCGGTTCAAATTCGATCCTGATACGAGTACCCAATGCCGTCGCAATGCGTCGCAACATGCGAACGGAGTATCCCGAGTAATCCGGATTTTCCATTCGGGCGATGACCGATTGCGAGGTGCCGACACGTTCAGCCAGTTCCCGCTGGGATAGTCCGGCTTCATGGCGTATCTCCGCAAGCTTGATTGCAAGATCGATTTTTTGTTTTTCTTCAGTAAAGATTTTGGCGAATTCGGGATCCTTGAGCTGTTTACACAAAAACTCGTCGAACTCGTTCTTTTCCCTTTTGGCCATCTTATTTCTCCAGGTATAGCGCCATGCGCTTTTCGGCGGTTTTGATTTCTTTAAGCGGCGTTTTTTGCGTCTTTTTCATGAAGGCATGAAGCAGAACAATTCTTTTCCCCTTTGCCACCGTGTAGAAAATCCGGTAAGCGTTTGTTTGGTAAATCAGCCTTAACTCTCTGAGCTTTTTACTTCCTTTGATCGATTTGGTGAACGGCTCGGGGAGAAAACCTTCTTTGCCCAGGCGCTGTATTAACCGAAGCAACCTGGCTTTCGCTCTCATGTCGGGCATTTCGTCCAAAAAATCCCTGACGGGTTTTCTGCCGCTGGCCGTGGTGAAAAAGACAATGTCAAACACATGCGCAATATAGCAAAATTGCGATAATATGTCAAGCAAAAGTGTATTCATAAAAATGGGCTATTTTCACCCCGGTTAGCGAAAATAGCGAGCAGAATGGACGTTTTCGAAAATGCTGTCCGCCAAACCAGTGAAAGCGGGTGAGAGGTTTGTAGCGAAAGAGCCTATCCTAAGCCTAAGTCGAGAGATGGGGGGAAGGACATAGAACCATGACATTAAGGAACAGGGAGCAATGGACGGTCTTGAAGAAATCTTTCTACCCATGAAAATTTTGTCTTTTGGTACTCTACCAGCAAGCCGGGCGTGAGTTCAAATTCCAAGTAATTGGATTTTTGTTGGCTTGGCTGCATGTTTACTGTTGTAGCAATTTGCCAGTTAACTGGATGGGGCATTTGAAACTTAGATTTCAGAACACTACAAAATCCACTCGTGCTTCGCTTTCGTATCGGAAATACATAGTTCATTCCAGCGAGATTGACTTTATGGTCATCAATGTGTGTTGAGAAGTAGCGAATTCCATCAAGCGTTGGAGTTGCGGAGGATGGCGCGGAGTTTTGCTGCTCGATAACCCATCTCAAAAGAAGTTGGGGGATGATGTATTCGACTACGAAGCCCTTCTGTGAGTCAGGTCTTCTTTTCATTGAACATGCTGCTATCAACGGCCATAATTTAGCGTAGGCGCTCGCAAACTCAATTTTCGGAGGAGCAACTCCAGAAAAACGTTTGGCCAGAGTAACTATCGCTTCTGGTCGACGTCCGAAGTCCAGGACACGTAGCGACTCGTTCTTCTGCAGCTTAAACTTGGAAGCCCATACCGTAGATAATTCGGGTCGACCAAACTCTTCCCAACAAACGTAGAGTGATCTCCCAAAATATAGACAAGGCAGTCCAGGAAAACTGTAGCGCTGAGTGGCAACGCGATCTCGTTGCTCAAATGGATGTGAAAAAGATCGGAACATTCGAATCGGACATTTAATTGCCCCGTCCTTATTCTAAACAATGGGCCAGGGGCATCCCCAAACACATCCTTAGAACTCAATTTTTCCAGCGATTCTGCGATGGCGCTAATTTGAAATCCTCGGTTGAGTTCCAATACGGACTTCTCCGGGCGACCGTCCAGCCAAGCGCCAAGTGCTGATGTCACTGCGTTGCCGAGAGATTCTATTGATTTGACATCATTGACCACATTTTGCGTTGCCTCGTCCTTTGCATTCATCGACCGGACGGCTGCAACGTACGTCGCAAACATGTCCTTTAGTTGGTTCTCAATATCCAGAACACCGATTTTTGGAAGTTTTGCTTCTTCACTTTGAAGGAGATTGAACAAATTCATTCGATGGCTCCAGTTTTTTGCGTCCCATCCAAAACCACGCCGCAGCAAGGATGAGAAAGACCAATGCGGTGAGTTTGATGTTGAGCAAATAGCGCCGAGGTAAAAAGCGCAGGGTCACCTCGTATTGTCCGGGATCTTTAAGGCGCAGGGCCAGCAGGCCGTCGTGGGAAAGGACCGCGCCCCGGTTCGATTCCCAGTTTGCATTGAAATTTTGATTAATGACCAGCGTATCCGGTTCGCCTACATTGACGCCTGCTTTTAGGATGTTGCCACGGATGGCGAAATTTTCCACCACGTTTTCGCCGCGAGCGAACCAGGCTTCCGCAAGGTATGCGGGGTTTTCCAACCAGCTTTGATCCTTGTCGTAAATGTACCTTGCCACAGCGTTTTCCGGCAGATAGATGTCGGCGTACCAATCGACTGTTCCGATGCCGCGCTTGAGATTGTAATAAGCGATCATGGCATCCGGGCGAATGGACTCGCGGTAATCGACTCCCCTGGACATTTCCGGCTTATCGGCGCGCCATCGGACTTGGTGAAATTCTTCGGCAACCGAAAGCGCAGGCGCGTCGAGTTTGAAAGCCTCAAAAAGAAGCGAAGCGTTCACCGCGACGAAAGGAATTAAGGAGCAAAACGCGGCGATGACGACGAATCGACGGACGGGGAGGGGATTGAAAAATTTGGCCAGATACATCAATCCGGCGCCTGAAGCCAGCGCCACGACAAAAAGAATGAAAAAATTGAAATATTTGTAAAAGTCTCCCATGCCGCGCAGAAAATGAATCGACCAAATGGTCCAGCGGTAAAGATCAATTGGCGAGTAGGGACCGAAGCATAAGATTAGGATGAAGCCGCCGGACAAGAGCCACGGCGCGTATCGCTTGCGTAGGCGAATGAGGCCCAGGAAAAAGAGCAACGCCGCAGGCCAGGGGATTCCGATAAAGGCATACTCCGCGGTGGTGGGCCATCCATGCTGATTGTACTGCGCATTTTTGGGAACATGATGAAGCGCGGATGAAATAAAATGCCCGGTGCCCTGATAAAAACGCTCCCACGTGGGATGCTCCTTATAGGAGTCCGACGCGAATTTTTCGGCGTGCGTGTAATATCCATTTGATTTTAGATCATAGACTTCGGCGAGTCTGGCTGCGAGAAGCGTCAGTGTCATCGCGCCGAGAAGAGTGTATGCGACGAGCGGCCTCATGTTCAGGCGCGGCTTTTTTTGGCGAATGCTGATGCAGTGAAAAATGGTTAACAGGCCCGTAAACAGGGCCAGTGCAATGATTCCCCAGACCGAAATATATCCGAAGACGGCAAAAAGAATTGCCCCCGGTATAAGCTGCCGAGGCTCTTTGAATCCGCGCACCAGGAAATAGCAGATCAGAGGAATCAGATAATAAAAGGCCATGTTGTAAAAGCCGACCAGCATCATCGAGGGCAGCCACCCGGCGCACAGAAAAACGAGCGCTGAGAAAATGGAGCCGGAGAAAGCAATGCCCAGCAGTCGAGAGCAGATTAAGTACACGCCAAGAGCGCCCAGAAAAAGCAGGAGGATCAGGTTTATTTTCACACCGTATATTTCACCGAAGGCGGCAGGAGCAATAGCAGCGGGCGTTAGCGAAGCGTCCGTGGGATGTTGGTAGATGGGATAACCGCCGCCTAGAAATGGGCACCAGAGTGGAAACTGCCCGTATTCGTGGAGGCTTTTATAAAGGTAGGCATCGAAGATGCGCGTGCTGAGCCAATCCATATTGCGGAATGCGTCTTCGCTGCGAATGCCGTCGGGATTAAAAAACATGGGGCTGCCGAAGATCAGCGAGGCCAGGGCCAGGATCATCACCGCTTTGAAGATCGCTGGTTTCGGCGATTCGATTTGCGGCTCTGGCACGAGGTTCGGCTCGTTCATGGCGCAGCCTCAGCGAGCAGTCCGGCCAGATCCAGTCGGAACAATCCGCATTGACTTCCGAAGTATGCAGCTCCTTCACTTTCGCTGAGCGCAATGCTCTTGACGTGTCCTCCCACATTGAGTTCGGCCAGAAGTTTGTCGCTGACGAAATCATAAACGCGCAGTTTGCCGTCATAGATGCTCGACGCCAAAAGTATTCCCCGAGAATCGTCCACTGCCAGAGCACGCGCGCCGAATCCGGTTCTCAGACGTCCGACCTTTTCGAGACTTTCCGAGTCGACAATGACCACCCTGGACTCATAGAAACGGCTGATGAAAAGTAGATTGTGCTTGCGCGAAAAGGCCATTTCGTAATTTGCGCCGCCGATCCGCAATTGATTTATGGGTGTCCAAAATTTCTCGTCCAGTTCTGACAAAACGGAATTGTACCACAGCGAGATTGTATAGATTCGCGGCGGCTCTTTTTGATAATCGAACTCCAGATCCTGAATATCTCCTGCATAGGGAACCCGTTTACTTTGCGTGATTGCACCGCTTGCGGGATCGTAAATCATCATTTGTCGCCGGTCTTCGCAGCCCACGTACAGAAGTTTCGTCTGGTCGTTCCAGCGAATGCAATTGATCCAGCAGATGTTTTTCAACCAGGCGACTTCGTCCACCGCGTTTTTCGCCGGGTCGATAAAAACAATGATGTCGGTAAATTTGTCGCCCGGTTCGCCGCCAGGCCCAGGCTCCAGATCGGAGTGGGGGCAGAACGTGGCGGCGAGTTTATTTTGCCCAGGAATGACAATCAGGTCCTCGGGTACGCCGTCGAAGCGCAACGCTCCGGGATTGTCGCGGTCAATCAATGGACCGGGATCAACGGGATGCTGTGAATTGTCATGTAGGTTGACCCTGACGATGCGCCGTTCGGTACGTAAAACCAAAAAGAGGTTTTCGCCTTGTTCATCCAGAACCGCGCGGAAGACTTCCGGAGCATCGCCGAGGCGCGTTAGGTGCGCGTTTTGGCTGGCCTGATCGCAGGGCAATACTCGAAAAGCGTAGGCGTGAAACATGCACAATCCCGCCAGCACGCTTAAGGTAATCAGGCTTTTTGGATAATCTCTGACCTTAAAGTCAGTCGGCCCGACGGGGGCGCCCCACCGCGTGAGATGCTCCGCGGACGCAAGGCTCCCCGCGATGACAAGAGCCGAAGACGCAAGACGAATATCCCGCCCGGCTGCGAAGTAGGCCAGGAAAATTGCGCCGGCTGCCAGAGATGAGCCAGCCAGCCTTCCAAGGCGATTTCGGATAAATGATCTGGGCAGGATGAAGATGATGGCGGCTAATGTATATAAGCCAGTGACAAGGAAAAACAAGATAGACCAGGAGTTGCGAACGTTGCCGCTGCCGGCGAACAATCCTCCGGCCCACTCCAGGATCGGATAGCCGCTCGGGTCCGTCTCCAAAATGGAGTAGGTGTAGTAAAGGGCTGCCGCGCCGCACAAGCCAACGATAATCTTTTGGGCAAGGCTCAGGCTTTCGTTTATATCGTTTTTCAGTTTTGTGTCGTGATGTGTCCACGCAGCGAAGACAGCCAATCCTCCGAGGGCGGCAATAGCGATTTCTTTTTCCATCATCATGCCGAAAATAATGAAGCCCGCCTGCCCGGCGGCGATCACAAAAAGAATTATCGACGATGTGAAGTGATGCCATTTTGGATAACGCGTACGCGCAAGAAATCCAGCAACCGTTGTCGTCAGCAATAGCGATCCGACGATGGGCAGGGTCCAGTCATGTTCAGTCAAAATAATAAAAGTCATCACAACGAGGCTGCATGCGGCGTGCTCAATTTCCACGGCGCCGGGAAGGTCGAGTTCAAAAAGCATATTCAAGGCGGCGAGCGCCGCGAAGACCAGGAGGCACAGGCGGATGATGATTGAAGACACGGCGCGATATATCGCCACGCCATCTCGCAGTTCGTTGAAATTTCTGTTATCGGGCGTCATTGATACGCATTATGGTCAAGACGGCGGTTCTTGTCATTCCCCGGCTATCGCGGCGAAGTTGTAAAGTTTATCCCCACGCAGGACCAGCCTGAGAGAGTCATAAACCTTTTGGCCATTGCGCGTAGCTTCCATGAAGAATTGGAACACCACGGTGTCGGCCAAGGCGGGCTTGCCCGTGCCGAAATAGCGAACGTCGAAGTTCGGGAATTGGGTGGCGATTTGCATTGGTTCCAGGGGATAGCTCCATTGGTTTTCGTCCGGCTTTTCGATGCCCTGGTCGAGAACCTGCCCCGGCATGATAAGCCCATAATGAATCGTTGGCGTTTCGAGATCTGTCGGCCAGGTTAAAATAATGTCCGTCACGCCGCTCGGATCGACAGACCGAACCGGCGCGCCCGAAAGCTTCAACAGTGGCGGATTGTCTCTCGGAATCGCGCAATGCCAGTAAACGCCGTCCTTCGTGCCGACGATGTCGCCGACCATCCCGTCCCAGGTTACGGCGGTTTTGATCGAGTAGATGCCCGGTTCATTGGCCGGAACCAGGGTCTCGCCTCGAACGATGCCCAGGCGGTTTGCACGGCCTCGAATCTCGATAGTCTCTCCTGAAGGCTTGGTTACGATCCACAGTGCGTCGGCTTCGATGGCCGGGAATACCATTCCGCCCACGCCGATGTTTTCGCCGACTTCGATGGCGTCGTGCGTGTCCAGGGCCAGGAATATCATTTGTTCGCGCCCGTTTTGAATGGATATCGGCCTTTGGCCGGGGGGGGGGAAATGGAAGTGGCGGCCCCTTTGGAAGGGATGACGGAGATCGAAGCGCCGTAGGCGTCGTAATAGTTTTTACCGGTTGTGAAATCTTTGAGAACGGCTCCGGCCTGGATGCGGTAAACGTCTCCGGAAAGATCGCCGTTGTTGCCGTTGTTGAAATGAAAACCGAAGCGGTTTGGGCTGGCCAGCCAGTACAGACCGATGGCGTCGGTCTGGTAAACGGAGGTCATGACCGGGAATCCGGGCCGCACCACTCCCATGTAGGTATAGGCTTCCACGGTGGCGAACTGTGGGAAGGCGAAGGGATGATATGGCCCGTCCGTCGCAGGAATCACCGGCAGTTCATCGGCGTGCGCAACGTCCGCAGGAAACCAGGCGAAGCTGTCCGTTGATATCTGCACCACATCACGCATATATCGCCATGGTCCCAGAGCCGATTGGTGCGATGGCGGGAGCGGAAAGCTTGGCTCCCGATAGGCTTCCTGGAGATTTCGGCCCAGGTCATAATCCGCAAGCGTCATGGAAAGATGCGGCTCCACGAGGCTTTCGTTGTATCCGTTGGATGGAATGAACAATGTGTCGGCAGGATTATAAGGCGCGTAGGGGTCGGGAAGCATCGACGGAGTGAATGGCATAAACGAAGTCGTCAGGTCCTGCCGGTTGGCGAAGTTCTTCACGGCGCCGTTATACTCCTGATTTAGCCTCTGGCCGTAAGGGAAACTGCGCGTGCCGTGCAGGATCAGTGTTGGTTTTCGCGGTGCCACAACGCCTACGCTGGTTTGTTGGCCCATCCACAGATGCCCCTTCTGGTCAGTCCACTTCGCCGTCACGCGGCTTGTGTACTCGCCGGGTTCATCGAAAACGATTGGCGCGATTTCATGGGGCGTGAAATGTCCAAAACGTCCGGCTTTGCCCCGGGCGATCCATGTTCGTTTTCGCGAAGGGTTCGAGTTCGGGAAAAATTCCACGACAACTTCAACATCGGCGGGCGTCGGCGGGATGCAGTTGATCTTGGCGGGATACTTGTCACCGACCAGGAAACTCGTGCCGGGCTTGCAGGAGGTGGAGAAGGTGATGGGATTGGCAATCGTAATATCGTATACGCCGCCGCCTTCAAATCGCCTGCCGAGAACGTCTTCGATATACCCTTTCATTTGCACGGTGTATTGGCCAGTTTTGCTCATGTCGACAATGAAACCGCCGCCGTCAAGGAGCGGACCCACCATATCCCGCCCGCTCATTCGCTGCGTGCCGAGATCTTTTGAAACGCCGGGACCGGCGACGTAGCGCGAGACTTCTCCACGGTCGAACATCAGCGTGTGCGGGATTTCAAAAGGCACAACGGACAGTCCTCCTTCAATGGGGGCCATGGTCCTTCTCGGAAAAAGCGTTGGGAAATTTGCTTTGATAAGGTAAGTGCGCGGGCGCAAAATAAAATCCGAAGGAAAACCGGATCGGGAGACTAGGCCCACCGCCTTCTTCTGTTGCCTGGGAAGAACGCCTGATCGTCCCAGCTGGTATTCCGAGGCCAGGATCGTCCAGGGCATTTGCGGCGTCTCTGGATCGCCCACGGAGACCAGAGGCAGAACCTGGTCGGGCAGTTCGCCCCAATCGTATCCGAACATGCTCAGGTGCACGGGATGCTCGACCCCTCGACTCTGACCAGCACGTAGAAGCATGGTTCGTAATAGCCATTGGGTGCATCGTCGGGCAAGGCGACGCGCAGGCTGCCTTCGAAAAGGAGCTTCCCGGTTAGCTCCTTTGCGTCGGGGAGTGGCTTTTCATCAACGGCTTCAAAAGGGCTGCCGCCCTTGCCGTGCAAAAGACGCAAAGTCGGCCAACCATCGAATCGCTCGATGGGGATGCCGGTTGTGGAAAAGCGGGAACTTACGGCATAGGTGCTGGGTCCGGCCTGATAACATCCGCTTGCGTTGTATCGCCACACGCCGGAAATCGCCGGGATGATTTCGGTGAATTTTCCGTATTTCTTTTCGTAATCGCTGAAATCCACGAGCAATTGGTAGTCGATTTCCCATTGCCGACCGGATTCGTTTTCGTAAGCAGGTTTGAATCCGCGAAATTGGGCCGTCCACTTGAATGGTCTCATCGCCGGGGAAATAGTGAATTTCCCCGGTGAAGGATCCAGCGCGGGCTGCGCGCACGACGCCAGGAAAAATGCCGAAATCATGAGAAGGACGACAATGCGGAGTCCTACCATGGCAGGCCTCCGGGTAGCAAAGGACGGTCGTGCGGAAACAGCTTGTCAAAGCGCTCCATGTCTGAGATGGCTTGGCCGTAGTATAGCGTGATGCTTGTCATTTCCGCTTCGCTCAAAGGCGTCGGCATCTTGGCGTTCATGCGCCGTGCAAGGGTTGCGATTCCGTTGGGGTCCGTGTTTTGATATTTTTCGTAACGTCTGGAAATGGAATGGCATGAGGCGCATGCATTTTCCAGTCGATGGTAATTTTGATAATCCGATGCGTCGATTTTCAGCGTGGCGGCGGGATCGGAGCGCGTTTTTATGAGGTGCGCCGCGATCTGGTTCCGGACATCGGGTTTAAAGTAATAGGGTGACCAACGCGCGATTCGGTCGGCAATATTCCCCCACTCCTCAGGTCGCCGTTTCTCCCAAACCAGGTGTGAAATGCCGTGGCAGCGACCGCAGCGCGTGGCGAATGTCCATCTGTCCGAATAGGAGCGCATGCCGGCAAGAAAGCCTATGACCTTTTCCCTTTCATGATCCGTTATCGGTGCCTTTTCCATTTCCTGCATTCGTGTGACGGTTCGCCGCCATTCGATGGGAGTTTTGATGAAGTAAAGCGGGCGGGATTTTGCGTGGCACTGGCCGCAATTCGTTTCAAAAGTCTGCAAACCCGGTGCAAACGCAACGCGGGATGCGTGGATCAACGAAATGATGCCGGGGACAAAGGCGACGATCAAGGCTGCCGCGACCGTAATACGCCAGGGAATGCGCGCCAGGGTTGCGCCCCAGGAACGCTTCTTTTCTTTGTCAGGATCGGTGAAAACGAAAAGCAGGGCCGACAGGCCGATGGTGAGCGCCGAGGGGAAAACGAAATATGGGCCGAATTCGCTAATCCAATCCATGGCCGGGCTGATGTTATCGTACCACTGAATCCACCAGAAGACCTCAATGCTGAACCAGACCGATGCCGCTCGGGAAAGTGGCACGCAAAAGGCGGCGTATGGAATGAAAACCGCCAGGCCAAAGGCGAACTTAAGTGTTGCGCTTTGGATGGGAAAAGGATTTTCGATTTTGGCAAATCGCTGAAGTAGGCGATAGATCAATCCCGCGCATGCGAGAAAAACGAGCGGCGCGGGGCCGAATCGAAGAATCCATTTGCTTCCTTCCAGGTGTTGCAGCGTTCCTTCGCGTGCATGAAATAAATTCAACACGAGGGCTTCGTAGTCCAGGGCCAGTATCCAGCCAAGGCGCAAAGCGACAAAGGCGCAAATCGCCAGTGCGCTTGACCAGACCGCCGCATGAATGATGTTCGATGACTGCCGCAGTGGATTCCTCTTTTTAGAATAATGACTCGCCGTCGCAAATCACGGCGACGAAACGAAAAACGTTTCAAGCTAGCTTAGGAAGCTCAAGCCCTATGGGTCAACACCGAAAATAAATTTCTGTTACGACAACCGCGACGTCGCGTGGCTTTGAGATAGGCGCGTCGCTAAACATTCGGATTACAATAAACGTAAATGTCACATAAAATTGATAATCGCTTATTTGTATGAACCCCCATTTCCAACTTACAATCGTTCATTAACGTGAGACAAAAGAAAAGAGCATTGTTGTTGACGAGTTGAAGCATTTTATACTGATTCCATACTAATTCGGGG
>CAZQAE010000106.1:0-14023 GCA_964591275.1 uncultured bacterium | reverse complement strand
CGATACCTTCCGGGCAGGAAAGGGGATGGACAACTTCGTACGACTGTCTCAAATCGTTCGGACAATGCCCATGATGGCCAAAAGGCGCGTTGTTGTCGTCTATCGCTGCGAGGATATGCTCAAGGATCAATACGAAAATATTAACGAGTTGGTGAAAGAAGAAATCGATTCTTGCGCGATCATTCTGGCGGGCGCCTCATTCGACAAAAGAACAGCTGTGGCTAAAATGGCGAAATCTCATGGAAGCTTGATCGAATTTGGAAAGCTGAAAGACAGGCAGATCGTTGAGTGGATAAAAAAATTCGTGACCGATAGGGAAAAGACAATTACCAGTGATGCTGCGGAATTTCTGGCCACCGCTCTTGGGGAAAACCTGGAAAGGATTCAGACGGAGATTGAAAAGGCATCGCTTTTCATCGGCGGCAAAAAGACTCAAATTAGCCGACAGGATCTTGAAGAAGTGATGGCCGCTGTAAAGCACGACAACGTGTTCGGACTGATGGATGCTTTCGGGAAAAGACAGCGGTCTAAGGCTCTCCAATTGCTGAACTCGATACTCGATGCAGGAGTTCATCCCATCCGCCTGCACGCGTCGCTATACGGGCATTTGAAAAAATTGCTCAACGCCAGCAGCCTGTTGCGCGACGGATATGCTCCAAATGACGCTGCAAGAGCCCTCGGCGGCAGCCCTTTTTACGCCAGTAAAATCGTCGATCAATCCAGATCCTATCATCTCAGTGAACTCAGGCGAGCGATATTGATCTTGTCAAGGGTTGATTTTGCTCTGAAAAACAGTCGGGTGAAGGATCAGGCTGTTCTGGAGAAGATGGTGCTGGATCTGTGTAATGTAAAGAGGTAGTCAGGGGCGCAATTTCAGCAGGGAAGTCCCACGGGCGCTATAATGCCTTACGGGATTTCTCGCTCAAGTATGGATTCTTTTTACGAACCCTTAAGCCGTAGCGATAGAGCTCACGCTCTTGGACAGTCTGGAAATTTTCCGGCTCGCCGTTTTCTTTTTCAGAATGCCTTTGCTGGCCGCTTTGTTGATTAGGCGTGTGGCTTCATTTAGGTTCGCGTTGGCTTGCGGGTCTTTGTCTTCAACGGATTGCAGCACCTTTTTCACTTGAGTGCGCAGTTCACTACGAACACCTTTGTTGCGAATCCGAAGCTTCTCGTTTTGACGCTGCCTTTTTTCCGCGGATGGGTGGTTGGCCAATGTTTTTCTCCTCGATCGATTTTCTTGGCTAATAACCAAAAATTGACGCTCTTGTATACGAGGGGGGACTTGGCTTGTCAAGCGGCAATTTACCTTTATTATCACAGGTCATGACTGATGAAAAAATAAAATTCCAGGGGCAATTGGTGAGCGAGCGAAAATCCATCCTGCGCGCCACGGGTGTTGTGAGCGGCGCAACGATGCTGAGCCGAATCCTGGGTTACGTCCGGGACGCGGTGATTGCCGCCTATTTCGGCGCGGGAATTTACTCTGACGCTTTCTTTGCCGCTTTTCGTATCCCGAACCTTCTTCGGCGCTTGTTCGGCGAAGGGGCTTTAACAATCAGCTTTATTCCTGTCTATTCAGAACTGAAGGAAAAAGAGGGCGATGAGCGCGCGAAAAACTTATATTACACCTGTTTCACGGCGCTGGTATCCGTCCTTGCCGTCATCACGATTCTGGGAATCCTTTTCGCGCCATTAATCGCGCGTGTTCTCGTCCCTGGATTTGCGGACGAGCCGGTGAAACAGGACATTACAATTCTGCTGTTAAAAATCATGTTCCCTTACGCATTGCTCATCTGCACTGTCGCATTGTTCATGGGAGTTCTCAATTCCTGGAACCGATTTTTCGCACCCGCCTTCGCGCCGGTTTTGCTGAACCTGGGAATGATAACGGCCACCGTTCTTTTGGTGAATAAACTGGAACTGCCGGTTATGGCTCTGGCCATTGGCGTCGTCGCGGGCGGCATTATGCAGGTTGCCTTGCAGATGCCGTTTTTGAAGAAGATCGGACATCTGCCGAAATTACGCTTTCAATTCAGGGATCCGGCCCTGAAGAAGATCGGAAGGCTTATGCTCCCAAGCCTCCTGGGTCTTTCCGTCTATTCGCTCAACGTTTTTATCAATACCAACTTTGCTTCGCTGCTGGCTCCCGGATCGGTCAGTTTCCTATTCTATGCCGACCGTCTCATGGAATTGCCGCAAGGGGTTTTCGCCATCGCCGTCGGCGCCGCCTTACTGCCCAGTTTGTCGAGGCAGGCGGCCATGGGGGATGATTCGGGGCTGGTCGATTCCATGAACTACGCCATGCGCCTTGTCATCATAATCATATTGCCGGCGTCAGTCGGCCTGTATGTTTTGGCCGGACCGATCATTAACGTTTTGTTTCAACGAGGCCGTTTCGATTTTCACAGCACGGTGCAAACGGCGGCGGCACTGAGATTTTACATCATTGGACTTGTGTTTTTTGCCGCTCTTCGCGTGATTGTGCCAACTTTTTACGCGATGAAAGACGCCATGACGCCGGCTCTCGTCGGCGCCGGCGCATTGGTCGTGAACATCTTGTGCGGGCTTTCTTTCATGGGGCCGACCGTCTCCAATGCGCTGCCCTTCGTTTCCGCTTTTACCGAGGCTTTCAATCCGACCGGCCCCCTGCGTCATACGGGTTTGGCATTGGCCAACACGTTTTCCGGTGGATTTAATTTTTTCATCCTGGCGTGGATATTGAAAAAAAGGATCGGCAAAATCGGTTTAAAGCGCATCTTCCGAACATTCGGACTATCGGGGCTTTCCGCTTTGGTTATGGGTCTCGTGGCCTGGATGATCGCCGGATGCTTTCAGTACACAAGCTCTAATGCGGAATTGCTAAAAACCACCGGTCTTGCTGCGGCGATTGTCGCGGGCGCTGCGGTATATTTCGCGCTGATGATGATCATTAACCGTGCTGAAATGCGCGAAATATTTGAATTCAGACAAAAACGCAGGCGATGAAATTATGCGAAATATGGTGGTTTTGTTTTGGGGAATCTGATAAGAGTGCCGGTGTCCAATGAGCGCCGGAATGAGCGCCGAATCTATTCTACCTCAAACGACGAATACGGAGAATGAATTGATGGCTCATCGTATCGAAGTCAGAATAAAGGATGAACATTTCGATGCTCTCGGATCAAAAATCGCCAAGAGAATACGAAGGGACCTGCGCATTCACGTGGAGGATGTGCGAACGGTTCAGGTTTATACAACCGACATTGACCTTGCGCCGGATGAACTTCAAATCCTCGCAGCGCATACCTTTTGCGACGCGGTGACGCAAGAGGCCTTTTCCGATGCCTGTGCGGCGGGCGTCCGTGATTTCGACTGGCTCATTGAAGTGGGCTATCTGCCCGGCGTCACCGACAACGTGGGCAGAACGGCCCGGGAGTCGGCAGCCGTTAGGCTCGGCAGGAACCTGCGGGATGAAGGGGGATTCTATTCTTCGATACAATATCTCATACGCGGCGAACTGGACCAAAAGCAGGCTGAGGAAATTGCGGGCGGTCTTTTAGCCAACGGGCTGATTCAGCGCTGGATTATTTTGCGCGCCGAGGATTTGAATCGAGATGAAGGGGTGACGGCGTACGTGCCGAAAGTCGCTTCAAATGAGGTTCCGCCTACTGAAACGGTTGACTTGGAGATTCCCGACGACGAGCTTGTCGCGATGAGCAAGCAGCGGACCTTGGCGTTAAATCTACTGGAAATGCATACGATACGGCAGCATTATCGTAGCGAAAAAGTTGGCGTTCACAGGAAAACGCTTGGTTTGGCGCCGGGAATGCCTACTGACGTGGAACTCGAAACGCTGGCTCAGACTTGGTCGGAACACTGCAAGCACAAAATATTCGCCTCGAATATCACATATTACGAAGAGGGGACGCTACAAAGAATTGAGAGCCTCTTCGACACGTACATCAAAGGATCGACCAAACAAATTCGGCGCGAAAAGGGTAGCCAGGATTTCTGCCAATCCGTTTTCGTGGACAACGCCGGGGTCATTCGTTTCAACGACGAATGGTCTTTGGTCATGAAAGTTGAGACGCACAATTCCCCTTCGGCTCTTGATCCATACGGCGGCGCCCTGACGGGTATCGTCGGCGTCAACCGCGACCCCTTCGGCACGGGCATGGGGGCAAAACTCATTTTCAACACAGACGTGTTTTGCTTCGCGACCCCATTTTGGGATAAGCCGATTCCGCCCCGTTTGCTGCATCCCAAGAGAATTTTTGAAGGCGTTCGTGAGGGCGTTGAGCACGGCGGCAACAAAAGTGGTATTCCGACTGTCAACGGCTCCATTGTTTTCGACGACCGTTACGCAGGCAAGCCACTTGTTTTCTGCGGCACCGGCGGACTGCTTCCATCGGTTGTCCACGACAAACCGGGGTGGGAAAAGTGCGCCTTGAAAGATGACCTGATTGTCATGACCGGCGGACGGATCGGCGCCGACGGCATTCATGGAGCGACCTTTTCCAGTGAGCAGCTTCACGAGGACAGCCCGGCGACGGCGGTGCAGATCGGCGATCCCATTACGCAAAAACGCATGACCGATTTTTTGCTCATTGCCCGCGATCGGAACCTCTACAACGCCATCACCGACAACGGAGCAGGCGGCCTGGCCAGCAGCGTCGGGGAAATGGCGCAGGATTGCGGCGGATGTGAAATTCACTTGGACAAAGCGCCCCTGAAGTATGCGGGACTGGCGCCGTGGATGATTCTTGTTTCCGAATCGCAGGAGAGGATGACGCTGGCGACGCCAAAAGAAAAGATCGACGAACTCATCGCTCTGGCAAAGAGTATGGACGTTGAAGCGACGGTCATCGGGAATTACACCGATTCCGGATATTTCAATGTTAATTACAATGGCGATGCCATCGCTTCGCTGTCGATGGAATTTCTTCACGATGGTCTGCCGCCGATGGAATTGACGGCGCGTTGGGATGCCCCCGTCACGCACGTTGAAGATGCGCCGAAAGTCGCTGATTGGCTTAAAACCTTCAAACGCATACTGGGCCGTTTGAACATCTGCTCCAAAGAATACGTGGTCCGGCAGTACGATCACGAAGTGCAGGGCGGCTCCGTGATTAAACCGCTGTGCGGAGCCATGCTCGACGGACCCTCGGATGCGGCGGTTATCAGGCCCTTGCTTGATTCCATGGAAGCCGTGGTCGTTTCACACGGCCTTTGTCCGCGATACTCCGACATAGATGCTTATGATATGGCGACCAACGCCGTCGATGAAGCTTTGCGCAACGCCGTGGCGGTCGGCGGGAATCCCGCGCACATGGCGGGGTTGGACAATTTCTGCTGGTGCGATCCTGTCGCCGCGCCGGCAAATCCCGACGGTGAATACAAACTGGCGCAGCTCGTTCGCGCGAACAGGGGCTTATTCGACGCCACCGTCGCATACGGCATCCCATGCATCAGCGGCAAGGATTCCATGAAAAACGATTATATGGTGGGCGGACACAAAATTTCCATTCCGCCGACCTTGCTCTTTTCGATAGTCGGCGTCATCGAAAATGCGTCGAAATGCGTCACGATGGACGCCAAATCGCCGGGCGATTTTGTTTACGTGCTGGGCACAACAAGGCTGGAGCTTGGCGCTTCGGAGTATTTTGCGGAATTTGACCTGCATTCCGCCGATGTTCCCCGAGTCCGTATTGACCAGAACCTTCAGCTATACACGCAATTGCATCGGGCCATTTTGGCGGGATGCGTGAGATCCTGTCACGATTGCTCCGACGGAGGTTTGGCCGTGGCGCTGGCGGAAACGGCTTTTGCCGGGGACTTGGGTTTGGATATCGAGCTTGCGCGCATTCCGACTCCTTCGGCCTCCAATCAGTCGATGTGTCCGGAAGAACTTCTCTTTTCCGAAAGCGCGGGGCGCTTTGTCGTGACGGTGAGTCCGGAAAGACGCGAAGATTTCGAGTTCATTTTGGCAGGATGTGATTTTGCCGAAGTCGGACAGGTCATCGGCGAAAAGGAACTTCGCATTGAGAATGACAACAAAGCACTGTGCGAGCTGCCTATCAATGAACTCAAAGCGGCCTGGAAGAAAACGCTGGACTTTAAAGGAGCATGAAATGCCGAAAATACGTTCCATTATAGTCTCCGGCAATGGAGTCAACTGCGAATACGAAATGGCTTACGCCAACTTCAAGGCCGGCGCAGGCGCTGTGGATATCGTTTCCATATACGAACTGCTGGCCGGGAAAAAGAAATTGGAAGATTACCAGTTTCTCAACCTTCCCGGCGGCTTCATGGACGGCGATGACCTGGGCGCGGCCAAGGCCGGGGCGACGCGATATCAATTTTCCAAAGTCGCGGGATCGAATGAAATCCTTTCTGACATGATTAAGCGCTTTATCGAAGACGGCAAATGCATCATCGGCGTGTGCAACGGATTTCAGCTGCTCATAAAATTGGGCCTTTTGCCCGCTCTGGACGGGGAATATTTCACGCAGACCGCCACCCTCACCGGCAATGACCACGGTCGTTTCGAGGACAGATGGGTGCGAGTCGTGTGCGACCCGGATTCGCCGTGCGTGTTCACCAGGGGATTACATGAAATGGAGTTGCCGATCAGGCACGGCGAAGGGAAATTCGTCCCCGCTTCGGCGCAGGTGTACGAGTCGATGAAGCGAAAAAAGTTGGTTCCAATGCGCTATGCCGACACCGAGGGCAATCCGACCGAGAAATATCCCGAGAACCCCAACGGCAGCATCGAGGGGGTTGCCGGCTTGTGCGATGAGACAGGCAGAATTTTCGGCCTTATGCCGCATCCCGAAGCCTACACGCACAGAACAAATCATCCGAAATGGACGCGCGAGAAACTTCCCGAAAAAGGGGAGGGTCTTATCCTCTTTGAAAAGGCTATCAGCTACTTGCGTCAAGCCTGAGAATCGGTACGCGTGTGGCATGGACAAGCTCCTTGGCCCGAACCCGCGAGGGCGCTTGTCCGTGCTGATTTTAAAAAATATCACTATGCGCCGCAAAGAAAAAATCTTGCCACGGACAAGCACTGGATCGCTGTCGCTCACCAGCGTCTTGTCCATGCCACCCGCGCTTCACGCACAAAGTGATGTGACACGGATATGAACAAAATCATTGATCCACGAAGGTGCGTTTGGCGCGAACATCCCGCGAATCCCATGATTTCTCCCCCAGGCTATTGGGAATGGATCATCGCCGATCCTTCGCTGGTGATGCCGAATGACTCCCCGGACGGTTGTTTTCATTTATTCGCCAACAGTCTGCAAGGCATTCATCATTATATTTCTGACGATGGCGCCGATTGGAGACGGCTGGCCACGCCGATAAAGCCCGGCCTTCGCCCCTGGGTGATGAAAGACGATGGCGTTTATTATATTTTCACGGAAAATTTCAATCCTTTTCGCGGCTCCTTCATCGAGGTGCGCCAGTCGCATGACCTGCGTAGGTGGAGCGATCCTACCTGCGTTCTTTCGCCGCAATACTCCTGGGAAAAGAGTTTTCTGGCGACCAACGGCAACGCGTGCGTTGTGAAGTATGAAGGCCAATACCGATTGTATTTCAGCGCGGCGCTTGTCTGGCTCAAAGACTGCAATTTCCCGGAACCGAAATATATTGGAGTAGGGCAGTCCGACAACATTTTCGGGCCATACGAAAAACATCCAGAGCCGATTGTATGCCCCGCACGTGATCCGTTTTGGCGTAACCTGGGCGCAGGATCAATGAAGGTCATGGCTCCGCGTGGGAGACTACCCTGGCTGGCATTTAATAACGGGATATATATCGACAGCGACGGGCATTCCCGATCCGAAATACGGCTTTTAGAATCCGACGACGGCTACGACTGGCGGGAAGTGCATGACAAGCCGCTTGTTGCCCCGGAACCGGAGGGCTGGAAAAAGGCGCTGGTTTACGCAATGGATGTCAAAGTCCACGGCGATGAGTATTATATGTATTTTAACGCCCGCGACGGTTGGATGTTTGGACGCGAGCGCATCGGTTTGGCCATTGGAACAATTCCAGGATAAATTCGGATTCGCATGATCGGACGTGAGCATCGGCCTGGCCGTCAGAAGTTTTTGCGGATAATGGCAGATTTTGTTGACAGGAAAAATTGAGCCGTGCTATGCAGGGCGCGGTTGAGTGCGTAGCGTTTGCGCCAGTAGCTCAGATGGATAGAGCAGCGGACTTCTAATCCGCAGGTCGCAGGTTCAAGTCCTGTCTGGCGTATAAGCCCAAAGCCCCTGATTCTAAAGGAGAATCAGGGGCTTTTGTATCGTCGTAATACATTGGTTTTCATAAAGTTGTGCATAAAGTTGTGCAAACAGAACTGCGCGATAGCCTATTTTCTCTAAGCGATAGGATATTTATTTTGCGAAATATTACGTGCGGGGGAGAGGGTTCACTGAATATCAGGGCGTGCTTTCCATCGCTAGTTTCGGCAGGACAGCGGCAAACCGATCTTCATCCAGTACATCAATCAGCGGTATCTCAAGCGCCTGGCAAATCTTCGACAGCGTAGAGATTTTTGGATCGCTTCTAACCTCGACAGCTTGCACCGTTGTGAACGCCAATCCAGTCTTTTTTGCAAGATCGGCCAGCGCCACACCTTTAAGTTTGCGGATTGCCCTAAGCCTTGCGCCGACCGGCGGGATTTCGGCTGGAGCTTTACAAGTGCGTACAGGCTGCACGGTAGGGTTCAACAGCTTCTCGGACTGGATGTTTGAATCTTTCATGCTAATCCTCGATCCTAAAATTCGTCTTCAGCCCTTATCTTACCAGGGAGTTCGGCGGACCCTGCATTTTTTCTTTTCGTCTTGTTCTTCAGTGATTGCCGCATCCTCATCACGACATGTCCATCGCCCGGGAGTGGTTCGACACCGGCGAGGGGCGCGAGGATCGGGCTCTGCTGGTGCCGCTGGCCAATCCTTCGTTGATTGATGGGCTCATGCCCACCGATCTCGTCCCCGAGTGGGGAGAAGTTCCGCCGACGCTCTATCATTTTTCCTCGGCGGATTTACCGGTACCGGCTCCGAATGAGTCGGGATTCGATTGCATCGCCGATATAAATTTGTTGACCTCCATGATGAAATTCTTCGTGTCGTCCAAAGTCGCAGCACCTCTTTCGGCAACGAAGTACCTTTGAGTCGCGTCCATGAATTTTTGGCAGGGGTACTCTCGCAACTCCATCAAGCCATCGGTCTCCGGCTCAAAATCAAATGGCACGGTATCTATAATGCATTGCAGTGGCTCATCTGGATTGGCGCTTGATTCGTTTACAATGAACGTAAAACGCAACTTTTCCTTTTGTTTCTTGGGTTTTGTCATCTCGTCACCTCCTCACCGGTGTGCTGCTCATTGAGATCGACAAGACCGCCATTACCGGCATCCCCCTGGCCGGTGACGAAGGCGCTTTTCGACTCCAGGGCTTCATGCACCTTCGCCACATCGAACCGAAGTAGTCGGCCGATCCGTACCGACGGGATCAACCCCGTGCGGGCCGCCCGAAGAACAGAAAACCGGCTGATCTGGTAGATGGCGGCCAGGTCGTTCGCCGTCGCCATATGGTAAGTGTGTTGCTCGCTCATTTCTTTCATCCTCCTGAGAAAACGGTTTGAGTGCAGAAGCGATCAACTGTTGGCCGCTTCTCTGCTCACCGGTTATCTTCGTTGGAGCTTAAAATTCGTCGCTGGTTTTTGCAGATTCCAGAAATGGGCTTAACTGACTGAAATAACTGTGAATACTCTCAATTTGAGCAATATGCGCCGATTTGCGCCCTAAACTTTTTTTCCTCATGTCCGCCACTTTTTGCCTCCAACCGGCACATTGTGCGATTTTCTGCTCACGGTGGAGACCCGCATGGCGAAGGTAATAGGGAGCCCGATGTTCCACGGTTCGATGGCAACGGCGAAAACGCGACCGGTTTGTCAAGATACAGGTGGCCAATCGCCCTGCATTAGAAGAGTAAATGAAGAAAAAAGCCGAACCGAGACCAAAACGACCACCACTACCCCCGTCGTTGAAGGGATCGGAGGCGTTAACCAAGCACGGCCTACGGCCAGCGGTAGCATCCATCGACACGATCCACCTAGCGTACTGGGACAGAGACCTGACGCCGAAATGGTTCAAGGGGCGGCCATGGAAAATGACGGATCACCGGGTAGTCGAGAAGCCGGGACAGGAGCCGGGGGATCGCCCAGAGACTGAGGAGTGCTGGACGTTGCAGGGCGCGGTGAACAGAAAGCAGGTGCGCGTGTGGGGCTATATCGGTGGCCATAGGCACGGACTAATCCACATCGAGTTTGAGGCGGCCACTGTGATTGGGTACGCCCGTAACTCGGTGCCGGTGGCTCCGACCGCGTTGGCGAACATCCCCCGTAGGCTCGCTAAACTGCTGAAGCCCTTGGGTATCGAACACGTCGCATGGGAAGGCCAGGTCACACGGATCGACCTGGCCGTGCATTTCGAGATCGAGAGCGAAGACGAGTGGGATCGTGTCATGGATGTTGGCAAGGGGCTGCGTGCATACAATACGTTGGGCGACTTGTACAAGGGGAAGCGATACCCACACCCTGATCCAGCTCGTCCCCACTCAGAGTGCGGCATCGGCATGAAGACTAAAAGCGAGACGCGAGTTATCAGGATTTACCGGATTGATCTCAAAGAGCGAAAACGTGCTCAACCACCTAATGCACCCTCCACCCTGGTCGGCAAGATCGAGATCGCGATCCAGAACGACGACGACCTGGAGGCGGCCCTGTCGCCGTTTTGCCATGATCGTAAGCTGCCCACCGTTCTAGGCAGCTTGGATTTCCAGGGCGTCGTACAGGTCATTTTGGGGTGGTTGAAGTGGGACAAAGTGTACGACCCGGAGGGATTGACTGACGAGGAAGTGTTCCAGATCGGCAAATATCCACGGATAGCCCCGCGCCTGCGCGCTCTGCTGGCCGATTGTCATGATCGTGGCATCGAAGCCGTTGGCGACCGGCCATCATCAGAATACCCGTTGGACGCCGACGGCAAGTCCAAAGCTCTGAAGGACGATCTAAAGAGCCTTATCGGCCTGGGCTTGACGCCGTATACCGTCCACCGGCAGGAAGCGTTCGTCATCCGGCGCGTGATTGAGGACGGCTGGACGGTCTTCGAGGCCCTGCGCCTCGGTTATATGGGCACTGATCTGGAACCGCCCATGAGAAATATCGACGCGGCAGAGGCCGAAGCGTTGGAGAGGGAGTTGGCGTCGTGGGCGGTTACGGGGGTCGGGCCGTTCACACATGTGCGCCGACAAATCTGCGGTCTCGGTTGTTCGGAGTACCAGGCCAGGAAGATGTTGCGGCCGGTCGGAAAAAACCTTCACGCCGTGCGCCGAAAAGCCCAGATAGCCGAAAACCTTGCCCAGGGGTTGGACGAACAAGGTAATCGCCTGATGGTGGTTGATCCAAACGCACTACTCGACTCCTTGGCGGAAAAGGCGCGTGCGGCGGGGTGGAAACCATTTACGCCAACCATCTCCACAACCGCCGGAGCCGATAATGCCGTCGACAACGACGACGACCACGATGGTGCGCCGGTCATGGAGATCGTGAAGGGCGCGGATGCAGTGGTAGCCGGTACTCCGAATCGACGATCTACGCCGGTTGAGGTGGTTGCCAAATCACCGGTTACAATTCTCGGCCCGCATCTTCCGCTCACGACTGAAATCTCCTTGTCGCCAAAGGATTCTTCGGGTAAGTGTTGCGACGGTACGCCGCTGAGCGCAGCGTGCGCGCCATACTACCCGCCCTGCGACGAGACAGAGGCCAGGCCGATGATTACGCCTTCCGACCCGAAGGCAACGGTGCAGGTAGAGTTCACCGGCAAGGCAGTTCGCATCCTTGATGGCGACACGATTGAGGTGATGCGAAACGGAAAACCGGATCGCATACGGTTGTACGGGATTGACTGTCCAGAGAAGCGGCAGGCGTTCGGCAACCGCGCCAAAAAATTCACTGCGAATTTCGTCGGAGCCAAAAACGTTACAGTGACGGTGAAAGGGAAAGACCGTTACGCTCGAACCATTGGCGAAATCGTGTTGCCAGATGGACGGGTGCTAAACCACGAACTCGTCCGTGCAGAGCTGGCCTGGCATTACCGGAAATACGCGCCTGACGACAAACAACTACAGCAGTTGGAGAAG
The DNA here is from genome assembly GCA_964591275.1 of uncultured bacterium. Taxonomy (GTDB): domain Bacteria; phylum Lernaellota; class Lernaellaia; order JACKCT01; family JACKCT01. The sequence goes on along the minus strand of CAZQAE010000106.1, from coordinate 1,827 downwards.
GCTGCGAGAGATAATAAGGCTGGCCTGTGGGTCGATGTCCATCCGGTCGCGCCGTGGGAGTTTAGAAAGCGAAAGTGAGCATGGGGAAAGACCAAGAATATGTGTTCCGATTCATGTTCCGTTGGTCGGCCATCTGCGCCGTTTAATACTTCCAATCCAACAAGGCAGGTTGGTGGTTATTGACAAAGCCTTTACTTTTAGTAACATGCAGAATGAAATTGACAGTCGCATGTCGCCCCTTTTTTTGGGGTGTCAAGTATTAACGGAGATTAAGGAGACGTTCTGATGACAAAGTCCCAGAAAATTATTTCATCCTTGCTCATCATAGGGATGGTGGTGATGAGCTGTGGCGTGACCAAAATGGTGCGGCGTGAGAATCTATTCGACACGTTGGATGTTGCCGTACTACAACTCGAACAGCAAGACCAGCAAAGGCAAACGCTTGATAACGTAACCGTTACGTTGACGCCAATCAGCATGGGCGCTGATGAATTTGTTACGATAGTAAGAACCAGGCAGATGAATCCTGGGGTTTGTGGATTTGGAGAGGAAGAAATCATTCGGGAAAAATTGTTTCCAACTCTTCAAGATAAAGGTTCATTGCCCATATTCAAGGTGGATATTCATAACGGCACTGATCACATAATAAGCATTGGCGATGGAACTGTAATCGCCTATATTCCTGCAGGAGGAAACCCATTAAATCCCACTGCTGCAATGGGATTCTCAGTAAACCAGCAAGGCGCTGCTGGAATGGGTTCCATGCCTTCCGCAATGGGTCGGCCCGCCACGGACCAACCGAATCCAATATCACAAGCTTCGGTTGAAAAAGAAGCATTAGCAGCGGCGATGAGAGCGTTGGACAAGTTGCCCAAACTGGATGCTTCAACAAGGGTTCTTCCAAACTATAACGCCAGCGGGTACGTGTTTTTCGATTACGACCTCCTTAAAGGTTCCGGGACTGGCGAATTAAAGGTTTTCGACTTGGTTACAAAAGTCGATTCAACGGGCGCACCTTTGAAAAAGGCCACCTTTTCTTGGAACTTAAAGGTGGAAAAGGGCAGAGCCACTTCGATACCGGGTGCCCTTGGAATCACCGCGTCGCAGTTCAGAACTACCTATGGCGAGGAATGAGCAATATCCTGATTCCAATATGACGTAATTTTCAACGGCGCGGATTTGATTCTCCGCGCCGTTTTTTCTGAGATAAACGGATGCGTGATGTTAGATAATTTCTGTAATATGGCAACGAAAGCTCAGCAGCAGGCTCATCTTGAGAACCCCCTCGGCCAATGCGATGGATACCAGATGATACTTTGATTTATGTCAGACAGAGCGCTGACCGGTCAGAGTTTACTGGGCATCTCCCCAGGCCAAGGCGATGTGGCGGGCCTGGCTTGCCGCACCGTCCTCACCTTCTCGTTGGCTCCCATTTTACATCAAGTAACTACTGGCAAATTTTTCCGCTGCGCTGTAATATTCTAATCGCACTCATCTGACCGAATCGTTCCTGCCCTCCGGGGCTGGCGGATTGATGACCCGCGACCGGAATGATTCGCGAAGATTGGTTGCGAAAAACCGTCCTTGCACGACGCCGCCTATAAGCGCCGTGTTCATCGCACGTGCGCCTCTATGGGAGGGGCGCATGTGGTGTTCGCAAGGACGGGCCATGTGTCGCCCCTTTTTTTTGGGGGGGCAAAACAAACAGGAGGCGCGTTATGGGAAATTTCAAGGTTTATTCAATCTGGCTGCTTTCGGTTCTACTGGCTTTAATGATCTCGTTTTTAGCGTGCGGCGGCGCAGGCGTCGGCGATGATGACGACGATG
>CAZQAE010000105.1:3527-14121 GCA_964591275.1 uncultured bacterium | reverse complement strand
TCAAGGTTGATGAAAAATAGTTCCCATGACCAAATACTTGTTTGACGTTCGTATTATGTTCGTGTAGTATGCCGAACAGAAAACAAACAGTGCCTCGCATCGGTGGGGCGGGTGGGTTGAACAGGGAATAGAAAAATAAATCAGTGATTCGTGTTCGGTGTGGGAGCGGTTTTAAAGGGTTCGGAACTTTGGCGAAGTAGACGAACCACGATTGCCGAGGTGGCTTCTGAGCCGTGATTGCAGGAGCCGATTCCCCTGCCTGAGCGTGGCCGAAGGAAGCGGCGGATGTGGCCCAGGCGTCCCCGCCTAGGGTTGCGAATGCAAGGGCAATCCCTTGCGGATGCCCTTTAGGCGAATTCCGCTTGTCCGTGTGCGCGTGGGGGATTGAATGCGATAAAAAAGGAATCAGATATGCGATTCACTAAACGCCAGAAACAGATTCTCGATTTCATCACGCAGCATTTGAAAGAACACGGCTACGCCCCCAGCGTCCGCGAGATCGGCGCGCACTTCGGCCTGTCCAGCCCGGCAACGGTGCATCAACACATCATGTCTTTGGAAAAACTGGGCGCGCTTTCCAGGGATTGGAAACGCAGTCGATCCCTTCGCCCGACGCGCATGGAACTGGCCGCCGTTACAGAAATTCCGATCCTCGGGGACATCGCCGCCGGTTATCCCATCCCCGCAGTGGAGACCGTGGACGACGCGCACACTGTTTCCCTCCCGGATGCCTTTTTGAGTTCAGGAGAACATTTTGCCTTGCGCGTTGACGGGGATTCCATGATCGACGAGGGCATCCACGATGGCGACATCATCATCATTCAGCACAAGGAGGAAGCGGAAAACGGGCAGGTCGTCGTCGCTCTGATCGACCAAAGCGAGACCACTGTCAAGAAATTTTACCGACGAGGCAAAAAGATTATCCTTAAACCATGCAATCCTGCCTTTGAGGATATCGAACTGCCCGCCGGTCGAGTCCGCGTGCAGGGCGTGGTGGTCAGCCTGATACGCAAGTTCTAGCAAATCGGAGCGATCTCAATCCGCTTCAAGAAAACGACAGGTGAATGAAGCTAATTCACGAATTGCATGATTGTCCAAGCTGTCGGCAGGATATATGGTTAAGTGAAGATGGATGAAAACCTTTCACGATATCAGGGTGCGTAATGCCTCTCTTCTTTGAATGGGATGAAGTCAAAGCGCGAAAAAATCTAGGAAAGCATAAAGTTGATTTTGCTGAAGCGACTTCGGTATTTGGCGATCCTCTCTCTTTGACAATCGTTGATCCCGATCATCCTGGAGCCAGAGAAAGACGATATGTCACCATTGGGATTTCTTATAGACATCGGATTCTGGTCATCGTACACTTGGAAGAGGGCGAAAGGATACGAATTATCAGTTCGAGATCGGCCACGAAGCAAGAAAGAAAAGCTTATGAAAAAGGCTGCTGAAAAAAACTCTGGCATGCGGAAAGAATACGATTTCCAGGGCGGTAAATTGGGGAAATACGCATCAAAATTCTCTGAAGCCGCTAATATCGTGGTCTTAAACGAGGACGTTGCAGATATTTTTCCTGACTCGGAATCTGTGAATAAAGCCTTGAAACCGTTGGCCGACCTGATTCGCAGTCGCCTGAAACAAGGAAAAACCGCATCTTAAGCTGCAAGGGCAGTGCAATGACGCAGCCCGATTTAGCCTTTGAAGTCGTGCGACTTAAATATGCTTCTTTCCAACAGCCGCTTTCCCGCATTGTCATTTTCCCTTAAACTTCCGCCAGTAACGCAATGGCTGGATCGCCCGCAGCGAAGCCGGTCGCAATTTTATTAAACTTGAAAAAAAAGCGCCGATGAAAAAATCAGCCATTAAAATCTCGCTCGGAATCATCATTGTCGCCGGCTTCCTGGCCCTGTTCATTTTTACGGACGCTGAAAGCCGAATGCTTGATCTCGTCGCGTGGATACAAGGGCAGGGGATTAAAGGCGTTGCGCTTTTTGCTTTGATCTACGTTGTGGCGTGCGTGTTCGTGGCGCCGGGTACGCCACTGAGCATGGCCGGAGGGTATATCTACGGTCCCTTTTGGGGAACGGTTGTTGTAGTGCTATCGGCAACGGGAGGCGCGGCGGCGTCATTTCTTGTCGGTCGTTACGTCGCCAGGGATTACGTCGAACGGATTATTGGGAAAGATCCGCGCTTTGTTGCCGTGGACAAGGCGGTCGGACGTCGCGGTCGCAACTTGGTGCTGCTGTCGCGATTTAGCCCCTTCCCATTCAATCCGCTGAATTATTCCTGGGGGCTCACGGGAGTCAGATTTCGCGATTACCTCCCCGCGACCTTTGTCGGCCTCATTCCCTACACCTTTACCCTCGTTTACGCCGGGAGTTTGTTGACAAAGCTCACGCAGATCGGCGCCTCGGGAATTGACATGCCGGGCAAGGGCATCGCCATCGCGGTCGGCTTCGCGGTTGCCCTGATCTTTCTCGGCGTCATCAGCCGTGTGGCCATGCGTGCCTGGAAAGAAGCGGTGGCGGATGTCCCGGAATAAAATGACAATCCTTTTGGAAAAGAGTAGAGATCGGATATGACGGCGTTTGCACTGATATTTTTTCAATCATTTATTTCGATTTTTGTTATCGTAAATCCTATCGGCATTCTCCCTGTCGTGCTGTCTCTAACCTCCGACATGAAACCAGCGGCAAAGGCGTCCACCATACGCAAAAGCTGCATGACGGCTTTTAGTGTTCTCGTAGTCACCGCCATTGGCGGCGGAACTATTTTTTCTATTTTTCAGATAACGGTTGGAGCGCTGCGCATCGCCGGCGGCATCTTTTTGTTTATTTTGAGTATTTCCATGCTTTATGGCCGTCATACAAAAGCAAAGGTCAACGAGGTCGAGCGCAAGGAATTTGATGACGATGACGAGGATGTAGAAGATGTGGCGATTACCCCCCTCGGGATTCCAGTTATCGTAGGTCCGGGCGCCATTACCGTCGTCATTGCGCTTATGCAGCAGGCGCACACAAGCCTTGAAATAGGCTCCTTGTTTTTGGCCATCACCTTGGCCATTTTCATCACCTTTATTCTGCTTCGCGGCGGTTCAAGTATATCCAAATACCTGGGCAAAGCCGGTCTCAGGACCATGACGCGGGTTATGGGACTTGTCGTGTCGGTAATCGCGGTGCAGTTCGTCATCAATGGAATTTCCGATGCTCTCCCGCAAATCCTCGGAAAATAAGAGCCTGTCGGGGATTTTTTGGCTCTACTTCATTCCCCTCACTCTTAGGACCCGATCAGCGGCAAAACCTTGTCCACCTTGAAGGTCACGATGAAACGGGCTTCGCCGTCCTTGTATTCCTTGGGGCTCCTTCGATATTTTGCCAGGAGATCGTCGTTTTGCTCTGCATTTATCAAGGTCAGATAAAGTCTTTTTCCCTCGTAGCCTTCCTCTTCCTTGAAAAGATAGACGGCCCTGGGATTGGAGTTGAGATTATGCTTGTTCAGGCGGTCTTTCATGATGAAAATCGCATTCTGATCCTCATCAAAATGCGGTCGGGCATAAATCGCCGAGTTCACGTTTCCGTCAAAATCGGCTGTTGAAAATACTCCCAGTCCTTTGTTGCTTTCAAAATATTCAGTAAGGCTCATGATTTTTCCTCCCCTGTTGTTCCATCGATTATTTATGACCTAAGTTGGCATTGATTTCCGCCTTCTTTAATGACCACGGTTAAATAGTAACCTTTTGGCTTCACGGCATCCATAATCCTCGTCATAATTGGTGCGATACCGGTTGACCTATTTGCAGAATTTGAGGCACATAACCATCGAATCATTGTCGCCCTCATAGGAATCCGGGATTTGCTGAAAAGCATTTGCCTTGCGTCGCCGCTTGAGGCATATTGGCAATGTTCGATTGAATATAAATTGGAGTTCGATTTTTTGGGCAGGTAGTGAGGAAATTTTCACCGCCATGCAGTGCGGTGCGTACTTAACGCCATACCGGACGACAAATGAATCGACTGTTGGAGTTTTTTTACAACGCCAGGAAACGCAGGCGTCTTCATCTTACGGGAATCGATCCGTGTTGCCACGATCTCGACCGCATCGGCGATATCGCTCTGGCGGCTGCCCGGGGAGGAACAGACGCTTTTCTTCTTGGCGGATCGGACGGTGTCAGCGCCTTCATGGTCGAGCAATTCGCCGTCGCCATGGGAAAGGCGCTTAAAGAGAATCTATCTGAAGAAATCCGTCCTCCGGTGATCCTCTTCCCCTCCAGCGCCGAGACCGGCCTGGCTAAATCGGCGGACGGTGTTCTATTCCTTTGCGTTCTCAACTCCAGCGAAGTCCGATTCCTTGTTCGCGAACAAATGAAAGCTGCCCCACATTTGAAAAAAGCCGGGCTTGAGGCCATAGGATGCGGCATGATCCTCACAGAGCCTGGCGGCACGGTCGGGCGGGTTACGCGCTCAGACCTCCTGAACCCGAATGACGTCAAAAACGCCGTCGGCTATGCTGCGGCGGCGCAAGCTTTCGGATTTCCGTTGTTTTATATCAATGCCGGTTCCGGCAGTGATAAACCGGTATCCACGCAAATCATAGAAGCAGTTTCTGAATCGACGCACATGCCGCTGATAATCGGCGGAGGGCTGGTCGATGCGGACAAAGTTCATACGGCGGTTCAGGCCGGAGCCGATATCGTGGTGACCGGGTCAGCCGTTGAGTATACGACGGATGTCTTCGGCGCCGTAGTGGCCCTGGCTGAAGCTGTTCACTCGGTCCCGCCGAAAGACGCTTCATGAAAATCACGCTCGTCGCGCCGGCCTCCGAAGTCTCGCGGCGGCGGGGTGCACATCCCCTGGGTACATCCTATTTTCACTATTATAAGCTCGGCATCGCCACTATCGCCGGCGCCACGCCTGAAGGATTCGATATCGAGGCTATCGACGAGTTTGTCGATCTATGGAATCCGGAAACGCATGAAACAGACGCCGTAGCCATCAGCGTCATGACGGCCCTTGCTCCGCGTGCTTACCGGATCGCGGACACTTTCCGCAGGCGAAACATTCCGGTAATTTTGGGCGGCATGCACGTCACATTTTTGCCCGATGAAGCGCTCAGGCACGCCGACGCCGTCGTTACGGGACCGGGGGAATTGGTGTGGCATCACGTGTGCCATGATCTCAAGAACGGTCATCTGAAAAGCCGATACGAAGCGCCGTGCGATGATTCATGGATCAGCGTGCCCGCGGCCAGAAGGGACATTTTCACTAATCCCAAATATCCGCAGCTTGACATGGTGCAGTTCTCGCGGGGATGCGTTCATCGCTGCCTTTTTTGTTCCATCAACGTGTTTTCCGGAGGCCGCTATCAGCGTCGCGACATCGAGGAGGTCAAGGCGGAGTTTCCCGACTTGCGCCGAAAGCATCTCATGGTGGCCGACGATAATTTATACGGCGACCGCGCGTACTGCCTGAAAGCCCTTGAGGCGCTCGCGCCGCTCAATAGATACATCGGCATTCAGGCGACTGTGAACATGGCTTTCGACGAAGAGGTTATGGACGCCGCGCAGCGCGCCGGAACCGGCGCCGTATTTGTCGGCCTGGAATCCGTGATCGGCGATTCCTTGAACGAGACGAACAAAAATCACAATCCCATTGAACGATATGCGGAGGCTGTCGAAAGCTTTCATCGCCACGGAATCTTCGTCGAAGGCGGTCTTATGTTCGGCTTCGACCACGACGATCCCAGCGTTTTTGAGAGGACTCTCAAGTTCGTCAATGACATAGATCTCGACGTGGCGCAGGTCGCCGTCGTCACACCCATGCCGGGCACGCCGCTGCATCAGCGCCTGGATGCGGAAGGTCGCATTTTCGACAGGGACTGGAGCCGCTACGATTGCAACAACGTTGTTTTCAAGCCCAAACTTATGAGCGTGGATGAACTGGAAAAAGGACTGGCGTGGTTTCGTGGGGAATACTACTCGCGGCGCTCCATCGCGCGGCGCTCCTTTTCGGGCTGGAAGAATTTCGATCTGATGACATGGGCCACGCAGACTGCACTTAACCTGGGCTTTCGCAAAAACCACCGCCTCGGCCTGGACTATCCGCCATGAGCGATTTTGCAAAAGCCGTCAACAAGCGGCTCTTCCGACACCGGGTGGAACTCGCCTCCCTCATTGGCGGAATCGGCTTTGTCTTCTTTCTTTTCACACCCGTTCACGCGACAAGATTACTCGCCCGGTTGTTTTTACTTCCTGAAGAAATGACGATCAGGGGCGTTTACCTGGCTTTGGCGGGATTGAATCTTGCGGCGGCGGCTCTTCGGATATGGGCCGGCGGCACGCTCGGCGGCGCACGCATGATGGCGGTGGATGTTCAAAGCGAATCCCTTATCACCGCAGGCCCATACGGGCATGTCCGCAATCCGATATACTTGTCGGACATTATGACGCTGGCCGGGATGGGGCTGGTCGTGCCCTGGCCCGGGACAATCACCGTATGGCTTTTGCTGGCCCTGATCTATCCACGCTTGATGTCCCATGAGGAAGAAAATCTTCTGGCGTCGTTGGGCGAATCCTACGCAAAATTTCAAAGCGAAGTGCCTCGAGTGGGCTGGCGTATCCTGGCCTACCGACCTGATGAAAGCAAAAGCGCAGGCTCTTTCGACTGGCGCGAGGGCGTGGCGAATAACTTTATTTACTTGCCGCTGATTCCCGGATTCGCCGTGTGCGCGGCCACGGGCGTGCTTTGGCACGGCGTTGCCGTGGGCGCAGTCGGACCCATCGCGTGGGTGGCGCTGCACTTTTGGCAAAATTTCAAACCCGGAGGTCTTGCCGAAAAAAGCGGGGATTTGAAATGATGAATTCGGACGCCGAAGTCGCAGTCATCGGCGCCGGACCGGGCGGCGCAACAGCGGCATATCACCTGGCTACGCAAGGCCTTCGCGTTATCATCTTCGATCACAGTCACCCGCGTGAAAAACTCTGTCAGATGACCGTTGGACAAACGGATGTTTTGCATTGTATTGTGGTGGGTCGTTTCTATTTTCCAAAACATTCTCCCAAAGTAATGTGCTAACCGAATGAAAGTTGAACCCTTGAAAAATCGCGTCTCGTAACCACTTGATTTATAAGCACTCTCATCTTTAGGACGAGTTGGTCGAAGTCCAAAAGATTCAGGCTGGTGGAGGAAACGTTACTGGTATCGAAATTGCCGGGGATTAGTTATTTGCGGTTAGATGTTTCCAACCAATTGATATCACGAGCCAATTCACGTTTCCGTATATTTCGACATCCACAGCCTAAGGTGATTTCAATTCGAAATTTAATCCGTGAGTGTCCCAAGCAAGACACCTGATCCTCGCAACGACCAAAAAGCGTCTCAAGCAATCCTCTTTTCGGCAAAAAGACTTCAGGAGCCATGACTTGTTTCGATGCAATCCAGGTTCTGGACCATCAACATCGTAATTCCGAGCAAGATTTTCATGCCGGAAAGCATTTCATTTCAAGACAATCACGAAAAAACAAGGAAAATCAACGCGGACCGATTTTTCGGAACCCACGGGGGTATATGAGGCGGAAGATGATTGAAGCTCTCGCCTTATCAAAAGAAATGCCGCGCCAGTTACTGACGCGGCATTCGGTTGAATCAGTGATGAGATATTATGGAATCACCTTCATCAGCAATGTGATCCCAAGTCAACTCAATGCATACTAGGGCATGTCGACGGCCCAATCGATGATCTGGTATTTCATTCCGTCTGAGCGCATGAAATTATAAACGAACAATCCGTAGTTGTAGTAGTACTCATCATAATAAGCACTACTAATTTCGCCCACGCTTCCATCGTAACTCGCGCTGTCCCCAACCGAGACCGTGTAGGCCTCCGCACCTGAAATGCCTGCACTTGCCTCGAATCCTATGCCCGCCACGCTGATGCCCGCCGCCATGGTCACACCGAGACTCAAGGATGTAGCGGAGGAGTTTTCGTCTGAGATTTCGATGGAGAGTTCAGTGCCGCCGGCCAAGCCTTCATCAACAGGAACCAAGGGATAGCCACTCGGAGGCATGGACCAGCCTGATGCTCCGATTTCGTCGTCGTAGATTGGCCCGGCGCCGCTGCCATTGTCGATGTATAGAATGTCCTCCATCTCTGATTTGGAGTGATAGGTGGACGGGTCGCCCAATGTATGCTGGAAGGTTTCAACGCCGATGGGCGTGTAGCTCCCACCGTCGTTATAGGCGGTGACTGTTTGCTTGAAGGTGTTGGTTTCCAGAGGAACATCAATCGTTATGTACTTATTTTCATCGAGCAGGTATTCCGGATTCGGATGACTGATGATTTCGTATTTGTAACAGTGGTAGCGGGTTGCGGCAAAAACCACGTAGTTATCCGGCTCGTCTTCATTCCAGTAAGCATAACGCCTGATACCAAGGGAAACGGAGTTGGCAGTGGTTTGAGTTTGTGCAAATTCCATTTCCAGGGCTGCGCTGGCAGAGACCTCAATGACGCCGAAAGGATCGCCACCGGACACTGAATATGTAATTCCCGCGCTGATCGTTACCTCGGTGGAACGTTCTTCCGAATAAGAGCTGCTTTCGCCATATCCCGTATAAGTGCTTCCATAATCCTGGACGATATCAGACCAGACCGGCGGCATTGCCATTGCCACAATGATTCTCGGATTGGTCGTACTAATCCAGTGCGCGCCGGTGTATTTTACGGTCATGTTGTCGCCGTCATAGTCACCCATCACTACCAGGGGTAAGGGATATATGGGGTCGCCATAAATATCAAATTCGGGTGTAAAGTCTTCAGCCCATTCATCATACATATTAAACTGGAATACTGAACCTTGAAGGCTATAATCCCATTGCTCGACGATGTATTGGTAATTGTTGGTAGAAACTTCCTCAGGGTGGGCGATGAGTATCTCGTCAAATCCGTCCCGGTCGGAGTCGCCAACAGCTATATGCGCCCTTTCGGTAGTGCTTATATCCAGGAATCCAGCGGTGTCGGAGGACGGGAAATAATAAAGGTTTTGCCATCTTCCGGAAATGCTGATGGGCACACCGGCAACCAGGTCCTGCTTGCCATTGCCGTCAAAGTCGCCGGTCCTGATAACAGGCACGTCCGAACCTACGAAGAATATGCCACCGATTGGATTCTGGGTTTCCCGGTTAATCCGGGTGAAACTGGTTCCTCCGGTATGTTTGTAAACTTCCCAGTAAATGGTGACCGGGGTTGGATTTCCCATGAAAATGATCTCGTCGACACCGTTCCCGTCCACGTCGGCTAAGGCAACGTTGCCGTAAGTGGTAGAGTCGCAAAAGATTTCGGTCATATCTTGCCAATTGAAAAGCTGGACATATCCGGCATCATTGTCGTCGTACGCCCAGGCATTCATTGAAGTGCCATCTATTCCCATCACAACGATTTCGTCTTTTTCATCTCCATCGTAATCGCCCGCGGCAATTGTCATGCTGTAGACATCGGAACCGACATGGCTTTCTTTGTGTAGTTCGGCAAACCCATTTTCGGCATCATCGAAAACCCAGAATATCGACGTAACGGACGTTACCAGTTCGTCATCAGTATCAATGTAGCCAATGCTTCCTGAAAGTGCGATTTCCGGTTTTAAATCGCCGTCAAAATCTCCCAGCGCAATATCCGCTGAGTAGAAAGATACATTAGTAGCAAGTTCGGGGATAACCATATCGTAGGTATCTATCGAGTCGAGGGTCAAAAAGGAATTTTCAGTATCGTCGATAATGGTGATCCTGATATGGTCAAGATTATAACTGACGTTTTGATGATGCGTATAAATGGAAGCGACTACAATTTCGTCTTTGCCATCGCCATCAACGTCTCCGCTAAGCGCCTCTAAAAATCTTCCATTGTCTTCATCAAGGGCCAGCATGTCCGGAATTATGCCCAACTGTGTTCGGTCCTGAGTTTCATCGTCCCAGACCCAACCACTGATATGCGAATTAACTCTCGGCAACAGCCAAGCCATTTCCTCGCCCTTGCATAACTTTTTCACGGTTTTGGTCAAAGGCTCTTTTTCTACTTCTTCGCACTCATTAGAGGTTTCGTTGCAGTATGGGTAGTCTGGATCGGTGCACGGGTCGCTGCCCGCTACGCAAGCGCCGGAAGCGTTGCATGTTTCGACACCGTTGCAGAATGCGTCGTCTTCACAGTCCGCGTTGGTCTCGCACTCAAAGCACAGGTCATTGGTTTCATCGCAGTACGGCGTGTCCCCGATGCAGGGAATAAATGGGCTGGCGGCGCAGGCGCCCTCGTCACATATCTCAAAGCCGTTGCAGAACTGACCGTCATCGCAGTCATCATTGCCCATGCACTCGTCGCATTCGTCATTGGTTTCATCGCAGTATGGCGTATCACCCGAACATGGATTTCCGGGGCCGGGATCGCACGCGCCATCGGTGCAGGTTTCTTCGCCATTGCAGAAATCGCCATCCGCACAGTCCGCGTTGGTTGCGCAGGCATCGCACTCATTATTGGTTTCATCGCAGTATGGAGTATCACCCGAACAGGGGTTGCTGCCCGCATCGCATGAACCGGAGGCGTTGCAGGTCTCGTC
>CAZQAE010000105.1:3362-3427 GCA_964591275.1 uncultured bacterium | reverse complement strand
GCGTTGCAGGTCTCGTCGCCGTTGCAGAAGTCGCCATCCGCACAGTCCGCGTTGGATGCGCACTC
>CAZQAE010000105.1:0-3262 GCA_964591275.1 uncultured bacterium | reverse complement strand
GTCGCATTCATCGTTTGTTTCATCGCAGTATGGTGTTTCACCGGAGCATGGGTTGGCACCCGCATCGCAGGAACCTGAGGCGTTGCAGGTCTCATCGCCATTGCAAAAGACACTGTCTGCGCAGTCCGCGTTGGATGCGCACTCGTCGCATTCATCGTTTGTTTCATCGCAGTATGGTGTTTCACCGGAGCATGGGTTGCTGCCCGCCTCGCAGGAACCGGAGGCGTTGCAGGTCTCATCGCCATTGCAGAAATCAGTATCTTCGCAATCCGCATTGGTTACGCACTCGTCGCACTCATCGTTGGTTTCATCGCAGTACGGGAAGTCCGGATCAGTGCAGGGGTTGGTGCCCGCCTCGCAGGTACCGGCTACGTTGCAGGTCTCGTCTCCATTGCAGAAATCGCCGTCAGCGCAGTCCGCGTTGGATGCGCACTCGTCGCACTCATCGTTGGTTTCATCGCAGTATGGGAAGTCGGGATCGGTGCAGGGGTTGCTGCCGGCATCGCAAGAACCTGAGGCGTTGCAGGTCTCGTCGCCGTTGCAGAAAACACCGTCATCGCAATCTTCATTGGTCTCACATCCGGTCGTATCATCGTCGTCATCGTCATCATCATCATCGTCATCGTCATCGTCGTCGTCGCCACCCTCTTCCTGAACATAGTGGACCAGGTTCAGAAATATCTTCTTTCCATCTTCGGTAAAATTGTAGGGCCTTTTTGCGCCGAATCCCCAAAGCGCATACTTACGGTTCTGCGTCGCAAGCGGGTACTTGACGACCGTTGAAACATTTTCACCGCCGATAAATTTTACGTTGGCCGGCACCGAACCGTTATCGATCAGCGCGTTGATCACATCCTCAGTATTGTAAACCTGAATCGGATTGCCGGTCGTGCCGATGACGTACGGCGTATTCCAAATGCTGTGGGCCGTATTTTGAGGAACGACACTGTCGGTAATCTCCAGCCCGGTGTTGCCGAAATCGAGGTATTGATTGAGATTCCCGAAAACGTTAAGGCCTTGTCCTATAGCGATAATCGGCAAATCTTCATTCTGAACGAACTGCTGAGCAGCGAGTGTCCAGTCTTCCTCCCCGACGTTATTGTCGATAATAAAAAGCTTGGCCCCGGTCGGCACAGTAACGGTCGACAGCAGGCTCACGTCCACCAGGTCTACGTTATACCCTTCATTTTCCAGGATCGTCTTGTACTCTTGCCCTGTGGAAGAATCCTTGTCGTAAACGTAAACTACATCTGCGCAGCCGGTCATCATAACGACCATCGCCATTGTAACCATAAAAAACGCTAACCTGATTCTGAAACTCATCGCTTCCCCCGAAAATTAATAGGCACATTGCAAGCATATTCACACAACTACGACAAAATACTATGGAGGGGCGAGCTTGAATAGCCGCGAAAACGCATACAACTGCGTGGTGGTTTTCACCTACGTAAACGTACGCGGAATCGCTTTCGTCGGAATTTATTACTTGAGGGAGTGCTTGGCATATTCGGCGGCATACACACGTAATTCGCGGCGTCCCGGCAGATCCAATTTTACCAAAATACGGCTGTAGTAGGTCTCCACAGTTCGGACCGAGATTCCCATTCGTGTCGCGATATCGGGAGAAGCGAAGCCTCTGCCGAGCAATTGATAGATTTGCATTTCCTGCCCACTGAGAACCTGATCCGGCGACTTCGTCGGCCCATTAGCCAGGTCATCAGCCAAAGCCCGCATCGCTCGGGGGCTTAAAAAGCGCTCTTTTGCATGAACACTTTGCAGGCATTGTATTAACAATTCGGGGTCCTCCCGTTTCGTGACATACCCCATCGCTCCGGATTGGAGCGCGCGCCGAACATGGAGAACATCTTCGTGGACCGAGTAGACCACGGCTGGTACGGAGGGCGTTTCCTTTTGGATCAGGTCCAAAACTTCAAAGCCCGATCCGTCTTCAAGGGTGAGATCGACGACAACCAGGTCTACAGTAGACTGTTTGAGCAAATCCAGGACTTCGGATACTTTTCCGACGGTTCCAATGACAATGAACCCTTCATCCTGAAGCAATCCGGCAAGCCCCTGTAAAACCATGGGGTGATCATCCACTAGGGCAACGCGTATTTCGTTCTGCTTATAACTCATCATTTAGCTCCACGGTCAAATTTTTAACCAGCACACGGCACTGGACTCGGGTGCCGCCTTCCGGTAGTGGCCCTACTGAGAGGTTTGCTCCGATGATAGATGCCCGCCACTGGATTGTATGCAAGCCGAGCCCCTCTTGCGTTGCCTCATCAAAATCAAGCCATTTCCCATCATCGTCCACTCGTACAAGTATCTCGTTTAGATCATGGTTCAGCAGGACTTTGATTCGGTCTGCACCTGAATGTCTTATTGCGTTGGCTATGGCTTCTTGAACGATTCGGTAGAGGTGAAGCGTAGCGACGGAATCCAAAACCGGTCCATTGCCCTCAGTGTTAAACTCAATGTCTGCGTCCGATGCCTCGGCGAAGCGTCGAACCAGATCCTCAATGGCGCCCGCCAAGTCTCGACCGGTCAATGCCCCGGGACTGAGCCGTTTTGAAAGCCCGTGAATTTCGCCGATTGCCTCGCCCAGGCCATTGACAAGCCGACTCAACACTTCCGCTTCCGGTCGATGCTCGGCTTCCAATTTTTTTTGAGCTCTTTTGCTGCTAAGCATCAAGCCGGTCAAATCCTGACACACTCCATCATGTAACTCACTTCCGATGTGTCGGCTTACTTTCTCGCCGGCTTTTACGACATCGCCTTCGAGTCGCCGCCGCAATGCTGCCTCTTCCTGCAATCGGATGGCCGTTTTGCGCTCACCCCAGACGGAGGTTGTAAGATAGTGGCTGAACCAAGCCAGCAACAGAAACTGCGGAACGAAATTCATGAAAACCATCAAACATTGTGCCAGCGCCTCCTTGTCGTTCCATTGCGGCGCCATTTGTTGCAGCAATCCTGACTGGGTTCCCCAGACAGCAGCCAGCATAATTATTATGTTCATACCCCCGATCACCAGGCCAAATCGAACACCACCCAAGATCAGGGCCATCATCGCCAAATTAATAAGGGGCAACCGAAAATTTAGAAATATGCCGCTTCGAGTAAGCGTAATCGCAGCATAGATCCAACCCGCTGCAACCATCAACAATATGCGGTACCGAACGTTTACTCGCCTCAGGGCAGCTGCGCTTAAGGTAGATAGCCAGGCGATTGTCAACATCAACGCTTGGCCATACGAAACCAC
>CAZQAE010000104.1:0-14281 GCA_964591275.1 uncultured bacterium | reverse complement strand
GCTTTTGGGTGCGCCATGCATAGCCGCAGCCGCTTACGACCGTGAGAGAGATAATCACAAACGACCAGCAGCACACATTAACTAAAGTTCGCCATGTATTCATTGTTCTCTCCTTTTGAAAGAAGTAATTTCGTTTAGTGGAGTCGCCTAAGAACAGTCCCAGAAACAGTCCACGAAGGAGTCGTTACAAAAATCGTTGTCTTGGAAACATCCCACCAGACAGGCGTCGCACTCGTTGCAGAGACTTTCGCCTGTGGGATCGTCGAACATTTCGTAAACAGCGCCGACGGCAGAATCGCATCGGTCGAGAAGGTCTTGCCATTCCTCCTGAGTCACATCGCAGTCGCAGCCATCATCGTCATCAGCATTGTCATCATCATCGTCCGCCGGGTCGTCATCATCATCGTCGACTGCTTCCCACTCACCGGCCTCATCATCATCGCTACAAGCCGCAAGCATGAATATCAGAACCACAGAAAATAATAGGAAGGGGAAAAGATTGAAACGGGTCATGACGCCTCCTGTTTGTTTTGTCCTCCCCATAAAAAAAGGGGCGACAAGTGACCCGGCTAGCGACATCACAAGCGCCCCCTCCTTCAGAGACGCTAGGGTACCACCCCGGCGCATAAAGGCGACGTCGGGCTAGCCGGTATGATTGCTAACAATCAATCCGAATCGATCTGATCGCGGTTGGTGAGGCCGCCAGCCCCAAAGGGCAGAACGATGCGGTTCGATTGATGCAAAATTATTCTAATAAGAAATCAGAAATAATGCCAGAGCTTTTTGGCCAATGATTGCCACAAATCATTTTCGTTTGTCGAAATCGTCGAATGTCGAAAATAATTCCTGGCCACGCTTTCGGAGATTGCGTCCGAGCATGGTGTCAGCAATTCGGCCCTGGAGATACTCTGCGGCTTCCTCGAATCGGTCTAGGGGAGTGTCCTTGACCTTGCACTTGAATTCACGGAAATAGGCTTTACGAATAAGGGAATGGATCATCTTCTCACCCTTTTTGTTGCACTCCCATCCTTTATACACCTTGTACTGTTCGACTAGATATTCCAAGTAATTGTATCGGCGTGCATCGGTACTCATTGTGCCGGAAATGATGATGGGAGCGGATCGTTTACCTTTTTGATAGGTGTGCTTCGAGTTATCAACTTGGATGACATCGCGTCCAGCTACGACATTGTTGTTTCCGGCGATATTGACTGATGGGATTCCTGCCGCATTCGGAAAGGGGATAATTTTAGCCCGCTGAATTTTAATATCGTAGAGTACATCAGGGGATACGATACCTCGATCAGCATCGTCGTGACAATCCAGACAGAGGAGAATCATGTGATCCAGGTTGTGCTCGGGGTTTTCGGCATAGGGACGGATATGATGGATACGTTGCTTGTTCAGGTCGTCTTTACCGCATTTGGCGCAACAATTGTGGGCTTCTTTGAAAACCTCGCGTTCGATCTTTCTTGGCACCTTTTTTCTTGCCACCATTTCTTGTAACTCCATGCGAATCAAGCGTTGCCATTAACCACTCAACGGATTCAAAAGTGCGCCTCCACGGATATCATTTTCGTTACTATTCCTTCTTCGGTCTCAAAAGGATATTCCAGTCTGGTTTCAATTTTCGGATGAGAGCCTTTTCAAGATCGTCGATTTCATCACGGTTATCCAAGGGACAAACGAAAAACGCCACATCACTTTGATGTTGGACAAGAATGGAGTTCAAATGGCAGTTCGTTGCCTGGCCATCCAGATAGCAGTTTTTTGGGGAGATATTGCCATACCCGTTGTTCACGCGCTTCTTAAAAGGATCGTGGCTTCTTCCAACGTATTGTATTCGCGTCTCAAAAGGCTCCATCCCCTTTAGGGCGTAGCAGTAGAGTCCTTTTTTACTATCGAGAGGGTCAGAGATAGAAAAGCTGCAATAGGTCTCGTCCCCAAATCGATTCAGGAATGTCGTATACGAGTCGTTTCCAGATGCTTTCAATCCGTAAAGAAATTCCCCCAAAGCAGTATTCAAAGTTTCAGAATCCTGAGTTTCGAAATATTTCACCAGGTGTTGATACCTCTTTTTTCCCAATGTCTCGGCCAGTGTTTTCGCTTGGTATTGTCGAAAGACATCTGTTTTCAGACCAGCGTGAAAAACAAGATCGATCTGCTGAAAGGATAGATTTATGTCCCATTGAATGTTCTCGACCTTCATCACATCCGCACCACCTTTCATCCTCAATGACAAAGCGCCTTGCACGGCACGTTTTTATCTCGATCCAGCCTGCCAATGCCGCATTCCGTCAAGTAGAACGCCGCCTCTTGTCTATATGATTTATTTCACCTCAATTTTCATCAAATTGCTCCAGCCATTTCCGAACAAAGGGCGGCGATGATGTCGTGTCCAACTCACGAAAAACTTCTGCCCAGGTCAAGGTTGTATGGGTCTTCGATTTCGCTTTGGCGTTTTGGACAAGGAAAACGAACGTTGTTTCATATCCAAGCAAGTCTTCAAATAAGTAGCGTTGGACTTCGGTTTGCCCAATTCTGGGTAGTCCCCTCAAGTCAAATACCGTCTTTTCCTTGGCATTGGATGGATAGCTTCCTTCTCCAGATGCGAACTTGGCTTCTATGCAAACAGCATTTTCCTTCGAGGGAATCACCACAAGGTCGGGCTTGATGTTGAACGCCCATTTGAATTTGCAGACTTTCAGGAAGAAATCATTGTTCGGGATCGTGTTCTTAAAGAGACTTATGCTCCAGTTACCTGGGCTTTGGATGGCCGTTTTGGAAGCTTTGGGTACGGCTCCGAAAAATACATTGAATTCAAACATTGAGCAAGTTTCAAGTTTGGTTCGATTGGGCGGATCGAGGAATTCCAGAATCAATCTTCTTGCCAGATCGCTATCATCTTTAACTTTCGCATTCCACACATCCCGTAGATAGGCATACTCGAAATAGACCTCGGAATCCGCCGAATTCACAGGACATTCGCAGCCGATCAGATCATAAAAGCGTTTTAGGTTTGCGCCCACAAACAGCAGGTGATACAGCAGCGCCGCGATGTTGCGCTCTTCCCGATTGAATTGGAAATAGCTTTCATCTTGAGACAGAAAATCCCGAATGTTCATCCTATGCCTTTCTAATCAAAGAAAATAGACGGTTCTTCGTTTTCCTTTAAGTTGGTCGAGTGGCACTTTGGGCATCAAAGCTTCTTCGCAGTCCAGGCATATAGCTTCACTCCAATGTCCCATTCTAAGATGCTCCTGATGTTTTCAACCACTCAAGCAGCTTCACCATTGCCCACGTATCGAGCTTGCAATACTTGAGCAGGTTTTCTCGGATTTCAGTTTTTTTCTGGGCAGTCATTTGATCCTGTGCGAAAAGAATGGCTTCCAATTGAACACTCGCCGTCTGCCCATCGCCTATTTCAAGTTCCGAATAATCAAGGCTAATCAATGCAGGTAAAACACTCTTGATGCTGAAGCTGCCGTGAAAATCAGGGTGGTAGACATGGTTGCGAATCACGGGCAAAAGATCGTCGATCTTATCGTTGAGTTCATACAAATCATCGGCCAAATGGGGTAGCGCCTTTGCAAGCTCTCTAACGCATCGTCTTTCAAACCCTGCATTGTATGCAAGGATGGTCTTTGCGTCCTTACAAGCACCCAGCATGACCTTTGCAAGGGCCTCTCGCGGGTCATCAGGGCCGTCCGCAAGATACTCGAAGTGCTCGACCTTGCCTTGTCCATCAAGGACGTGACAGCTGAACTGTACCGGCACCTGGTCATAAGGGTGGCAACCATTCCAGACAGGAATCACCATGTTTATGGTTTCAAAGTCCAAGTATGCGATGGGGGCGTCCCACTTACTGATTGCCCTATCCAAGCCCGATTCAATAATCGTCTTTCCTGATTGAACCGCCCGCCGTTGTCGATCCGCAATTTGCGATAATGGGTAGTTGGATGGCAGATCAAAAATGGTTTGAATGCCTTTTGTTTTTAGCTCCGCTGCTTTCTGACCAATCCGGTAAAGTGTTCCGATGTGATGCTCAGGCGGTTCTTTCCAGCATCTCCAATAGAAGGGACAATCATACGGGTTAGTGCAATGAGGGCCGATTTCAACATCAGGCACCGGCCCTTTTAGCATGTGAATCTGCGCCCTGATCTCATTTTCCGTGTCAGTTTTTAGGGCAAAGGCGGCATCAGATAAATCAGTCTTGGCAAACAGATTGCTAAGGTCAGGGTAACGGCACTCTCGGTTGAGGTGCATCAGGTTTACGGCCTTGACGTTTAATCCGGCTTTTTGAAGAACGTGGGTTTGAACCGCCACATCCGGCACATGCTGAGGTTTGGCGCGGGTGGTCGATTTAACTTCGTTTAGAATCCAATCGCCACGAACTTTTTCGAGGATATCGACGGCGACGAAAACATCGTCCTCCATGAAAGAGGCTTCGAAAATCGCCTTCGCACCGGATTCGATAGCCTCTTTGGTCGCCCGAATCTTGTTGGCGATTTCATAGTGCGGGAAATCGATCAGCACCCCATCGCCAAAGTAGGTTGTGGCGATTTCTCCGATCTTGGTTCCTGCATCAAATATCGCCTGTGTCCCAGGATCAACCTCAAGCTCAGGGGCATCCGGTTCCTTGAACTTCCACCAAAGCATCTTGTGACATTGCAGCCCTGCTACGAAACGGGATTTGCTGAGACGTATCATCTAATCGTCCAATTCAAATTTCTTGTATAGCTTGTCAATGGTGAAGCGATTTCGCATTTTACATACTATGTTTTCTTCTGTTGAAGGGAATGACGACCCTGCAGTACCTGAGTTCCTATCCATGAATTTTTCATCAGTCCTGAATCGGGCGATCACCGGCAGGTGATCCGATGTTTTCCTTGCTCTGGTCAAATCATCGCCGGAATAGGTTTCGATTCGGCAAGACACAGCCTCCTCAGCCGCCAGGTCGGGTGTAACGAGGAAATGGTCGTATCGATTATTCGCGTGCGTGGTTCCTACGCCATCCTGGCCGTGAGGGATCATCACAATCAAACCAGTAGCCTTGGCCAGAGCCTGAATTCCTTTCTCCTTTGTGTTGAAGTCGCCGACAATCATGACATCTGGATCGAGCTTTTTCATTTCCGACACGACTTTGGCCAACGCCACCTTTTCCTTCTCTCGCATTGCAACGTTCGTCCATGAGAGATGGACTGTTATGATGACAGCGTCGAAGCCTTTGTAGCTCACATACGCCGCCTGTACTGGGTGCTGGAATCCCGAAGGATCGGGTATGTCTTTGATCGTAACTGGGGCGGAAGCGAAGATGGCATTGTCCTGGCCGTCGGAGGAATTTAGAAAAGCAACTTGACTGAATCCTTCTTCGGTCGACAGGAAGCTGGTGATCCTTTCTCTGTTGGCGATTTCCTGGACGCAGATGACATCAGGAGATAGCCTAGTGAGTTGTTTTGAAAACCATGTTCTATGTTCTTGCTGCTTTTCGGGGTAACCTCGAATGTTCCAGGATACGATGACCAACTCATCATTCGAGTCGCCGGAATCTGCGCCTGCGTAGCTGGCGAAGCCAAGGACAGCGACTGCTATGAGTATGAGAGTTGCTTTTGCTTTCATCCCGAAACCCCGCATAAAATGTGGACTTGAAACGACTCTGTTTGAGAACAAGCATCCATAACCCAGTGAGATGTTCGACTATGGTTTTTGGATATTTTCAATTATTTCACAATGCAAATCAAAATCTTTTTTCTTCACTTCGTCCTCACGACAAAGATGTAAAATCATTTATCGTCGACGGCCTCAACCGGTTTAGGCGACAAGGCTTCGTCGATGATTGCCAGCCGCATCTTGGCAATTTTTCTGAACTTCATCTCGCCCTTATTGTCCTTCATGGCGTTCAGGTATGCTCGCCACGTGTCACGGGCTCCCTCCAGTGATTCCGCTTCCTTCACCACAGCCAAGTTAAACATGGCTCTTTCGTCGCCAGTCGCGGCTTGGCTAAATGCCTCCGCCGCTTTCGTTATTTTACCATGTCGGTAACGAATCACGCCGAGGTTGTTATTGGCGAGGAACCTGGTTGTTAGGCTGGTTGTCGCTTTTTCGTAATGAACAGCGGCTTGTTCGAGGTCGCGGGAGCGGAACAGCGAGTTCGCAAGCCCGAAATGGGCGTCTTGGTCAGAGCTGTTTTCCTCAAGGCGCTTGCGGTAGTTCTTGGCAGCCGCAGAGTATGAACCTCGTTTATAAGCTCGGTCACCCAATTTCTGATAGTCTTTGGGTTTCGGGGTGGCTACTACCCTCCTTTTTTTTGGTTTCGGGGGAGTTGCACGCCTTTCGTTGCACGAAGGGTAATATGGAGCGCACTTGTAAGACAAGGACGAACCGTCACAGCATCGACAACCGCAGACGCCACCGTGATGTGAACAGCAGCCCCTGCGGGCGTGGGCTACGCCGACGAGGAATGCCATCAACAGAATCATGGTCAACGTCACAAAGATCGTTGTTTTGAGCAGCTTCTTACACACGTCGTCCTCCTAATGATCCAAAAAACGCAATTCAGGAACAGACTGGGCGAGTTCGATATGGGCTCGGCAGCGCGTTTGGAGGTTCTCCGCCGCCGGTCGCTCAAGACTGTCTTCTCCGATTTTTTTGGCTAGGTTTATTGCCTCCAAATACTTGCGCTCTTTGAAGGCTGCATTAACCTGGACCAGCACCTTGATATCCTCGCAGTGGCCAATAGCGTTGCGAATTCGCACCGCATATCGTTCGTCAGCTGCTGCAGACTTTAGCTTTTCGGCAGCCTTGTCGCACCGGCGTTTTTCATAGAACGCCATCCCCTCCTCGAAAGTCATCTCGCGTTCCAGCGCTCCCACTTCTGAAAGTTGGCGCTTGCCCTCAGGGACAATTTCAATGTACTTCCGAACCTCACGATATTTCTTTGCGCTCATCGCGTTTCGCGCCAGTTCCAGAGCCGCTTTCGCGATGGCCTCCTCCTTCTCCGCCTGGTGAGAGGTGCCGTCCGAGAGCTTTTGGAGCATGGGGAGTCGGTCAGTTGCATTGGGTGTTAGCGAAGCCGCCTTGAGGAAGAATCCGGTAAGCCGGTCTACTTCCTCCCAAGTGTCGGCCTTCTTCGATAAATATGAAGCCATCTCCGCGACCTCGGCGCTCTTCCCTTTGGACAGCAACAGGTCCAGTTTATTGAAAGTCGGCACATTCAAGATTCCGAGCACCAGCGCCAATATCGCGCAAGCGACAATCCCGTATCCGTGATAAATCAAGTGGTTTCTACGAGTATCATCGCCGATGTCCCGCAGTGTATGGTTTTTAAGGTACTGCCGGAACATTACTGCGATGGACGCCAGGAGCAGACCCATTGTCAAAGAAAAACCATTAACGAAGATCGGATCGCGAAAGGCATACACCAGCCAGAAGAGGCCGAGGAGGGCCGCTATCCCGCCGGTTGCGCCATTCACCTTGGCAGAGCGTTTGCGGAACAGGTCAACTTTTGGTGGATATAGCAATTTGGCTTTCGGCACGAACGCTACTCGCGTTTCCTCGTTCTTGAGTTTGTATTTGATCCACACTTGGGAATAGGAACCCGCCAGCGCCAGTGTGCTCTTGATCCGCCAGTTGTTGGTTCGGGCTTCATCCGACCTCCGCTTTTGCGTTTTGCGCGTCCAAGCCGCCACGTCCTCCGGTAAGTCCTCCACGTCAAGGAACTCATCTCCTTCGACTGTTTTGAATAGCGGAACATCGAACTCATTAATGGTGGCAATCTCGTGAGGATCGCTGGTCTCGTTAAGCACGGGGAAAGACTTCTCCAGCTTTGAATCGGAGATGAACATCTCCTTTGCCGTCTCCAAAGAGGATTTGATCGTCAGTTGGGCGTCAAGGCGCTTTTTACCGTCACATGTCAGGCATGTGATCAGTCCCTTCTTGCAGTTGGGGCACTTGACAATACCTTTGGCGCGACACTTTTTGCAGTTGACCTGCTTGGGTGCGACGGTCTTATAGTGCTTGAGCACCTTGCCGGACCCATTGCAATCTGGACAGGTGATTTCGGCTGAGCCGTTACACACATCGCAGTCAATCTTGCCTTCGCCTTCGCACTCGTCGCACTCCAGAATATGAAACGAGCGCTCCTCCAACACGGCGGAGTCTTCAGACCATACGTCAATCTCGCTAAGATCAACGGGACAGTCGAACGGTTTTTTCCGACTGGTTGAGGGTGTGGTGACATTTTCGACTTTACGAACTTCGAAGGTTGTGTCGCACCTGGCAAACCACAATTCATTCCACTGATGACTCGTGATGTATCTGGACAAGTTGGAAACTTTCATCGGCCCTTTTGCACCGAGCTCGTCAAGGGCGCGAAGCGCATCATCTCCCAGCGGTTTGTCCTTCATGCCCGATCCTTTCATCTATGCGTCGGCAAGTGAATCTGATTCAAATCACATCAAGGCGCTCGCTCACATCCTTATAGCCGGGGTCTTCTGCGAAAAGGCGCTCCAAATCTTTGCGTGCGCTCGACGCCTTACCGTCCGCCTCGTATACCAGCGCCCGCTGATATCGAAGTTCCCGCAACAACTCGTCTGGTCGATTCTGGGTGTGGCGCAATGCGTTCGTCAGAATCTCGCCCGCTGCGGTGTTCAGCTTCAGATGGCGCAGGGCGACCGCCTGGTACAAAAGTGTTGCAGCGTGAATAGCGCTATCGTTTGGCGTGCCTCGCACCAGTTCCACAACCTCACGATACTGCCCCATCTCAACGAGCAACTCGGCCAGCGAGAGCTTGATCAGCGGATCGTCAAGGCCGTCCTTTTGCAAGTCCTCCAGACACCGGATTGCGTCCTTCCGTTTATTCTGAGCTTGATAAGCCTCGACTAAGAGGAGCAAGACGCCTCGACGGTCGGCATCCACCTTCGCCGTGACCTCGTCCGTAACGGGAAAGGAGATGTGGGCGTCGACGCCGTATTTGTTGAACAGGCTTCGCAACTCCGCAGATCGCTCCAGCGCTCCTTTGAGGTGTTGGGTCGCATTGTCGTATTGCTCCCGCTTTAACGCCAGGACTGCTGCGAGGAACGCTGCGTCCGGTTGTCTGGCCGCCGACTTTGAGAGGTGAGCGTAGGCGGCATCTTCGTCGCCGGTGATCATGCATCGACAGCCGTCAACGAATCCCTCCTCATCTTTCGATACTGTCAGCCGTTGAAAGAAGCCAAGGCTTAGCCGGTCGGCTGCTTGGACTTCGGGTTGAGGTGGGGCATTCGCAATGCTATGTGGTTGGCCCTTCGCCCAGCGCTTGTCTTCATACCAAAACAATCCGGTGCCAGGAAGGCCGACTGACTTTCGAGTACCTCTCGGGCCGACGGTGTATTTCGCGCCTCGGGGGCCGAAGGAGAGGCTCGCACCTGATTTCGAGAGGTTTACATGGAGACCAGGCGCTACTTTGAAGCGCCGCCAGAATCTAAGAGCCATAACACCTCCATCTCTCTCAATGCGCCACCGCGTTGCATCTGCACAATAACGTCCAGCAAGGGGAGACCTTTTCCCAACGTGGTGGTCTCATCCAGATAATCGTAACGTGTTCAGGAAGCGAAAATTCAATGGCGTAATTTAGCACCTCCCACTCTCGTCGGCAATGGAAAATATGGAATGAATATTTTGAAGAATTTGAAGTCACTCAAGGACGGAATACTTAGAAAATACGAAATGCACAGCGAAATCCGTTAACCTGAAAAACCCATTGGTAAAAATGTGATGGGAAGAATATATTGACGGTCATTAAGGCTTGAGTATTTGGTGAATTGGAGGGGGCGAAGCAATGAACGAAAACAGCAGTAAAGCAGATATCAAGGAAGAAAAAGGTGCGAAGCAATCGGCACAGGCAAAGAAAAAAGGGATTTGGTCAAGGACATGGTTACACATCATATTCCTTTTTTTCCTTTTTCCGGTCGGGGCGATCCTGCTTTGGTTCAAATCGAGTATGAGGTTTCCTATAAAAATCTTCCTGACACTCCTGTTCGGGGTCATCTTCATCGCCGTGCTTTTTACCGATCCGCAAACGTCCGACGCCCCAGAAATAGCGGCTGTTTCACCCACCCCAGCTGAACCCGAAACTATTTCACTGGCAAAAGTCAATCCATCGCCGGTTATGGAAGTACCGGCTTTTTCGATGCCCACCGGCCTTACTTCGATTGTGGAAAGTATAGAAGCCGAACGGTTGGATGATGGAGGGATTGCCTTTGTCGGAAAAATCCACCTGCCAAAAGGAACTGAGTTCAAACTCACCCTTCGGAAATCAGGAAACGATGCAATTCAAGGACAGGCGAATTTCAATCTGACAAATGGCGGAAAATTTCTAACCGTGCCGTTCACCAATAAAGGCGAACCCCATAAGGCGGGAAACTACAGAGTTGAGCTATTAGCTCACTTCAATGCGGCCTGGAAACAACCGCCGGATACGATGAAGGTTGTGGGTAAAAAGGGTCTGGCATTGCCGGAAAATCTTTCCATACCAAATGATAAAGAATTTCCCGAACAAGGGCGGTATATTGAAGTAAATGAAAACGTTCGTTTTCCGCGGCTGACTCCGAAGTACGTTGCGCTCCATGCTGTGAAAAATGCTCGGTTGACATTACCCGATCAAGGGAAATCGGCGGAAACGGTTGAAAGTGTAGTGAATTTTTTCCACAACAATTGCACTCAGTTCCCAAGCGTCTTCAAAGGGTGCAAGGTTTTCGGCTGGCACGCTGATGAAGATGAAAATGGCGCTTGGATTGTCACCCTCAAATATCAGGATTCAGGTAAACCGACTGAAGCAAAATGGCAGTACAGTCCAAAAACCAGAGCCGTGAAATACATTGATTACAACGCGAAACTTTTGAGTTGGTCACCTGCTGAATAGGACGCCTTCGTTCGATTTGCTCGTCTTGGTGATTGGCATGTCGACGATATCTGGGTCGAAGAGCGCCTTACCCTCACCCAATTTTTCCGCGACCACGCCGCTGAGATTGATCGATGGCGGCAAAAATACTCCGTCGACCAAAGTGAGCGTTACCTCCTCACATGGAACCTCATGGGGCTTTTTGCAAAAGCTCAGAGGGATATGATCTTCGTCGCCGGTTCAGACCAGAATTTCGGCATAAGCAAACGAGAACGAGAAGCCGCCAATGCCCTCGATATTCAAAATCCTGAAATCGATTTACACCTTTGCGGTTCCCTGGCCTTTGGCTCAAATGCAAAGGCATATTTGCCTGACGGGAATGTTGTGGATTTTTGGGAAGACTACAAAAAAATCCCAGATGCGAAAAAGCTGATGATTCATTTGCATAAAATTTGAACGCAAATAAGAGCCATTCGTTTTCTCAAAAAACAATAAGATCATTTGACCCTTCGACTTCGGTCGGGCTGACGCACGTGGCTATTCTTATGCCGCCCTGATGAGAAAATTAAGTGGGTAGTTGTCGCGTGGAGGTTTCCAGAAATAATACCGAAGAAAATGAACTCGAAGAACCATAAGAGTCTTCGACGGAAATATGTTTTGAGCCGAATGAGACCCCAAAATTGCTTCGCAGTTTTGAGGTTTGTCAATTGTTGCCGCGTCCTTTTTCTAACTCCTCCAGAGGAAAGGAGATTACAATTTCGTTAATCACTTTCTTGACCATAGTTTTTGATATTTTGATCTTCACTGCTTTCAGTACCGTTTGAACGAAAGTCTGCCCCCCTCTTTGCTGTTTTTGGGCTAGGTTCAACCAGTTCTCTCTAATTCGATCTTTTTGTCCCTGTGTGAGCGAATTCCATCCGGCAACGACATCCACATCGTTCGCGTCCTTCGGCGCAACAAAGTTGGCTGGGCTATTTATCACCTCACGTCTCATAAAAAACATATAGGTATTGAACAATTCGGCTACTAGCTGACGCTCAGCGTTCATTGTTGGCCGTCCAGTGTTCTCGGGGATAGAAGACAGTGCAGAGGTACAGGCTTTACCCAGACCGTCCAGCATCAGGGAGAGGGACATCCGAGCTTGATCGAAGTCGTGATTGAAAGCTTTCTCGAACTCACCCAATTTACCAGGGGACAAATTTTTACTGTACCAAGGGTCACTGCGGACCCAGAAATCCAGTTGTTCTCCTAGATCGGCGGAGTCATCCCCCGGTTTCTTTCCCGTTAACACCTTGTAAATGACCTTCTTAACTACGCCCTCGTCGAACCCGTGCTCGGCTAGTACCTCCTCCAACGCCTTTGGAAAATTTGCATCTTCCAAAGTCAGATTCAATGTTTGCGCCGCTTTCTGGATCGTCGCAATCTTTGCACGTTGGTTCCCAGCGTATATGTCCATGTCAAGCGTTCCGATGGAACCGAAGTAGGAAAGTAAGTTGCCAAATATCATGGTTCTTAGTTCTTGCAATTCCTCCGAATTGCCGATTTCTGCATAGCAGATATCAGCAAATGTTCTGAGTGCCTTTTCTTTGATACTGAGCAAAAAGGTCGGCTGACGAAATAGCTCAGGTTTTTTTTTGGATAGGTCTAGCAGGCCGGTTAGGTGTTCCGCGACAAGGGGATCAAGGATCGGCACCATAGGAAAGTCATCCATGTTTTCCAGATAGTGCTGAAGCTCAACAGGGATTCGGTTTTTTTTTCTGTTTTTTTTCAAAGTGTCCATTGTGTTTATTAACGAATTTACTGCAACCCATTGATTTATATAATAAAATTAAGGCTGGCAGGAATTTGCGATATTTGTTTCTGTTTTTTTGTCAAAATGCCCTTTCTGTTTTTTAGCGACTTTACTGCTCACCAACCCATCGATTTATTTCACGTTTTCAATAACCCCTGTCTTTTTGAGGGGGGTTACTCGGAAAGGCAGTTTCTCTCATAGGGCAGACTGTTTGAGCACGCAGAGCGGACACAAAGGAAAGGAGAGCGCAAGTGGTAAAAAATGTCAATGTAACTGAAACCCTCTTGGACGAACGAGGCGCAGCGAACCTGCTAAATCTGAGCATCCGAACGCTTCAGCGATGGCGTTCAATAAAAATCGGGCCTCCATTTTTTCGACTTTCTTCAAGCAGCAAATGCGTTCGGTACGCGAAGAACGACCTCTTAAACTGGTTGAAAGGTCGATCAGTCCAAACAGATAACCAGCCCCAAAAAAAAAGGAAGGAAAAGACCAATGACAAAGCGTGAAAGTATGACCAAGCCCCAGAACTGCAGTGGACGACCTCCTAAGGATGCCTATGTCTATCGACAACTCCGAGAATTCTCGCTCCGTCTCGCGGTTTTGGTGACAGGAGCGCAGACACAGAACGACGATATCAGGATCGATTATCGGCAAACCGGAATTTATCGAGACCTGCTCTTGTCGCTGAGCATTCAACTCACTGAGCATGACCCGAATGGAGCCCAACGGCTCCGAGCGGCGATTCCACCCGATGGACACGACAAACCTGCCGAATGGCGTGATCTACAAAATGTGATTGCCGATCTGATGATTCCAATTCAGCAGAGTAAAAATTGAGTTTTCATGACCAGCGAGGCCGAGAACTATCTCGGCCCGCTGGTAGTATTGATAATTAATAGGAAGTAAAAAAATGACTAAACATACGGAATCCCTTTCCCCGCGCTTCCATCCGGCGGCGAATATCTTCCCCCTGATGGGCGAGGTTGATCTAAAAAATTTAGCCGCCGACATCCAGAAAAATGACCTTCTAAATCCTATAATCCTTCACTCCGACGGGAGCGTTCTTGACGGGCGCAACAGGTTGCTGGCCTGCAATTTGATCGGCGTTAAACCCAGGTTCGTAACGTGGGATGAGCAAGGGTCTCCAATGGATTTTGTAGTATCCCAAAATCTTCATCGACGTCACCTAAGCTCGACCCAGTGCGCGATGGTGGCAGCCAAAATTGCTAACTTCAGCCACGGTGGCGACCGGAGCAAAGGGAAAATTTACCCTTTGCTCAGCCGGGAAGAGGCGGGGAAGAAAGTTGGGGTCAGCAAAAAATCAGTGGACAAGGCAGCCAAGGTGATGAGCACCGGAGTTCCCGAGTTGGTCGAGGCTGTCGAAAACGATATGGTCAGCGTTTCCACCGCCGCCGCGTTGGCCGATTTACCCTCTGACCTACTGCGTGAAACTCTTGCAGGCGGGAAAGAGAAAATCACCGAGGAAATCGCGAACCTCAAGCACGCAAAAACGACCGCCACCTTAAAAAGTAAAAGAAGCATGATTACACCGCCGATGAGGTGGACGCCTGATGAGGCCGATGAAGAACTTGAGGGCGCTACTCTTGATC
>CAZQAE010000103.1:0-14413 GCA_964591275.1 uncultured bacterium | reverse complement strand
GGCCCCCTCGGGGGGCCTTCACCATACCACCTGCTATGCAGGTGGTACCTGATTCTTGTTATTCCGAACGATCGGCGTCGGCCCGCTTCAACCCTCAAAGGAAAAAAAGTGAAGGTTGAGTCGGCCTGGCGATATGTCTCACTCCTGAAACCCGACGAAAAGCCGAAAGATCCCTGGACTCTGGAAATTTTAAATATCTTTGTCTATAATGAGAACCAATTATGTTTCGCCAAACACGACATTGCCTGCCCCCTAAGCGTTCGCTTTTCATAGCTTTTGCCGCCCTTCTGATGGTCCTGGTTCTATTTTTTATTTCCCCGGATGTTATTGAACTGATGGAAATGGGTTTAATGGATTGGCGTACGAGGTTGCGGGGACCGAAGGACCCGGGTTCTCTTGTCAAAATCATCACCATCGACACCAGAAGTCTCCGTGTATATGGACTGAATCAGAAGATGCGCTACGCCCTTGCCGACGTCATCAAAGAGCTTTGCGATGAAGGGGCGACGGCTATCGGTCTGGATATATATTTCGTTCCAACCGGC
The DNA here is from genome assembly GCA_964591275.1 of uncultured bacterium. Lineage (GTDB taxonomy): Bacteria > Lernaellota > Lernaellaia > JACKCT01 > JACKCT01. The sequence goes on along the minus strand of CAZQAE010000103.1, from coordinate 13,868 downwards.
GAAGATAGTTTTGATTTGTCGCAGCTGCGTCTCACCGAGGCTATTCAGCAATGCGGCAAGGTCGCCCTTGGATATAACTGGTCAAAAGAAATCGTTATGGGTCGCCTGGCGGAGGCCGAGACGATCGGACGCCGCCGCCTTCTCGACGCCACGCGCAACCCGGAAGAGGAAGGATTCACGCCCGAGCAAATTCCCAATGATGTGGCATCCTCCGACCCGCGCCTCATGCAAAGCGCCGCGGCTGTGGGGTATTTCACCGTCATCAGCGATCCCATGAACATCGCTCGAAAGATTCCCGCCACGTTGATTCGCGAAGGACATCATTATTTTCCATTCAGTCTGGCCATTGTCCGTGTGGCTTTGGGCGCATCCGATTATCAGCTTGATTTTGGGGAAGATGAAAACACTTTATCCGGACCGTCCATCAATGACCTGAAACTATATCCCGATCCCGGCGGATATTTGTGGTTTAACCATTATGGGACGGGAAGGGCATTTGAAACCTTGAATTTCGACGACGTGGTCATTGGAGGAATTCCCGATGATTTTGCTCCCGGCTCCATCGTATTGATCGGCGTCAGCGGACCGGAATCCAACGACCTGTTCATGACGCCTTACGACCTGGAAACTCCCGGCGTCGTCCTGCACGCCACTGCCGTCGCCAACGCCCTTGTTCATGGGTTTTTATGGCGCGATACGACGATCAGGGGCCTCGAAGTGGCGATCATGGCCTTTATCGCCCTTATTATGGGGATCTTTTTACCTCGGCTTTCGCCCTTGCAGGCCAATTGCCTCGGCCCCATTCTTGCCGTAGCTGTCTGGGCCACCGGGCACGCCCTGCTCAACGCCTGGTCGATATGGCTTCACCTGATTCCGCCGCTTCTGCTCATCTGCCTGGCGCATGTGGCCATTCTCTCTGCCCGACTGTATTACGCTGAGAGATGTTGCATGGTTAGTGGCCAGGAGGAAGATGTTGATTCCGGCGACAACGCGACGGAGAAATAAATCACGACAGGCACGAAAAAGTCATTGTCAGCATAAAGGACCAATGCCTTGCACCTCAGATATCAACCATTGCTTTGTCAATTAAGGAGAAAAACATGAAGACCATCAAACTTGAGCGAATATTGATAATTCTGTGCTTAGTGTTCCTTGGAGTATTTGCCTCGTGCGGTGATGATGATGACGATGATTCGGGTGACGCATCACCTTCCGATGACGACACTGTCGATACGGATGACGATCTCAACGATGACCTCAACGATGACCTCAACGACGATGTCAATGACGATCTTGATGACGATATTGACGATGATGTTAATGATGATGTGGATGACGATACGGAAGAGACCACGACAACAACGACGACGACCACTACCAGCACCACGACGACCACGCAGGGTTTTGTATGCTGGGAGGATGCCGACTTCGACGGCCAGGGCAACGCCGAAGTCTTTCAAGTTCTGCTGGAAGCTCCCTGCCCGGAAGGATGGGTGGAAAATGGGACGGATTGCAACGACGCTGATCCGCTAACCTGGTTGGGCGCGCCGGAACTTCCCGGCGATGGCGTTGACCAGGACTGCGTCGGCGGCGATCTCGAAGTTTCGGACACGACAGGGATTTTTGTCGCAAAATCCGGCGACGATCTGAATCCGGGTACGATGGCCTTGCCCAAGCTAACTATTGCAGAGGGCGTGGTGGCGGCCGCCGGAAGAGCTGGCCAGCCCGTTTTTGTATCGATAGGAACCTATTCGGAAAGCGTTACCACCACTGTTTCCCTTTTTGGAGGCTTTGACGCAGCGGACGATTGGTCCCGCGACATCGCTTCAAACGGAGTACACATAAGTGCTGTCGGCGAATGGGCGGTGAAAACCGACGGCGATGATTTCGTTGCCGTGGAAGGATTTCGGTTGAGCGGTGGAAATGCGGAAAATACCACCTACGCTCTTTATGCGCAGGCTCCCACAATCGTTGTGCGCAACGATATCAACGGCGGCAATCCAAGCTCCGCTTCCTACGGGATTTACCTGCATCCTTTTGCGGCCGGATCCATCCTTTATAAAAACGACATCAACGGCGGAAGCGGCGTCAGCAATTGCTATGGCGTTTATGCTAGAGCCGACATTCTCATGGTGGATAACATAGTGCACAGCGGCGCCAGTTCCAGCGAGTATCTTTATGCCATAAAAATATTGGATTACAGCGCCGTGCTCATCAATAACGTCTTTCAAGCCGGCGCAACATCCAATATCAGCTACGGTGTTATGGCTATGAGTTGTCCGCTCCTGCGTTTAATCCACAACACAATTCTGGGCGGCGGCGCTAACAACACTTCCTTCGGACTCTTCAACGGTTCCTATGGCCAGAAGGCCATATACATCAACAACATCATCACCGGCGGATCGGGAAACAGCCAGAGAATCGCGCTGTGTCATGCGGACGACGATGAAGAAACAACGCTGATCAATAACGATCTCTTTTTGTCAAGCGGCAACTGCTATTTAAGGGTGAATATGGCGTGCGTGACATCCATTGCGGACATCAACGCCTGCGCCTGGGGCGGATGCGCGGAAGCGATCGGCAATATCGATTCAACTCCCGGTCTCGTCGATCCCGGAGCCGGTGATTATCACCTTGGAGCCGGAAGCCTGTGCATCAATGCGGGAGCAGATCCTGCGGGATATTTTCCCTATGACGCTTTGACCAATCATGATTACGAAGATGATGCACGGCCCTTTGGGGATGACTGCGATATGGGAGCGGATGAATACACAATTTGACGCAAAGGAATGACAAGACAGGGACAAGCGCCACGCATCCGCACTTATATTATGGCCAATACGGTTCGGTTATGCTCGCAGTGGGCGTGAGGACCGCCGTATTAATCCATCAACATCCGCATCCGCACTCATCGTCGTTGTCGTCATTGTCATCGTCGTCATCATCAACGTCGTCATCGCCAGTATCGTCGTCGACATCATGCCACTCGGCACCGCATATTGGCGGGCCTTCCCTGTAAAGGTTCGTTGGTCCGGCCTGCGTGGGAATGGTCTTGTGATAGTTGCCGGTATTTTGCACGTCGTGGTGAAAGCCCTTGGACTCGATAGGCGTATCCGCTGTGCCGCATGTTCTCCAGGCGAACAGGACGCCGTCCCGCGATCCGGTGATGACCTCCAGATACCCGTCGCCGGTGATGTCGGCCGCCGTGGGCGACGAAACCCAGGCCCCGGTGAATTTTGGCCAACCCAGCGGCTCGTCTCCAAAATTGTCAAAGGCGTGAAGCACGTAGCCGCCCGATCCGATAATGATCTCCGGCCATGCGTCCTCGTCGATCTGCGCCACCGTGGGACCGTACAGTACGACCAGATCCTCCATGGCGCGAGGAAAATGGAGCAGGGGAAGTCCGGTGAGGCCATCCACCACATACAAATAAGCCTGCCAATGCATTCGATGGCCGAAGATAGTCAGTAGGCTCAAATAATTGATGGAGTTGCCGCTGTTGATGAGGTCGGGATAGCCGTCGAGGTTCACATCGGCCCATGTCACGAAAGACAGACCGCTGATTCCCGTCCCGGCGGTGGCGTTGGAATAGCGACCGAAAATGGGAAGCCAGGCCGCCCATTGAAATTTTCCTTCGGCGTCGTAAACGAAAGGCAGGCCGATGCCCGACAAGGTTGTCGCCTCAAGTTTGCCGTCCCCGTCAAGATCGATAAGCGAAGGCGAAGTCACCGTTCCCTCTCCGATGAACGGTAGGATGCCCATGGCAGCGGCGATGGAATGGACTGGCCACCCTCCAAGAAACGGTCCGTCGGGATGATTGTTTCCCTGCCCGTGAATGGCGTAGGTGGCGCCGAATTGCCCCAACATTTCGTTGGTTCCCACCACGATGTCCAGCGTCCCGTCGCCGTCCATATCGCCGACGGCCGGAGTGGAAACGATTCGCGCCGGAGCTTTGTTGAAAGTGTTCTGGCACTTCACCGGAAAACCGTCGTCCAAAGCGCCGTCGTGATGCCAGACATAAACGTGCCGGTCCATGGCGCCCACAATGATTTCAAGATCACCGTCGCCGTCCAGGTCCTCGATGACCGGCGCGGCCAAAATGCCGATTTCGATCGGAGCCTCTTTTGTCCATGCGACCGCGTTGGCCGGATCAACGCCGACGGGAAATCCTGGCTTGCGTTGACCGCCGACATCCCACGCGAAAACGAAGCCCTCCATCGTCGCGGCCACGATATCGAGCCCGCCGTCGCCGTCCAGGTCGCCAACGGCGGGCGTTCCCCATATTGCCTGACGCCAAGGTTCAATTTGACTGTCGGAAAAAGCCGTTGCGCCCAGATGGTTGCCGGGATTATCGGAACTAAAGATCGGGTCCGGATCGGTATATTGCGGCCAGCCCGGCTTGGAGACGCCGCTGGCGTCGATGATGTCCACGCGACCGCCGATCGTGGCCAGGATGATCTCGTGCACGCCGTCGCCGTCGATGTCCACGGTTTGCGGAGCAGCTTCCAGGGATGAGTCGAAACGCATGGGAAAGTTTTCGTGCACATGCGGATCGTGACGCACAAAGAAGGAGCGGCGATCCCGGGCCTCGTTTCCGAGGTTGTCGACGACCTTGAGCAGGATCGTGACGTTGAAACTCAAGGCGTCGTAAACCGGTGATTCCCAGCGGTGATCGAAAACATCAACGTTTAGATTGCAAACAGCCGCCGAGATCGCCTGTGTGACGCCTTCATCTGAGCAAATGGTAACGAACTCTTCGGGCGTAGGCTCAATGCCCGACGCCGCCTGAAGCTCCCAGGAGAAACTTTGTGCCCTGCGTGCGCCTATGTTGGCGGAAATCGGGATGATGGATTGACGTAGCGGGTCGATGTAAATGTGCCATGCCGGAGCCGTGATCTCCGCTTCGGGTGGAATCGTGGTCGGTGAGAGGGAATCGACGGCGTCGCGGGCGTGAGCCCGACCGTAGCCGAAATACATATCCCATCCGGGTTTGCTGGGGTATTGGTCTTCGTCTTCCGCAGATTCTGGGATGTATATGTCCGTGGCGGTGTTGATAAAAATCTGCTGCACTTCCGCCGCGGAAAGGGGCGGATCCAGCCCGATTTCCCTAGCCCGGGAAATGATTAGGCCCGCTGTGCCGGCGATGATTCCCGTAGGCGTTGACGCGCAGTCAAAGGGCGCCTGCATAAAAGCCTTGTCGCCGTATCCCGAACAGTTGGAAAGGCGCTGAAAGGATGTTGAGCCCTCGTACGCGATCTCATCGTGCGTGCATGAGGAGACGGGCAAGACGCGAGGCATTGCTCCGGGATAAACGTGATGATAGCTCGCGGCGTCACCGAGGATGGTTGTGTACACAACGTTTTTTCCCCAGGCGTAGTCCAAAACGGCCTGCGTCGTGGCGCTGAAATTGATCGTTGAATTTGCGTGCAGAATAACCGAAGCGCCGTTGTCCACCGCGTAAAGGGCGCCTTCGTTGAAATGGTTAATATAGCCGACGAAACCATCGCCGACGCGCAACGGTACGAACATGCATTCAGGGCAGGTGCCGGCGTGACCCCATCCGTCGTTGGCTTTGCCGACGGTCCATGTCGCCACGCCGGTTCCGTGTTTCGCCAAAGTGTCGTCTTCAGGATAATTGTCGTTCCACAGGAAATCCCAGCCCGCGATGTCGTCCACGTAGCCATTATTGTCGCCGTCCACATCGTCGGAAAAGATCAGGATGAGATCTCCGGCGTCGATCACTCCGTTTTCATTGGCATCAAAAACATTGGGATCATCCGCGTAGTCGAGAACATTGACGCGATCATCATTGTTGGCGTCGTGCGTGTCGAATCCTTCGGGAAAGGGAAGCTCGTCGGCGTTGAGCGCCACCTTCTCGATCAGGTCGGGGTCATCCCATAAAATGCCGGTGTCGGTCATGCCGATGACGACATCGGGCCGACCGATGGTGATCTGCCAAGCCCGATCAATGTGCATCCCGGCGCCCGCTTCGATCTCCTCGGGATTGATCGTGGGCATGGATTCTTCCGGGATGTAGCTGAAAAATCCGTATTGATCGTGATAGTTTTCATCGTCGGGAAGGGCGTCGCGGGGATCGTCCTGCGGGCCGCCCGGCCAATCAGGATTGGCGGCCAGCGCCGCGCTGAAAACTAATCCGGCTATGGAAATGGCCAGGATGAATGAAAATAAACGCATTGGAACGCCATTCTATGCCCAGCCAGCGGCCTCATGAAATTTGAATTCAAACCAGATTATTTTCAAATGTATAATATTACGTCAGCGCATTTCATACAACCCATTGTCCGCAAATTTTTCAATGGATAGCGCTCAGTGGATAGTGGATAGTTCAGGAACGACTCAGCACAAGCTTATACCCGTTTGGCAATGGATTGTTAATTCCGCATTTTTGATTTCAGCCACTTGAGTATGGTTGGGCCAAGATCCTCATGGGCGCGGAAAAGATTTGTGCCATGAAGCTTGCCCTTATAGATTTTCAGCGTGGCGTCGCCGGCCCATTGCGCCAGTTTCCTGGAAGATTCGGCGGAGTATTTGTCTCCGGCGGCGGCCACGATCAACACCGGCCCATGATAAGACTTGATCGCGTCATCCGTTTTGACGCCGCGGTAGTTTATGCCGCAAGACAACAAAACAACGGTTTTAATATTTGAGCTCTCCCGCGACGCGGCGACGACTGAGGCGTTGGCGCCGATGCTGGCGCCGATAAGGGCAATGCGGTTTTTATCAATCCCATTTTTCTCACGCAGCCACGCTGCGGCTGCGGCTGGATCGTTGGGCGCGTGCGAAAACACTTTTTTGGAAAGCGCACGCCAACCTGTGCGCCTGCCGTTCATTTTGCTGTCGCCGTGTCCACGCAGATCAATGGCTAGAACATGGTAACCGGCGGCCTGCAATGTATTGGCAAAAGCGCTCCAGTCGCTTCTTTTCCGGTTGAGCATATGGCTGAGCACGACGCCGGGCATGCCGTCTTGGCCGGGATAATAATCACCGGCGATCTCAAAACGGTCGAATGTCCGGACTATGATGGATTCCGGCGGGGGACTTTGCGCTACGGAAATCACTGGCATTATCAGCGCGAGCGCAAAAAGGGCGAATGAGACCAAACGGCTTCCCATAAGCTCCTTTTTTAAACGGTCGTTCATCTATTGTTCCATTAGAAATCAAGGCAGAAATTTCGCTCTCTTTTACAACCCGGATCTCGGCTTGACGGAATCTTTGGACATCTGAGAATGGATATATACAGACAGGGCCATTTCCATCTCGCGCGGAGTTTCCACAAATTCACCGCCGATGAGAACGCGGCCATCGAAACGCTGATGATGATTGCGCTTGCGTATCTTGACTTTGACCGTGGTCAGGCGGGCGATTTGAATCTCGACCTCGAAAACATCGGCCTGAATCAGTTCTTCAGGTTGCGTAGGAAAAGAAATACCGATACCGCCTTTGGAAATATCCTCGACGTTGGCCGAGCGCCATTTCGTGGAACCGTCAATGGACAACACCTTGATGGGAAGGGAGTAGGAGGTGGGAGTACGCGGGTGTTGTCGTCGCTGCAAAAGCTCGATTCGCTTGGGCATGGAGATAAAGAAATTCTTGGAAACTGCGTCCTGGAAACGAACAAAGCTTGTCCGGCATTTGAACAGGCCGCCGTAAAATGGAAAGGATATGTCGAGCCTTACATCGGACTTGAAAAGTCGGCTCATCTCCGGAGGAATCGCTGAGTGCATCAGGATTTCCGACGAATAAAGATTGAGAATCCTGGATCGTCCCGAAAGGTCCGTGTCGATAAGGAGCACGGCAATCCATGTATCCCTATCCTTCGTCGTCTCCCGGAGGATGTTGCTGATGAAGGATTGATCGGCGTCTGGTCGGCGCCCTTTTTGGATGGTGTCGATTAAGTCGGGAAAATCCAAATCAATCCTCTTTCATGGCTCGTGGCGATATGCAGCGCATTTACGAATGAGAAGTAATCGTAAACGAGCCGCCCTGTCCGGCGTGCACGCAGGCCGAGAGCGCTGACTTCATGTTGTCGGTCATATCCTGCAAATCCAAGCCGATATTTAAGGAGCCGGTCGGGTTTTGGCGCGCGTAGCAAAGTCGCCCCTTCAGTTCGGCGTCCATGAGCGCGCCAATTCTGATCGTCAGTTTCATGATTTCCTGATCGCACAAATTTTTCGGCTTGTCGGGAAATTCTAAACCAACCCCTAATTCGCTGATGTCCGAAACGTTGACCTGCGAGGGCGAGGGGTAGCCCTCGATTTGGATTACCTCCACAGGCAAAAAAGTTGAAGGGGGAACGCGGCAGTAAGGTCGCCTGTCTTCCATGTCCACCGAGCGGGGCATTTCGACAAAAAACTCGTCCTTTTCATATCTTAAAAAGCGCGTGAAGAAAGTGAATTTTCCTCCATGAAAGAAAAGCGAGAACTCAATCTCTGTATTCTCGGGAATGTTCCCGCCGGAAAGCGGAGGATCGAATTTCCCCATGGACACTTCCACAAGGTGAATCCCGGTTATTTTCGAGCGCGTTTTGAACTTTTCGCCGGGAATATGCACGGCGACGATCCGCGTGTCTTCATTGAAAGCCTCGCGAAGCAGATTCGATACAAAGGATTCGATTTTACTGCTTTTGTTCATGATTCACTTTCGGGCGATGGTTGCCGACAGATGACCAATCTCAAAATGAATTCTTCTTACTCTCTGCGTTAATTATAGGTCAATACTTGGAGTTATTTCAACAATACACTGATGCACCTTCCCCGCTGTGTTTTCTATTTAACGATTTTCTTGATAAACGCGCCGGGCTTCTTCCAGGCGATCCGGCGTGCCCACGTCTGAAGAAAAGCCGCTGCAAACGTAACCGCCCACCTTTAAGCCGCGCTTGATGGCCAGCGCAACAGCGTCGGTCAGGTAGAGTTCGCCGCTCGGTCCCGGCTCAATGTCTTCAATCAGGTCGAAGATTCTGTCATCGAGAAGAAGGATGCCACGTTTATTCAGATTCGTTTGACTGGTTCCTTTGGGAGGCTTCTCGATGAGCTTTTCTACCTGGCCATCGTTTAGATAAACAGCGGCGCCCTCGCTGGGATCATCCACCTCATTGCACATGATGGAAAAATCGTAGCCGCCCTTCAAATGAAATTCCAGGAAATGCCCGTAGTTTTCGGGAGCGGCCAAAAAGATATCGCCATAACTGACGAAAAAAGGCGTACTCGCCACGAGGTTGGCTGCAAAGGACAGGGCGTGCGCGGTGCCTTTCATTTCCTCTTGCTTAACGAAACTCGTGGAGACATCCCAAATCGATCCGTTCCCGAAATAATTTTCGACCTTGCGCGCCATGAAGCCGGTAACGAAAACGATGTTGTCCACCCCGCACGACGCCATGCCGCGAAGAACATGTTCGGCCAAAGGATATGGTCCGACAGATACGATCACCTTGGGGATGGCGTTCGTTAACGGACGCAATCTTGTCCCAGCTCCAGCCGCCAGGATAACACCGTCCATCGATTCACTCCTAAAATGATTGTTTAAAAAAGATTAGCATCCATAATGCAATAGCAATTATAACTGTTTTCAAAGGCCAATGAAACAAAATTCGACGAAAAAACTGGTTTCACAATAAAAAAACTGGCTGTGATGGCAATGATTTAAAATTATCCCACGATGGGGCTGAAATTAGCATCACCCAGAGGCCGTATTTTCTTCGGGAATAGTTTTCACCGCGCCAAGAGCCATGATGAAAGCGACAGTCGCTCCTGGAATGAAAAAGAGGGTCTGCGCGGGACCTCCGACGTATTGCCACAGAATAAAGGCCATAAGCACCTCCGCAATGGCGGGGATGCAGGCTCGCCTGGCAAAGACCAGAAGCACGCCGGCTATGGCCAGATGCCACAGAACCGGAAGTATCTGACCGAAGGCAAAGGGATACCAGATGTCGATCATGGTGTCGGTGCCCAGGCAGACGACTCCGCAAAGCACCCATAGCGCGTGATGCCATGCGATCTCCGATTCGATTCCCGCAAGTCGCCTGGCGCGGCGAATGAGCAGCCAGATCAGTCCGCCGCCACTCAAAACGTAAAGAGAAAAGAGCCAGATACGATTTCGGCTGATGGGAAAATCCGTTTTAACGAGCCTGAGGTCCGGCTTGTCGGAATGCTTCACCTGCAGGCGGAATAGGAGGCCGCATGTGGCGTCGTAAATCGCCGTCGCGACGCGCTGATCCTTTTCATCGAAGATTCCGAATTGATAGGACGCCTGACTCTGGATCACATCGTCCATCAGGATGAGGTTGGCCTCTTTTTTCGCATAGTACGTTTTTTGCTGCTGTCCAAAAAGCCTGGGGCCGTCGAAAATTTCAAAATCGGGACTGCTCAAATCCAAGGTCAAAACGGGATTTTGGAAAGGTAGCCAGAAAGGCGTGAACTGCTGGATATCTTTCGGATCGCTTTCGTTTACCGGAATATTATAAGTGACCGACCCGGTGAGGCGATAAAAACTTTTGTCTTTGGCGGAGTTGATCGAAAGGCTTTGATTGTCCGATTTGTATTCGGCCTGAAAATTGCGTCCGTCAAAAGGCACAGGATCTTTTTCCACAATTCCGACTGCGGTCAACACTAAAAGAAGCAGTGAGCTTAGCAAAAACGGCGCAAATGCCAGACCGAGTATTTTCCATCGTGTTGTCGCCTGCATCGATAACCGCCTTGCTGATTGTGGATGCCATCCAATATCGAAGCAGATTATAAAAAAGTCCGCATACGCGCAAGTCACACAGGGGCAATTCCTCTTTTTATGTGAACGCCGGTTGAAAAGTGAAGCGTTTCAAAAACTGCTACAGCGCAAATAGCTCCATGAATTATTGTCTTGTCGATCTGCTTTCTCTATCCTAAGATTAAGAAAATTCTCTAAGGAGACAAAGCCATGAAATATTTGAACCAAGCGTTGCTGGCCCTGATGCTGATTCTCGCCATTGCCGTCAGCACGGCAGTTTCATGCGGCGATGACGATGACGATGATGATGACGACAACGATAGCGGCGGTATGTGGACCTGTTGCTTCGCCATTTGCGAAGACGGCGAATTGGTTTGGGATAACGAGCCGGGGGATGTGACTTCTTCCGAGGATGCTACGCAGAGTGTCGCGCAAAAATGCAGCGATCATGACGGCCCTAACATAATTTCTTGCATCGTTTGCGACACGGATGCCTGTACTTCGTGCGCGCCGGATTGGTGGGTTGAAGGCTACGATTTTGACGATGACGTGGATGATGATACGACAGACGATGACGTGGATGACGATAGTGCGGATGACGATAGTGCGGATGACGATAGTGCGGATGATGACGTGAACGATGACGTCGACGATGATCTGAATGATGACGTGGATGACGACGTGAACGACGACGTGAACGATGATGTCGATGACGACTCGGACGATCCTGAAATTTAGATTCAACAGCCTCTGTTTTTTAGACCCTTACCTTGGAGAATCAATTTGAGAAACCATAATCTCTGGGCTATTAGGGCCCTGCTGGCTGTCGTCATCCTGATCATGGGGATGTCCACGATTGCTTGCGGCGACGATGACGATGACAATGATGATTCAGATAACCCGGACGTCGACGACGACGCGGATGATGATGTCAATGATGACGCGGACGACGATGTCGATGACGATGTGAACGATGATCTGAACGACGACCTGAATGATGATGTCGATGACGACGCGGACGATGACGATGACTGGCCGCTGCCGCCGCCCTCCTACGGCTGGATTCTCATGGATACAAATCGGCAAAATCTCTCGGACACCATGCAGCAAGCCGTGGATTACGGTATGGACAACGTGCATTTGTCCCACAGCCTGATCATGAACATCGACCAGATCAACGACGATGAGGATCGGGCGATCCTTTTGCAGGACGTGGCGCAGGAAGCGCACGCATTGGGCCTTGAAGTCTGGGTCTGGGCGCATGAATTTAACGAAGAATCTCAGATTCTTTTATGCTTCGATTCCGAAGACCCGATGTGGGAGCGCCGCGCGGATGAATACCGGCAGGCCCTTGAGCGCATCCCGGAGATCGACGGCGTCGTGCTCATGACCGGCAGCGCCGACGTGGAGCCGTGGTACGTGCCGTGCATCTGCGACTGGTGCCGGGATCTTCCTCCAACCGATAATCCCCTTCTCAACCTTCTCAACTCGCGCCCCGCCGACCGGGTTCAGCAAATCTACGACGCGGTGGGCGGCGTCGTCATGCACGAGTTGGGCAAAAAGCTGCGCATGAGAACCTTTTTGCATCAACCGATGGAAGTGGTCTGGCTTGGCGAATCTCTTCGCGAATACGACGACCCCGACCTGATGGTGATGTCCAAGGACGTGCCGCAGGACTGGGTGCCCTATTATCCGCACAATCCCCTCATCGGCGACGTGGGCCACCGCCATCAGATCATCGAAATGGACCTTGGCAACGAGTATTGGGGAAAGAACCGCATTCTCAATTCCCAGGTGGATTATATCTACATGCGCTATCAATATGATCTGTCGCGAGGGGCCAGGGGCGCGGCGGCGCGCATTGAACGGGGCAGCGACCACACTCTTGGCACGGCCAACGAGATCAACATCTTCGCCTTCTCGCAGTACATGCTGGATGACGAGGCTACTCCCGACCAGGTCTACCGGGATTGGTTTTCTCAGCGCTACGGCATAGCCTCTGATTCCGCCGACGCCGACACGCTCAAAACACTTTTTCGCAACTCCCACTTCGCCATGCGGAAAATGTATTATACGCTGGGCATGTGGACCCTGGAAAAAGGTTCGGATATTCCTGATTCAGCCCTGTATCCGCAGCTACTCTGGGCGCGCAACACGGCCTTTTACGATCCCGACTGGCTCGGCGTTTTCACTGATCTTGTCTTTCCCGACAAAGATACTTTGATGCGCCTGTGGCAGGAAAGCCTTGAAGCGCGGGAATTGGCGACAGACAATCTGGCGCTTTTGGAAAGCGTTGAGGGCGCGTTTGCCGAACCGGTGGATTACCAGGAACTGCACGACATGCTCGAACTGCATGAGGACTGCACGGAAATCTGGCAGTACGTGATCGACACGACCTATCGCTGGGTCGCGAAATCCTTTGGATTGGCGGATGCGGACACCCATCTGGAATTTAACGCCAGGCGGCTTCTGGAATTGGCGGACGCCATGGAAGTCCGGTGGGGCGCGGGGGTTTCGCCAGGAAATCCGGGGCGCATCCGGGATTTCGTCGCCGATCTGCGTGGGTCCTTTCCCGAACAACCCGACGCCGAGAACTGGGAGCAGATGCGCGTTTTCAACGTGGAGGCGGTGCAGCTTGGCGGCGGGCAGGTGCGCGTCACCTGGGAGACCGACGAAACGGCCACGCAGATGGTCGAATGGAGCCGTGAACTGCCCTTGTATGAAAACACAACCGGCGAGCAGGAAGTCGCCGCGACGCAGCACTCAGTGGACATTAATGTTGATGAACCGGGCGAGCGTCATGTATATAGCGTGGCAAGCCGAGGCCCAGACGGCGATCTCATATATTCCGGCGATTTCTGGTTCGGGCTTGATCCGTGAGAACAAGGTTGAAGGATGAAGGACGAAGGCTGATCCGGGCAAAGCCTGTAGGGGCAGGCCCCCGTGCCTGCCCGTGTTGACTTAAAGGAAAATCACCCGCAGCAAGCTCCATCGTCGTCATCGTCACCTGATGCATCGTCATCATCATCGTCGTCAGGCTGCGTGACGTCATCATCAATATCATCGTCTGCGTCGTCATCCGTGTCATCATCCACATCGTCGTCTACGTCGTCGTCCATGTCGTCGTCGGCGTCATCATCAGCGTCATC
>CAZQAE010000102.1:0-14421 GCA_964591275.1 uncultured bacterium | reverse complement strand
GTCAATCTTCGGCTTTGATTGTGCGGCGTACTCAAGTACGCCTTAAGCACAAACCTAAAAAATTTCCTTGACCTCACAAAAAATCACTCAGTCTGGGTCGGGGAACCACGCCAGTCCCATCGCAGTTCTGGGATGGGAACTATCTAATTTGACGACGGAGTCAATCTATCACGCTCAGTTAAGAACGTGAAGAGAATATCCAGGTTGAGCTATTTGCGCTGAAACGGTTTTTCAAGCGTCTTGAAAGTCAATGCAAATTCTGTCATTTCGACCGGAGCGAAGCGGAGTGGAGAAATCCCTTTAAAGTTGTGCTGTCGCCTCAGTTATTAGCTTCCAACTTGCAATGTTGAAGGGATTCCTCGACTCGCAGACTTCGTCAGCATCGCTCGGAATGACAGGATTGTTGGATTACTGTTGGGGTACGTTTTTTTTGCGACGCAAGCAAAGCCCTGCCCCTATTGGCTTTGCCAACATCGCAAATAGCCCAGGTTGAAAAGGCCAGGAGTTCGTCCATTCATCAGCACCCGCAGCAAGAAGAATCGCTGTCGTCCGTGTCGCCCCCGTCGGATTCTTCTATGAGGCTGGTGTCGTCATCAACCGAATCATCGTCATCCATATCATCATTGATCGTGTCGTCATCGGTCGTATCGTCGTCTGAAGGCTCGGTTGTCGTTGTCGTCGTGGTTTCAACCGTCGTGGTCGTCGCGGGTTCCTCGGTTGTCGTCGTCGTTGTTTCAACGGTCGTTGTCGTCGTGGGTTCTTCGGTTGTTGTTGTGGTTGAAGAAGTTGTCGTTGTGGTGGTGGGTTCAACAGTCGATGTCGTCGTGGTTGAAGAAGTCGTCGTTGTGGTTGTGGGTTCAACAGTGGTGGTTGAAGAAGTCGTCGTCGGTTGCGTGGAAGTGGTTGTCGGCTGCGCGGTAGTCGTGGTTGCGCCGGTTGTTGTTGTCGTCGTCGGCAGATATGGATCACTGAACCCGTACATGTTTCTCATGGAAAAATGCGTGACCGTGTCGTTATAATCTTCGAATTCAAAGTTATCGTAATTGAAATCCGCAGTCGTTTCCCTGGTGAAAGCCGCGGCGCTCAGTTGAAAAACGTTGCGCTCACTGCCGCCGGGATTGCGAAATGGGTCACTGACTCCAACAGGCATTTCAGGCAGTGCGATTTGCGTGTCGCCGCCGGGCGCATAGGTTTCCCATATATATTCACGGTCTCTGGAGCTTGTGTTTTCAATGTAGAAATCTCCGCGAATCAGTTCGGCGGTTGGGCTGGTGGGCAGCGTCGGATCATCAAAACTGAAAATTCTTCCGCTTTGTCCCAGACCGGATATGAAATCCAGAGGAGAGTCCAAAGAGGCGTCGGCGTTTCTGTCGGCGAGGTCCCTTTCAAGCTGCGTGCTAATACCGCCTTCCGCTGCGGTTCCGGTTTGGCCCATGGCGATGGCCGCTGCGATGGCGCCGTAAGAGGGTATTATCCCGCCCGGGTCGATGGTGGGCAGCAGAATGCTTTCAGGCACTCCCCCGCCTTCGGAAACGGTGTAGCCCGAAAGCAGCAATTCGCCGTTTCCCCCCAGGTCGTCCAGATCGGCGAGGGATACGGTGAAAATATCTGAATCGGCGGGGAAGTTTGCAACCAATGAGGTCTGCGTTTCGCTAACGGTATTGGAAAGATCGATATCAACGACCAGGCCCTCCGACGGAGTGAAAGGCGCGGTCATGCCGATTTCGCGCGCTTCGACAAGTCGTGCGATGTCGGCGATTTGCGGGTCGGGATCGGATAGAAGCGTGAGCAGCGAATCTTTTTGAACACGTCCGGCGAAGGCGAAAACGCTTTGATCGCCATCGGTTGGAAGGGGCAACGAATAGGGCGTCATTTCCAGGTTCAGGACCAAAAAGACAAAAAAGCGCTCGTCTTGAGAATCCATAAAAAAGTTGCCGGGAACATCGAAACACATTACGCCCGCGATCGGAATGTTGAAGCATCGCTGGATAGACGGCGCCATAAGGCTACCTATATTAAAGGTGAGAATGTCTTCAAAGCGCAGTGTGGCAAGGGCCATCGCGATGTCGTAATACCCATCTTCGTTGGCGATATCCAGACCGGTTACACTCCCGGTTATTGTCGCGGAATCCGGCGCCGGGCGGTCTCGCATACCGAGGGTCAGGGTCGCTTCATCGGCGTTTAGGTTGATAAGAGTCATCCAGCTATAGCCATCGGCCCCTGCGCTCAGGTCGAGGGGGCCGACCAGCCCGGGATTGGTGAATTGGATAATGCCTGCCGAATTCGTGTAGCCCCAATTCCAGTCTCCGGATTGCGGCGCGTCGCCGGCCATCACGAAGGCGTCGTCGACGGGCAGGCTGGTCGCGGCGTCAAGAACCGTCACGGTCATGGAGCCGTTAATGGGATTGCCGCCAACACCCTTGGAAAGAGGAGGGTCGGCCTTTCCGGTTTTTAAAGCGTCCGATGGGGAAGAGGCGCGCTCATCCGCTGCCGATGAGTCTTCAAAATCCAATTCTCCCACGCACGAGCAACTGAAAACTGCGGCGCAGGTGAAGGTGAACAAAAAGGTTAGAAGGACAAGACAATGACCTGTCGGCTGAAAAGTTTTCATACTCATATGCCTCATGGGGGGAAAATAACCGATTTCATTGTGGCACGAGGAGACATTCTGTCAATGGAATAAAATAATGAGGGCGTCTTATTCGTAGCAAGGCGCTTTGAATGGGAACATAGGGCTAAGTTTAAAAAAGCGGGGTAGTCGGTTAGCTCCACCTCGTCTGGAAAGACATTTGGTTCCACCATTGATGTGCTGTGCGGCATGAGACACGGGCCTCCGTTCACGGAACGGCTAGTCACGCAAGACCCCGCAACTGGACCTGTCGGCGCGAGCAGGGGTTATGAAAGAACAGAGTAACACTTCCAGGCCTTCAACGATCTTGCTGCGTCAGACATCGTCGCAAGAATACTTGAGGCGCTGGAGAAACAGTTTTGAAACACCTTCTTACCTGTCATCATATTCGTTAGTTCATTCTAGAGCGATCTATCTCGTATACGAAATGTCTCTTGACACCGGGTAGCATTCGGTGCTATTTCAACTTCGACAACGGCCTTTGAGGACTCTCAGCTCTGTTGTGAACAGGGCTAGGGAGATCCAGTGTATGAAGGAGTAAAATGGATATATGAAAACTCTAAAAATATTCATATTTTCTATTATTCCCTTATTTGCGGTTTTGATTTTTGCGACGATTCTTTTAAAGAATCTTGAGCATCGGGACATTATCTACACTGAACGCCCTGATGATTTAGTCACATACTTGACAGGTGAATTATATGAAAAAACCCTAATAAATGGAAAGTATTACTATGTGATTAATCAACCAACCATGATAGTAAGCAGCTTTCCAGTAGAAAAAGGATCAAATACTTATAGAATTTTTTTAGTTGGTGAATCATTTGTTATGGGTATACCTTATGTAGATCAACGGCAAATACTATCAGCCTACGGTGATATGTCGAACTGGTTATGGGCACTATTGTCAATGAGGTATCCAAATGTAAATTTTGAAGTCATTAACGCTGGTGGAGCGAGCGAGAACTCGATAAAAATATCTCAAGTTGTTGACGAGCTAATTAAAGTCCATCCTGATCTTATAATTATCGCTGCGGGAAATAACGAAGGGTGGGTGCAAACAACAAGTCTAAATCAGGAATTGCACCAATGGGCTGTTTATAGAGCGTTGAAGAAGACATTGTTGCCGAGTGTTATCCGATCCACGCGACCATATTTTGCTCCACAAGACCCTGACACACAGGCCATCGAAAAACAATTTCAGAAAAATATTAATCATATTATATCAAGTGCACAGAAAATGCGTGTGCCAATATTATTTTGCACCATGCCAATCAATTGGCGATACGATGGTGGGGGGCCTCAAGTTGAAATGATTCCAATGGTTGCACACGACAAATTTATAGTTGATGGCATTAAATTAATGGATAATGAACAGTATGAGAGAGCCAATGATGTTTTTCTACAAAGCAGTAATTCTGTTTTGGCTATGCGGTATATTGCTGAGTTATATGAGAAACAAGGGCAGGTAGAAAAAGCAAAGGATTTCTATCGAAGCTATGTTCAGGCCTTGCCGTTAAATAGAACACGTCCTTCCTATAATAATTTTATCCGCAGCATTGTAAAAGAGCATGGATTGTTGTATGTTGATTTAGAATCTATTGCCGACAATCAATCACCAACGGGAATTGCTGATAAAGAATTATTTTGGGACTGGTGTCATCTTACTTGGCAAGGATATTATTTAATGGCTAGAGAAATACAACTAGTAATGATCGATAAAATATTTAAATCAAAAATTGGCACGCCTTTGCAGGAACCCACAGTCCAAGAAATTATCGATCGTTATCATTGGCAAGCATTATATACTACATATCTTGATCGGTTCGGTTGGCGACGCAGATAGAATCTATTAAAGGTCGCCTGTAAGCTTATGACAACTTTTTGGTTCATCGAGAATTACCGTAGCGGGGTAGTCGGTTTAAAATATATCGCCGCGGATACGGTCCAGGCCCTTTCGGGCGAGCTTCTTGTGGCGACCGGTTTTGGCGTATTTCGTGTCGGCCACGATGTCGCCGAGCAGCTTGATGGTTCGCTCGTGTCCTTCCGGCGCATTTTCCACAATGAGTTCCAGCGTTGTGAGGCTGGTCAGGTAATCGCCGTCTTCGTACGCGGTGGCGTTTTGATCCTGCGACACATTGCGCTCGGCATAGGCGTCAAATTCATTGAGGAGTTGATCGACGATACCGTCGCCGAGTTTTAATATGCAATTTTTGACCTGTTCTTTTCTGGCTTCATCCTTCGCCTCATGACGCAAATAATCGAGAAGCGTCCCGGTCGCCTCCGGCCCCTGCGTGTTGGCGATCATTGTAAAAACCTGTTCGGGCAGTTCGATTTCGGGATGGGCCTTTGTTTTTGCCAGCATGCTTTTTGCCGATTCGATAACTGTTTTGTCGCTCCACAGGCTGAACATGCCGATAATTTCCAAAGCTTTCACAACTTGAGGATCACCGGCTGGGTGATCATTCAGGGCGGGGAAGGCCAGTTCAGCAATTTTTTGCGTGTTCTGGAAGGAGGCCAGGATAGCCTTTTTACTCTCCTCATCTTTTTTCGCCAATTGGTAGGTGTAGTCCAGAACAGACTGGCCCAGGGAGCCGGAGTCCGGTCCTTCCAGAAGGCCTGCAACTCGCATCGCGTCGGCGATGTCGCGTCGACCGATCACAACTCGAAGAGCGGCCCGGCGAATATCATCCACGGCGGAAGTCTCGAACTTAGTCATAAGCCGTTTCTGTTTTTCGGTTAAGCTTTTTGTCGATGAACCGATCCGTATAAATGCCAGCCGCGACTTTATCGCTATCTCCCTGTCGGAGTCGTTCATTATGCTGGTCAGCATGGCGAGGTCTTTGTTTTTTAAAGCCTTTTCCAGCTTACCCTTAGAGAAAAATCCCAATTGAAGCCCCCGAATTTATTTTGCAAAAACGCCCTTAATATGTATCGGCCAAATCGCAGGAATCTTTATGGAAATATTCCAGGGCGCGTCTGTTCACTAAGAGAAATTTAGGTCGCATTAGCGTTAAAAGGATTTGTGGTCCGCCAAGAAAACCCACGGGGAAAAATTCTTGACAAACTACTTCGTATACGTAATATTCGGTTCAGTAAAATATTGATAAGGATTAATATGGCTTTTGTCGCTCCAACCGATTGTCCGTACTATCTGCTGTCACGAGCAACGCTGGTCATCACCTCCGCGCTCAGGGCCAATATGGCGGCAGCGGGCTTAGAGCACGTCAAGCCATCATATTTGGGTGTGCTGTGGAGTTTGTGGGAGGCCGAAGGCCTGAAAGTCGTGGAATTAGGGCGGCGGGCCGGTCTCGAACCATCTACGATGACAGGCCTTCTCGACCGGATGGAGCGTGACGAATTTGTGACTCGAACGGCGGATCCGAATGATCGCCGCGTCCAGCAAATCCATCTCACGGTTAAAGGAAGAAAGGTTCAGCGAGCTGTTGTCAAAGTCGTCGACCGAACCATTGACAGCGCTTTTAGGGGGATTGAAGACGATGAGATTGAAAAGATGAAGGAGCTTTTGCGCCGCGTTCTCTCGAACGCGCACGATGAAGCCCATAAGCTAAAAGGAAGCTAATGGATCAAGTCATTTTCGGCGGTTTCGTACACCCACTGAAAAGGAGTCAACGATGGAACAGATGATTGCGTTCTGTGGATTGGATTGCCTGCAGTGTCCGGCTTACATTGCCACGCAGGCCGACGACGATGAAAAGCGGCGCGAGACAGCGCTCATGTGGTCGAAGGTTTTCAAAATCGACATTTCGATTGACAAGATCAACTGCGACGGATGCAACGCAGATGATGGTCGTCTTTTTCATCACTGTGCTGTGTGCGAGATACGGGCATGCGCACGGGAAAAGGGTTTGGCGAACTGCGCTCACTGCGACGATTTTTCGTGCAGCCGCCTCGACTTCATTTTCAACGCCGTACCTACAGCCAGGCAGGCGCTGGAAAAAATCCGAGCCGGATTGTAGATAGCGGAAATTACCCACTTCGACAACGGGGAATATATAATGAACCTGGCAAACAGCCGCGCCATCGGCTTCACATGCGCCTATACGCCGATTCCGCTCATTGAGGCCGCTGGTTTCAAGCCTTATCGCCTTTTACCGATGGTCCGGGCGCTGCAATTGGATATCGGGGAGATGATCGATCTCGACCTGGGTGTCGAAGGCAAAATAACACTGAGCAGCATGTGCACGGTCTTTGCTGAAAGCGAGGTTGTTTCACTGATCGCCGACGGTGTGGATGTTCGGGAAATTGTACATGGACTCAACAGCGCCATCGCATCCCGCACCGTCTCGCTGGTAAAAAGGATTGTTCCGAATCCGGAAGGGATAACCGTCGCCATGTCCGGAGGCGTTGCACGCAATAGCGGCGTTGTTCGAGCGCTTGAAGCGGCGCTTGGCTTTAAAATTGCCGTTCCGGCCGAACCTGATACTATCGGAGCATATGGCGCGGCTCTTTTTGCCAGGCAGCGAAGTCAGTGACTGCCTTAACAAAACAAATTTATCCTTTAAGCCGTGGGCGGCTCTTTCACAAAACTTTCAGCCTAATGATGAGGTTCGTTATGCCTAAAGCACTCTTATATTTGATGCTGGCGCTTTTCGTCTTTCATGCTGCCTTAGTTTTCGCCGACGCAAAAGTTATTTCAATTTCCGGCGATGACGAAAAAATTATTTCCTGGGCCATTGGCATGGGCGCTTCCGTGGAGGAATGGGACAAGCGAAGCAACACGCTACGTCTTTACATACCCGAAGGGATGGAAGTAGAGCTGGCAAAGCGCGGCGCAGTCTTCGATGTGCTCATTGACGATGTGCGGCAGATGGCCGCTGACGCAACGCTTTCGACCAAGGCGACGCCGCCTTCTGAAACGGTGAATCTCGACCACTTCCTTTCGTATGAGGAAATGCAAATCTTTCTGTTCGAGTTGCAGCGCAATTATCCGGACATCGTTGCGCTCAGCCAGGTGGGAACGACGACTTTGGGCAAACCGCTTTATCTGTTGAAAATCTCCGACAACGCCTGGGAAAATGAAAACGAGCCGGAAGTATTTTTCGAGGGTCAGATTCACGGGGACGAACTGGCGGGCTATGCCCTGAGCCTGAGCATGCTGCAATATTTAACCGAGCAATATGGTCTCGACGAGGAAGCGACAAGAATCGTCGATAATGTGGAAACCTTCTTTTTGCCTGCCACGAACTCGGATTCGTCTTTCGGGGATTCGCCGATTCGATACAACGCCAACGGTGTGGATATGAACAGGGACTGCGGATATATGTGGCATGCCAACGGCGGATCGAAGGCCCCCTTCGGCGAGGCGGAAACGCAGGTTTTATTTTCCGTCTGGCAAGAGCATGCATTCGTTTTTCAGACAAGTTGGCACTCGGGGACTCTGGGCATGTCTCTGCCGTGGAGTTACTTCGATTTTCCTCCTCCCGATTGGAGCGAATTGGATTATCTGGGCCGGGGATATTGCGAAGTGAATTCGATGATCGACAACTGGTTTGCCGGCAGCGAGGGGATGTACGTGATGCACGGCAGCACTAAGGATTCAGCTTACGGCGCCTTCGGGACAATGGCTTGGACAATCGAGCTTTCACGATTGAAGAAAATTGATTGGAATGTCGCCGAGCAAGTCTTTGAGGCGAATCGACCTTCGATCATGTGGCTGCTGGGGCAGGCCGGGCATGGGATTTCCGGAGTGATCACTGACGCGAAAAGCGGCGAACCTGTGCCGGCTGTCGTGGATATCGACAACAGGCATCTGGCTTACAACGACCCCGGTATTGGAGATCTGCACCGCTTTGTTCGTCCCGGCGTGTACGACATGACCATTTGGGCCAACGGCTACGCGCCCGTGAGGTTGGAAGGCGTGGTTGTTGGGGAGGATGTCGCCGCGGATGTGTCCGTCACGCTGGCGCCGGACCCGAATTTCGGAGCCTGGGCCATGAAGTGGGTTTATAATTTCAGCTCAAATGACAGGCAAAGCGGCCTATCAACAAAGTTTGCCCTCGGACCCCCGGATGGGCTTTTTTACAGCATCGGCCACGCGCAAGCCATTTGGCGGGGAGAGTTGCAAGCCCATGCTGTGCTTGATCTTGGTCCGCAAGGGATTTACGACGACGAGGGTTTTGATCTGTATATCCACGAAGGTGGCTCGGACGGCGATGAACGAATCAATGTTTATGGATCGACGGAGCCGTTTCCCAATGAGTGGACATTCCTTGGGGCGGGTGTCGGAGATTGTCATTTCGACTTGCGCGCGGCAGGCTTGGAGTGGGTTCGCTATGTGAAGATTGTGGACGCGCATCCGGCGATTTCCTTTTGGCAGGCGACCGAAGAGGACGGCTACGATCTGGACGCCGTGGGTGCGCCGATTCTGCGATGGTCCGAGGACAACATCACGGACGATGACGATAATGATTCAGGACTTCCCATTATTCCTTTAAGCGGTGACGATGATGACGACGATGACAGGTGCGGATGCTGAGATAAAGAAAGCTCTGGATGACACGCGCGCCCTGGTTCTCGCGGCGGGTTTTGGCACGCGGCTTCGGCCCATCACCGAAGACATCCCGAAACCGCTGCTTCCCGTCGTCGCGAGGCCGTTGATCGAGCAGGCGCTGGCGATTCTGAACGCAGCGGAAATAAAGAATGTCGCTATCAACGCCTATTATCATGCTGAATCTCTGGTGGAGGCTTTTGCGAAGGGTACGCGATTCGGTCAAAAGGTCACGATTTCCCATGAAAAACCGAATATCCTCGGAACCGGAGGCGCAATAAAGAAGCTGGAAGACTTCCTGTCGGCTTCCGATCCCTTCATCGTTTGCAATGGCGACACGCTTTCAAAACCCGACCTGCGGCAACTTATTGATGAGCACAAGCGCAGCGGCGCGATGGCGACGATGATGCTGCGTCGGGACAGGCGGGCTTTACGCTTCGGGACCGTGCAAGTGGACGGCGAAGGGGCGGTTGTGGACATCGCGGGTCGACTGAAAAGACGCGGGGAAAATGAAGGTCTCTTTATCGGCGTGCACGCCATCAGTCCGGAAATATTTCAGCACATGCCAGCGGAGGAAAGTTTTTGCATCAACGCGGACGTTTACCTGCCATTGCTTACGCAGTCGCCCGGATCGGTGCGCGCCGTATTTACCGACACGCCTTTTTTCGACCTGGGAACACCCGATGATTACGCTGCCGCGCAGTTTGTCGCCATGGAGCAAAAACCCTGCCCATTTCCAGGCACAATATTTGGAATGATAGAAGGACCGCAGGGAGTTTTCGTTTCTCAGCGTGCGCACGTGGATCGGTCCGCGACCTTAAACGGACCGTGCGCCGTTTGCGATGGCGCCATCATTGAGAAAAACGTTGAGATCGGACCGGAAATCGTCATCGGCGCGCAGGCCCGCATCAAAGAGGGTTGTCGAATCGCCAGATCGATTGTGATGCCCAGGTGTGTTGTGGAAAAACCCAAACGAAAACTGTGGCGCAGGATAATCGGTTCGGACTTCGTGCTGCCGATCGATTAATAAAAAAATCTTGAAAGGACTTGGGGCGAGTCGAGAAATTCCTTTGGGATATCCCGGTATGCAAAATCGGGTCTGACTTTCAGCTTTTAGCTACTGTCTTCCAGAGCTATTTGCGATGTTAGCAAAGCCAATAATGACAGGGCTTTGCGCGGGTCGTGAAATAATATTACCTCAAGAAAAAATGTACCAACGTTGTCATTCCGAGCGAAGCCGACGGAGTCGGCGAGTCGAGGAATCCCTTCAACGTAGCCGGTTGGAAGCCAGTTGTTTAGGCGCTGCCGCAATTTTTAAAGGGATTTCTCCACTGCGCTTTGCTCCGGTCGAAATGACAGGGTTGGCGCTTCGCTCCGGTCGAAATGACAACAGTTGGTTTTGCTACGGTCGAGAAGGCATGATTGATGCTACTTTCAAGACGTTTGAAAAACCGTTACAGCGTAAATAGCTCTTCTGCCTTCCAGCTTCTCAATTCTATCTTTTAACTTTGCTTGACGCCTTTGACTTTGACCTTGCCGTCTTCGACGGTAATTTTGAAGCCGATTTCGCCGCCGAACTTCTTCTTCAACATGGGTCGCTGCTTTTCGAGAGAAGACTTAAAACCCTCAAAGCTGACTTTCCCGGGGGCGTTCGTCTGCTCACGAGCTTTCATGTATTGATTATAAAGACTCCGGGTTCCGCTGTCGGCCCTGTCGCGAAGTTTCTGTTCCCAATCACTCCGTTTCACCTTCTGTTCCTCGCGCCATTCAGCTTCCCGTTCGGCTTTTAGGATGTGAGGTTTGTAGGTCCCCATTTCAATTTGGTACAACACCCTGTCCCACATGCGCTGATAGCTGTTGAAAGTTGCCTGCAAGCTTAACATGCGAAACTTCTGACCCGTATTGGTGATATGCGTAGAGGTCATCCTAAGGAGGATCCTTTTGATCTCGGTTCGTTTTTTCGCCGGCTCCATGCGGGTTTCTCCGATGAAAAACTGCTCGTAATCAAAACGCAGATCCTTGACCGATTTTTCCAGAACGTCCAAAGCCTTGCTAATGTCCATCAAGCCACCGCGCAATTATTTGTTGAATCAGCCCACAAGCTTCGTTGTTTTTATTACGAAACGAACTTTTTGACCAGATAAGCAATTTTGGAAATAAACTTCCCCTCATCGCTATCGCCGAAACGGCGGTCAGCCAAACTGATCGCTTGACCGTCCTTGATAATATTTCTACTATTTGAAAGGGCCAATAGCAAATCAAACTTTTGGGATGGAAAGCCGGTCAAGGTTTTTCAAACCTGAGGCGCCGGAGGCGTGATGGGCTTGGAAACGGTTTACTTTATTTGCCTCGTGTTTGGATTGGGTTACGCCATGATCGTCGGCGTCATCGGACCCTTGTTCGACATCGGGCACGACGGCGACTTCGAGCACGATGTTGGCCATGGCGACGGGCAAATCGACAGCCACATGGGAGACCTTCACGTGTCCCCATTGTCGCCAAATGTCTTGGCTACTTTTCTCGTCAGTTTCGGAGGAATTGGGCTTATAGCCGTCAAGGGAATGGGCTGGGGAGTTTTCGGCAGTTTGCTTCTGGCCAGTCCATCAGGCGTTCTTGTCGCTGTGGTCTTTTATTACACCGTCAAGGCCCTTGGCAGCGTCACGCAGGCCAGCAGCGAAGCGCAAGTCTCCAAGCTTGTCGGAAGCGAAGCCGCCGCAACGATCAAGATCGAAGTGGGCGGCACGGGAGAAATCGTTTATCACGCCCTGGGAACGCGGTACACGGCGCCGGCGCGTATCGACGGCGAAGACGGTCCCGTTGAGAAATACGAGAAAGTTTATATAACGCGAATAGAAGGCGGCATTTATTACGTCAGGAAAATGAACGAATTGTAAGCACGAGGTCTAACACGACTGCCTGAGTTTTTTCGATAACAGGAAATCAACCGGCTGCGATATCTAAGGAGGTTCTCTTATGGTCTTGTCTCAAGGAATGATTGTCGGAATCGTTTTGTCGATTCTCGTTTCTTTCTTTATTTTAGTGGTTGCTATTGCGAGGCGATATCAGAAAGTCGGACCCAATGAAGTGCTGATCATCTCCGGCCTCAACCACACCATGACCGACGGGCAGGGGCAAAAACAAAAAGTTGGGTACCGCATGAAAAAGGGCGGCGGCGCCTTTGTTTGGCCTCTTCTGGAAAGGTCCGATCTGTTGTCCCTGGAGGTCATGACAATTGATATCACAACGCCGGAAGTTTACACGGAACTTGGCGTGCCGGTGATCGTGGACGGCGTGGCGCAGATCAAGGTCAAGGGCGACGACGCTTCCATTCGCACAGCCTCCGAGCAATTTTTGTCAAAGGGCAACAAAGAGATAATGAACGTGGCCCTGCAAACCGTTGAGGGACACCTGCGCGCCATTTTGGGAACCATGACCGTCGAAGCCATCTACCAGAAACGGGACGACTTTTCCACACGGGTCCAGGAAGTGGCGGCCACCGATCTTGCCAACATGGGTTTACAGATCGTCAGTTTCACTCTGCGCGATATCCGCGACAAACACGGATATCTGGAAGCCCTGGGCAAGCCACGCACCGCGGAGGTCAAACGCGACGCCGTGATCGCGCAGGCCGAGGCGGACAGGGATTCGATGATCAAGAGCTCCGATGCCAAGAAAAACGGAGAGGTGGCGCGCCTGGGGGCGGAAACAAACATCGCCGAGGCCCAGAAGGATTACCAGGTCAAACGGGCCGATTATGAAGTGGAAGTGGAAACCAAACGCGCGGAGAAAGACCTGGCTTACGACTTGCAGAAAAACAAAAAGTCGCAGCTCGTTCGCGCCGAGGAGGTGCAGGTCGAGATCGTTGAAAAGCAAAAACGCATTGAGTTGCAAGAGCAGGAAATTCTGCGCCGGGAAAAGGAACTGTCGGCCACCATCGAAAAGCCCGCTGAGGCGGAGAGATTTCGAGTGCAGCAGATCGCTGAAGCCGAGAAGTTTAAGTCCGAAACCGAGGCCATGGGTCGCGCCGCAGCCGTTAAAGCCGAAGGTTTTGCCGATGCCGAAGCCAACAAGGCCAAAGGTCTGGCCGAAGCCGACATCATTCGCGCCACCGGTCTGGCTGAAGCCCTTTCCATGCAAAAGAAAGCCGAATCCTGGCAGAACTACAACGAGGCGGCCATCGTGCAAATGTTCCTGGAAGTGCTGCCCAAACTGGCTTCCAATATTGCGGCGCCGCTGGCAAAAACCGATAAGATCACTATCGTCAACATGGGCGAAGACGGCGGCGGAGCCAGCAAGGTCACCGGCGATGTGACGAAGATTATCGCGCAGCTTCCGCCGGTTATTGAAAGCCTGACCGGCATGAACATGAAGGATTTGGTCCAGAGCATTCCCGGCCTGCAAAAGAAAAAAGAAAGCACTGACGAAATATAATGGGCAAACTGTCTCGCTGCAAAGGGCGGGCATTGATCGGCATATATGGAAGATTGTGAAGGAATCATCGGCGTTGTCGCCGAAGAACTTCCCGGCGGAAAAGCTCTGGCGCGTTATCGGCGCAACGCGGCCTGCGGGTCGTGTTCGAGCGCCGAAGGATGCCTCATGTCGGCTATGGAGGCCGTGGACGCCTTCGTTGAGGTCCGCAACGAAATCGGAGCGAGGGTTGGAGACCGCGTTCAAATCTTATGGGATGACTCGTCGTTTCTGCTCACCGCGTTTTCTTTTTATCTCGTTCCAACCTTGTGCGTTGTATTTGGCGCCCTCACCGGATATTTCTACGGTGGCGGGGAAGGTGTCCCCGCAAATTCTTGGCCGATTGCCGGAGCGTTTGCGGGACTTGGCATTGGCCTTCTCATCGCCTGGGGCCTGGGCAAGGCGCTTTCGGGGGAAAAAGAGCGATCTCCCGTGATCGCACGAATTCTGGATCGGGCTGAAGTCGGTGAGCAGCATGGCGGGATTGACAATCCGCCAGCGAAACCTTATTGAAAGCTCTGATTTGTGGCGTCGCTTTTTTCGCTTAGATTTTATTTGCCTGCGCCGCTTAAGATCATTGATATAAAAAAATCAAGAGGAGGAGTGCCCGAGCGGCCGAAGGGGGCGGTCTTGAAAATCGCTTGGTGTAACAGCCACGGGGGTTCGAATCCCTCCTCCTCCGAGATAAAAGATTACAGGCTCTTTGGTGTTTATGGAGAGATGACCGAGAGGCCGAAGGTGCTCGCCTGCTAAGCGAGTGTGCGCTTATCCCGTACCGAGGGTTCGAATCCCTCTCTCTCCGTTCAATCGACGA
>CAZQAE010000101.1:0-14847 GCA_964591275.1 uncultured bacterium | reverse complement strand
CATGTGAAGCGACCCGCTTGATTCTGAAATATTTGAAGAAGAAAATGCATATTACGATTTCTTTCAGGCCATTTTGTATACGTCACCGAAAAAAAATCCCTTATGTTGCCGATGGACCGGCAAGCTTCGTGATTCCCTTGATGACGTCCAATCATTTCCCGCATTTACGTGCCAGACCGATTGGAACGAACGGCTCTATAGCACATCGGATTTTTTTTGTCATCTGTCTTTAATATCTCTAATACCGGCCATGACAGCAAGCAAGAAACTCTGATTTTCACCTTTGGCGCTAATAATATCCGTCGATTGCATTCATTTGAAAATCACGGTTTTCTGAGAACAATCGAAGAATTTATTTCCCATAATGCAATTCAATCCATCTTCTGTATTCGCCGCTTCTGACCGCCTCAACCCAGGGTTTGTTTCCAAGATACCAATCGATCGTATTTTCAAGTCCCGTGGAAAAAACAACCGACTGAGACCAACCCAGTTCCGATTTGATGCGCTCACAGTTGATCGCATATCTTCGATCATGACCAGGCCTGTCCTTCACAAAATGCAGCAGGTTCTTATATTCGCTGGCCGAAGTATCTGTTTTCTCAGCAACTTTTTCGCATAAGTGATTGACAAGCCGAATGTTTTCCCATTCGTTTTCGCCGCCGATATTGTAGGTCCGCCCGGGTTGCCCTCTCTCAAGTATCGCGATAACAGCGGAATTGTGATCGTCCACGTATAGCCAATCCCGGACATTCAAGCCGTCTCCATAAACCGGCAGTGGTTTCCCTTCAATCATATTGAGAATCATCAAGGGCACAAGCTTTTCCGGGAATTGGCATGGACCGTAATTGTTGGAGCAATTGGAAATCGTTATCGGCAAACCGTAAGTGTGAAAATATGCTCTAACCAAATGATCCGATGAGGCTTTGGACGCCGAATAGGGACTCCGGGGATCGTAGGGCGTAGTTTCATGAAAGGAGCCTGTTTCCCCGAGGCTTCCATAGACTTCGTCCGTCGAAACATGATGAAATCGAACATCCTGCCTGTCGCCCCAGGCTTCCTTCGCCGCATCCAGCAACACATGCGTTCCGACGATATTGGTCTGGATAAAGGCGCCGGGGCCAAGGATGGACCTGTCCACGTGAGATTCGGCGGCAAAATGGACGACTGCGTCAAAGGGATAACGCGCAAACAATCCGTCCACAGCCTCACGATCCAGAATGTTCACTCTTTCAAAGTGATACCGCGTGCCTTCATGTTTCTCGGCGATGTCCGCCAGACTCATGAGGTTCCCCGCGTAAGTCAGGACATCAACATTGACTATGACGCCATCGAGTCCGGATTGATCCAAATAATAGCGTATGAAATTGCTGCCGATGAATCCGGCGCCTCCGGTGACCATGATCGTTTTCATGGGCTGGCTCCCATCCCTACTCATCTCATGAGATGATGGCCTCTTGCTCAGAGCATCGCGCCGCAAAGCGGGAAATCTCCTCACTCCAATGCGGCAGCGGATGTCCGATGCACTCGGCGAATTTTACGTTGGACATGGCCGAAAATCCGGGTCTGCGGGCCTGAAATTCAAAGCTGTCCATCCCAATGGGCTGGACCGCGACGTTGATCTTCATTGCTGACAAAAAGTGCTTCGCCAGTTCAAATCTGGAGCAAAAACCGCTTGAGCTCAGATGATACAATCCGCGCAGGCCCTTTTGAAGAGCCTCCATTGTGCAGTCAACAACGGTTTCCGTGTACGTGGGAACTGAAATTTCATCCGACACAATGCGGAGAACGTCGTTTTTTTCAGCCCAGGTGCGAAGTTTGTACAGAAAGTTCTGCTTTCCCATACCGAAGACCCAGCTTAGGCGAAAAATCAAGTAGTCGTCGATTTCCTCGCAAAGCAGCATTTCGCCTTCCAGCTTCGATTTCCCATAATTATTGATCGGCGCGGGCTTGTCGCCTTCAACGTAGGGCGCACCTTTTTTTCCATCGAACACGTAATCCGTCCCATAATGGACAAGCGGGAAATTCGCCCTTTTAGCCTCGGATGCAAGATTTCTCACTCCCAGAGCGTTGACGAAACGGGCGGCTTCAAATTCCTTTTCGGCGGCGTCGACGAGATTATATGCGGCGCAGTTGATCAGAACATCCGGCCTGACGGCGTCAATTTGGCGCCGGACAGAATCTTTATCGCCGATATTGAAATCCTCTTCATGGGGCGCCGTCACAACATGCTCGCCGCCGGCAAGTCTCACGACAAATTCGCGGCCCAGTTGCCCCTCTGCCCCTGCGACAAGAACCTTCAAAAGGATTCCTCCCCGGACGGGAAATCGGCGTCGCAATCCGCCAGGCGAGGATGTTTTTGATCGGCATCCGAGAGGATCGGCGATTTGTCCGGCCACTGAATGCCAATGTCCGAATCATTCCAAATGATGCCGCGCTCATTTTCGCGTGAGTACTCGGCGGTGATTTTATAGGTCACGTCCGCACGCGCGCTAACGACGTAAAAGCCGTGAGCGAATCCAGGAGGGATCCAAAGCATGTGTCGATTTTTGTCGGACAACTCGAATGCCTCCCATTGTCCGAAAAAAGGCGAACCGTGTCGTATATCGACCGAAACATCACAGATCTTCCCCGAGGGGACCCTGACGAGTTTGCCCTGCGCGCAAGGGGGCTTTTGGTAATGAAGTCCGCGAAGAACGCCTTGCATTGAAAAGGAGTGGTTGTCCTGGACGAATTGATCTTCGATGCCTCCAGCCGCGAACTCCGAATATTTATAGGATTCTAAAAAGAAACCCCGGTCATCCGGGAAAACACTCGGAACGACAAGAATGAGGCTAGGCAGGCGCGTCGCTTTGAATTCAAACGGCATAATACTACTCCCGGCTTACTCGCCGGCAATCTGGATCAGATAGCGACCATAATCATTTTGGTACTTTCGCCCCAATTCGGCAAGCTTGTCCCGCGTGATGAAACCTTTGCGATAGGCGATTTCCTCGAGGCAACCGATTTTCAAACCCTGGCGTTTTTCAATAGTTGCGATAAAAGTGCTGGCGTCAAGCAGACTTTCATGGGTTCCCGTATCCAGCCACGCAAAGCCACGGCCTAGAAGCTCTACGTGCAAGCGCTTCTTTGCCAGGTACATGTTGTTGACATCGGTTATTTCCAGTTCCCCGCGGGCCGAAGGTTCGATATTTTCTGCAAACTTGACCACATCGTTGTCATAAAAATATAGCCCTGTAACGGCGTAATTGGATTTGGGGTGATCTGGTTTCTCCTCGATGCTAAGAGCGCAGCCATTTTCATCAAAGGAAACAACTCCGTAACGCTGCGGACTATCGACATAATAACCGAAGACCGTGGCCAAGCCTTCCGTTTTTGCCCGCATAAGAGAACGGCGCAGCATTTCCGAGAGCCCTTCCCCAAAGAAGAGGTTATCTCCTAAGACCAGCGCCACGCTATCGGAGCCGACAAATTCCTTGCCTAACAGGAAAGCTTCGGCGATTCCTTTCGGCTCGGGTTGGATCTTGTAGGACAACCGGATGCCAAGATTGGAGCCATCACCCAAAATCCTCTCAAAGCTGGGGAGATCCTGCGGTGTGGAAATGATGAGAATTTCCTGGATTCCCGACAATATCAGAACCGAAAGCGGATAATAGATCATCGGTTTGTCGTATATGGGCAGCAGTTGTTTTGAAACACCGATAGTGATCGGATACAGCCTCGTCCCGCTACCTCCGGCCAGTACGATCCCCTTCATGTGCACCCTCCAAACGACGAAACGAATAATTCCAAATAATATTATGATCGGGCCGCCGATCTCGCCCCCGCGACGATCATCTCATTTTTTTACTGACTCGCGAAATTTCTTAAAGTCCCGTTCTTCCGTCATCGCTTCAAGATCATGGTCGGTCATCATGATGGCCAGATCCCGGAAAGTGACCTTCGGCTGCCAACCCAGGAGCTTGCCAGCTTTGGAAATATCGCCCACTAGCAGGTCTACTTCCGTGGGCCGAAAATATCGCGGATCGATCTCGACATATCCCTTCCAGTCCATATCCAGACGATCAAAAACAACATCCAGAAACTCACGGACCGAGTGCGTCTCGCCTGTGGCAATCACAAAGTCTTCCGGTCGATCCTGCTGGAGCATCAAATACATGGCTTCAACGTAATCGTCGGCGTAGCCCCAGTCGCGTTTTGCATCCAGGTTCCCTAAAAAGAGTTTGTCCTGAAGTCCCAACTTGATCCGCGCGGCCGCCCGTGTGATTTTTCTGGTGACAAATGTCTCGCCGCGACGGGGAGATTCGTGGTTGAACAGAATGCCGTTGCAAGCGAAAAGGTCGTACGCCTCTCTGTAATTAACGGTTTGATGGAAAGAAAAGACCTTGGCGCAGGCGTAAGGACTGCGGGGGTGAAATCTCGATGTCTCGTTTTGCGGTGTCTCACTGACTTTGCCGAACATCTCGCTCGACGAAGCCTGATAAAACCGCGCTTCGGGACAGAACCTGCGAACTCCCTCCAGCAGTCGCAGGGTTCCCAGTGCATCGACATCCACCGTATAGATCGGCTGGTCGAATGAGACGCGGACATGAGATTGCGCGCCGAGGTTGTATATTTCATCGGGTTTGATTTCCTGCAAAAGCGCGCCCAGGTTGCCGCCGTCCGACAAATCCGCAAAATGCAGAAACAGCCTTACGTTTTCTTCATGCAGATCGTGATAAAGATGATCTATTCGTTTGGTGTTGAAGGAGCTGCTTCGGCGGATAATCCCATGGACTTCATAGCCTTTTCCCAAGAGAAATTCCGTAAGGTAGCTGCCGTCCTGCCCGGTGATTCCTGTGATCAAAGCCTTTTTCACGAATGGCCTCACTTGAGTAATTTGCGCCGCCCATAACCAAAAGAGGGCGTGTTTTTTGGCGGATTCGCCAACTGGTTATAAATCATATTTGTAATATTTGCACAAGGACGCGAATTGCTGATTCGAATTGCTTCACTAAAAAATAGACGCCGCCAGGAGCATGCAGGGCAAAGAAGATTTGTCTGACAATCCGTTGCGAGGCGAAACGTCGCGTTATTCCGCGTCGAGTTTATCTTTTCCATGGGCCAGGATCTTGGCTTTTATCTTAATGATGTAATTTGCGGCATTTTCTTGCAAGATATGCACGTCCATGGAGTGTGGTTGTAGTTTGTAAGCCCATGGTCGGCCAGGATGGATTAAGTCCCAAGCTGAGCATTGCTGCTTGTGTCGACCCTTGCCGGGGTCATGGTTGCCAAAGCCATCAATCATACGATTCCAAAGCGGAAAGTACATCTCGATCAAGAGGGATTCACCCAAGGGGATCCAAATGTCATCAACGACCAGGAATCTACATCGAAAATCGGAGATATGAAGATTCTTGGTTTGCTTTATAGAGCCTGCATGCTCAGACAAACGCTTGAAAAGAGCCTGTCCTGGGTCTGCCCCAAGTCCATATCCACCCTTGCGTGAGCCAGGGGGAACAGCCTTGCCCACGTATATTGGCCAGCGATATTGACCCATTCGGTTCAGCTGGGCGATTTCATTGTATAGGGAAAAATCACCTTCATAGTAGAGTGCATAAATTCCAGCTCCAGAAAATTGTTCGTCCGGTGGAACTGGATCAACAGGTTGATGAAGCATTGCTTCAGCAACGCTCTCACCTAAATTCGTTTTGTCCAACGGGTTGAATGTGTCGATACGAGGTGATCGCTGTTTCGACATACAAAATCCTCAAGCCACTTGTTTATAAATGCTCTTGCCGACAACCAAAGCCAAGTGTACGGGGACGGCATTCCCTATCTGACGCATCGCCTCAGTCCACGACCCGCTGAATAGATAGTCATCAGGAAAAGTCTGAATCCTGGCGCTCTCTCGAACGGTGTAGTACCGGTATGTGCCGTCTGAAAGCGCAATCATGTTCTCACCGCCAGGAACACCGTGATCACCGGCCTTGAGTGCTTTGGAGGGAGCATCCAGTAGGCTGCCGGTATGTCCAGGATACGGTCGTGCTCCGCTTCTATACTCGTGATTAGGAAAAGCGTCTTGTTTATTCCTTGGATCAGGAAGTCCCGAGAGCGCATCGCGGACCGTGCGGCAACGTTCACCAGATGGAGAAAACAACGTAAATTCAGATTTCAAGCGGCGAATGCGTGAAAGCATGCGAGCAGGTTTATCCGGTCGGGCTTTCCTGGGCACATGGTGCTCGTCCCAGTAGGACCCGGAAACCCACTGTTCCCAAAGGAGCCGATCATATGAATGCGTAGGTTCAGGGAAAGACCATTCCTTTTGGAGATCAGAACGAATGCCAACGATAAAAACACGATGACGATGTTGCGGAACCCCGTATTCAGCTGCATCCAGCAAACGGTAAACAACACGATAGGAAAGGTCGCACTCTTTAGCTCCCGTATGATGTCGCTCAAGCCTAGAGAGGTGAGACTGCCAGGATTCAAACTCTCCCTTCTCAAGTATTGGATAAGACAACTGTAGGATAGTATAGTTGAAATAACTGGCGAAACTCTGCCGGAGCAACCCTTTTACGTTTTCAAACACGAAGCACTTTGGATGTAATTCCCGAACCGCCCGCACAGCCTCGGGAAACATGTCACGTTTGTCCTGAAAAGCCCTGTGCTTGCCGCCAAGGGAAAACGGCTGACATGGAGGACCACCTGCCACCATGTCAACATGACTCGACAGGTCGGCATACTTAATACCGCAAACGTCCTGGGCATATAATCGCCACCCTTTGGTCAGGGGGTGGCCAAGAGACTCATTCAGATGGATGGTCGAGCATGCGTGTTCATCCTTCTCGATCAGTGCGGAGTGATGCCATCCGGTTTTCTCCAATCCAAGCGCGAGACCACCGGCTCCCGTGAACAACTCAATGGATGTAAGTTTTCTTTTCATTCCTCATCCAGAAAACGCTCAATGCGCTTACGCAAATCGGACTCTAGTTTGATCTGACACTCCCAAACAACCATCACCTGCCAACCAAGTCCATGAAGCTCACTTTGCACTTGCTCGTCGCGGGCCTTGTTTTTCGCAAGCTTGGGCATCCAAAAGCTCCTCTTTGTTCGTAGCATCCGATACTGACCACACCCGTGCTGGTGCCAAAAACACCCGTAAACAAAGGTTACCTTCTTTCGAGGGCAAAAGGCAAGATCTGGATTCCCAGTCAAGTTGCGAACGTGCAGCCTGTACCGATAACCCATACCGTAAACGAGACGCCGCACAACCATTTCCGGCTTGGTGTCGGCATTTCGTATTCGCAACATCCGTTCACTCCGTTCAGTTGGAATTAATGGGCCGTAGCGGGGCATATCTTTCCTTTTTTCTTCTGTTTATTTCGAAACGTGGCAGCAAATCAATCACTGGCGACCGACCCATTGAAACTCTGTCAAGTCGCCCGAGTGATAGAAAATATTTGCGTGCAATCTCAGATTAGCGCATTCCGAAAATCAATTGTTTTGACCATACCAGTGCCAATGGCTGAAGGCAATGTCAGGGAGATGGCGGATGATAGGAAAGGAAAGGACATTCGCCTAAAATTCGACCGACAGACCGCCAGACAGCATTCGACCGGGAGCGCATTTTTCGGGCGCGGATTCGTAGTAGATGTCGAAAAGGTTTTTGCCGCTGAGGAAAATCTCCGCAGAGCTCGCCTGATCCAGCGGAATGCGGCGGCTGATGCGCGCATTGGTGATTCCATATTCGGGCATCGTTTCGATATCGCGATCCTTCGACGGCTCCTCGTATTGGCGCTCGCCGACGTAGAAAAATTGCAGCGCCACGCTGGTATTCGCTGGCCAATTCAAGCGCGCATCAACAGAAGCCGTATGCTCGGGCCTGAAATCAAGGCGGTCAAGGTTGCGCTCGTCGCGCAGGTCCTTCGTGTCCATGTACGTGTGCGCGAATCCGATATTGAAAACGCCTTTGGCCACATGCAAATCCAAAGCGCTTTCGACACCGGTGATTTCGGCCTCGTCGATGTTCTCATGGCTGTATTCATTGCCCGTCTCCTTTTTCCCGATAAGGTCCTCAATATAGGACTGAAAAAAGGTGGATGACAAAAATAGAGATTCGGCGAAGGCGGCGCGGAATCCCGCGTCGATGTTTAATGCCGATTCCGGGCGCAGGTCGGGGTTGCCCTGCGTGCCATAGAGGGAGCGAAGATCGGGAAAGGCGCTTTTTTGTGCCGCGCCGGTGTGAAATTCGATCACGTGGTGCGGTGCCCAGGCCAGGCCCGTTTGCCAATCGAAGGCGCCTTCGTCTTCGCCAAGATCCTCTTGCGGCGTTTCGGTTTTCCGAAAAAAATGGTATGCGCCGCCCGCCGTCATATTGAAGGAACCGAGACCCAGGCCGTACTCCCCGCCCCAACTATAGGTTTCGGCCCCGAAGTCGCGCCACTTCGCACCGCTTTCATTTTGAATGCCAACCTTGTCCTGCTTGTAGTGCGCCATCAGCGTGAGGGCGCCGGCTTTGCCAAAAAGCAGCGTGGGCAAAAAGTGGTATCCGAAAACGTTGTTGTCGTAGGTCGAGACTGCGTCGCCGTTTGTCGCGACCGAGGACATGGTCGTGTCCGTGTGCGTGGTGATGGTGTTGAAAAAGCGCGTGTAGAAGGCGTTGCCCTTCAAATAAAGGTAATCGGTTGGAGACCAGTCGCCATGCAGCGCCGCGCCGGTTTTGCGCCAGTGCTTGCGCCAAAGAGTCGCCGGTTCAATGGCTTCCATGGAAAATGGCACGCCGCCGTCAAATTCATAGTGATTGGCCGATAGAGCGAGGCCGCCCGGCCCTTTTACGAAGGCCGCTTTCCCCGACAGATAAAAGTCCCGGAAATCGGAATTGAAACGCACGCCGCCGTCTTCGTTTCGGGTTTCATCAAAATCATCAGATATTTTGTAGCCGTCGCTTTTTGTAAAACCCGGCGCCATGAAATACTCGAAGGCGCCCGCGCCGCCGCGCACGGAGGCGTTTGCGGAGTAGCTTTCCACGTCGCCATAAGATGCATCGATGTGGCCGCGTGCCGGACCGCCGCCGCGTTTCGTGATAATGTTGATCACGCCCCCCATCGCGTTCGGGCCATACAAAACACTCGTTGGACCTTTGATGATTTTGATCTTCGCGATGTCGGAAACGGGAATCTGCCTCAGATCCAAAACCCGAAAATATGGCTCATAAATGGGGACTCCGTCGATGAGAATGATAACATTGCGCGGATCGAAACCACGCAGTCCGGCCAGATGTTCCTGTTTTCCATTGGCCGACAGGGATGTCGGGGCGGTGTCCACGCGCATCGCCGTCGCCGCCTGCAAGGCTTCGGCCACGTTGGATGCGCCAAAGGCTTTGATGTCTTCGGCGTCTATTTCCTGCATGGTAGCCGTGTGCTCGGCGGGCAGGCGCTTGCCGGTGACGACGATCTCTCCCTGCGTGAAAGCGCTGTCGTCCTCCTCATCATTGGACGCTTTCGAATAAGAAGGCGCAATCAGCATGAGGACGCATAGTATCAGGCAAAAATGGTTCATCGTCGAATCAATCATCATTGAGTGGGGGCAGTATGGCATCCAGAAGTGTAACAGTTAATAGGAATGTGAAGCTCCTCGCTTTTGAAGTGACATCCCGTACACGAATTGGCGTCGCTGCCCCACAAGGTTTGGCCTTCGATTTCCACGGGAATGGACGGTGCCTCCTGCGGGACATCGATGAGGCGGATCTCGTTGACGGCCTTGGAAGAAGCGCGACCGCCGTAGGCGCCGACGCCCGGATCGGCTGTGAAGCCCCGGTTTTCATAGGGGCGAATATACAGGGAATCGAAGTGACCGTGTCCATAATCCCATTTTGAGATGAATCCATCGATAGCAACAACCCAGAGATCGTACAAATACATGTTTTCCGAGGAGTCGAATCCCGTCGCCCGCAGAACCGTATCGTAAAAAACAACGTCTTCGATAACGCCGTCTCCAACATCCTCAGGGCTGGTTGCGCAATTACGCAGATAGATTTTTTCGGCAATTTCGCCATCCCCAAAATCGACCTGGATATAGCGCATCATGTCTACTACGTGGATATAATCAACGCGCCAATTGTCTCCAAGCTCCGGGAAAATGATGTAGGGATCGGCGTCGAGAATAAGGTAGCCGCCTTCGAGGTCTTCAAAGGCGACTGTCGCCTCGTCCGAATCGTCTTTCCCCGCGAATCGATAATCGTATAGAGCTTTAATTTCGTCCGCGGAGAAACTGCCATTCATTGTGTAGAGGTTCAAAATCAGATCGCTGATGACTTGGTCGACGCGAATGGCGACCTTACCGTTATACTCAGTCTGCGGCATGGAACTGAATTTGACGGCGAAAGATTTGCCGTTGATAA
Organism: uncultured bacterium; assembly: GCA_964591275.1. Lineage (GTDB taxonomy): Bacteria > Lernaellota > Lernaellaia > JACKCT01 > JACKCT01. The sequence goes on along the minus strand of CAZQAE010000101.1, from coordinate 4,469 downwards.
GGAGCGTAATTCCCTCGCCGTACTCAGCTTCGCCTTCTGTAGGGGGTTCGACGGCGCGATAGGCATGGATGCGGTCGATGCCCCTGAGGTAGAAGATGTCCGATAGACCCATTTGCGGCCAGAAGTGACTGTTGACCATCGGATTTGGTTGCTCTTCGTCCTCAGTAACTCCCTGGTAGAAAACGCCGCTTTTCAGCTCGTTAAAAATCACCGTTGCAAAGGGCTGCCTGTCGTCGTAGGCAACGGGTTTGAAGTCCAGGAGCTTGGGATTACGCGTCAGACCGGCGGCGTGCGCAACTTCGGCGAAAGAGACCACTGAAATGAGCGCGTTGTCTGCGCCAAGAGGTTGAAGACCGGTTTTGAGTTCGGACAGATCGACCAGAGCGCTGACATCCTCGCCGATGATCGTGACGCGAACTTGTCCTTCGAGACTTTGCTCGGTGGGGTTGAGATCCTCCACGCGGCGCGGAAAAATATTCGCCGAGTCGCCATCGATTTCTGTAACGCCGATGAGGTCGAATCCATCCGCTGGCTTGTCCGATCCCGGTAGTCCCGTATTTTCATAAACGAGGCAATTGACCTTCGGTCCTCCGCTCATCTGGTGGATGAAGATGTCTTTCGACTTCGTGCCGTATTCGGGCCAATCTGTGGCCGGATCGTCAACGTCGACATCAACGATTTTGACATCATTGATACGCACCAGGGCGGCGGCGTACCGCATATTATTTTCGATCAGTTCATCGGTCGTCAGGAGTTTTGGGGCTTCCACGGCATTGTTCGTGGAAAGCACGGCGACGTGATAGCCGCTTTTGGGAACAAATTCGATCATGTCGTCATGGACGGTGATACGGCCCAGGACAAAAACCTCGTCGCCGATGAAGGTGTCAATCCCAGTCGTCAGCGATCCGTCATAACCCTGATTCTCCTGCGTAGCTCCTGAGTCGGCGAAGACTTTCAGGCCGTATCCGTCCTGCAGAAGATAGGTTTTGAGATAATCCCCCGATACGATGGTGTCGGCGCCGACGGAGGCGACGGCCTTGACGGCGACGGTTTGGCCAAGATGCGCCGGTTGATCGCCGCTTCGCTCGTTCATCCATTCAAGGCTTTTGATCTCGAATGCGCCTTGTTTGGGATGCGTGATAATGAGGCCCTCTTTCATACCGCAGAAGCTATCGGCGGCATGACCGTTTTCCGTCCATCCCAGGCAAAGGCTTTGCGTATCCGCATCTTCATAAAATGCCAGTTTGGAAAGGTCGCCGTAACTGATTTGCCCAGTTTTACTCTGTTCGTCGGTCGTGATGAATTCATAGCTGAAACCATCGACGTCTTCAGAAAAAGGATCAAGGGCGTTGACCAAATCACTGGCAAGAATCGACGCGCCACTGAAAGATTCACCGTTTGCATCAAACAGCGTTTGAGACGCAGCGTCGGCGTGGGAGCCCAGCATCACGGGGACCATGTTCAAATGGACCAAGTATGAACCGACGCCGGATTCCACGTTGTCTTCGGTATCATCGTCGCTGGCGTCGTCGTCGTCATCGTCGTCGCCGGACTTTTTCTTTGCGCAGCCGGCGCCGAGGATCAGCGTTAGCGAAAGCAGCGCGATAAGCATAAGAAAGAAACCTTTTTTAAAAAACATCAAGGCATATCCTTAAAATATTTGCCGCCGACTTTCGGCAGCAGAGTTAATGTTCCACCATCCATCCATTTTATCTGGTATGCCGAAAGAGCGCTGCCCCAGGGGTGCTCTTCCCATCCGGCGGTGAGGTCTTCGTAGCGTGGGTCGAGATATAGGTAACCGGTTGTCATTTCCGACCAGCCGGGCAGCAGCGCAATGTCCTCGTAACGCTTGATGAAAAGATTATAACCGTCCGTGGCCGTGAAATCGTATCGGTATGACTCCGGGTCTCCGGCAAGCCCGCTTTGGATGATGATCGCCGAAAGTGATATGGCCGGCGCGCCCAGGTAGTCGTGCGTTTCCATTCCGGCCAATTGCACCGGAACGCTGGCGCCTTCAAATTCAACAGTGACGCTTTGCTCGCCTTCCCAGGGAGCTAAAGAGATGGGGCCGGGATCGCTGTATCGATCATCATAGCCATCCCAACCGGGGCCGCAGGCGGGCAACCAGAGTATAAAATTGACCAGGAAAATAATCGGGAGTATTCTTTTTTGGCGTTTATTAGTCATGTCAACGCAATCCGAGCAAATTTCACGCTGAACTATATGAGCACCGCGTAATGAAGTCAACAACGCAACCTCCCCGAACGACCTTGCTCACGGGTCCACGCGGCGTCGGAAAAACCACCTGCGTATTAAAGCTGGCGACCGCTTTAAAAGACTTGGAGATCAGCGTGTTCGGAGTCGCGACGCCGAAAATATTCGATGGCGATAAAATCATCGGCTTGGCCGTCCAGGACCTGGCGACCGGTGAGCAGATACCACTCGCGCATATCGACGACGAGTCGGGAATTCGACAGGGTCCCTGGCGATTTTTGCCCAAAGGAATTTGTTTCGCCAACAAGGCCTGCGATCCGATGAACCACGAGGGGTTAGCCGTCATCGACGAAATCGGTCCTCTTGAATTACGGGGAGAAGGATTTGTCACCGGTTTCGAGGCGCTCCAAAAGGGTCAATACTCCAATGCCCTCGTTGTTGTCAGGCCAGAACTGGCGGATCAGGCGGCCCGAATAATGAAAGGCGAAGTGTCGATTTTTCCTTGGGAGCCGCATTGCCTGGACATCCTGGTTGCCGAGATCAGTCGAGCGCATAAAGATAACGCGTCTCTGACAAGATGAGATGAGCCGCTGACAACTTTGACATTCGAGTGAAAATTGGTATCGTTAATTTATTGGAAAGTGATTCGATCTGGGTCTCAACACCTCGTTTGGGAGATCATTTAAGATATGGTGAAGAATACTGGAATAAAATCATCTCTGATCAGCAGAATTATTCCTGATGGAACTGGTGGAAAAAATAAGATCGAAGATATTACCAGCAACTTAGTCAACGTGACTCTTTTTTCCTTTTCAATCATAGGTTTTCCGCTGATGCTGGTGAGCGCGATTTACCTTTTCCCCAAGGGGCATTGGAAGACATATATATCTTATTTGATAATATATTTTGTTTTGGTAGGAATTACGGTATTTAGGAAGAAGATTTCTGTTCAGAAGCGAGCTCTTTCCGGACTGTCCATCTGTTATTTATTGTCCGTCATTGTCATGCTTCGTGTCGGCCTTCTTGGGGCTGGGCCATATTTCCTTTTTGCCTTTTCACTGATTACCACGATATATTTTGGAATAAGAGCCGGTATTTTGTCTACGCTTATTAGTCTTGCAACTATAGGCCTTATCGGTTTCGCGACTTTTAACGGACTGATCCACTTAAATCAGGATATTATCGCCTCCATCAACACCGTATCTGCTTGGGTTTTTGGCGCGACAATTTTTGCCGTGTTTACTTTGTCCATGGTTTTGTGTTTGGGAATGCTTCATGAGTATCTTCGAAGTATTGTGGAATCCTTCCTTGAACAAACTGAAAGACTCAACCAGGCAAACCGTCAATTAACAGATGAAATAGCAAAACGGGAAGGCGTACAGGAGGAGCTTGAAAAGAGCGGGAAAAACTATCGGCGCTTGATAACGTATTCCACGGATGTGATATGGACCATAGACACAAACTTAAACTTCACTTACGTCAGCCCATCTGTTGAAAAGCTCTTCGGCTATACGCCCGAGCAAGCCTTGGTGAATCGCTTGGAAGACATCATGCCGCCGAACTCATTGGAAACAGTTCTTTGTGGAATTCGTGATGGAATAACAAACCAGACTGCTATGGACTTTCCGCCGCCGCCTCTCTCCTTTGAGCTTGAACAATTTCGATCCGATGGCTCGCTCTTGTGGACGGAAATCACCCTTTCCTTCATCAGGCTGCCCACTGACGAGGAATATTATTTTCAAGGCGTTACTCGCGACATCTCCAAACGCAAGCAGGCTGAGAAGGCGTTGCAAGATTCGGAAGCCAAATATCGAACGCTTTACCATTCCACTACTGATGCCATCATGCTGCTTGATAAGGAGGGGTTTTTCGACTGTAACGATGCGACATTAAATGTATTCGGCTGCGACAGCAAAGAAAATTTCATCCACAAGCATCCCAGTCATTTTTCACCTGAAAAGCAACCAGATGGCCAAAATTCAATGGTCGCTTCCAGCAAAAGGATCGACTCGGCATTTCAAGAGGGCAGACAAAATTTTGAATGGGTTCACTGTCGAAAAGATAAAACCGAATTTCCCGCGGAAGTATTGCTAACCGCCATGGAAATCGGCGGGAAAACGGTTATTCAAGCGGTCGCTCGCGACATTACAGAGCGCAAGCAGGCCGAGAAGGCGTTGCGCAAAAGCGAGGAAAGGCTCAGGACACAGTTTAATAAATTGCCCATCCCCGCGTATGTCTGGCGGCGTATTGGAGAT
>CAZQAE010000100.1:0-15364 GCA_964591275.1 uncultured bacterium | reverse complement strand
TATCGGCGAAACAACGAAAAAATGCTTATTGGCTCTTTTTTATTTTGACCGTATGCTGAATGGAGCCGAAAACTTTTCCCCCAGGCAGGTTTGTGCGGATGGAAATATTGGACAAAACTTTATCAAATAGTTTCCATTCCCGTTTTGAGATGGGAACGAAGCAAAAAACAAAATGTGAGACCGCGGCGAAAGGCGTACTCCCTCTGATCCCCAGAGCATGCCTTGCGGTGTTCCTGATTTTTTCAATGTCGCATTGCAGTCGCGATGCTTCGCAACGGGCTCACCCCGAAAACTCCGTGGTAAAAAATGCTCCCGTGACAACTTTGGCGGATTTTTCAACGCCGACCGCTTCTGGTGAGACGCCTGATAATAACGATGCGAAAGCTCCCAGTGCAGACAAGGAAGAAATGGAAAAACCGGTCGGCGGCGAAATCCGCAATGATGGCGGCCTGCTTGTGCCTGTCGATGATTCCTTCGTTCTGCGTGTGGAGTTGACGGGAACTCTTTTGGACACCTTGCTTAAAGCGATGCCGGATAACCTTCGCGTTTGCAGGACCCTGGCTTCAGAGGCCGAGGAGGCGCTGCATTTTCAAATGGACACGCGCAAGCAAATGTCCGTGGGCGATGTGGCGACTCTCGTCTTTAAAGAAGGGGGGCATAACGCCGTGGCAAGGTTGTACGGCGTGCGATATTTCAGCCGATTACTCGACCGGGAACTTTTCGCCTATTATTTTTGGGAGACGAACAAACCCTATCCCGAATACTTCGATGCCGACGGCGTTTCATTGACGCCGAGGTTGAAGAGACCGCCATTGCGGGAATATCAGCGAATCGGCAGCCTGGCGGGCCGAAATCTGATGCGGGAAGGCGTCTTTTTCCTTGCCGAACCGGAAACGGAAGTGATAGCCCCCTTCAAATCCAAGGTGCTTCGCATCAACTGGCTGCCGAAAGACAAGGGGGACTGCGTTGAATTATTCTATGAGGGCACAGGCGTCAGCGCCGTCATCAAGGGTTTGGGAAGCCTTTCGGTCAAGGTGAACCCCGGCGCCGTCATCAAGTCCGGCGGCGTCATTGGCCGCGTGGCGACGCCCCCCGCGGGAAAGGTCGGCGGCTTTCGTTACCTAGTCCGAAGCGGCGTCGGCGATGGCGCTATCGGCGTCGATCCTTTTCGCTTTCATATGACCACAAAATACACTCTGGATAAAACAAGTCGCGGCTTCTTTTTATCGGTCCAGCAGCGAATCGACTCGCATCTGGCCCGACTTGATCAGGTGCTTTCGGAATTGGGGGACTCTTCTTCAGGGCAATTCTGAGGGTTCTTCAGACGGTGAATCTTCATTGGGCATTGGCGGCGTCGGCGCAGTCGGCGTCGGCGTTGGGCGTTGCGAGTCTCTTCGGAGTATTTCTTCTATCGATTCCGACGCCCATGCCGATTGCACCGGATCCTTGGACAGTTCCACAACGGCTTCAAAGTGTGTCAGCGCCTCTTTAAGCCGGTTCTTTGCCATGGCGTTTTTCCCGTACTCCACGTGCAGGGTCGCCATGCGTTTGGGCGAATCCGCAAAGAGCCTGGCCAGAGTATCCAGAAAAATCCCGGTTTGCTCATCTAACCCGTCGCCCGGCATCTTTTGATAAACCTGGAAAAGCGCGTTGAATATCTGCCCTTCGTCAGCGCCTTGCCCAAGAAGGTCTTTTAGAAAATCAACAGCCTTGTCCTTTTTGCCTTCCCTGATATCTTGCAGTGCGAGCTGCACGCGAGCGTCGAGAACCGGCCTTAATTTTACGTCAAATTCCCAGGCCACTTTCTCAAAGTATGTTACGGCTTTATCCATAGCGCCCTGGTCCTTATGAACAAGTCCCATTAAAAGATAAACGCCGGCGTCCTGCTCGTCGTCGCCCAGTTTAAGAAGCTCATTGAGCAGATCAAGAGCGCCTTGGAATTTGCCGGTTTTCCATCTGAGATTCGCATGATTCAGCACAAGGCCCCTGACGATTTCCGGCGATTGCGCATAGTGCCTGCTCACAGCCTGATAAACTTTATCGGCTGAGTCCTCTTTGCCTTCCCGCTGGTAGCATTCGGCCAGGAATTGTCGCGCGGGAACGTCGATGTCCTGCTGAGGATTTCTTGCCAGAATTGCTTCAAACTGGCCGCGGGCTTCCGCAAATTCGCCCTTTTCCAGGAGACAGCGGGCCAGTTGAAACCGAGCGTCCAGATTGTCGGGAGATTTTTCAACGGCCTCTTTGAGCAGCGGCAAAGCTTCTTCAAAGTTTCTGCCCGCCAATGACTTCACTCCTCGGGCTAAAACCGCGTCCACATCCATGGCCGAAGTCGGCGACGCACTTTGAGTTTGCGTTTCGATGTCGCTTTGCGTATTCACCCGATATACGAAAATAGCGATAATAAACACTGCGACCGTCACCAGGGCAATGACGCCGAACATAGCTACGCTGCGTGAGGGCCTGGTCACGGTCGCTCCGAATTTTGTCAGAGTTTGGGCGACTTTGTCGTCAAGTCCTCGGCAACCCTTAAAGGCAGCGCCTTCCAGCGTCGCGCCCTTGAAACTTACACCGTCGAGTTGACATCCTTCAAAAACAGCCTCGTTGACGACAGCCCCGTCGAAGCGGCAGTGTCGCATCGCGCAGCCGGAAAAGCTCGTCCCCGTCGCATCCACACCCGAAAAGTCGATGTCGGAAAGGTTTATACCCCGAATATCCCATCGTTTCAGGGATTTCGATTTTTGCAACTCCGCGACGATAGACTTTCGATTCATGACGGCGCCTCGGTTATTGTCTCTTGCTTTTCATTCATTAAACATTCAAAAATAGCTTTGCCCTGTCTGGGCGTAGTCTAGCGCAAGAGTTGCCGATAGTAAAAGGTTCGTTTGTAAATTTTTCCGCAAAAAATATGATCCATTTTTTTTGGTGCGCAATTCGTGGCTCCTTGAGCTTGATCTGATATGTTGATAATGTCGTAAGCTTGAGTCGTTCGCTCACCACCCGATTGGAGGAAAATACAATGAAGGGCTTTGCTCAACTGACAACCCTGCTTTTGCTGATTCTGACGCTATGCGTGTTCGTTGCTTCGTGCGGAGATGATGACGACGATGACAACGACGATAGCGTTCCTCCCGTGGATGACGATGCGGATGACGATGTGAACGATGATGTCGATGATGATGTCGATGACGATGTGGATGATGATATCGACGATGACGTGGATGACGATATTTCACCGGAAACAACAGAAGGTTTTGAATACGTCCCACCCGGCGCATTCATGATGGGAAGTCCCGTCGGCGAACGCGGCAGGGAAGCGGATGAGCAGCAGCACCAAGTCACGCTCACGAAACACATCGAGGTCAAGGCCACGGAGGTGCGACAGAGCGAATTCGACGAGGTCATGGGATTCAAACCCTCACACTTCAGCGTTCCCTACGCGCCGAAATGGCCCGTTGAGCAGGTGAGCCTTTTCGATGCCATGGCCTATGCCAACAAGTTTTCCGAGCTGGCCGGAAAGGCTCTCTGCTATACGCTGGAAAACATCATCTGCGACGATGAACTCCAGACGGAAGGCGACGCCACGACTTTCTGCAAAGACAACGGCGGCATCTTCGAGGCTGATGTTACGATTAACGCCGACAACATATACGAGTGTGAGGGATTCCGGATTCCCACCGAGGCCGAATTTGAGTATGCCGCCCGCGCCGGTACGACAACTTCCACTTATAACGGCGACATAGAAAACAACGCCTGTTCGCCTCTCGACCCGAGTTTGGACGCCATTGCCTGGTATTGCGGAAACGCCGATCGGCGAACGCACATCGCCGGCACAAAGGAGCCGAACGCCTGGGGTCTTTACGATATGCTGGGCAACGTGCGTGAGTGGACCATGGACCGATACGCCAAAGATTATAACGGCGACGAAACAAATCCGACGGGTCCTGCTGATGGATATTTCTACGCGGCGCGCGGATGCAGTTGTCGTTTCGATGGCGGCGCCCGCTGCCGCGCGGCATATCGTCAGGGCCATTCTCCCAACAAACATTCTCGTTACGTGGGTTTTCGCCTTGTGAGAACAATGGCTCCCGAAGAAGTCGAGGGCTTTAAAGTCGATTTTCAGTTTCCGACGTCGGGTTCGGCGCGAACCGATATGGAAGCTCCGCAACGTGACTTGCCCAGTGAATTGCCCTTCACCTTTACGCGCGACGCAGTGGGGACTGAACTGACCCAGCAGGAAATCGACGATTTCACACAGAAGATCACCGGATTTTTCAAAGAAGTGAATTTTTTCAATTGGGTTCTGTGGCACGGGCACGGCGTCGATGAAAGCACGGGCATGTTCGATTACAAGCTCTGGTGGCAAGACACCGACGCAGTGAAAGAAAACGGCGTCGTCACCTTCCGGCACACAGGCAACGCAGACAACATCATGATCCGATCGGGAAAAATCATCAACAACGCGGCGGCGGGTTACCTGGCCAGCGGCGACCCGACATTGGGTCGCGTTGTGGAATCATACTCCAAGGGCATTGTTTCGCTGTTTCTTTCGATGGACTGGGATGAGAATGATCCCGAACATGACATTATGCCAAGGGCGCATTTCACGGTGAACCATTGTTACACGGAGGAAGGCGACCGCGAAACATGCGTGGACTATGAACCGGTTCGGCACCCGGTTGAAAGCTGGAACGGGCACACTGTCCATAATCCGAATAATCCTTATTGGGGCAATGTGTGGATTCGAGGCTGGCGCAGCAAGGACGATATGCCGCACATCACGCGCACCCTTCCGATGCTGATGCGCGTGGCGCAAGACGGCGCAGACCCCGACGTAAGGGAATGGGCCGGCAAGGCCGTGGAATACTTAAACGCTCAGGCCAAAGACATCGCGGATTCAGGCTGGTACATCAGAACAAAAGACGCCTGGGGAAATCAGCATGTGCCGTTGAATTACAATGAAGCCATTGATCCCCAATATTATATCGTCGCCGACCTGGCGAGTTATGAGCAATACAACATCATCGTTCCCGATGCCGAATGCACCAGCAAACTCGTTTCCGCGCTGATGGCTTATAACAATCCGTTGGATGTGGATTGCGGCAGCGGATTCGGCAGCCTCTACGAAGTGGTTGCGGTCATGGGGCACTATTTCAACGCCGCAATCATTCGCTATTTTCACATCGCGGCGACGCATGTGGCGCTGATGCTCGGGCAAGACGATATCGGTTACGATCTGCTGGTCGGTCTGAAGGACCGCGCCGACGACATCATGTATGATGATCAGGGACGGACCGATTACGATGAGTGGGATGTCGACTTCGCCGGTTATCTTTTGGCTGCGGGCACGACCGGATTGCCGCTGACCAACGAAGAAGCGCGGCTGGTCGTGGAACAATACTCCCTTTCCGTTGATCACTACGCGGCCTGGACATTCTGGGATCTGTGGGATGACTCCATCGGCGACGGCAACTACGGCGACTACAAGCCCAGCAGCAATATCGACGGCGGCGGCAGGGCGATTCGCCTGCCGGAAATGGTTTACATCCTTGAGTATTGCTACTCGCCTCTCCGAAACGAGACGAGCGCGCCGCTGGTCAATTGCGACATCGTTCTCGATCCAAGCCGATGGGGCGAAGCCAGTTAATTGTTTTAGCGGTAGGAGAGGCTTCCAGCCATGATGCCCAAGTGGCCTCTCCTGCCTGGCCTTCAGCTCTAACGCTTAGGCTCAAAGAGACCCTGGTCCAGGAAATCCGCAAAATGGCAGGGGGAGGACAGCCCCACGGCCCCTCCCCCTCCGAACCGTGCGTGTGCTTGCCCAACACTCGGCTTTTTCTCTCACAATAACGAAATGAAAGGATCCCGATTGCACTTTAGAGACAGGATTTTGAGAGGCGGAATCTGTATTCACCCGATGTATTCCACGAAAACAACGGCTGCTTCCTTAGCAAGCGAAACAATTTACGCTGTGAAGGACATGCAAGACCATTAATCTCCTTGAACAATCAGGACCCTTTCCAGACAAGAATTACCACCTTCAACGGCATTGCGTCAATATATTTCGCATTTTACCTGGTTCTTGACGTCTTTTTCCAGGCAAATTACGGATATTGTTGGCATTCAATGATTAGGGCCTCATGCTTCGAGGCTATTACCCTTTTATGAAAAGAGCGCCTGTCAGCGAAGCATTTTATGTAACACTTCGGAAATGAGGCCTTAGCAAAGGTCCTTGGGATTGCTGCCTGACGGGCTTCCCGTTTTGAAAAACTCGAACACACCGCGGAAAAGATCCCATATCAATTTTCCGGGGTTGGCGCCAGCGGTGACGATGACATCGTGGCTTGTCACATTGAGAGCCGGCGCATCCGTTGCCTGGTGCATAGCATTGACTTCCACCTTGGCGACGCCATTATCCACCTGGCCAAACTCCGAGATGGCGAAAGCCCCGGTGGATAGAAACAATGCCGCAACAACGGCAATAATACCAAATTTTTTCATGAGTCGACTCCATATCGTATTGAAATGAGGCATTTCTTCATTTTCTCGAATCGCTTCCAGTTCCGGATCTCCCTGCAGGTATTCACCGATTTCCTCCGCCCTGTCTGCCGCTTTATCAAAACGATCCAGCCAGCGATTTACGGCCTCGCGCACTGGCAACATATCTTCCGGTGTTTTCTTTTCGCCGCCGCTCGCAGCCCTCAGATTTATGGAGGCCAGCTCCAATCCGGCGCAGGCGAGTGGTTCCAAATCCACCCAGAGCGGATGAGATTCATCATCCAGCGCGCAATGCGTCCATTGATTTTCGGCGATCTCCAAACCGCGCTGATACTCCCCTTTTCGCTTTAGCAGCCAAAGCTCTTTCTGCACGAGAAGATTGCGCACACGCATTGGAATGGCTTCATCCTTATGAAGCTCGAATTGATCCCGCCATTCGCCAAGGTTGCTTTCCACAAGATCGTAGCGACCCATCTGGATCGCCGCCGCCGCGGACAGCGCGTAGGCTCTGGCCAAGGATTCCCTGGCCCGGGCTTTGTTCTCCGTAGATTTCAGGTCGATAATCAGGCGACACATGTCGATGACGATAATAAAGGCGCTTTTCACCTGATCCATCGTATAGGGAATGCGAACCGAAGTTCGCCCCTGCGCTTCAGCCTGTTTTTTTCGGGCTACGCTCCACTCCTGTTGCATATCCACGGCATTGTAGAAATATTTGTCATTGATCATCTCAAGTTGCCGGATTTCCGGATAGTCCGAAAGCATGGGCCGGGACAATCCTTTAATTGTATTGTCAGCTTCCAGGCCCTGAAAACGCGAATCGATAGTGGTCTGGATATTTTGCAAAACGTCCCGATCAGAACCAAGGATATGCGTGACGAAGTGGGCAGAAAGCCGATCATGGTCACGGCAGTTATCCCAAACCTCATCGAGCATCATTTCATCCTTGGTTTTTCGCGTCTCCGGCTGGTTGAACATAATCTGCGCGGCCTTCTGGGAGCGCCCATAAATAATGGATATGTACTTGGGGACGCTCATCCCCAAGACCTCTTTGAGCGCATTCCTGATCCCCTCGTCACGCTGATTTACAGTAGATCCATCGCTTTCCATCATTTTCCACTCCACTCAAAACCCAACTAGGATAATATCATATGCGACTGCTAAAGGGCAATACTGATCTTGTTTCCCCAAGCTTTTACGCATCCTGCCATGCATATTCGTTTTTTACATGGAATAATGACAATTTCCCCAAAATGATAGCGAAAATCCACACCGTGATGGACGCACTGCCGTCCGAGCAACGCTTCCGTAGGGAACTTTCCCCCAAAGTAAACGCGCCCTTTTCGGGGCTCGCCAAAGAAAAGCCCCGGCATGACCGGGGCTTTTCGCTATCGTTTGGCTTTAGAGGCGCAAATTACATCATTCCGCCCATTCCACCCATTCCGCCCATTCCGCCGCCGCCCATCGGGGGCATTCCGCCGCCGTCTTTGTCATCGGGCGAATCAGCGACAATAACTTCCGCAGTGGTCATCATTGTTGAAACAGAGGCCGCATTCTGCAGGGCGCAGCGCGTCACCTTTTTGGGATCAATGATGCCGGCTTTGACCATGTCTGTATATTCATCGCAGGATGCGTCGAAGCCGAAGGCTCCCTCTCCGTTTTTGACCTTATCGACAACCACGGCGCCTTCGCCGCCGGCGTTTGCGACGATCTGGCGAATCGGCTCTTCAAGAGCGCGCTTGACAATCTCAACGCCGGACTGCTGATCGCCTTCCAACTTCAGTGAGTCGAGAGCGGGGATGCAGCGCAGATAAGCAACGCCGCCGCCAGGCACGATGCCTTCTTCCACGGCCGCGCGGGTGGCGTTCAGAGCGTCCTCAACGCGGGCTTTCTTTTCTTTCATCTCGACTTCCGTCGCCGCGCCGACCTTAATGACCGCCACGCCGCCAATCAGCTTGGCCAGGCGTTCCTGCAGCTTCTCGCGGTCATAGTCGGAAGTGGTCTCTTCAATCTGGGCGCGGATCTGGTTGACCCGGCCTTCAATGGAGTTGGCTTTGCCGGCTCCGTCGATGATCGTGGTGTTGTCTTTGTCGATCACAACGCGCTTGGCCTGTCCGAGGCTTTCGAGGGTTACGGACTCGAGTTTGATGCCCAATTCCTCGGCCACGACTTCGCCGCCGGTCAGCACAGCGATGTCTTCCAACATGGCCTTGCGTCGGTCACCGAAACCCGGAGCTTTGACAGCCGAAATGTTCAGCGTGCCGCGCAGCTTGTTGACCACGAGCGTCGCCAGGGCTTCGCCTTCAACATCCTCGGCGAGGATCATCAGGGGTCTGCCCGCGCGGGCCACGGCTTCCAAAACCGGAAGCAGGTCTTTCATGTTGCTGATCTTCTTTTCGTGCAGCAGGATGTAAACGTCTTCGAGGACGACTTCCATCCGCTCAGGATCCGTGACGAAGTACGGGGAAAGATAGCCACGGTCGAACTGCATACCTTCGACGACTTCGAGCGCGGTTTCCATGCCCTTGGCCTCTTCGACGGTGATGACGCCTTCTTTGCCGACTTTGTCCATGGCCTCGGCGATGATGTTGCCGATGGTCTCGTCATTGTTGGCGGAGATGGTGCCGACCTGCGCGATCTCTTTCTGGTCCTGCGTGGGCTTCTTGATCTCGTCGAGCTTTTCGACGATGATGCTGACGGCCTTGTCGATGCCGCGCTTCATGTCCATGGGATTGGCGCCCGCAGCCACGAGCTTAAAGCCCTCACGAAAAATGGCCTGAGCCAAAATGGTGGCGGTAGTGGTGCCGTCGCCGGCAATGTCGCTGGTTTTGCTGGCGACTTCGCGAACCATCTGCGCGCCCATATTCTCGAACTTGTCCTCAAGCTCGATTTCCTTGGCAACCGTCACGCCGTCCTTGGTAACGGTCGGCGCGCCGAAGCTCTTGTCCAAAATGGCGTTGCGGCCCTTGGGACCGAGCGTGACCTTCACGGCGTCAGCCAGTTTGTTGACTCCGTTCATAATCTTTGTGCGAGCGTCTTGTCCGAATAAAATGACTTTTCCAGCCATGGCGTTTCCTCCTTAAGTTCCTAATATGACCAACTTTTCAGCTTCGGTCCGTTTATTTGTCGATGATTCCCAGGATATCCTCTTCGCGCATCATGAGAAATTCTTCACCGTCGATTTTGATTTCGGTCCCTGAATACTTGGAAAACAGAACGCGATCGCCGGGGCTGACCTCCAAAGGCGTCACGGTGCCGTCTTCCTTCATTTTTCCGTTTCCGATGGCGATAATTTCGCCTTCAGCCGGTTTTTCTTTGGCCGAGTCAGGTATAATGATGCCTCCCTTGCTCTTTTCCTCTTCAGCAAGTCGTTTCACCATAACTCGATCATGCAAAGGTCTGATCTTCATTCTCCCCACTCCTTTCCGCGCCGACCGCTTTGACGATCCGGCTCGTGTTTGAGATTGAATCTATCGGTTCTTTTGTACATTCCACGACCACCGGGAGCTAAGCCTAAAGCTTTCAGCCAGCGGATTGTTTAATCAATTTCAGTTCAGATACGGGCGCTCAAGATGCGAAATCCGTGACGCAATGTAGGCACTCATTCCCGCCTGTCAAGGGGAAAAGAGGCAATTATTTTGACTTGGACTCATTCGCAGCAGACGCAGACGCTGTCGCCGCAGTCGGTCGTATAATAAAACTCCTGGCCGGAGCAGTAAATGTTGCATTCGGCGTAGCTGTAATCCAAGCCGGCGCCGGGCGCGGCGTTCGTACCGTAATCCTCGCAATACATCTGCGCGTCGTCATGCGCTTCATCGTGGCAACTCGTTCCGCTTTGATCATCGTCGTCATCGTCATCGCCGCAAGCGATTACGAAGCAAGCGAAAAGCGTTAAAATGGTTATCAGGCTGAAAATTGTTGCGGTTTTCATAGTAATCTTCCTGTTTTTTTAATTATTGGCCAACCGAAATACTCGTGTGATATATCCCCACGCCGTCGCGGGAATGACGACAGCGTCGCCAGCCAGCGTGGCCAGCACCGCCGACACGGTGAATCGGGGCCCTTCTTCATTATGGCAAAGGACATAAAAACGACGACGCCAGAAAATGTGCAGACCCTGCAGGCAGAAAGAGGCGATGTTGAGCCAGGGATTGCTGGCCGCAAGGGCCGTGAAAAACATCGGGATGCTCACGATGCCGGCAAGGGCCGCCGCAGCTTCCGTCCGTGTCGTCGCCGCAGTGTCGAAAGTACGTGGGCGTTTGAGTCTCGCCCATTGATAGGAGCGCCTGGCGTAGTTTTTCAGATTCTGCGTGAAACTCGGAAAATGGTGCTTCACGCACATTTCGTGATCCACGACGATGCCTTCGGCGCCGCCGAGACGATATCCAAATTCGTAATCCTCCACGTCGGCGCCCGCGTAGGCTTCGTTGAATCCGCCCGCGTTGACAAAGGCTTCGCGACGAACAGCCGCGCACGCCGTTTCCAAGCTTCCGAAACGTGAGACCCCTGTGAACCAATCATGGCAACGCAGGGCTTTATAACGTGGAAAGAAGCCGTCGTTGGCCGGTTCGATATCGTAAACCCCAGACAGCGCCATAAGCTTTTCATCTTCGGCAAAGCGCTTTTGGACATGATCCGGCAAGGTGGAACGAGGGATGACGTCAGCATCGAGGAAAAGCAGCACCTGGCCTCGTGAGGCTTGCGCGCCCTTGTTGCGTGCCGCCGCCGGTCCGTGTTCAGGCGCGTTGGGCAAAACGCGAAATCCAGCCTCGGAGAGGATTTTCGCGCCGCCGTCCGTTGAAGAATCGTCCACGGCGATCATTTCGACGACGCCGGGTGCCGGATTCGCCTGACACAGTGCTTCGACGAGTTTTGGCAGCGTTGCCTGTGCATCTTTGAAAGGGACGATGATGGTTATGAATGGAGTTTCCGGCAAGGTTCAGCCCGCGCCTGGCGAGTTAGCCAAATTATCGTCGTATGCTTCGTCTTTGACATCGTCATCCGCCGCCTCGGCGTGGAAATAAAATGTTCGCGTTTCGCTGACGCCGCCGGCGCCGCAATCATCCTCAACGCTAAAAGCCAACTCAACCAAGCCTTGGTATTCATGCGCCAAAGTGATCTGCTCGACAAAGGAACCGCACGCCGCATCGGAAAAATCGAATTGAATGGCTCGATGCTCTTCGCCGCTGACGGCAAATGCGATGCCGTGCGCCATGTTGCAGTCGGGATCCTCTATCGTCAACCGAACAGCGACCTCGTCTTCCGCTTGAATCTCGATGGGATCGGGATCGCTTTCGCCGTCCACGACAACTTCGACCTTTAAAATCGACGGGGCACTGTTGCCGATTCCGCAGTAAGGACCACGCAGCCAGTCGTGACCGACGATCGGCGCGTTGGTGTATTCGACGGCTGGAAACGCAATATCAATATTGAGGTCGGCGACGCTCAAGTTGCCCTCGTCCAAATCCCCTTCGACAAAGAGCAGAAAATTGTCATCGGCGGAAAAGCGCGGTTGGGTCGATTGACTGAATACGACCTGCCGGTTCGGCGACTCGGAATCCAGATCCCAGATATAAATGCGCGAGTCACTTTCATAGGCGAGTTTTCGACTGTCGGCGGACCAGGTCGGATAACGCGCGCCCCCGATCCACGTCACCTCCAGATCCTTGTCCACTTCAATGATGAAAGTGCGAATGCCCTTTTCGCCATTGCCCCAAACAACCATCGGCGCCGCCACAAGCAAACCGTCGGGCGAAAAGGCAGGCTGCAAGCCCGGATCGTCATCCTCAATATCGAATTGGGTCGCGAAGGAAAGGACAATGTGTCTGGGGATAATATCGTTTTGCGTCGAATGGATGAACAAACCTTCTTCAGTGGACCAGGCGATGTTATTCATCGCATTATCGAAAGACGCTCGTTTGGCTGCCTCGGCGATCAACACCGATCCCGCACCGGCCACGGCGGTTTCCCAAATATTGCCCTGCGCCTCGAAGATAACGCGACGCGCATTGGGACACAAAAAAGCCGGGGCCACGGCGTCGGTCTGGCTCTGTTGCCCGTCTTTGGACAAAAACAGTGTTGTTCCATCATCTTGCGTCAGAAGGAAAGACTCGCCTCCGGCGGCGATATCAAGGCTGATCATGTCAGCTTCGAATTGCATGGAGGTCTTGGCGTTTTGCAGATCCGAGAAATGGGCGCCGAAACTTTTGTTATATTGCCCGCCCCAGATGACAGTCTGGTCGATCAGGTAAGGGTCGTTTTGATCGACGGGGCCGCCGTCATCCGTATCTACATCGATTGATTTGAGACCACAGGCCGCGATAGCGCCTGTTAAAAGGATCACGAGCAAAACAGCATATTTGTACAAGCGCATGCGCCCTCCGCTACCGGCAAACCATTGCCCCATTGTCACGCGATGGGCTAAATGCGTCAAGTTGAGCGGCAAGTGCCGTTGAAAAATCAAGGCAGTTGATATTAAAGGGGCTGCAAAGGGAAACGCCTTTTGGAAAGAAATGCACACGCGGGGTTTATTCGGCGATGAAATTGACCTGCGTTTGCGCACGCTGCTCGCCGTCAATAAGCAGCGAAAACGTAACAAGGCCGATATCTTCGTCTATGTCGCCCAAACTTCTGGCCCAATAGGTTCTCTGATGACCGACATTCGGGTCCCAGAGATAACCATGTATCTTGTCTCCGGAAATGCGGTTCGGGCCTAGCCAATCGCTGAATATGGATTCCATGCCCAAACTGTCGACGCAGGCTGTCGATTCGATAATCTCGATGAGCTCGGCGTGGTCGGACTCGACTTCGATATGGTGACCGGACGCCCATTCGTCTTCGTCTGTCATGACGTTAATGCCAAGTGCAACCGGTGCTTTGCCGTTATTCTTGATATCCGGAACGCTGCCGTCCGCGCTGGTGAAGAATTGGACTTCGGAAATCGTCCTCACAATATCGTGAACATCCAGTTGAAAGTTCAAAGCGCCGCAGTCTCCGCCCACAATCAATTTTCGCTGGTCGTGCGTGATTTGCGGCGTGAGACGCGACGAGTATTGGAAAAACGTTTCAACGATGATCTGATCGAGATCGATGCTGGATTCCGTGAACTCGATTCGCAAATCATGGATTTCGCCAAGGAGTTTGTAGTCCAGATAAACGCTCAGGTCGATCTGCTGACCGGGGCTAAAGGAAATGTCGATGTGTTCGGTCCTATCCGAGTGGGAACCGCTGACAAGCAGAGTGATGGATACTTCCGTCTGCTCGGCGACCTCAGCCTGAAGAATCAGGCCGAGAATCGGGTATGGTTCGTGAATTTGCATGAGTGAACCTACCGGATTATCGAGCGTGCGGCGCAGGACGCCGGTCGGCGTGAAGAAAGGGCTCCATTCGCACTCGTCGCATAAAAAAAGACCGAATCCGAAAGGATACAGTTCGATGACATCGCCCGTATCGAGAACAAAACCGCGGTCATCGCCGAAAATCGCTTCGTAATTATAATTTGTATTATTTGAGTCGCTCTCATATAGAGGGATATGATATTCTAGCATTGACCCGCCAATTCCGTAGCCGAATTGGTCGACGTAATCAAGGATCATGGACGCATTGTCGCCTTCGATTTCGCTGAGCGGCAGGATGACGCCTTCATCATCCCAATAGTAGGCTTGGTCGCTGACATCAAAGTGATGCCAGGCGCCATCGTATTTGATCTCCGCGGTGACATGTCCTTCCAGGGAATTGGTCCTTGTTTCGTCTACGTCCCAACCGAGCATCTGAACGAGTGACACGAAAACTTCCGCATAGTTGCTACAGAATCCGTGACCCCAACCGTGAAATATGTCGGGAACAACACTGCTTCGCCACCAATTATCCGAATTATCAAAGGGCGGCGCCGAAAACTTGAGCCAATGTCCGACAAAATTGAAAAGATACAGAACTGTTTCGCGTGGCGACAGGTCGACCGTCTCGGCTTCAAGCCATTGACGAAGACTTTGGACGCCGGTGAAATCAGGCTGATCAGGTGTTCGCAAGTTGATGCGGCTGCATGTCCGATCCCCAGTGTTTTCCAACCTGAAACGTACGGGAACCAGCGCGCCGTCTGCCTCGGGCAACTGCACGGTGGTGGGGAAAGAGTCGATGTTCTCGTTTGCAAAATTCTCGGTTTCCACGGATCGCTTTTCAAATTCGGCGCTCTCCATGAGTTCATCATCGATAAAAAGGTCGATCGTATGCGTTCCCTCATCGATTTCCAGCCAATGAATACGCCCCCAGGCAATAAGCTCATCGTCGAGAAAAACCTGGCCATTTTCACCGATAATCCCCTCGTCCAGTGTGAGCAGAATTTGCGATGAGTAATAGATTGCGCCGTCCAGGGGGCTTTCGATGAGGTAGTTCGGAAATTCCCAGGATGTATCGTCGTCTATGTCATCATCTGCGTCATCGTCTATGTCATCATCCGCATCATCGTCTGCGTTGTCGTCATTGCTGTAGAACGAGTCGTCATCCGAATCGTCGTCTACAGGATAATACGGGCGAACATCCTCCGCCTCGTCGCCCGACTGACAGGCGAAACTAAAAAACGCCACAAAGGCCAAAATAATGAGAAACGCCGGTGATTTGCAGAACATGAAGTGCACAGTCAATCCTTATTTTGTTAGTCGACTTTCCCAATACTATTTCAAACATACCATATTGAAATCTGGCAAGCCAACGGAGTGATGGAAAAGCACGGCTAATTGCCATCTTCCTCACAGAATCCACCTTGCTATGAGCGCGGCCTTGCCGTCCAGTTAACGATTCCCGCGGCCCCTGGAGGGCCTGGTGTTTGGCCTTTCCCTAGACATTCTCCATGATTTTCATTTAACCGAAAAATAAT
>CAZQAE010000099.1:0-16251 GCA_964591275.1 uncultured bacterium | reverse complement strand
TTGCGATGGAAGAGGGCGTTCGTTTTGCGATTCGCGAAGGCGGTCGCACCGTGGGTGCCGGTGTCGTGACAAAGGTGATCAAGTAATTAGCTTCAAGTAAGGATTGACTCATGGCGACTGGCGCAAGAGATATCGTGACTTTGCAGTGTACTGAATGCAAAAGGCGCAATTATACGACGACAAGGAATAAAAAGAAGAACCAGACGAAGCTGGAACTTAAAAAATACTGCCCTTTTGATCGGAAGCACACGCTGCATAAGGAAACGAAATAATTTAGTTTAGAAAACTGCACCGGCTGCGCCGAATTTCGGCATGGCTTGGTTTTGCAGTTGTACTTATAGGCGGGAGGCGATCTTCCACCGATTACCGCCTTGCCGAAAAGGAGACCGGAACCTTTTGGGTGAGAAGTTTGGAAGAAAGGTGCATATCGAGCTATGGCCGGCAATAAAAGCGAAAAGAAGAAAAGCAAAGCTAAGGAAGCGGCGAAAAAACCCAATCCCATCAAGAACATGATTTCTTATGTGGGAGATGTTAAGCGGGAACTGAAAAAAGTCGCCTGGCCAACGCGCTCGGATACTCTGGCCTCAACATGGGTGGTGATCATACTGTCCATCATCTTCTCTCTTTTCTTCTTTCTATGCGACAGTGTGCTGAAATTTATGATGTCGCTGGCGTTTGCATAGAGACACGCGAAATCGGCCTCCACGGGGTGTAAACATGTCTGAGGAAATGAAATGGTACGTGGTGCATACCTATTCCGGGTTTGAAGCGAAGGCGAAGTTGGCACTTGAGGAACGAATAAAAAAGAGCGGATTGCAATCGTTTTTTGGAGAGATCCTGATTCCCTCAGAGTCCGTCGTTGAGGTTGTCCACGGGGAAAAACGCACCAGCGTCAGAAAGTTCTTTCCTGGTTACATGCTCGTTAAGATGGTGATGAACAATATTAATTGGCACATTGTGAAGGGCACCATGAAGGTGACCGGTTTCGTCGGGGGCATGACGGTTCCTCCTCCGGTTCCCGAAGAGGAAGTGCGGCGCATCACCGAGCAAATCACGGAAGGCACCCTGCGTCCCAAACCAAAAGTCGAATACGAAAAGGGTGAAAATATACGTGTCACGACCGGACCTTTCGCTAACTTTACAGGGATTGTGGACGAGGTTCGACCGGACAAATCCAAACTCCGTGTGATGGTTTCTATATTCGGCAGGGCGACACCCGTGGAACTTGATTTTTATCAGGTTGAGAAAAGTTAAAATGGTCGAAGAAATTCTGTCAAGCGCAAAATAAGGACCGACAAAATGGCTAAGAAAGTCGTTGGACTCATCAAACTTCAGGTTCCCGCCGGCAAGGCCAATCCTTCGCCCCCCGTTGGACCGGCTTTAGGGCAGCACGGCGTGAATATCATGGAGTTCTGCAAGCAATTCAATGCCAAAACCGGTGATCAGGAGGGAATGATCATTCCCGTCGTCATCTCGGTTTACGCGGACCGAAGCTTTACCTTCATTCTGAAAAGCCCGCCTGCGGCGATCCTCATCAAGCAAGCGGCTAAAATAGCAAAAGGTTCGGGTGTGCCAAATATTGATAAGGTTGGAAAAATTAAAATGAGCCAGATTCGCGAGATCGCGAAGATAAAAATGCAGGATCTCAACACTGACGATGCCGAACAGGCTGGCCGAATCATTGCCGGTACGGCAAGGAGCATGGGCGTGGAAGTCATCGACGGATAATCTGTGATCCATCGCATCACAAGGAAAAGGCTATGAAAACCAGAGGAAAAAACTACCGGAATGCCGTTGAAAAAGTCGAAGATCAAAAGCGCTACACGCTTGATGATGCGATTAGTCTCGCCAAGCAAATCGGTGCAACGAAATTTGACGAATCCGTGGACGTTGCTTTGCGCCTGGGTGTAAACCCACGTCACGCCGATCAGATGGTGCGCGGTAGCACCGTCCTTCCTAACGGAACGGGGAAGACATTGCGTGTGCTGGTCTTTGCCAAGGGCGATAAAGCCACCGAAGCTGAGGAAGCTGGCGCTGATTACGTCGGTGACGAGGCTCTCGTCAAAAAAATTCTTGACGGATGGCTGGAATTCGACAAGGTCGTCGCCACGCCCGATATGATGCGGGATATTTCGAAACTCGGTCGTACGCTCGGACCACGCGGCATGATGCCCAATCCGAAACTGGGCACCGTGACCTTCGATATCAAGCAAGCCGTAGAGGCATTCAAAAAAGGGAAAGTGGAGTTTCGGGTTGATAAAGCTGGGAATCTCCACGTTACCATTGGAAGAAAAAGTTTCAGCGAAGAGGCTCTCAAAGAGAACTTCGTTGCACTGGTGGATCAGGTCATTCGATTGAAACCTTCCACCAGCAAGGGCGCGTATCTTAGGAATGTTTCGATTTCGACAACGATGGGGCCTGGTATCAAAATGGACCCGTTGTTAGTTCAGAATTTGATTCGATCCTGATCTCGGTTGAACCCGAGTGAAGGATTCGTCGAAGAAGCAAGGCGCCAAGCGGCATAATTGATGGAATTTAGCCTGCGGAGACGAAATGGATGATCAGACTGTTGGAAAAGGCCGAGAATTCGGTTGCTGTTCGATCACCTCTCGTCGAAAAGGCTGAAAAAGCGAATTGACGGCGAAAAAGAAATGATAAGGAAGGAGGTGCTTATTGGACAAAGGTGAAAAAGAAAGAGTTGTTACCTGGTTTCAGAAAGAACTGGAACAGGCAAAACTCGTGGTGAGGTTCGGTTTTTCCGGGCTCAAGGTTGAAGATTTTAACGCGCTGCGACGAGAAATTAGAAAAGTCGATGGCGTGACCATGGCGGTCGTAAAAAATACGCTGGCGGAGATTGCCTCGCGTGAGACGGACTCCGATGCCCTGTTCAAATCGCTGACAGGTCCAAACGCGTTTCTTTTTGCAAGCGAAGACATCATTGAGCCGACGAAGCTTCTGGTGGAATTTTCGAAAAAGAAGAAAAAACTGGTTGTATTCGACGGTATCCTCGATGGGAAATTGCTTTCCGGGCAGGATGTCAAGAATCTGGCGAGTATGCCCAGCCGTGAGCAATTGCTTGGCCAGCTGGTTTATGTCGTGGCTTCGCCCTTAACAGGGTTTGTTAACGTGTTGGCGGGCGTGCCAAGAGCCCTTCTCAACGTGTTAAACGCGGTTAAAGAGGAAAAAGAAAAAGCGGCCTGAGAGGGTGGTTTTTTGGGAATTATAAGACACGAAGCGAAGGCTTCTTAACACTTACAGGAGAAACATCATGGCGGATATCACAAAAGAGGATGTCATTGCTTTTATCGAGAAAATGACCGTCCTTGAGCTTTCCGAGCTTATCAAGGAACTCGAAGAAAAATTCGGAGTTTCGGCCGCGGCCCCGATGATGGTCGGTGCAATGCCGGGTGCCGGCGCCGGCGATGGAGCCGGGGAGCCTGAAGAGCAGACTGAGTTCGACGTAATTCTGACCAGCCCGGGCGATAAGAAAATCGCCGTTATCAAAGAAGTTCGGGCGATTACGGGATTGGGTCTTAAAGAAGCCAAGGCTGTGGTTGACGCAGCGCCGAAAGCCATTAAAGAGGGCATTCCAAAAGCCGAGGCCGATGAGATCGCTGAGAAGATCCAGGAGGCCGGCGGCGCGGTCGAAATTAAATAGAGTGATTTTTTTCGCACTACCGGTCGTCCAATAGCCAGGACGACCGGGGTGTTCGTTTTGGCGCGGACCTTGACAAATCGAGCAAGGAGTGAAAGTCCATGACCATGCCGGAATCATTGGGCAGCATCAAGCGTTATCGTAAGAGCTTTTCGCGTATCAAGACGGTTATCAACATTCCCAATCTGATTGATATTCAGAAGCGTTCCTACGAGAGGTTTCTGCAAAACGCGACCGATCCCATGCACAGGGAAAACATCGGTCTTCAGGGAGTGTTTGAATCCATCTTCCCGATCAAAGACTTCTCGGGGACATGCAGCCTGGAATTTGTCTGCTACAAGCTTGAAAAGCCGAAATACGAAGTGGCGGAATGCCAGCAAAGGGATCTTACCTACGCCGCTCCTTTCAAAGTGGTCATCCGTCTGGTTGTTTACGATATGGACGATGAGACGGGTGGACAGAGCATTCGCGACGTTAAGGAACAAGAAGTATATTTCGGGGACATTCCGCTCATGACCGAAAGCGGAACCTTCGTGATAAATGGCACCGAAAGGGTCATCGTCAGTCAACTTCATCGCAGCCCCGGCGTGTTTTTCGACCACGACAAAGGGAAAACGCATAGTTCCGGCAAACTGCTTTTCAATGCCCGCGTGATTCCTTATCGAGGCTCATGGCTGGATTTTGAATACGACACGAAGGATATTCTTCACGTCAAGATCGATCGGCGACGCAAGATGCCGGCAACGATTTTGCTCAAATCCCTGGGATTGAGCGCCGATGAAATCCTGAATTCCTACTACGACAAGTATTACAAAAAAATAAAAATCCAATACGAGAAAAACGATCAGTGGATCATGGGATTTGAACCGGACATGTTCAAAACCCAGATCGCTTCGATGGATATTCGTAAAGGCGGGACGATTTTCGTTTCCAAGGGAAAAAGAATCACCGCTGCGGCCTGCGAAAAAATGCGGCAGGCCGAAGTCTCTGAACTGTCGGTAAAAGATGAGTTTGTCGTCGGCAAATACGTGGGTTCCGATATCGTTGATATGGAAACCGGCGAGATACTGGCTGAAACCAGTCAAGAGATCACGCAGGAGTTGATCGATGCGCTCAAAGAGCGGGGGATCAGCGAATTTCAGATACTTCACACGCACGGCAAGAGCATCAGTTCTTCGCTCCGCAGCACTCTTATGCTGGATAAGGTTGACTCGGACCTCGATGCCAAGGTTGAAATTTACAAACGACTGCGTCCCGGCGACCCTCCCACCGAGGACACTGCCAAGTCTTTGTTTTACAATCTGTTTTTCAATCCGGAGCGCTATGATCTGTCGCGCGTCGGGCGCGTGAAGTTGGATCATAAGCTGAACCTTGAGCCCAATTCAAAAAATTCTCAGTTAGAAAAAGGCGAAGCAGCGAAAATTGCCGATCAGATTATCCATGCCCTCGTTGAAAAAATCCCAGTGACGAACGACAATCCTGCGGAAATCGCTTTTGAGATCATGGGTCTTCTGCGGGCAAGGACTATCTATACCCGCAGCGATGTCCTGGCTATTTCAAAACAGATCGTCAAACGCGTTGGTGAACATACGCATCTGACTGGGCAATCTATCAGTATTATTGGCCGGGAGCTTGAGACCATGAGTAAGGAGGCGTCAACGCTGTTTAGCGATGACATCCTTTCTGTGGTTTATTATCTGCTGAATCTGAAGGAGGGGCGCGGCGAAATCGATGACATTGATCATCTGGGAAATCGGCGTGTCCGAGCCGTCGGCGAACTTGTTGAAAACCAGTACAGGATTGGTTTGGTTCGCATGGAACGGGCGATTCGCGAACGCATGAGCCTTCAGGAAATCGATACGCTGATGCCGCATGACCTGATCAACTCAAAACCGGTCAGCGCAGTAATAAAAGAGTTTTTCGGTTCTTCCCAGTTGTCCCAGTTCATGGACCAGACGAATCCCCTTTCCGAGGTGACGCACAAACGCCGGCTTTCGGCACTCGGACCGGGAGGACTGACTCGGGAAAGGGCGGGATTCGAAGTTCGTGACGTTCACAACACGCATTATGGTCGCATCTGCCCGGTGGAAACACCGGAAGGTCCCAACATCGGACTCATCGCGAGCCTTTCAACATACGCTCGCATTAACGAATTTGGTTTCATCGAAACGCCATATCGCCGGGTCAGCGATTCCAAACCGGTGCAAGATGATGTGCGGTTTATGTCCGCGCTTGAAGAGGAGCGCTACACCATAGCCCAGGCTAACGTGAAACTCGACAAGCTTGGACGATTTGAATTGTCAAACGTTACAGCCAGACAGCAAGGCGAGTTCGGCATTGTTCCCGCCGAGGATGTGGGATTCATGGATGTGTCGCCGAATCAGCTTGTTTCCGTGGCTGCGAGTTTGATCCCGTTTTTAGCTCACGACGACGCAAACCGCGCCCTGATGGGCGCCAACATGCAACGGCAAGCCGTACCCTTGTTGAAAAGCGAGGCGCCTATCATCGGCACCGGCATGGAAGCGGTTGTCGCCAGAGATTCCGGCGTGACGACTATCGCCCGTCTGGGCGGTGAAGTGGTCAGCGTCGAGGCCATGCGGATCGTTGTCAAGACCAACGAGGCGGAACATGACGAGAATGAGGCTGGGGTGGACATTTACAACCTGACCAAATTTCAGCGCTCCAATCAGAACACTTGTCTTAATCAAAAGCCCATTGTTTCTCTGGGAGAAATGGTAAATGCTGGCGACGTTATCGCCGACGGACCGTCGACTGATATGGGTGAGTTGGCGCTTGGCCAGAACATCATTGTGGCTTTTATGCCTTGGGGCGGATACAACTTCGAGGATGCGATACTGATTTCCGAGAAGCTCATCAAAGATGATCAGTTCACGTCCATACACGTGGAAGTCTTTGAAAGCGTGAGCCGGGACACCAAACTCGGCAAGGAAGAGATCACACGGGATATCCCGAACGTGTCCGAGGAAATGCTTGCCGACCTGGATGACAGTGGCATCATTAGGATCGGCGCCGAGATCACTCCCGGAGATATCCTCGTCGGAAAAATCACTCCCAAGGGAGAAACCCAATTGTCTCCGGAGGAGAAACTCCTGCGGGCGATTTTCGGCGAGAAAGCGGGCGATGTTAGGGATACCAGCCTGACGGTGCCGCCCGGCGTCCAGGGAACGGTTCTGGATGCCAAAGTCTATTCCCGCAAGGGCATCGAAAAGGACCCGCGCGCAAAGGAAATCGAACAGGCCGAGATTGCAAAAATTCTCAAAGATCAGGAAGAAGAAATCAAAATCCGTACGGAAAACGCCCTGGAGCGGATTAAGGCCCTGATTGTTGGCAAGAAAGCGATGGCCGATCTCAATGCGGATTATACAAACGAAACCCTGATCACGAAGGGATCCACTCTCACAAGCGATCTGCTGGATCAGGTTCCCTTCAAGAGGTTGGGCGAACTGTCGTTGGCCGACTCCAAAATTGAGGATCGATTGACCGATTTGGTCGCTAATGTCCTGAAGCAGATCGATGCGACCAAGGAGAAGTGGGACGAAAAGATCGAAAGGATCAAGCGCAGCGATGAGATGGCGCCGGGCATCATTAAAATGGTCAAAGTGTATATCGCCATCAAGCGCAAGCTACAGGTGGGCGATAAGATGGCCGGTCGGCATGGAAATAAGGGAGTTTTATCGCGGATTGTGCCCGAGGAGGACATGCCATACCTGGAAGACGGCTCCCCTGTCGGTATGGTCCTGAATCCACTCGGTGTTCCGTCCCGCATGAACGTTGGGCAGATTCTGGAATGTCACCTGGGATGGGCCGGATTTCATCTCGGCATGCAGATTGACCAGATGATCGACGAAAAATACAACGCGGAGAAAGTTCGGGAGAAACTACTCGGCATTTTTGATGAGGATTTGGAGTCGGTTCAACCCTTGCGCCAGAAGATCAAAAAGGCCTCCGCCGGGGAGATTATGCGATTTGCGCAATCCCTGAGCAACGGTGTTCACATGGCCACGCCGGTTTTTGACGGCGCCTCGGAGAATGATATCAAAAAGGCCTTTGATCTTGCGCGCCTGCAAGAGCATGGTCAAAGCGTCCTCTTCGACGGGCGAACCGGCGATCCCATTTTCAACGAAGTTACCGTCGGCGCAATGTACATGCTCAAGCTTCACCACCTTGTCGACGAAAAAATTCATGCCCGATCAATCGGCCCATACAGCCTCGTGACGCAGCAACCCCTGGGCGGAAAAGCGCAGTTCGGCGGCCAGCGCCTTGGTGAGATGGAAGTTTGGGCGATGGAAGCATACGGAGCCGCTTTCTCGTTGCAGGAGTTTCTGACGGTCAAGTCCGACGACGTAACCGGTCGAACGCGCATGTATGAGTCCATTGTCAAAGGCGAGTTTACTCTCGAACCCGGACTGCCGGAAAGTTTCAATGTCTTAATTAAGGAACTTCAAAGCCTTACCCTGGATGTGACGCTGATTGAAGAGGGAAGGGACGAAGAGATCACGAAGAAGGACTTCCCGGAATTCAAGGCGATGAGCGGTAAAAAATCGGCCATGGAAGAAGCGGAAGCGCTGTTCAATCAATCTTTCTCAACTCCTGAGGAATTAAGTTCCACCGAAAAAGAGACTGAGAATGATAATGACGAAGGCGAAGAAGATACGAAATCGTAAAACGTGCGGGACATGCGAAAGCGGTGCAAGCCGTCGCAGGAGTCTTTGTGCGGTGTGTTTTCCTTTCGCTACTTGGAGGATAGGCCTTGCAAGAACGACATAGCTTTTTCGAGAAGCCCAAAAATCCTATATATTTTCCTGGCGTCAGGATCGGACTGGCCAGTCCGGAAAAAATACTGAGCTGGTCCTACGGCGAGGTCAAGAAACCGGAAACCATCAATTATCGCACCTTCAAGCCCGAACGCGATGGACTTTTCTGCGCTAAAATTTTCGGGCCGATCAAGGACTACGAGTGCAATTGCGGCAAGTACAAGCGCATGAAACACCGTGGCATCGTGTGCGAAAAATGCGGCGTTGAAGTGATTCAAAGCAAGGTTCGCCGCGAGAGGATGGGGCATGTAAAACTCGCGACTTCCGTTGCGCATATCTGGTTTCTGAAAAGCCTTCCCAGTCGCATCGGCAACCTGCTGGACATGACTTATAAGGATCTTGAGAAGGTTCTGTATTTCGAGAAATTCGTGGTCGTTGATCCCGGCGCCACCGACGCGAAAGAGGGCGAATTGATTGGGGATGATCAATACCGGCACTTTCTTGAGGAAGATCCCGTTGAATTTAAGGCCGGCATGGGAGCCGAAACGATCAAGGAACTACTGGCCAGGCAGAATCTCGACCAGTTGTCCAAAGATCTCCGTGTGGAAATGATTGAGGCTACTTCCGAGGCAAAAAGAAAAAAGATGGCCAAGCGACTCAAGGTCGTGGAGGCATTTTTAAATTCCGGGAACAAGCCCGAATGGATGGTCCTGGACATTATACCGGTTATTCCGCCGGACCTGCGTCCTTTGGTTCCGTTGGACGGCGGTCGATTCGCCATCTCCGACCTGAACGACCTGTATCGCCGGGTTATCAATCGCAACAACCGGCTCAAACGTCTGATGGAGTTGCACGCTCCTGACATCATCGTGCGCAATGAAAAGCGCATGTTGCAGGAATCCGTTGACGCCCTTTTCGACAACGGACGGCGCGGGCGCATCATTACCGGCCCGAGCAAGAGGCCGCTCAAGTCTCTTTCCGACATGCTCAAGGGCAAGCAGGGACGATTCCGCCAGAACCTTCTCGGCAAGCGTGTGGATTATTCGGGACGTTCCGTTATCGTCGTCGGCCCGGAACTGCGTTTGCATCAATGCGGTCTGCCCAAGCGCATGGCCCTCGAACTGTTCACTCCGTTTATTTACAACAAGCTCGAAGAACGTGGGTTTGTGACCACGATCAAAAGCGCCAAGAAGATGGTGGAAAAGGAAAAGCCGGAGGTCTGGGACATTCTCGATGAAGTCATCAAAGAACACCCCATTCTGCTCAACAGGGCTCCAACGTTGCATCGTCTCGGTATTCAGGCCTTCGAGCCTGTCCTGGTTGAGGGCAAGGCGATCCAGCTTCATCCGCTGGTTTGCACCGCTTTCAACGCCGACTTCGACGGCGATCAGATGGCCGTGCACGTGCCCTTGTCCATCGAGGCGCAGATTGAAGCCCGCGTTCTTATGATGTCCACAAACAACATCCTGTCTCCCGCCAGCGGGAAGCCCATTATCGTTCCCAGTCAGGACATGGTTTTGGGAACCTATTATTCGACGCTCCTACGCCCCGGTGCTTTGGGAGAAGGCTTGACCTTCAGCGACGCGGACGAAGTGCAGTCGGCCTATGCCGGAAACAAAGTTCACCTTCAGGCCGGGATCAAATGCCGCCTTGATGGGGAACTGGTCGAAACGACGGTCGGTCGCGTTCTTCTCGGCACGATATTGCCGAAGGAAGTGCCGTTTTCAGCCATCAACACAGTGATCGGCAAAAAGCAATTGGGCGAGCTTGTTGACCTTTGTTATCGGAACTCCGGCAATAAGGCGACGGTTATTCTCGCTGACAGACTGAGGACTTTCGGCTTCAGTATGGCCACTCTGTCCGGCATTTCGATCTGCGTGGATGATATGCTTATTCCGCACGCCAAGGGGAAAATCATCAACGAAAGCAACGATGCTGTGAATGAAATCCAGCAGCAATATCAGGACGGTCTCATCACGGACGGCGAGCGGTACAACAAAGTTATCGACATTTGGGCTCACACATCCGAGCGCATCACCGAGCAGATGATGGAACGCATGGGCACAGAAGGTTACACCGATTCCGCTTCCGGAAAGGGGCGGGGAAAAGGAGTGAGCTTCAACTCCATTTTCATGATGGCTGAATCGGGCGCTCGCGGCTCTACAGCGCAGATCAGGCAGCTTGCCGGAATGAGAGGTTTGATGGCCAAGCCTTCCGGTGAAATCATCGAGACTCCGATCACGGCCAATTTCCGAGAGGGACTGTCCGTGCTGCAATACTTCATCTCCACTCATGGCGCTCGAAAAGGTCTCGCGGATACGGCTCTAAAAACAGCCAACTCCGGATATCTGACCAGACGTCTTGTGGATGTGGCGCAAGATACGGTTGTTTCCATTCCCGATTGCGGCACCCTGGACGGCATCGTCGTCAGCAGCCTCATTGAGGGTGGAGAGGTTATCGACCATGTTGGGGATCGTATTCTCGGTCGCGTAACCTTAAAGGACGTTTTGGACCCGATTACACAGGAAGTTCTCGTTAAAGCCAATACTATGTTGGATGAGGCGGAAGTCAAAAAATTCGAGGCTGCCGGCATCGAAGCCGTTGAGATCCGATCGGTGCTTTCGTGCCGGGCCAAGCGCGGCGTCTGCGCCATGTGCTACGGGCGTGATCTGTCTCGCGGGCACATGGTCAATATTGGTGAAGCGGTTGGCGTTATCGCGGCGCAATCGATTGGTGAGCCTGGAACGCAGTTGACTATGCGCACCTTCCACATCGGCGGTACGGCGAGCAGAAAAGTGGAGCAATCGACGCTCCAGGCCCGAGGGACCGGGGAAGTGCAGTTGAAGGGCGTTGCTCTTGTCACCAATCGCGACGGTTTGGCCACGGTAATGAACAGAAGCGGAGAATTGATTCTCATGTCCGGAGGCCGCGAGCGAGAGCGGTACGGCCTGACTTACGGTGCCGTGCTTCTTGTCGCCAATTCGGACGCAGTGAAACCGGGTCAGATGCTGGCTCAGTGGGATCCCCACGCGTCGCCGATTCTTACGGACGTCGAAGGGATTGCCGTTTTTGAGGACATCGTGGAAGGCGATTCGATGAGCGAGCAGTTCGATGATGTGACCGGTCTATCGCGAAAGGTCATTATCGAATCTTCCGACGCCAAGCATCGCCCGCGAATTACGGTGAGAGATGATCAGGGCGTCACTTTGAAGATTCCGGGGACGGACAGGGACGCGAGCTATATTCTTCCCATCGGCGCAAATATCTATCAGGCCGAGGGTGAGATCACCATGGCCGGCGATATTCTGGCCAAAATACCGCGCGCCACAACGAAGAGCAAAGACATCACCGGAGGCCTGCCCCGCGTTGCTGAGCTGTTCGAAGCACGTACACCCAAGGATTTTGCCGTGATTTCGGAAATCGACGGTATTGTTCACTTTGACGAGGACGCCAAAGGGCGACGTCGAATTCACGTGGTCCCGAAGGTCGGAGAGCCGACGGAATATCTCATTCCGAAGGCAAAGCATGTCAGCGTTCAGGAAGGAAGTTATGTTCGCACGGGAGAGGCGCTTATGGACGGCGCTCTGAATCCCCACGATATCCTTAGGGTACTGGACGAGAAAGCCCTGGCGCGCTACCTGGTGGACGAGGTCCAGGAGGTCTACAGGTTACAGGGCGTGAAGATTAACGATAAGCATATAGAGGTCATTGTTCGCCAAATGCTCAGGCGCGTGCGGATCAAGGACGTTGGGGACACGCGATTTCGCTATGGCGAGCAGGCTGAGAAACAAATATTCCAGGATGAAAACGAGAAAATCCTGGCTGAAGGCGGAAAACCCGCGCAGGGCGAGTCTCTATTGCTGGGCATTACGAAGGCGTCGTTGTCCACGGAAAGTTTTATTTCCGCTGCCAGTTTCCAGGAAACGACGAAAGTGCTGACCGAGGCTTCGATCCATGGAAAGATCGACTGGCTCAGAGGGCTGAAAGAAAACGTCATCATGGGTCGTCTTATACCGGCTGGCACGGGCGTACCGAAGTATCACGATTTCAGCATGGAAGTTGATATGCCCGATGAATACGCGGACATGTCTTTTGAAGGCGACATGGGCTTCGAACAGGATTTTAACAATTTGGGTTTTTCCGCCGAAGAAGCGATGGAAGCGGCCACCGGCGAAGTCCAGACGGATGTTGACGGTGAGGACGAGATTGAAGAAATCCAAGGAGATGTGGACGAGGTTTTGGAAAGCGAATCGAAGGAGAGTGATTCCTGACAAACAGTTGGATGTTGCTCATATTGCGGTGAGTGCTTCGTCTTGATAATCACAGATTCCCGTTTAAATTTGAAAAAGATAAACGTATGAAGAAAACAGAAGAAATAGGCTTGACACCCCATAGGCATTTTGCTATTTTCCCGCGGCCTTGTGAAAGGCATGGGCTTGGATTTGACTCGAAAACAAAAGGTTTTATAGATGCCGACGATTAATCAACTGGTGCGCAACGGTCGCAAAGTCATCGAAGAGAAGAAGGCGGCCCCAGCTCTTCAGGCGTGCCCTCAAAAGCGCGGCGTCTGCACGCGTGTCTATACCACCACGCCCAAAAAACCCAACTCAGCTCTTCGCAAGGTCGCACGCGTCAGGTTGAGTAATGGGATTGAGGTTTCGAGTTATATACCCGGTGAAGGCCATAGCCTTCAGGAACATTCCGTTGTTTTGCTTCGCGGCGGACGTGTTAAGGATCTGCCCGGAGTGCGGTATCATGTCATTCGTGGCAGCCTCGACTCTTCTGGAGTCCAGGACCGGAATAAGGCGCGAAGCAAATACGGAACAAAAAAGCCCAAGTAACAGGAGATCCTTTCGATGCCTCGCAAACGAGCAATTGTAAAAAGAGAGATTCTGCCGGACCCGAAATTCGGTGACGTGATGGTCGCAAAATTCATCAATACTTTGATGACGGGCGGCAAGAAGAGCACGGCTGAAAGGATCATGTACGGCGCCATGGATATCATCAATGAGAAGTCGAAAGACACTCCTCTCGAAACCTTTAAGTTGGCGATTGATAATATTCTGCCTATGGTGGAAGTCAAGAGCAGGCGCGTCGGCGGATCGACCTATCAGATTCCTATCGAGATCCGCGGAGAGAGGCGAATGGCCTTGTCGATGAGGTGGTTGAAAAAATTTGCGTCGGCTCGACCCGGCAACAGCATGAGAAATAAACTGGCGGCGGAAATTTTGGATGCCGCAGCAGGACGGGGAGCCTCCATAAAGAAGAAAGAAGAAACGCACAAGATGGCTGAAGCCAATAAAGCATTCAGCCATTATCGTTTTTAGCCCGGCTTCTTGCGTCGGGGGGAGAGTTGACGGGCCAGCTTATCTCTCGATGTCCCTACCGGGAATTGTCGCCAATTGATGGTGGCAAGTCGAAAAGACAGAAACGACTGACATTAGATTGCCGAAAACGACAAGGATACTAGTTTCGGGGAGGATCGTGTTGGTTGTGGCTGGTATTTGAATATTTCGTCAGTAGATATCGACGCCGCATGAATTGGGCGTACTATTATAGGGGTCGCAAACCCCGGTCGGTTGTTTTTTTTGCATCTGGAGGGAGCACGTGTTGAAAGCAACACCCCTGGCCAGGATCCGAAATATCGGAATCATGGCACACATTGATGCGGGAAAAACGACAACGACAGAACGGATCCTTTATTATACGGGAGTTAGCCACAAGATGGGCGAGGTCCACGAAGGGACCGCGCAAATGGATTACATGGTCCAGGAGCAGGAACGCGGCATTACGATTACTACAGCCGCAACAACCTGCGCTTGGCGTGAATGCCGCATAAACATACTCGATACACCGGGTCATGTGGATTTCACCATCGAAGTGGAGAGGGCCTTAAGGGTCCTGGACGGAGCGATCGCGGTCTTTTGCGGAGTCGGCGGCGTCGAACCTCAGAGCGAAACGGTTTGGCGTCAGGCTGAAAAATTTCATGTCCCAAAGATCGCCTTTGTTAATAAACTGGACCGGGTCGGTTCGGATTTCTATCGAGTGATCGATGAAATCAGGGACAAATTCGGAGTCAAGGCCGTCCCCATTCAGCTTCCCATTGGGAGCGAAAGCTCTTTTACGGGGGTTGTGGACCTGATTCGCATGAAGGCGATCATCTGGGATGATTCATCTCTGGGATCGACCTTTCAGGAACTGCCCGTGCCGGATGATCTTTTACAAACTGCTCAGGAATACCGGACAGAATTGCTGGAAGCAATAGCCGAGGAAGACGATGAACTGATGGCGGCTTATCTCGATGGAGGTGAGTTGGGTGTTGAGGAAATTCAAAAAGCCCTGCGTAAAGGGGTTATTTCCCTGGCCATCGTTCCCGTCCTGGCCGGCGCCGCCTTCAAAAACAAGGGCATTCAGCCTTTGCTGGATGCGGTTATTGATTTTCTCCCAAGCCCAATGGATATTCCGCCTGTTAAAGGCGTGAATCCTTTCAATGGGAAAGAGGAAATACGCCGACCTCAAGTTGATGAACCATTCTCGGCTTTGGCTTTCAAGGTTTTGCATGATCCCTTTGTCGGGCAATTGTGTTTCTTGCGCGTTTATTCCGGAAAGGTGTCTCTCGGCGATTCCGTGCTGAATGTGACGAGGAAAAAAAGCGAACGCCTTTCCAAGCTTCTTCAGATGCACGCGGATAAGCGCGAAGAGATCAAAATGGCGCAGGCGGGTAATATTATCGCCGTTGTCGGATTGCGCGCGACATCGACAGGGGACACGCTGACGATAAAAAACCGGCCTCTGTTGTTGGAAGGTTTGAAGTTTCCGGAACCCGTGATTCACATCGCCATTGAACCCAGGACGCAAGCCGATCAGGACAAGCTGGAAAGCGCGATGGAAATCCTGGCCAAGGAGGACCCCTCTTTTCATGTCCGCCAGGATGGCGAGACGGGCCAGACCATCATTTCAGGAATGGGCGAGTTGCATCTTGAAATTATCGCCGACCGGATGCGCAGGGACTTTCACGTCGATGCGAATATCGGAAAGCCGCAGGTGGCCTATAAAGAATCGATCAGCCGGGCAATGGAAATTGATGAAGAGTACATCAGGCAGGCGGGAAATCGCGGCATGTACGCTAAAGTGAAATTGCTGTTGGAACCGGCAGACAGAGGTTCAGGATTTAGTTTTGAATCTAAGTTGTCGGCGGGAAAACTGCCCCGAGAGTTTCAGGAAGCCTTCAAAGCAGGCATCCTAGAATCGTTGTCCGTCGGAGGCTTGGCGGGCTACCCCGTGATGGATTTGAAAGTCACACTGATTGATGCAGGGTATCATGAGGTGGATTCAGACGAGGCTTCCTTTCGTGCTGTCGCAAATCTAGCCATGGCAAAGGGTTTGCGTGAGGCTGGTCCGGTATTACTGGAGCCGTTTATGTCCGTGGAAATCGTCACACCGGAGGATTTCCTCGGAGATGTTATAGCGGATACTAATTCTCGACGGGGCGCCGTCAGGAACATGTCGATCCGGGCTAACGCCCGCGTGGTCGAAACGGAGGCGCCGCTGGCTGAGATGTTTGGATACTCGACGGATTTGCGGTCCCTTACGCAGGGACGGGCCACGTACACAATGCATTTTGCCAAGTACATGGCGACGCCCGCGCAGATCACGGATCGAATATTGACGCGTTTGAGAGGGTACTAGAGGGAAAAGAGAAGCATCGCCGACTGTTTTGGAGGATCATCATGGCGAAGGAGAAATTTAATCGTACGAAGCCGCACGTCAACGTGGGTACGATTGGTCATATCGACCACGGCAAGACGACGTTGACGAGTG
>CAZQAE010000098.1:3439-16411 GCA_964591275.1 uncultured bacterium | reverse complement strand
AGACCTATGATTTGTATGAAGCGCAAAGAGAACTTGCGCCCGGTGAAGATCGTCACCCCTTCAGGCCCCTTCACGCCGCCTGGGAATCAATAGTCAGAATGCAAATGTGGCTGAACAGCATTGTGCTTCGCTCCAGCGTCGACTACGACACTTATATTGATCACGTCCGATCATATAACGTGCTTGGCTCTTTAGCTTCGAGAAACGACGATTCGGTAACCGTGGAATATCGATATGGAATCAACGACCAGGATTTTCGCGAGATCGACTATATCTCCGGGCAGGCTCGCTACACCCTGATGAACCTGCTCACTTTATCCTATCTGGGACGCTACAGTTTTCTGGACGATTACTTTATTGAACGAAAGTACGGGATTGAACTTCACAGCACGCAGAATTGCTGGCATCTCCTTTTTGAAATTGAAGATCGCGAAATTCCCGAGGAAGAGACCATCTACCGAGTAAGCCTTGACCTGACAGGCCTTATCATCGGCAGAACTTCTTTTTAGCGGTCGCTACTGCCCCTCGCAAAATTTCGTACTTTAAAAGACCAAACATTCTGATTAATATCTTCCAAACGCCAAGTGCTGTGCATACCCTGCCTTTTCATGCTTCGTTTCGAAGCCAGGCGAGTAGAGCAGTTTATCCATCTTGGGAAGGCTCACCGGGCGCATGGTTACTTCACCTATTTTGAGACCGGTTTTAGGTTCACGAATGTCGATCCTGGATTCCTTTTCATCTTCGGAAAGAGTCGGGTATAGAATCGAAGCTCGCTTGCCGTCATTGTTCGCCAGTGCGTAGATTGAAAGCTGGTATAGCATATCGCGAGGCAGACTCTTCACTGAAAGATCGCGGTATTTCGCGTCCAGGGTGACTGATCGCTTTCCATCCTCAATGACGAAATCCGGTCGGGGTCGCGGCGACTTTCGGTTTTGTGGGTTGTACCCTGCCTGATACGAAAACATCCCCTTGAGTACATATTCGTCCGTGATCTTACATCCTGTCAGGTTTTCATGGAAAAAACGGGAAAGCAGGGCCTGCCAGAATAGATTCATATCGAACAGAAATCCGGGTAGCGTTAGGTTCACCGTTTCATCATCCAGCGAAATAGCTTGTTGTTGAACCAATGCCTCAATGATTGTAATAGCCGGCTCGTATGAGCGAGTCAGGCGGTTCATGCCGCGTCGAACAGTGCGAAGAAGATGGCCATCGAGAATCACATCGGACACGCTTTCCTCCATCATCCGAGCAAGCCTTCGAAGTCGTGTACGCAGAAGGATATCCTCCGTCAAACGTGCTCCAAAATTCAGACCAGCCAGCAAAATCTGGTTGACCAAAGAGTCATTCTCTCTTGGAAAATGAATGCAGGGTAAAGTGTTGCTCCGG
Source organism: uncultured bacterium (assembly GCA_964591275.1). Classification (GTDB taxonomy): domain Bacteria; phylum Lernaellota; class Lernaellaia; order JACKCT01; family JACKCT01. Next base: position 15,025 of record CAZQAE010000098.1, on the reverse strand, counting down.
GCGCGACTCATTCTCGCGTATCGCTGAATATTGATCCTGCCTCGCAATTCAGTCAGGTCTTCTTCTTTCCGGAGATAACTCCGGTGAAGTCCTCTCATTATCAGTTCGCTTACTTCGGTAACGAGTTGGTAAAGAAGCAGGTCATGAAACGCAAGATTTTCCAAAGCGTAAGTGGTCTGGTCCATAATCCGCAAATCACGCAGTCCATAGGCGTATCGCAGCAGCCTGAGCAGTAGCATCCCTTTCAACTTAGGCAGGATGCTGATCTGAAATCGATCGATTTGAAACCGTCCGACAAAGGAAGTCGTCTTTATCCTCAAGCCATCTTTCAACTCCAAAATTTCGGCGGCACCGGATCGAGAAAGATCCCGGATTTGCTTTCGTACTTCGGGGTTGTCGGAAAGTGTCGCCCCTTTCAGTGAGAGGATGTCGTCGGGTCCTTTATTTTCCCATTCATAAAATTCAAGAGTAGAAAAATCCATCGCTAGTTCGCTTCCTCTGAATCGTCCTCGTCGTTATCGTTCTCCGATTCATCGGACTCGTCCTCATTCGACTCCTCTATAGCTGCCTGTTTCAAGGATGTCTGTAGATCTGGAAAATTAGCGGCCAAAGCTTGGATCAGTCCGACAGAGTTATCCGTGCCGAAAATATCATCGCGAATGCTCTGTGATTCTTCGTCTATGATAGCTTTCCCCAGAATCTTTGCCAGCGTTGTGAAGTCTTCGTAGCAGTATTCTTGCAGCAAGGGGATTATGTCTTCACGGAAGATTCGGGAAAAAGCACGCGTGCTTGTAACCGGCTGTCCTGACTCCATGAAATACGCATGCCCGATTTGTAGATTACGGGCATCGCGACCGATATGCTCGCGAACTTTTTTATTGAGTTCCTCTAAAAAGGCCCCCAAGGAGAACTCCTCCACCTTTGCAGAGGCAAGAAACTCGGCGTCGGGCATGAGTTCGATAAATCCGAAACGCCGACGAAGGGCTGTGTCCAGTAGCGCAATGGATCGATCCGCCGTGTTCATTGTTCCGATGATGAATACGTTATGCGGCACGCGAAGTAATCCTGAAAGCGGCAGCCAAATCGGTTCACCCCGCTTATCTTTTTCCAAGGTTGTAATTAGCTCTCCAAAAATTCTTGGAATGTCCCCCCTGTTGATTTCATCCACGATCAAATAAAAATTTTTCTCAGGATTTAAGTTTGCGTCCTTGCAGAGTTTTTTGAATATTCCGTCCTGTAATCCAAAAACCATTTGGTCATTCACAATCTGCGGGCGGTACCCTTCCATGAAGTCTTCGTATCCGTATGACGGATGGAAGCAGCACATCCGCACGGCACTCAATGCGTTTTCCGCATCGCCGGTGATCTGTCCCTTTTCCAAGTCTGCGAGCCCTCCAAAAGACTTACTGAACCAGGATCGTGCGGCAAGCTCTCTCGCAGCTATTTTCGCCCAGTAGGTTTTGCCAGTCCCCGGCGGTCCGTAAAGGATCACTTGGGCTTTTCGTTCCAATATCGCTTTGATGCGTTCCGGGATTAGTCCAAAAACAGGAGGGTCGCCAGGGTCGGGCAACTCGCCCACGCCCATCACATTCGATTCAATGGCGATCGAATTTTCGTAGCCGCCAACCAGAGGGTTGTTGTGTATCCTATAAACGGTGGTGCGCAATCCTTCTTTTCTCGGCAATTTCCACTCATCCAGAGAGAGCCATTTTACTGACCGTCGGTGAGGAAAATCCGAGCCGGATTCATACCAATATTCATCGCTGGTTGCTTTACCTACGCCGAGCACGGTCTGGCCTTGCATTGCCAGCACCATATCTCCCGGCATTATCTTTGCTACGAACTTGAATATTTCCCTGCCCTTTTTCCCAAGAACTGGCTTTTTGCCCGGGTAATGTTTTCCCAGTAGTTCGATAACTTGATCTCTAGATGTTTTGTCATTCTTTGCCCATGAAAGATCACCTAAATCCGGCCAGCCAATGGCTACACAGTTTCCGTCCCGCATCAGGGACCAGCGATCACGAGGTTTTTCTTCCATGGTGCCGATTCGCCAGTATTTGTGCGGGTGTCCACCATGTCTTGCATTGAGCGTTGTCGTCAGTTCATGGGTCGTGATGCCCAATTGCTCGGCGATCGCGACGTAATGGTGGGCGACGTCATACCGGCCTGGCCCGCTGGGCGGCGTTTGCAGCATCTTGACGAGATGGAAGCGTTGATAATTCGGCCTGTGGTAATCGTCGAGCTTGTCAGGAAAGAGCAGACTGAAATATTTATGCCCCCATGCTAGGGAACTCACGTCAGAGATTTCTGCGTCCATTTGTTTCTGCAGTTTCGCGTAATCAGCTTCTGTGGCATTTTCAGGCAGTGATTTCAACAAGTCAGCGCCCTTAATAAACATATCCCTGTGCTTGCGGGCGATCTCCACAGCCTCAGGTATGGAGATTTCCTTCTGCTTGATGGGATGCCCAGTCATCCATGCTCCAGTTTTCTTGCGCTTGTAAATCCCGAACTTCAGTGCGCTGCCGCCAGCGATGCTGCCGAAACGAATGGAGGGAAACTGTTCGTCGTTTTTGAACTCGAGCCAGTAAACTAGGCTATCCTGGTTCCCATGGGCGTGCATGAATTCCAGTAGGGCTTCGCCATCAAGTGCTTGCAAGACTTTCGGGCTGAAACGCTCCCGGAAGGCTTGGTAATATTTGTCCAACTGAACCTGTGAGAGAATCCTACCCTGTGCCCGCAGCTTGGAATGCAATTCGAGTATCTCTTTTGTGAGCGTATCGTTCAGCATGATTACCTCCACATACGGTTGATTTTTTCGTTTACGTTTCAGACTTGCTGATATCGTCCTATTCTGAGTTCGCTCAACACGTTCTGATCTCACTTGAGCTACAGGCTATTATTCTGCAGAAACATAGCAGGAATTCAAACTTGTTAAAACCTTCTGCGTCGATTACGCAAGCTCGCCATGCGGCCCGGATTCCGATGACCACAATCTTTGGATTTGGGAAAGGCGTAAAGGTGGTAAACCTGATTTTTATGCACCAGCGTCGAACCAATCGCATTTTTTCTTTCAAAACGAAAATCCAGGCCGGTCCTGGAATCGAGCAATCTGAGTAATTTCCACTGCCGGGCCTGCTGGTCTCCACGGGGCATTGAAGGTTCCCTTCGAGAATTGTTTTTTCACATCGCTTGTGTCGAAACCGATTGTCATCCTATAAATAGTCTGTATTCGTATTCGCTTGAATTTTCAAGTTCCGGGGCTAAAGTAGGCATACAACGCAAAAAGCCGGAGTTGCCATGATGTCAAATTCCCATGAGCAAAAGCGATCTTCCACAGCCGCAAGCGCCTCCCCATCACCCATTCAAACTCAACCGCCTAAAAGTGGCAGGAAGCTGAGCTGGAAAAAACGCATTTTCTTCCTATTTATTCTTTACGGCCTCCTTTTCCTATGCCTGGAAGGAGCCTTGCGAGTTTGGAAAAGCCATCAAAGCTCGGAGCCAAAAAGGATCGACGGCACGCAAAATGACTGCGATGCCATCGTCTTTCTGTGCATCGGAGATTCCATGACCTTCGGACTTGGCGCAAGTTCCGAAAACTCTTATCCGATGCGCTTCGGAAACCATTTCGACAAGCATTATTCGAATACATCTCGAAAAGTTTATAATCTCGGCGTTCCCGGAACCAATACCTCCGAAGGAATGAGGGCCTTCAAATTTTTTCTCCAGGCGGAGTCTGAAGTAAAAGCCGACTTCGCCTTGATCCTTTATGGGATCAACAATCGGTGGAATTTGCACCAGGCCACAATTTGGGGTTGGGAGGAAACCGTAAACAGCGAACACGCCCTGGGTTATTGGACGAGCCATCTTCAAATCTCAAAACTCGTTTCCATCATCAGCGAAAACAAGCGTGAACTCGTGCGTCGGCTTTCAAGGGCTCCGGGGAATCGATATCGATCAATGCTCGATGAAAATGGATGGGATCTGTTTTTCGCAAGTTTTCAGGATGAGCTTCTGGCGAAATGGATCAGATTTGATTTGATGTCTATGGCCGGAGAACTCAAAAGCAAAGGCATCCAGCCGGTATTTATGACTTATCATTATGAACGATTCGGACATTTGAACGATCTCATTCGCGAAACAGCCGCTTTGGCAAAAGTTCCATTAATCGATCTGGAGGAAAATTATCAGTTCTTTGCGTCCCGTGAGATGCTCACGCTGGATCTTTTTCATTTAAACGCCAAGGGCTACAATTTTATGGCCGAAAAAACCGCTGAGGGTTTCGGCGAAATATTTTCTTATGAATCCCTTCAGAAAATTCTGAGCGCTAAACAAAATGACCCAAAATGCGGCCAGCGCGACAAGCAGACAGACAAATGAGGAAAACCCCTCTACCCGCCTAACGCACATTTTCAGGCCGTCCGGTGGAAATTTCCACCACTCAGGCGTCTGACTTTCTTAAAGTGAAGCCTTGATTTTTCATGCAGTTCTTTTAGATTGGCATTTCGTAAGTCCGCGCAATCACAAATGGGAGATACGAAATGAGAATGAATAAATCATATATTATCATTATCCTGTGCGTTGCCCTGATGCTTCCCGCACTGGCTTCCGCCAAGAAAAGAGTACTGAGAATGGGAAGCAAAGACAAAAAAGAGCCTGTGGCAAATATTGAAGTTCCCGAGGGAACCACGGTCACAATGAAGGGATTTTTGATCCCCCTGGCTGATGAAAAGTCAGATCACACCGTCAAGCTTGTTGTTGCTCTTGAATTCATCGATATGACATCCTCCGCTCAATTCACGCCCAAGAAAGCCGCCATTCGCGACGCCGTTCTTTCAACAGTCGGGGTCAAAACTCATTCCCAGATAAAAAAAGTTCCTGACCGCCTTGCGCTTCGTGATGAACTGAAGAAGAAAATCAACGATATCTTCGGCACTGAACTCGTGGCGAAGGTCTATTTCAGCGACTTCGTCCTTCAATAAGGTATTTCGATAAGCAGCGATGAAATATAACGCACATCAGGGCGGCGTTTCTTTGAGACCAGGGCCAGTTCATCGGCCATTACACCAATAAATTCTTCAAAATGATCAGCCAAATCCATGGCATTATGGTCTTTGAGCCATCGGTCGAACTCGGTCTTGGCCTCTGGATTCAGTTTATTGCCTTCATCCGTGAAGCTAAAGCGAGACATCAACATCGGCAGATCCTGCGTGTGTAGCGGTTTCGCTGCAAAGGGCAATCCCAGGATATCATTGGCAAAGGCAGTGCAGAAAAGCGTCGTATATCCAAGGGAATTGACTTCGCTTTGATTCAAGCCAAGCATGGGAATCGCGTGTATGGCATCAGGCGTAAGCCCGCATTCGTCGTGTAACAGCGCGACCAGACGACTCAATTTATCGAGTTGTATGGAGGCTTGCTCCACTTCGCGTATAGCCGTAAAACTTTTTTCTTCCTGGGAATCCGACACGTATATAGGCTCTCGATTTATTAGCGCGGCGACAAACTCCTGATGCCCGGAATCCAGCATTAGAAGCTCTTTACTTTTTCCATCGACAGATGCTTTGGAAATCAACCCCTTAGCTCGGCGCCCCAATCGCGTAACCAGACTTCTTCCAATTTTGTACACGTCAATCAGCTTTTTGCTTTTCAACGCTTCAATGCCCTGACTGTCATCCCCGCCGCAATGATATTCCAGACCGATGTTCAGATATCCGTTCGAGTCTTCAACAACTTTCTTCACTTTTTCAATATCCGCGAAGGACACTCTTTGCGCGACCGCAACCATATTGGCGATGGCCATCGCTTCCAGCACCGCCTCATCCCTTCCCGGAAAATCATGGGCGAGCAGGCGATTGAAAAAGCTGTCGGCTCCTTTATACAATTCAATGCAGTGTGATTGGCGCATCTGGCCGACGCCGCTCATTTCTTTATCAATTTTGGCCATTTTTGATCGCGGTTGATATCGTTCAGGATTAACCGACGCGAATATCTCAATGGACGAATAATAATCGGGAAATCCCCTCCCCTCCATCCTGTTGCCCCGGTCCGCATAAGCGTTCTCTTCCAACTCCACCAGGGATTCCCAATAGATCGCCTCCAGGATGTAATAATAAAAATCCATATCCAATCGATAGATTTTCTGCGTGAATTCGTGGATGAAGGCTATGAGTAATTCTTCGCCCTCATAGACAAGCATATACCGCCTATCGGGAGTCAGGAATGCGTCAGGGCCATAAGCATCCATGTCGTCAACGATTTCTTCAAACTTATAGACGGTCGCCCGCCGTTTGAGAAACAAAATCAGAAGCGATAAATCGAGATCACGAAGTCGGCTGATAAAAAAATCGTCTTCCGTTTCCATCAAAATCCAAAACCAGTGTTTCGTTCCCAACTCGCTCAGGTGATCTTTATCCCAGCAATCGAAATCGAAAACCGCCTGTACCTGTTCGGCACTCGCCAATCCAAAGATATCCAGTGCGTCGGTATCGCCCACTTGCTTGATGAGCAGGTAAATATCCTCATCGGGAATCGCGCGAACGACAGCCTCCGGTTCGGGATGCTCAAAGATCAGTTCTCTGGCCTGTTTCCATCCGGTTTTCAGGAGAATGCGAACGGCCTCATCGGGAGTGGCTCTTTCGACTCGATCCGCGAGGTCTATGTACAGCACGTTGCCTTTCGACATTTTTATCTCCAAAATTCTATTTTTATTTTAATTCAATTCTCGCTTTTTTCAAAGGAACATGCAGGATTGCGTGGGAATGCTTTCTATTTTGATACGGCGAAATCAATGACGGGGATGATTCGCCCCGCAACGAAATTGTGCCCGTCATCCGTGAGGTGACAAAAGTCCAAAAAATATCTGTCGAAAGACGCGGGATCGACAATATGGTTCTCCATGGTTGCCTGCAACCGGACAAGCGGAACGCCGAATCGCTTCGCCACCTGAGCGATCACGGCATTTATTTCCGGCATGGCCCCAAGATTGCCGCACATCAAAGCACGGGATTCTCTTAAGGCTTCAATCATCATGGCGCGCTGCCTAACAGGATCATAGTCAACGACCGCATCCCAGGCGGCGTAAACATTTGCCGGTTGATCTATAAAATAGGCGGGGCATAAGTCAAGTCGATATGGAACTTCGCAAAAAATAAGCGACGCTTGTTTTTTCCTCGCATACGAGGCGATTTGCTCCAGGTTGTGGCGAAAATATTCAAGGTAATTCTTTTTCGCGGCTTCCCATCTGATGGTTTTTCTTTCGGCTATAGGCTTTGGTTTCAGGCATCCATAACCGGAATTAAATCGCGGTCCGGCTTTGCCCTCGGACGCTGCATGGCGCCTTAAAGATCGAACTCCATGAGTTAAATACTTAAATCCCGTCGATAAAGACAAAGTCTTTTTCGCAAGATCCGCCAGAGGCGTCTTATCATCCCAGCGCCACCCCAACCACTCATTATTGCCGGACATCACCACCAGGCCGGATGGGCGATAATGATCCATGATGGTCTTGGCCACAAGCGATACGCCGTGTGAATTGAATCCATTGCGTCCGGCATTGACGATCCGGCAGCCAGGCAATTCTCTTTGCGCTAGAGCAGCGAAACACTGATTCTGTCGCACACCCGCCCCGTGAACGGTGGAGCCGCCGAGAAAAAACACGGTCGGCTTGTCTGACAATTCATCTGGCGATAGATCCACCAGATTCCCATCGTTGAAAATGCCCGGCCCTGCATTCTTTCCTAAAAAGGGACGATGTCGAATCATTTCAAATTCGTGTTCAACTCCAACCGACAAATCCTGATATGGCCCATTGCGCCCGGGTACTTCCGGCCTGACATGGATTTTGATATTGGCGGCGATGTGTTGTTTGGAGTCGGCAAGGCGAGCGAAAATTTCAATGAGGGCAAAGAGCGCCAGACAAGCGACAACGCAAAACGCGAATTTCTTTTTTTTTGATTGATGTATCAGCACGTCGTGTTAATAAAAGCTTAGAAGTACAGCGATCTTCGCTTGTCATAGTACTCCAGAGTTCGCTTTAAGCCCTCTTTAATATCCACTCCCGGTCGCCATCCAAGGGCATCTGAAATTTTCGACCAATCAGCGATATAGTCGCCGATTTCTATGGGTTTCATTTCCGGCGGGAATGGCACAACCGAATAGGTTCCACCCCACAATTCTACGAGAACCTGCGCAACTTGCAGAAGGCTGGTCGGCGTTCCACCGAGGTTGTAAACCTGCCCGTTGACTTCCTCGCTGGCTCCGGCCAGCAGAAAAGCATCAACGACATCGTCCACGAAATTGGCGTCCCGAATCTGCTGACCATCGCCGAAAAGCTTGATCTCCCGGCCCTCAAGGATCAGCCTCACAAACCAGTTGATGATTCCCTGGCGGTGATGCCGCATCTGGTGACGGGGGCCGAAAGTATTGGTCAGGCGCAATGAACAGGCTCTGATGCCATACACGTTGTTATAAAGGATGTGATAGCTCTCGCCGGCGATATTGTTGATCCCATTAACGTCCGTTGGATTCATGGGATGCTTTTCATCAACGGGAAGAAGCGAAGCCCGACCGTATTGCCCCCTTGTGCCGGCGAAGAGAATTTTCACTTCCGGATTATTTTTCCGGCACGATTCCAGTATCGAAAGTTGACTGACGCAATTGATCTGCAAATCCGTATAGGGGTCCCGCATCGAGTCGATATGCGACAGTGTTCCGGCCAGATTAAATATGATATCGCGGCCTTTGACCAAAAAACGCATGGAATGCTCATCGCGCACATCAGCGATGTTAACGACAACTTTTCCATTAATCCCCTTGATATTGGATATGTTGCCGCCGTATTCAGGAATCAGGCTATCAACAAGCGTCACTTTCGACCCGAACTCGACGAGTCTGTGCGCTAGCGTAGAGCCGATAAAACCAAGTCCTCCGGTGATGAGAACATCCAAGCCCCTGTAATAATCTTCTAATACAATCATTTCATTGTCCCTGACATCGTAAAGCGCCCACTCTTAGACCTTGAAAATCGTTTTACCGTACATATCATCCGGCTTCGTCCTGACACGTCCCTGAAAGAATTTTCTTTTATTATTGGCTTTGAACATGACTCGTTTTGTCTCAATCCAAAGGTCCAGGGCGGATACTAGGCCGAATTTTCGAAAGTGTCCCCATAACTGTTTGCTGAATAGCTTGCGTGAAAGCTTGCCGAATTTACTCCATCCATAAAATAACAGATTTTTTCGATAGCATATGAGTAGGTTACGTACACGCAGTTTATCCATTTCTTGCCGGCGAATTGGATATTTTGAATAAATCGCTCCACGATTGTGTACGCCCCGAGCATGAGGATTGCAGGCGAAATGCAATCCCAGCCACCGGGCTCTCCATGCCAGATCCAGGTCGATATATACGGCGCTCATGTCTTCATCGAAGACCATGCCATTTGGCGCAACCTTCTCTATGGCCTCGCGATCCCAAAAGGCCGCTGCGCCGGAAGGGGCGAAAACATCCCATAAGTCCGCAACTGTATCCGGAATCTCCATGCCCCGACGAGCCGGAATCGCTTCGCTCATGACGAGATTGATCCCGGCCGAGTCAATCCTTTCTCCTACCTCATCATCAAGAGGTTCGCTAAGCAGCGAAGCAGCGCCGGACAAATCCGAATTTCTTCTCAAAAACTCCACCTGCCGGCGGATAAAGTCATCGCGCAACTCAACATCCGCGGAAAGAAATAAAATGCACCTGCCCTTCGTTTCAGCCAGGGCCTGATTCAAGGCGGCCGCCAGTCCGACATCCTTTTCGTTTTTGATAAGATTAACCTGAGGATATTGCGAGGTGATGGCGAAGATCGAACTGTCGTCGGATTTATTGTCCACGACCGTTGTGCGAATATTTCCATTGTATCGCTGGAGGTAGACAAATTCCAGGCAGCGGACAAGGTGAGTATGGCCATTTTTATTGGCAATGATAATATCGACGGTCGGCTCAAACAGCTTATCCGCCGTATGGTTATCAGTGTCGGTCATTTTTTCCCAAAAAGCCGCCCACGTTCGGCAAGGTATCGAAAGTAAGCAACCATAGCGAAACCTTTTAGCAATCGCCACGCAGTCAACTGGCTTTCTCCCCTTATGCGATCAACGAAATGTATCGGCGTTTCTTCGATACGGCAACCACGCCGATGAGCCCTGATCAATACTTCGTGAACTATGCTTGCGCCCTCTGAAATCAACGACTGCGGTTCTATCATTTCCATAGCCCGCGCCGTATAGGCCCGATAACCGGAATTGGGGTCTCCCAGGGAAACGCCAAGAACTATTCTGGCATAAAACTTTGAGATCAACGTGATCCATCGTCTCGCGAAAGAAGGTCGTGCGTCCGTTCCACCTTCAAAAAATCGCGATCCAATCACCATATCGCACCCCGAATCGAGCTTCTGCAACAAGCCGGGCAAATCTTCAGGACGATGTGAAAAGTCGGCATCCATTTCCACAATCTGATCGGCGCCCGATTCCAAGGCCGCATGAAGGGCCTCAGCGCCGGCATAACCACGGCCCTTTCTTTCCATGCGACGTATCAAAGATACTCCCGAATCGTCTGCCTGAATTTCCTGTACTATCTTCCAGGTCCCGTCAGGACTGTTGTCATCGGCCACGATGACTTTCAGATTCATCGCTCTGAGTTTCCCAATGAGTTCTTCGATGTTTCCAGCCTCGTTATAGGTTGGCAAAATCACAACGATCTTTTTTTGATTTTGGCTCAAAGTTACCTCGTAAAACCCCATTTTGGCACTTCTGCTTATAGCACCAGCCCAGTCAGTTCGTCCACCGAAACCAATAATCCCCCCTTGGGCGATGAGGCGTGTATTCGCGGATTTTCCGTATTTGACATGTATTGCTGATTTAATGGACAATGATATGGGGTGAATATGGAGGCATCTGATGCGTAATAAAACTTTTCCAACAGTTGTTTTTTTCCTTTCTGTCTTTCTTTTTTTCTGCGTGGCTTGCAATGGCGGCGACAATGATTCTTCCTCTCGAAAAAGCGATGACCTAAACGACGACAGTCAGAATCTTCCCGACGATGACGATTCGGCGGATGACGATGTTGACGATGACGATAACGACAGCGATGACGATAACGACAGCGATGACGATGACGATGACTGGTTTCATCCCGACGATGATGACGATGACTGGTTCCATCCCGACGATGACGATTCGGCGGATGACGACGTCGACGACGACTTTAATCCACTCAACCCCGGCGTCATCGGATGGGCCGTTGGGGAAAACAATAACGCTGACGAGGCGTTTATCGGATATGTATCCGAAGAGCGAGTTGCCCGCAGGCCCATAAGCGGTTCACGCAATATTCGTCTTCAAGCAATCGACATGAGTTCGGACAACTTCGGATTCGCCGTCGGTTTCAACCATGAAACATTTGAGGGCGTCGTCATCGAGATTGATAATGACGCATTTACGAAAGTTGTGACGCCTTCTTTCGACGCATGGGGCTTGAATGACGTAGCTTTACATAGCGAGGATCTCGCGTATATGGTCGGCTTCCAGATTGTCGAAGAGCAAATGCAAGGCG
>CAZQAE010000098.1:0-3429 GCA_964591275.1 uncultured bacterium | reverse complement strand
GGCGTAATTCTCAGATACGACGGCAGCATGATTGACACAGAAGTTCTGCCCGAGATTGCAGGGTCATGGCAACTGAATTCCATCGCCATTACAGCGGACTACGAGATATGGGCGGTGGGACGCAACGACACGACTGATCAGCCCGTTATCCTGCGTTATAACGGCTTCAATTGGGACGAGTTTGAGTTGTCCCTAGTCGGCGAGTATGCTCAATTGAACGAAGTTGCAACCGATTCTCTTAATCTTGCCATCGCTGTCGGCGGTAAGTTTAGCGCGGATGACTCCACTCTGCGCGGCTTTGCACTGACTTTTGAAGGAGAGCATTGGATCGAATCCTGGGGTTTCCCCGGCGACGGAGTTTTGTGGCAATTTCAAAGCCTTGATGTCCTGTCGAGTGACGAAGCCGTTGCATATGTCTCGAAAAACGATCACCTGGAAGAGTGGAAGTTTAATGGGACACAGTGGCAAAGGCAGATACACGCGCTCGGGCTGCCAGCTGAAAGCATCATTGAGTCCAGTTCCATGCACAACCAAAACAACGGGTTGTTGGCAGTGCGCAATGATAACGACGGCACGGGACTTGTCATCCAGAAATACAGCACAGTCTATTCCATTATCGACGATGTACCCTCTTCAATGGGCCACATCTACGACGTCATTGCCCTGGACGTGGAATGAGATCGAGCGTCATTTTTTCATAAGCAAAATCGCCATCGTACCGTCGGGAAGCTCATAACGTCCCGATTCGGAAAATGCCGTATCAAATTCTTCGCTTCGTTCGCTGATGTATTCATAAGTTTTCCACAAATTCTTATAATCGATATAATCGTTTTTTGACGCCTCATAGACTTGTTTCCAGGGCTCTCGATAAACAATGGCGTCATACTGAAAAATGCGACCCGGCGATCCCGTATTCGACAGGAGGTCCTTATCGTCATCCCATTGCGTCTCAACGATAACTTCCCGATTGCGCAGTTTGGATTCGTACCAAAAAGTGTTCCAGGAAAAGTAAAAATCCACATCCATAGACAACAGTTTCGGAATTTTACCCCGAACTCGATCCAGCACAACATTGGAAATTTCCTCGACCTTCCAGTCGCCCGGATTCGGCGTCAGATAATTGAGCGTGTTGTGCTTTCTGGGAAAGTATTTGACGCTTAACTCGCTGGCCCTCGCAATATCGGGAAGCTCTCGATAGGCTCCATGTGCGTCGGGAAAAATCCAACTCGTTAGTAGCCCTGATATTATTGTCAATCCAACAACCGCGACCCCGCAAGCGCCGAAAAAAATACGAACAATTCGAGCCTGCGCTGGCAGAGGGCGACCCGATTTCATGTCCGCGATGCGCCTTTTGCTATAGGAAAGAAAAAGCCGCGAGGTCACAAGGGCCATTAAAATCGCCAGCGGCGCAACAATGGGCACCGTGTTCATCTCGTTTTGGATGTTGATGAAAAAAAAGGAAACCACGGGAATCACAAGCCAGGCCAGCACGTAGCCCGCCCGCACGATAAATCGCTTGCGATCCGCCATAAAAAAATGACGCGACAGCCTTCGGCGCAACAATAGCAAAAGCAGGGTTGGGACAGCAGCCGTCAGCAGCGCCATGCAGGGCAATACGCCGAGGTAATAGCTCGCCAGGTGAGCTTGATAAAATTGCATGAGGTGCGTCGGCGACATGGTCGCCGTGTTCATCTTCATCTGTCCGGCGTAGGTCAGCCAATTCCCGATTCCTTTCGGAAAATACCAAAGCGATGAAATCAGCGCGGCCATAAAACCGGCGCCCACTCCGTTGGGCAAAGATCCCTGTCCAACAACGAATAACAATGCTGTCGCGCCGGCCAGAATCGAGGTCATAACCAAAAGCGCCAATCCCCAGGATGCTTCATAACCGGCGCTGAGCGAAAACCATACATCAATGGCTTGACGTGTCTTCTCCGGATAAAGAAACCATGCGAACGTCGAAGCTAGGACAAGTGCGCCCAGTATGGCAAGCCATTTGAATCGGTAGGCGGATGTCCATTGCGCTTTGTCTCCCAACCTCAATGAACGGATCCAGAGGATCAGCGAGATCAGCAGAGGACCAGCGAGAAAAATTATAAATGTCTGCTTGCACAGCGCGGCCAGTCCCACCGCCAGACCGGCCAGATAGGAGTATCCTTTGTTTTGGTATCCGTCGCTTCGCCATATCCAATATACGGCAAGAATCATCATTGCCGTCAGCGGCCATTCCAGCAGATATTGGCGACTGACCTCGCACACGGCGGGACTGCCGACAAAAAAGGCCGCAGCGAAAATTCCGGTCATGCGGTCGAAAAGATGTTTGCCGATGAGGTATAGAAAAATGACGGCAATGATGGAAAACAACAGTTGGCTGTATTGCGCGCTGTCGTGAACGCGTCCGAATAGAAGGTAGGCCGCGGAAGCGACGATCCCAACCGGTGGATAACCGGAAAAAGCAATGAGATACGCGGCTCTTTTGTCGGGTTGGTTGACGAGCAGGTTCACAAAATCGATAGCGCCCATGACGTGGGATAATTCGTTGATGTTGCCGGGGCGCTCATCTGCGACAATGAAAATGATATTCGTCACGCAATGATATATGAGGATCGACGCCATGAGGCCGATGGCTGCCGTTTTCTTAAAATCGCGACTCTTAATACCCACGAAACACCCTCGCCAGCCAAAGATAAAGTCGCCATTTCACCGGCGCGGGCCACAACGCCGCACGGCCTCGGCTTCGGGCCAGACGAAGAAAGGAAATCGGCTTTCCCCCTTTTGTCATTTCCCGCAATGTTTCCAACTCAATCCAAAGGGCCGCGTGCAGGGGATAATGAATCTCGGCGCAAATTTCCGCGACTCTTTTGGCGTCCCTCCCCCAATCTAGGGGACCGTCAGCCAATTGGAAGGCGTCAAGGGTTGTAAAAAGATCAATCCTCCCTTTGTTCTTGCCCAGGATAACGGAAGTGTAAGGCCTGCGACCCTCAAACACAAAGAAGCCGACGCAGGATTTGTCCGGCCAAAACTTGTCGAAATAATCGTCGATCTTTTCAGGATCCAGTTCAGGGATTCTATTGGGCGCGCCGGGAAACCACTCAATCTCTTCTCTAACAAATGGCTTCAAAGCCTCAATAATCATCATGATCTGATGATCCCAGTCATCGTCGCGGAAAAAGGAGCCTTGCGCGGCAAAGAGGAATTTTCGCGGCAGGTCGATCGGCATAATACCCATCCGGTCGGCGTCGATTTCCTCCAGAAGCGCCCCCCAATGCTCTTTGTCAGGCAGCACGAAGTCCAGTATTGCGCCGCGCTTCGTATGAATCGCTTTGACGCATTCGCCGTCCTTTTGGAAAACCAGCAGGTTTCCCCGACCATCTTTGCCGGACCCGAAAAGCTTTATGAGGTTGCGCCAGTGCCGGGCGTCTATGTCCA
>CAZQAE010000097.1:0-17205 GCA_964591275.1 uncultured bacterium | reverse complement strand
AGTGTACTCTAAACTATGAAAAACGGTGTCTCATTATCGTTGACACGTTCCGGTCGGGATCTTTACCCGAAGTTTTCGGCAGTCATTATCTGCTCTTCAAACCTGGCGCCGACACGGATGATCGTCTGAATATTCGAATTGAGGGCCAGGAGGAATTTTGGGATAACACGGTTGATTGGAACGTGACCTTCATCAAGATGCGTTCCGACCAAACCTGGGAAATTGAAGAAATGAGCGATGGCGAAAAGGGAGCGAACGGCGAGATTACCTTTACAGGTTTCGGGCAGGAGTGGGTGAAAATCTATGCCATAATAAATCCGCTGACTGATAAACGATACTCCAGCTCTCCGGGACTAACGTACAAACTAAAGGCGACGCGGGGAGATGATCCCTTTCCGATTGATGACGATGACGACGACGATGACGACGATGATGATATCGCCGACGACGACATCGACGATGACGATGAACAGCCCGATGACATCGACTGCGCGGCTCTCGTGGATCTGATCTACAGCGGATGTGAGTTCACTTTGATCGTTGGCGACGCCATGAACTCCGGTGAAGCCGCCGCTGATTGTTCGGACGATGAATACGGTGCCTGGCAGTGCGTCGATGAATGCGCCGAGCAAGCCCAAAATTGCGAAGCCTTCCAACTGTGCCTTAGCGGCGAGTGCAACCTGGGCGTTGAGGAAGCGGAGGGCGATTCGGACGGAGATGATGACGACGATGGCGCCTGTGGATGTTAAACTCGATAAATTAAAAGGCATCCTGGAAGAAATGGGGACTTTCCTCCTGGCATTTTCCGGCGGTCTTGATTCTTCTTTTCTGCTGGTGTTTTCTCAAAAGGTCGTCCCGGGGCGATTTGCCGCCTTGATTGCCGACAGCCCTAGCCTGCCCCGTCGGGAACTGGAAGAGGCCAAACAGTTCGCTCAGCGGATCGGTGTCAAATATTCCATCATTCCCACCGACGAATTGAACTCAAAAAGTTACGCGGATAATGATCCGAATCGCTGCTATTTCTGCAAATTGCATATGTGCGACTCATTGCGCAAAGAAGCCGACGAATGGGATTTGCAATGGATTTGCGATGGAATGATAGCCGATGACATCCTGGATTTCAGGACCGGTTTGAAAGCCGCCGAAGAAGCGGGAATGCGCCATCCATTGGCGGAGGCGGGGTTGACAAAAAAGGAGATCAGATGCGCCGTGAAGGAGATGGGGTATTCGTTTTGGGATAAAACGAAAACCACGTGCCTTGCATCCAGGTTCCCTTATGGAACATCGATTTCCAAAGACCGTTTAGGCATGATCGAGGAATCGGAAAAACTCCTTTACGACTTGGGATTTCGCGATTTTCGTGTTCGTTATCACGGCGAGGTCGCCCGTTTGGAAATCATGCCCGAGCAATTCGGGCGAGTTTTTGAAACCGAACTGCGGGGGCGGATAATCGATGGGATCAAGGCTTGCGGATTCGCCTACGTCGCGCTGGATATGCAGGGGTTTCGTAGCGGATCGATGAACGAAGCCTTGAGCGATGATGAAATGGAGAAATACACATGAGCGAGCGTCTTGAAAAGGTTATCGAAATCGCCAGGGCGGGCGGGAAACTGGCCCTGTCGATGCGCGGCGATTTATCCCGCTCACGCAAAAGTGACGGCAGCGTGGTGACAGACGCGGACATCGCCGTGCAACATTTGATTTATGAACGCCTGCGAGACGCCTTTGCCGACTACGGAATTGTCGGAGAAGAAGAAAATCTGGATTTGGATCACCATCTGCCCCGCGTTTTTGTCGTTGATCCGATCGACGGAACGCATTCCTACCAGCGTGGATTTCCTCACTACGGAGTGTCCATCGGACTGGTGGAAAATGGCCGCTGCATCCTGGGCGTTTTTTATAATCCAGCATTGGATAATATGTACAGTGTGGATACGGGAGAATCATTCAGGTTGAACGGGGCGGAAATTACTCCCAGGCCTTCTGATGACAACGACACTCCCGTTATCATGATCCCAAGCAATTTCCATCGTCACTTCAAATGCGACTATGGTGCAAAGCTGCGCGGATTCGGAACCGCTGCGGAACATCTTTGCTATCTGGCGACGGCGCAGGCCGATGCGGCAATATTGTTCGGTTCGTATCTTTGGGACATTGCCGCGGGCGTGGCGATGATCGAAGCCGCCGGATGTGAGTATGCCCAGCTAAACGGCGACGCATTCAGACCATGCGACTACATCGACGGAAGCCGGATCACACAGACCATACTCTACGCAAGACCCGACAACTGGCGGGAACTCTCTCAATCCATACAGAGGCATTGAAGCCTGTCGGCTTGCGGGAGCAGGCGGCGATACGAGTCTAGTTACTGATTGAAATTGGCTGAGGAAGATAGGAAGGATTTACTCGTAGTTTTTCCGGCTCCATGTTCCGGATCCGCCGAAGCTTTGGCCAAGGAGATTCATCCAACCTGGGTAACCAAGCTGCCTGCATTGGCAGAAAAGGTCCGGTTTTTTTGATTATTAAGGCCGTTTCCTAATGCTTTTTGCAGCACACTATTGGCGAATTATTACGCATTATCAGCGTTTTATGCGCTTTTTAAGGGACGATTAAATTATTTTATGGGAGCAATGCTTTTTCTGAACATCTTACTTTGGCTGCTTCTTCAAATGTAGGAAAGGATCTTGATGTCCACCCAGCATTTGTTCTGTTGTAGTATTTTTTTGTGTCATAATAATAATTTATTCTCACGATGTCTCCATTATTACACTTAACCCTCCATGTCTTTTGCTTGCTATTAGACCGTAAGAGTAACTTTACGTTTGCCACTCCTGTTACTTTTTTATTTGATTCGTCTAAACTATTTTCATTTCCAGAGGTGCCAATTGATGGTTCCAAGTCTAATCTATTGTAATCTGAAAAATCAGTTTCCCTGTAAAGTTCATAAACCTTTTCACTAGTTTTTTTCATGAAGGCACCATACATTTTGGCAGAGGAAGCATATCGCTTGCACTTTGTGTTTCCTTTTTTTGCTAACTCATAAGCATTTTTTTCATTACTAATTTGGCAAGCATTAATAGCATTGAACAGGGATTCTAAATAATATCTTAACATGTTTGTTGGTGTAGTCATTTTCCCGGCATATCCATAATACTCATTTGCCAACTGATATCTAGCTTCATAATACAGAGGGGCCAGTTTTACTGCCTTTTCCAATATCTTGATTTTAGCAAACATGTCTGACGTCGTCGTTACAGTGGTTCCACCAACACCTTGATTTCGTCCCAAAATCCCATCAATAAAATTTCTTGGCCTTGCGTTTCGAACATGTTGTGCTTTCTCAATAAGTGCATAAGACCTTTCTACCCCTTCTTCGTCAAGTGGTGGTGAACCAAATTCCTTTGTGATAACAAATAACCTTGGCAATTCTCCAACTTTAAGTCTCTGAGTCATGCGATTAGCTGTATCAAGCAAATCAAGTACAATCCCTCTGTACGTGCAATTAACAAGTGTGTTAACAAATATTTTAAAGTCTTTTGAATCCCCCTCAGTCATAGATATAGGCAATGCCTCGACGTAACTCCTCCCCATATAAATCTTGTTTCCATCCAATAGGCTTTTTGTAGTGAAGGTTATAAGAACTTTACCATCTACATTAAACGGGTTGTTGTTCTGCAATACACCACTAATGTAAACTCCTTTGGAATTGTACTCGGTGTGTATGTTTTTGATAACTACGTTTCTGCCCAGAATTTTTGCGACAGAACTTTTGGCTTTTAGCATTGTCTGGTTGCTTTGCTGCTTTTCAATAAATCGCACATATGTATCGATGTCACCACGCTGCAGTGAAATTTCATCTAGTTCAAAATCAATAATTCTGTTTAATACATCATTAATTTTTTTCGAATTTGGAAATTCCTCTACATATTTCAAGTATACAGACAGCTCGTTGTAGCTTAGTGCAATATCGTATTGTTCTATTTCTGCAATTCTACTTAGCGCCTCTTGAACAAGATAGCTTTGCGGATATCGACTTAAGTAGTTTCTGTAACCTTCTGTATTATATTGTTGGTCCGCTTTATAAAACTCAATTTCCTGAATATACAATTTCGCTTCAGAAACAAAGTTTCCTTTTGGGTTCTCGCGCAAATATAATTTATATGAAGCCACCGTATTTCCAGATTTTGCAATGTTAAAATAGATTTCATCCACTAGCGCCTTCACGTCACTAATTTTACTGTAGTCATTGTACCTATTTGCGAAAACCTTGTACCGATTAAGGAGCAACTTTTGATCAGTTACGAATCCTTTATCAGCTATGTTCCCATCAACAACTTGAAGTATATTCTCAAATTTTCCAGAGCATATCTCATTATTTATTTTGAAAGAAACACTCTTGGGAGAAAAGGTACTAATTTGATAAGTCGATTTATAAACTCCATGTCGTTTTTTGAACGGTGTTGCGAAGCCAATAAGATAAGTATCATAACCTTTTGAAGAATTTCTGGCGTACTTGCCTTCAAATGTTTTGTCAATGTAGACTAAGCCAGTCGAAACGTCTCCTGACAACCAACCGCAGGAACCTGGTGGTAAAACAATGCTCGGCTGTACTATTTCCTCAACAACTGCAATTTTTTTTAACAATTTTAACATGCACCGATTTTTCCCATCCAGTGCCTGTTTGCGAAGCAAATTATATTTTGCTGAGCCAGATTCATCGATAGCATTTATGGATCTTCTATAGTAATAAATTGATTTATGCAAATAACTATTTGCCGACAAATCATCATAAGCACCAAATTTCTTTTCTATAAGTAATGCAGTATAAAACATAGCTTCTGGGTTTTTGATGTCCGATTTGCTAAGAAATTTGATAGAATCAAAATATTTTTTGTTCGTATAGCTTTTTTTGGCGCTATTGAGTGCTATTGAGGAACAACCGACTAGGAGAAAAGATAAAGCACTAAAGAATAGTACCAAACGGACTAGATTTTTCATGGCCAAACTCCAGATTTCAATTATGATTTTAATTCACAAAGTACGAACATCCTGCAAGTTGAATCATTTAAGTTGGAAGATTGACAAAAATTCTTCCGACTCAAAGAATTCTTTTGTCGCATTACTTGAGTTTTTGATTATTCCGATATCATGTCTTGTGATAGATTTACTTAAAACAGAATCACTTGCAAGATGAGAAATTTTAAAACTATAGGTAAATGATGTGTGACCCTTCGGGAATTTGACGACTACTTTCCCATCAAATTTCCTGTCTACATTGGCTTTATGCAAATTATAATTAACAAGAGTTGGCTTAAAAAGAACATCGCATTTAGCACCTTTCGCTTTGGAGATAGAATCAAAAACCATAACAGAGCTAAACAAACCATTAAGATAATCATTGATTCCAGCGAGGCTTTTCCCTCCAACGCCAATAGTTTTATCTTTTGGTGTGAGTAATGAGGTAAGTGTCAAAGGTTTTTCTATACCGAACCAAGTTGAATCGAGATACCTTTTGTCTGCCACGACACAAATAGTTGTACTCTCCTTGTTGATATCCACAAGATTTCCTTTCATCTTGTCGATAGAAGGATTTATACTATCTAACAGTTGTGAAACCTTTGCAACTTTGAAGAATTTATTAAGGGCTCCGCCATTCAAAGTTTCAAAAACAACTTTTGTGTTTACTTTAGTAACTTCTTTATACTTAACAGTCTTTGTAACTTCACTATTGTCAATTAGAGAGACGATTCGATATTTTGATTTTATGCTTGGAACACGAATATCCCCACCTGGCCTAATACTCATACGGGTTGCCTTTGTTTTCCCAAGCTGTATGTAGTCTTGCCAACTTAATTTAAGGAGTTCACACTCAAGAAAAAAATCATACTGGCCATCTTTCAATTCATCTCGGGTTTTAATGACATCAACGTATTTATAGGATTTTGACAAAAAACGCTTTACCCCACCGCTGTTAGAATCCTCAAGAGACGTTGAAATTGAAAACCACTTCTTTATCTTTTCTATGTTTTTGCCTTTGTAATGTTTTGTAATCACTGCTATTTTAATACTATCTACCCTGTTATCAATTAATTCAGATTTGTCCTCAGCCATTACTGAACCAAGACCAAAATGCAATACAAATGTCGCCAAAAGCGACCAAAATAAAAAGCGGTTCATCATTGTATGGTACGACCTCCATTCAGCAAATCCCGTAGGAAAAATTTTCAAGCCCTGACAATTTATACCACAAAAAGTATGTTGGGTCAAGCTCGTTTTCGACAGAAGTTCCCCAAAACAATATCGCATTATCAAGAACTAACCCAAGTCATTCAACAAGATACGCAAACTTGCCATTATTCGGCAATGAGAGTAATTGTTCGGTTCAGTTTCAATCGTACCTATTGGATGAAAAAATATCTTGTCCCTCATTTTCCGGTGGTTTAAACGGCGGGCTAGTATCAGTTGTCCCTGTGGGGCTTGGCGCGTGTAGCATAGCCGCCTGTGGCTGTGTCTATAAATCTTGCGTCTCTATTAAAGGATCGACTGAAATAATTCTTATCTTAACTCCATTCGCGCCCATCGCCATTTTTCCAAGACTTGCGCAATGCGTAAATTGGATATTGTTGATGGCTAACATCCAACTCGTCACGGAAATGGATGACAGGCACGCCTGAGGCTTGGCAATGCCAGTCGCCGTTTTCCACAAGTTACCCACAGCTTATCCCCACTTTACCAACATGCCGCCAACAGGAAATCCTCAAGCTTTTCCACAATTCCATCTACAAGCCTGCCCACAACCTTTCCGCAGCTTTTTCACAACGTTTCCACAATGTTTTCACAAGCATTTCACAGCTATATCCACAGACGTTTTGCGACAAAGCCTGTGGACAAGTATGGGGAAATCCGCGTGGACTTTTGGAAATTAGCTGTGGATAAGTGGTCCAGGAGCTTGAATTTATTGGGTTATTTCATGTGGATGTTTTTATGTGGATAAGTTTTGACTTCTTCAGTGTATAAATCCTTGATCGAGCGCTGGATAAAAGGCAGAATCGAAAAATGAAATTTCCATCACGCACGCGACTTTTCGGCTTCCTGGTAATAACAGTAATCATCGCGCTGCCTGGTTATTGCCGGGCGGGAGATATTGCACTGGCCGAATCTCTTCGATCCAAATTGCGAAGCGCCGAGGGCTTCGAAGCCTCTTTCATCGCCAAAAGCGCTAAAGGGGAAAAGGATGTCAGGATAAATGTCTTCTACCGCAGGCCCGATCTTGTGCGTATTGAGATTCCTACGGCGCAGACACTCACCGTATATGACGGCAAAATGCTCCTGGTGGTCGACAAGCCCAGCGGCGGCGTCGTTGTCATGGATATGGCCACAGTCAAGGAGTTAATAAAAAAAGCGTCTGCCCCTATAGAAGGCTTGGAACCCTGGATTGATGTTGCGCGACTGCGTGAGTATCAGGATTTGAATGCCTTTTTCAGCGTGGGATTGACGAAAACCGGAATCGATGTGGCCGTTGATTTTTCGGTTATTCCTGCGGACGCCGTGTGGCTTCGTCGCATGGAACTCGATCAGGCAACTGTCGTTAAAGGCCAAAAACAAATGACCTTGCGACATGGTGAATACGACCTGATGGTTGATGCCGAAAACGGCATGCTCCTGGCGATGAAGGATAAAAGTTCGGATTCAGGCAGGTCGCTCGAAATGATCGACTTGAAGATGGATTCTCCTTCAGAGGAATTATTCAACATTCTCCTCGACGGCAGGTTCGCTGTGAAAAAAGTGAATCCATCGGAATCACTCGTCAACACAGTTGTGCAAAGGCAGTTCCAGATGATTTTGCGCGATCTGCTGGAAAAAGAAGCGCCTCGATGGACATCCCTGGACAAGGCCCAAAAAAAGCACATAAGCGACGCAATCCGGCAATACTGGCGAATCGTTTTTCAATCCAACACGCATTTGAAAACCAAGCTGACAGCTTTGGCTGTTTCAAAGGAAAGCCGTGAATTGATTTTAATGCAATGGCAAGACGAAAAAGCCTTTTTAGACTTCAAAACCAGGGGCGCATATCAGAATGACGAAAAGGCCAGGGCCGCGTGGGCCGGGGCTGTCGCCAGGACCTTCACGCAGCAGATTCTTCGCGAAGCTCTCGCGCCTGTCAGGCGTGGAATCGTGCTGGACGGCGTAGCCTTTTCCGCGCAGCTTTGCGCCAGGACCGGCATGGATGAAAAAGAAGCAGCCCGAATGCTTCAAGCGCACATCGACCCCATGGAAAACGCTCTTATAGAAACATTGGGGATGACGGTTTTTGAGAAAATCTCCGGCGTGGTCAAAGAGTTCGCTGCCAAATAAGCGCCGCCAAAAATTATCGAAGCGCCAGAAATAACAGGATTAGCGCCAGTGCGTGCGTAACGAGCAAAACCGCCATCGGGACCCTGCATAGCATGCTCCCTTTTCGATTGACGATCTGAAGAATGATGCCGACTGTTAATGCGGCGATTCCAACGCTCAATGTGCCGCGCGTGGGAGGCGCCGGAAAATCGAACAAGGCGCCGGCCAGCAGATAAAGCACGGTTGCCGCGTAAAGCGCCTCAATGGCGATCCATTTCACACGCCGCCAGCGTGGATCCGGCATCATGAGAATTTTGCGCTTTGGCGACTGTTGCAATGATCTACTCTTTTCGTGAAAAATCCCGTAAAAACGAATGTGCAGCGTTATCATAGGCGGTAATTCATGGCAAACACGCAGAAATTACTGATCACAGGAGTGGACACAGGCGTTGGAAAAACTTTCGTCGCCGCTGGTCTGACGGCTGCGTTGCGTGAAAAGGGCGCGTTTGTTGGAGTTTATAAGCCTGTGCAAAGTGGGTTTTTCGATAACGACGCCCGCAGCGACGCCGCGATTTTAGCGAAGGCTGCCGGGGGTGCGCAGTCAATGCGAGAGGTTTGCCCTTATCGTTTCCACGCTCCGGTCGCGCCGCAACTCGCAGCGCAGATGGAAAACCGGCGGATTGATATTGGAGTCATATACGACTGCTTCGAAGAATTACAAAAAAGATTCGAGCTTGTTGTCGTGGAAGGCGCTGGGGGGCTTTTAGCGCCGCTGGGGCCTGATTGGACGATTCTCGATATGGCTGCGCGATACAAAATGCCCGCGATTATTGTCGTGGCCAATCGCCTTGGCTGCCTCAATCATGCGCTGTTGACCGAGCGTGCGCTGCGGGCGGAGGGAATCTCGGTGTTGGGTTTTGTGCTCAACAACATTGGCGGTGGCGGCGACGAATCTGTCGCCTCAAACGCGCAGATGCTGTCGCGTTTGAGCGGCGCGCCTGTTTGGGGACCGCTGAATAGATGCGACGCGGCGCGTCCCGAAATCGATCATGCGAAAAAAGCCGTCGAAAAAGCCGTTGATCTGGATTTTTTGATGACCGCGTTGAAAGGATGAAGATGGGCGGACCGATCCCGGACGAAAACAAAACAATGCATTTTGCCGTCGTGGGCGATCCCGTTGCGCATTCGGCCAGTCCGGCATTGCACAACGCGGCCTACGCCCATCTTGGAATCTATGCCGAGTTTATCGCTTTTGAAGCCAGTGTTTTTAAATCGGCTCTGGAAATGGGGCGAAATGGACTTTTCGCGGGATTCGCTGTGACGATGCCGCACAAGAAAGCCGCGTTCGCCGCAGCGGATGAAACAGACAAATATTCTTCTTTGGTCCAAGCTTCCAATACGCTGCTTTTCGGTGAACAAATCGTTGCAGCCAATACGGATGTGCCGGGCGTCCTCGAAGCTTTTCGGCAAAGTGATGCGACGATGAAAGGCGCACGCGTCGTGATTATCGGCGCAGGCGGCGCGGCGCGCGCAGCGGTGGTCGCGGCCGCAATTTCCGGCGCGGATGAGATTGTCATTATTGCCAGGACTCCGTCGCGGGGCGTGGAAATCGTCGGAGATATGAAAGACCGGGATATTTTCATTCGTGTTTCTTCCACGCATAGCGATGCCGGGATTTCTATTCAAAACGCGGATATCCTCATCAATGCGACTCCTGTCGGTCTTGAGGATTCCGACCGGTCGCCAGTGGACATTTCATTTCTTCACAAGAAATTAACAGTGATGGACATGATCTATCGCCCGGCCAAAACACATTTGATGGTTGAAGCCATGTCTCGGTGCGCGTTGGCCATTCCCGGGACACTCATGTTCTTGGCGCAGGCCGCGCGGCAGTTCGAGCTGATGACGGGCCGGGATGCGCCGATTGAAGTCATGGCGGCAGCGCTAAGGGAGGTCCCGGGATGCGAATGGCCCTGATTGGTCCACGTGGTTCAGGCAAATCGACGGTGGCCCGATTGCTGGCCGAGCGTCTGCGTTATCCGCTGAGTTCGACCGACGCACTTGTCGAATCCGCCATGGAAGCGCCCATCAGCCAGATTGTCGAATCCAAAGGCTGGGAGGCATTCAGGGCTGGCGAGACGCAATGTCTCAGACAGATTATCAACGAGGAAGCCCTCGATATTATTGTGGATTGCGGCGGCGGCATCATCGAGTCGGAAATTAACCGCGATTTATTGGCTCAATTGGATTGCGTTGTTTTCCTCAATGCGAAGCCGCAAGAACTTGTGAAGCGACTGACCGGCGAAATGGATCAGCGTCCGTCTTTGACAAAAAACGGCGATGAGCTTGCGGAGATGAAGCAGATTTGCTCCCGGCGTCTGCCGCTGTATCAACAGTCGGCTGACTTGGAAGTGAAGACAACATTTTTAATGCCTGGCGAAGTCGCCTCGATTATTTTTAGTTCTTTGAACATGATTGAAGGATAAAGCGATGATTCGATGGATGATCTTGATTTTATGTTTATGTCTTATGCCTGTTATATCTCTGGCCAATGATATCAGTTTTTCGCTGGATGAACTTAGCGCCGGACATCCGGTCAGTGAAGTCCATGTCATGGATGTGAACGGCGACGGCGTCAGAGACGTTGTGGCGACGGTCACGGTCGGCGCCGCCCCGAATCTTGCGAGAAATATTCTGGTCTGGTTCGCCGGTAAAGAAAAAAACTATTCAAAATTTCCGAGCGTCTCCCTGACAGCGCCGGCGCAAGCCTGCGCCTTCGACTTGGACGATCTCAATGGCGACGGCCACTTGGAACTCATCCTTTTTTATCGCAACAAGACAACAGCGCGGTCGGTCGACACAGCCGGATTCGGTAAGCCAGCCACCATCGCCTCTCGCGGCGGCGACACTTTGTACCCGGACCGAAAAAACCTGCCCTGGCTGAATCTGGTCCGAAATTGGGTGGGCGACAAAGGGCTGGAGATGATTCTGCCCGATTTTGGTCGTCTGAGCGTTTTTTCATGGACGGGCGATTCATTTGAAGGAAAATACCAATTGTCTGTTGAAATGGATCGTTCATTTATCAGCGCCCAGGCGAAGGGCGATGAAAATATGGGATATCTGACTTACGCCTCGGTGACGGCGCCCGATCTGGCTCAATGCGATTTCAACAATGACGGATTCGATGATCTTTACGTTCTCGGCGGCGAGCGCGTGTCTGTTTTTCGGCAGGCAGACGGCGCTTTCGAAACCATGCCGGGTTATAGCCGCTTCATGAATATCAAAACGGTCGAAGAAGCGAGGCAGGAAAATTTCGGCGTGGCGGCGAACATCACGGATGTGGATGCCGACGGTTTCGGGGACCTGATCATCAGCAAATTCGGCGGCGGTCTGATGGATTATTCAAGCCTTATTCGCGTTTATAAAGGCGGTCCCGACGGCCTTTCTAAAAATCCGATTTACGAAAAAGCGACTGAGGGATTCTCGGGGGCGCCGCTGGCCAAGGACGCTAATGGAGATGGTCAAATCGATCTGGCGGCGCCTCTTGTGAACATCAGCATCCCCGCCATCATCAAACTTCTGACGACAAAGAAAATAAAAATTCGATTCAATCTATTTCTTCAAAAAGGCGCGAACCTATTTCCCGCGGAGGCAGACTACTCGATCGACACGAAGTTTGGCGTGGACATGTCGAAAGGTCTCGAACTGTTGGGGGCGCCGCCGAAGATAGGTTATGACTTCAACGACGACGGCCTGCTCGATGTTTTCAGCGGCGGAGGCATTGATCCTGTTGGCGTTTATATCGGCCATGGGGACGGGACTTTTTCGAGTGAAAAGATCGGCCTTATTTCAGCCCCGGTGTCTCGGCATATGGACGTCGTCAATCTTGAAGATGACGGTCGCGCCGACGTGATCATATGGTACGAAACGCCTGAGCGGGAGAAGGAAATCCGCGTTTACAGAAATCAGTGAACGTACGCGGCCATCGTATGATTTCCCGGTGTGCGGCAAATTTGGTTTTTTGTTAAAAACGCATTGTCAAGTTGATAGAGTGCTGGAAATTGCGTGTGCGCTGAACATCGGCGCGGAAAGTGTAACCGAGGCCGCCCTCCAAGGCATTCCAGGCGATGCCGAAAGCGTAGGAATCCCGGTTATATATTTGATTCCAGTCAAAACCGCCGCGAAGGGCCAGACCGGCCTTTTGCCTCACGGATTTATACACCCATCCCTCGACACCCAAAGCAAAGTTAAAGGTGTTGGGCTCGTCCACATCGAAAACCTTCGTCGTGTCAAAGGCAACCGTGGCGTAATCCAGCACATGAACCGCGAGGCCTAAAGCCACTTCGCGTTCAGCTTTGTAAGGATCGGGCGTCCCGAAGACATTGCGGCCAACCATGCCCACCGAGAAATAATCGATAGCGCGAACGATGAAACCGGCGTCCATGTTGAAATCGCCTTCGCCGGGCTCAAAAGAGATGTATTTGCCCGCCAGACCCAAATAAATGATGTCGCCGCCGTTGCCGGCTAAAGCCAGGGCCGCCCGGTAGTCCTTGCCTTCTTTAAAAGTGCGATTCGGAAAATTGGCGCCAGTGAAAGAAAATCCCGCACTGACCGCCTTGCTGGTTTTGCCGTCGATGATGGAGGCGTGCCAGAAGTCGGAAATGTTCTTTTCATGCGGGTCCACCGGGTCATCGTCCTCCCAATAGGTCCGTTCGTAAGCCGGGAGCCATTCGTCTTCTGTCTCTTCCAGGTCTTCTCCGTGAAATTTAGGATAATCAGCGATTTCGTATTCGCGCCGTTCGAACTGAATGTCGACGCTTCCAAAATTGGTCTCGGCCACGCCCGCCGGGTTTATCTGAATGGCGTTGTTGTCGTCGGCCACCGCCACGCCGGCCGTCCCCATGCTCAGAGGTTTCGTGCCCCAGTACCACATGGCGACCGAAGGCACGGGAAGCATAAGAATCAATACTGTGACGATCAGAAATTCAAGGGGTTTTCGCATTCACTCGCCTGGTTATGAAAAGCCTTGTTTTGGCAGGCTTTTTAGTTGAGGGAGAATATCCCCATTGCTTTTTTATGTAAAGCCGGTGCGCGGTGCGCATTCGTTTAGTCATTTGAAATAAGAACTCTCATTCATAGCGATATAGAAACAAAACACCTTTATTTTGCAGGCTATTCGTCTGATCGTCGCTTTCATTTTTTTTTGCTTAGTGAGATAATGATACTCATTGACAGAGATTTTTTACCGCCATGCAGATGGAGAATGAAAATGAAGCTGCTTTTGGTCAGCCCGGCGCAATTGACGGATGAAGGCAAGCCTTTGCGCGTGAAAAAGACCTTCCTCATCCCGCTTTCGATTTACCTATTGGCTGGATTGACTCCCAAAGATTGGGAGATCGAACTGGTCAACGACTACACCGACGATATCAACTATGATGGCGGGTATGACTTAGTGGGCATCACCGCAACGACGCTGCACTCCGAACGGGGTTTCCAAATTGCGGCCGAATTCAAAAAGCTTGGAACCAAAGTCGTCATGGGCGGATTTCACCCGACCTTATTCCCCGATGTTGTCAGGGAGCACTGCGACACCATCGTCATTGGCGAAGCTGAGCTTGTATGGGCGCAACTCCTGGAAGATGCAGCAAAGGATGCGCTGAAGCCGGTTTATAAAGCAGATCACTTGTCCGAATTAAACGACCAGCCGATTCCCGGCTACGAACTCATCAAAAAGGGCAAATATATCAACGACGTGATGCCCGTGGAATGCACGCGGGGCTGCCCTCACAATTGCGAATACTGCTCCGTCACGCAGTTTTACGGAAATAAATACCGCCACCGCCCTATTGACCAGGTCGTCCGCGACATCAAGGCGTGCGGTTCGCGTTTCATCGGTTTTGTGGACGACAATATCGCCGGCAAACTCGCCTACTCCGCAGAACTCTTCGAGACTTTGATTCCACTGAATCTTTTCTGGATGAGCCAGGTTTCCATCAAACTCGCCGACGACGAACAGGTGCTTGCGCTGGCCGGTCGATCCGGTTTCCGCTACGCCATCATCGGAATTGAAACTTTAGACGAAAGAAATCTGGCGGCGATGGGCAAGAAGAAAGTCAACCGCGTCGAGGAATACGTGGCCAAGACCAAGCTGTTCAGAAAGCACGGCATCACCGTGGCGGCGAACCTCATGTTCGGCTTCGACAACGACACGGAAGAAACTTTTGAAAAAACCTATATTTTTATGAAAGAGAATTTGTTTCAGCCCAATCCCTACATCATCACGCCGTATCCGGGCACGCGCCTGGCCGAGCGCTGGGACGCCGAAGGCCGAATTATACACAAGGATTATTGGCGATACTCTTCCTTCCAAACGGTCTATAGGCCCACGAACTTCACACCAGAGCGGCTGGATGAATTGTTCATCGATTTTTTCAAGAAGGTCTATTCGATCCCGCTGATCATCCGGCGTTTTTTGCACGGCCTGTCTATAAAGCGCCCCTGGGGCAGTTTCATGATGCAGTTGGCGCTGTCTCTAAACAGCCTCGTTGTTCGCAAAAATCTGCATCGCGGCATTTTGCCGTATTATTGATGTCGCGTTGGACTAGGGAAACATTTCTCCACGGATAGCGCACAAATTTTTTCCCCGCGGAACATGGGCATCATTATTCATTGTTGGTTGTGGATTATTCTCTTTAAAAAATATCGAATATACGAAGATTTCACCAGTATGTTGGACCGCGTTTTTTTGCGACCTTTTGAACGGCCGTTCCGACCAAAAATGCGCCCAAATGGATGAAAAAATCCTCCTTGAAATTGGACGGACGGATGCGTGTGATAGAACGCATAATGTTGTTTTGGAAACTGAAAAGACGAGTGATGAAGTTGAAATATAGATCGTTTTGCTCTGCGGGCGTGAAATTTTTTGGCTGGTACACCGTCTCGTAAGCTGTGTAGCGCGACCAATTGCGGTGCAAAATTCGGTCCTCTTTCACAAATCGATCCCAGATGGCGGTTCCAGGGATGGGTGTGAGGATGTAGACGAAGGGAAAGACCCTGTTGCGAACAAGAAACTCATAGGTTTCATCATAGAGTTCCCGTGAGTCGTGATCGAAGCCCACCATGATATTCGCGCCGACCAGAATGCCCAGGCGGTTAAATTCCTTGATGCGGCGTTCAAACTCATCAACCTGGTTGATCCTCCGGTTCACCTCTTTGAGATTGTCGGGATTGATCGATTCGATGCCCGTCCAGGCAAAACGCATACCGCTTTTATAAGCCAGTTCCAATAACTCAGGATCATCAGCCAGATACATGGTGGTCTGAGCCATCCAACGGATGTCCAGCGGAATCAGAGCTTTGAAAAGTTCACGGGAATAGGCCTTGTCTCCGATGATATTGTCATCGACAAAGGCTATGTAGCGGCTGCCAGTGGCCTGGATGTTCCGAACAACCTCGGCGACGGGCCGATGGCGGTACTGGCCTCCGTGAAATTTTGTAACGGCGCAATACTCGCAGTTGTAGGGACAACCCCTTGATGATTCCACAGGATAGACTTCAATTTTATAAAGGTTCTTCTTTATGAGATCGTAACGCGGCGGGGGCTGCCCTCCAAGGATGGCACGTGTCTCGGATTTGTATATCGAATTCAATCGGTCTGAACGCGCATCGTCAATGACCTGCTCCCAAACATTTTCCGCCTCGCCGATGACTACGGCGTCGCAATGCTCCAGGGCCTCTTCCGGCATGGCCGATATGTGAAAGCCTCCCATGACGACTTTCTTGCCTCTGGCCCTGAATGCGTCCGCCAACTCGTAGGCTCTCGGCGTCGTGCAGATCAGACCGCTGATGGCCACGAGGTCGCAGGGAATATCGGAAGTCACCTCCTCAATGTAGTCATAGAAAATTTCGGTCTCTATGTCTTTGGGCGTCAACCCCGCCAGCAGGGGAAGATTCAGGTTGAGATTTACGGAGGCTTTTTTTACGCGAACGATGCGGTCTTCCCGATCATATTGCGTGGGAAGGATGAAAATTACCTTCATTGTGGACCAACTCCATTCATGTGATCGATGGCGAGAAAACGCCGTCGAATTTGAAAAAGCTATGCCCTAAGAATTTTATTTCATGCAATCGAACAAAGGCATTGTAGCAATTGATTATGGGAATGAAAACACCAATAGTAAAATTGATGAGTTTTTTGTATTTCTACGGTGGATTTCGCCGCCGCTCGACAGGCCGCAACCTTTGCGTTTTAACACCCGCAGCCCGCGCCGGAAATTCCGTCGCCGTCTTCATCGTGGCTTTCAACCGCGCCCGTGTCATCATCACTTGCATCATCGTTGACTTCATCATCATCCGAGTCGTCGTCCACATCATCGTCGGCGTCATCATCCACATCATCATTCGCGGGGGCTGATGACGGCGTATAACTGCTGAATAACAAAGGATTATTGGGCGTGGGTGTTTTCTGCCAGCACCTTTCCTCTCTCCCTCTCCATTGAGTTCGGGCTTTGCCCTTTTAGTCCGAAAGTGGAGAATGAATAAAATCAGCAACTTACAAGCCCTCAGAAATCTGAGGTTCGACTCCCACGCGGTGAGTATTTCTAAAAGTATTTGACTGGGCTCAGGAAGATGATAGCTTCTAAAGGCTTTTTTCCGATTCGGGCTGAGTAGGAGAAGCTTGAGTTTCTAATTTTGATTTTTTTTGAAACAAAGAGAATAAGCAACATGTTTGATAAAATTAAAGTATCGAGGATGGGTTATGGCGAAGACTCCGCCGAATCCTCAATCAGCCCCTGGCGGAAAAAGGCGACTGATGTTTACAGCCTTTTTATGGCTGTCGCGACCCTGCCCGTAATGCTCGCCGTTCTATTT
>CAZQAE010000096.1:15669-17561 GCA_964591275.1 uncultured bacterium | reverse complement strand
TGCTTTCGCTTATTCATCGCTTCGCATTCCGCATTCCGCATTCCGCATTCCGCATTTGAAATTCCAAATTTTTCCCAACTTCATACTTCATGCCTGCCTATAGCGGCGGATCGAAACAACCCCGGTTGGCGTCAACGACAATTTTCCGAAATTCGTTGACAGGTATTTCAAAGCCCAGAACCAAGCCGCTCCGGCGCCTTTCGAGTTCGGCGTCAATGGCCGAAATCAGCGTTTCGACCAGCTCTTCGTTTTTCTGGTGTTCTTCAAGATTCCACAGATAGTTCGTGCGGATTTGATCGTTATAGAAACGGGACGGCGCATGGCGTTTCACCGCCGGGTCAGTCGCCAATTTCTCTTGGGCGGCATTTGTACCCAGCTCGTTCATTAGCGAGATCATTCGATCCAGGTAGATGAGGCGTTCCCGTTTCATTTCCCGATGCAGCTTCAGCTTTGGCCCAAATTCGCCCGGCTCGGAAAATAACGATGTTATGAAATTTCGCTTATTAAACGGCATGGCGTTTCTGATGGAATGCTCCGTGCCGACAATGTTGAAAACAATGGAATTTTTCAGCGCCTCGGGGATGTCAGATCGCTCTCGCAACCGCCCCGCAAGGGCTTCCAGATCTTTTGGGGGCAAAAGCGGCAGCACGTAAAGCACAGTTTGGATGAATTCCCGGCGGCCTTTGACGCCTGCAAGAATGATCAAGGCGACCGATGGCGTATTCACCAGTCCATCCTGCGTTTCCCAGGCACGCATCAGATGTTCATACGCTATGTCCGGGTTGGCTTGAATGCGCGCGGCCTGCGCGGATAGAAGCAAAAGCCGTAAAAGTCGAGGGACGCTTTTGGGGAAATACCTATCCAAATCGTCGTATTTAATTTCACCCTTGATAAAATCGTAGCGCCCAAAACGCAGTTCCAACCCGTCTTCCAGGACAGAATCAAGGGATTTTACAATTTTGGACAGCGAAGCGGCTTCAGGGGAAAAGCGGCGCATTCGTTTGTCTTCAGCGGGTGTGCAAGCGATAATTTCAGCATCGACAAGGGGGTCTGATGGAAAAATTTTCTCGATGGATTTCAGCAACTCAGCCAACAATGCCCTGTCATGCGGGGCTTTGCTTTCCCATTGCGCGTTTTCAAGCTGCAGTTGTTTGAACGTGGACTCAAGCTGGCTGGGAGAATGAAGCAGCATGTTTCGCGCAGGTCGGCATAAAATAAAGGCGACCATCGCCGCCAGCGCCATCATGAAGCAAATTGCCAGGAAAAAAGATTTCTTCATTTTTGGAGTTTAAGGGTTTTTAGAAAACGCTGCCAGTCAGTAAGAAAAATGCCCCGCTGGATTTCTCCAACGGGGCGAAGTGCTGTCTTTAGGTTGTGGGAACTTATCTTGTTTTAGCAGCCGCATCCGCCGGCGCTGTCGTCGTCGTCGTCACCCCGATCCTCGTCGTCAGTGTCGTCATCTACGTCATCGTCAGTATCGACTTCTTCGCAGTTTTCAGCAATTACGCAGCTTTCGCCGATAAACAAGGTTCCGTCATCAGCCCACACGGCCCAGTCGAACCCGTCGATTTTGTCGGGGTCGGTTTCGGTCGTGGTCGTGGCGCGGAAAGCAAATCCACCCAGCCGTTCTCCTTCTGCGATATCTCCGTCATCGGCACCAGCCTTTGCAAAATATTTCGCGTCTTCTTCACGAATGTCGCCGTAATCCTCGGAGGTTACGTACCCCGAATATTGCCATCGAATACCCATGTAGACTTCGCCTTCTTCCGTCTCATGCTCAATCATGGTATTAGTCCATTCGCCATCATGAATGGCGTCCGGGGAGGAGACGTAATCCACATCGACGTTGTAGCCGGGATCGGGCATAAACATTTCCAGTTTATTGATCCAGC